>DINP01000063.1:34965-85154 GCA_002426025.1 Bacteroidales bacterium UBA5537 | reverse complement strand
TGGGGGATGAATCCATCCAGAATTTTGTTTAAAATCTCCCCCACTGATGAAGGAACTTATTATGACCCTTATGATATAAAAGAATTTTGGTTGAAAAACGAGAAGTGGCAGGGCGGATTTGTTGATGTAGAGAATAGTTCGAGGGATGATAAGTACCTGAGCGAGACACCTGATTTGATTCTTGAAACAGATCTGGTGTTCCTGCAGACCGTAATTGAAGGGAAAAAACCATTGTATGTTTACCGCAAAGCGATTGCGGAACAATATTATATTAAAACTGACACCGCTTTTGAATTGCTGGTTTATAAAAAATATAAAATCGTTACTAAAGATGAAACCACACCAAATAGATTTCAAAACTTAGAGGAAGTATATGAGAATTTGAAATATCGAGGGCAGTTGAGCGATTATTTTAGGGATTGTCCTTATATCAAAACTCAGATCAGTAAGACCCCTTACAGATTAAAATCTATTGAAAAGCTTTTCTATGCTTATTATGATTGCATTGGGGAAGAATATAAGTCATTGAAACCTGTAAGAAATATTTCACTTAAATTCGGTGTTTCTGCCGGATTATCACTTACTTCTGTGCATTTTGATGCTTATGAATATGCAAATGTTAAAACCACCAATTTTGTTACTTTCCCATTTGGTATCAGCTTTGAAATAGGCCGACCGCTTAGTCTTCCAAGGTGGTCACTTTATAATGAATATTCCTATGTATCGCCCTATTTGCTCGAAGACAGCGAAAGAATAGAAAATGAAGCTGGTTACACAAATATTTTTTCAAGTTACAAGTTTCATTCGGGTAAACTTATAAATACCATCAGATATAACCTGAAGGATGATAAAATAAAGCTGTTCGGAAGTTTAGGTTTGTCAACTGAAATCTACAGAGGCGACCTGAAGGAGATAAATGAAGGGGTTATTCTGTCAACAAACATTTATAAGGAGACATCTACATTTAAAAAATGGAGAGCCATGCGAATGATTGCGGGTTTAGGTTTGAGATATTCTAAATTTACATTTGAAGCCCGTTTTGAGCCTGGAAATGGGTTGCGATATGTAGGGCCCGCAACCAGCTTTATATTGAATTATACTTTCTAGATTTTAGTCAGGAGACTATTTTTGGGAAAAGAGATGCTTAAAATAAAAATTGGATTAATAGCATAAGTGGAATTATTGGCAGGTATTGATATTGATTTCAGAAGGTTGCATATAAAAAAAAGGCTGGAATTTCCAGCCTTTATAATAAAAAATCATTAAGTTTTATTCTCCAAAGAAATAGCTGACGGACAGTGTAATAACCCTGTTTGACATTTTATAATCGGCTCTGTCGGAATCGGAATCACCTTCATATTTAGGAGTTAAATTGCCCATTCCCAAAGAGTATGCACCCTGAACCAGAATTGGTCCAACTTTATACCCTACTCCAACATTTACACCATAATCGAGAGCTGAGAATGCATCCTCATCATCGGCCAGATCACCATCTTTTACTTCTCCAAAAGTAGGTTTAAGTTTCATCTCATCTTTTTGAGAATCGCTCATGCCCATATAGCTGACAGTGAAGTCCATCTTTTGTTTCCCACTAATACCCATTGCAACATAGGGTCCTGCAAAGATTTGAAGCGCCTCAGCCTTGAAAGCAAAATTCAATGGAATTTCTATATAATTGAAAGTACCACGGGCATAGCCATCAATAGTAAGTCCATCAATTTCTTCCTCAAAGTAATTTGCTACAAATTCGTCCATGTCGTAACTAAAACCCTTGCTGGTATATAGCAGCCCGGGCTGGAAACTGAAATTATCGCTGAAAGGAACATCTGCGATTACACCAATATGAAATGCCGGTTTGAATTTTGTAGCAATTTCCCAGTCACTGTTTTTGAAGTCCTGGCTGATGTTGTTGAGGTTAGCCCCTACTTTAATTCCAAAAGTTACCTGGGCGTTGGCAGAGAATGTAAACGCCAAAAGGATTAATGATACAAATAGTAAATTTGATTTTTTCATAGGATTTAAGTTTAAGTTGCTTACTCATAGGTTTTTCAGCTACCACCTCTTACTCTTTCCAGGATTTTCAGAAGCCTCCTGATTTATATATCAAATTATTGAATTACTGTTGTTGGCTCCGATAGTCTTCGNNAAAAAAATAAAATGGATGAGTTTATTATCAGGACAAATGATATGCCAGTTATACTTTGCTGTTCAGGAAAGGTAAAACAGGAATCTGAAGTATAAGACAGAACCACTGCCTATTAAAGTCTTTCAATAAAATTAGTTGTACAGATCAGAAATATTTATCTGGCTTTCGTAGAGGTGAATTACATCGCTAAGCTGAACAACAATTACCCTGTCAATCCGGTTGGTGGTTTGCTGATACCATATTTCGACAAAAAAACCGGAAAGGCTGTAGAGCTTAATAACATAGTAAATATAAATCCGCTCAAGTAATTCCGACCCATTGCCAAGCAGGGTGGTTACCTGTTCTTCAAGCGATAATTTTGAAAATTCATCTGCGGAAATCATCTTATAAAAGTCATTGTTGTCCAATTAAAAATAAAATCATATAGCCACCAAAACTCCAAGACACCAAAAATGCTTAATATGAAGTAATTAAAAAAAATAATCTTTGGTTATTTAGTGTTTTTGTGGCAAAGAATAAAATGTGAGGATACTCATCAGGATACCTGGAAATAGGGTCCATTTTCAAGTGCCTGGAGTACTAAATAGATTTTTACCCTGCGAAAGTGATAAAAATGTTAAAGTGTCCGGGCAATTTCAACAGCATATTTCTCTTTCAGGTATTTAAGGTTTTCAACACTTGCTTTGGGATCGTAAATACGAACCATTTCTACAACACCGGCCTTGCAGTAAATTCCGGCCTGGGCGGCACCATATACTTTATGGTCTGAGTTGTTACGGATAGATACCGAAATTGCTTCAAATTTAGGCCAGGGAAGATATTTTTCGACCGGGAAGTAGTAGGTATCGGGCATATCCTCATCGCGATAGATGGATGGGGCAATCTGTTCGAGAGAGAAATACTTTTTGACGTTTATCAGACTGCTGAATTGCTTTACCACTTTGTTGGGATAAAACGAGATACCATTTTTACTATAAAGGCTTATCAGTTCTGGCAAAGCGGTATAGTTATCCATGTATATCCTGATACAGGTAACCTGGTTGTTCTGCAGTTCGAGACGCCCCATAATTGCATCAAAATGCTGTGGAAAGGTCTTTTTGATGTTCATGGTCATCCTGATAAAGTCGTCCATATCTTCGAATGAAACGGACTTTACAATGGCAAAAATTGAGCGTGGTTTCTGTTCCTGCTCGTTCATGGGAATATGGAAATGATCGTAAAAGCCGGGAAACGGATCAAGATCTTCGAGCAGGAGTTCATTAAATTTGTAATCAGAAGCAAGATTGGTGAGCCTCTCTTTTTTAATTATAAAACCCAGTGATTCGATGTGCTTTTTGTTTTCCATAAAACTGATTTTTGTGATTTTGCCCGGAAGCTGAAGATTAATTTATCCCTAAAAAGGCTTTAACCATTAACAAAACTGCGCTCAAAAAGTTAATAAGCTGCTCAAATTAGTGTGAACCTCATTTCAAAAATACCACTTTTGGTGCTGAAACCTGTTATTTTAAGTGAAGTTGTATTTTTATAAACATCAGAAAGTTGAAATAAAAAAAGGATTCGTGTTGCAGGGTCAACAGTTCATGTTATTTTTGAATTGTGAAGAATTTTCGCGCAACGAATAAAAATGCTATTGAAAAAACATATACCCAATACAATTACCCTGTTTAATCTGTTGAGTGGCTCAATTGCCGCCATTTTTGCCATCGAAGGGCAATTGCAGCTTGCTGCAGCCCTGGTTGGATTGGCTGCCATATTCGACTTTTTCGATGGTTTCGCAGCAAGATTGCTTCATGTAAAATCGGAAATTGGCAAAGAACTCGATTCACTGGCCGATGTTATTTCATTCGGATTAACTCCGGCACTTATTCTTTTTTGCCTGATCAGAAATAATCCGCAACTCGGTCAATATAGCGGGATTGCCTGGCTGTTGCCGTACCCGGCGCTTTTGGTCGCTGCCTTTTCGGCATTGAGGCTTGCAAAATTCAATATTGACACCCGGCAAACCGATTCATTTCTTGGACTTCCTACACCAGCCAATGCCCTGTTTATTGTTTCGCTCGCTTTAATTTCGGGCGAAGGGGCTTTGCAGGATGCTGGTTTGCTTTCGGTAATTGCTGATAATCTTTGGTTTCAGTTGGCTTTGATTCCTGTTTCCTGTTTCCTGCTTACTTCTGAGATTCCGCTGTTTGCCATGAAATTTTCAAGTGGATTTTCTTTTTCGGCCAACAGGCTCAGGTATATATTTTTACTTATTGCTTTGGTTGCCCTGATCGCATTTAAATGGGCGGCCCTTCCGGTAATAGTAATTATTTATATACTACTGTCGCTGTTTTGGAAGGAAGAAAAAAAATGACAAAATTTACTCATCACAAAAAAATAATTTTACTTTTGTGAATCACTCAATATACTACACACCAAATTCTCAAGGGAAATTGATGAGACTTTTAGTAAAACTCGCTTTAGTACTCTTACTGGTAGTTGGTTTTTCGGCTTACGACAGCCGGATTTCCAGTGCAACACTCAACACGAGTGAAATTCTTACCGAAGAGGAAAACCTCAATTTATGTAAATTATTTTCAGCCGAAAAACTTGCCCGCCTCGATTCTGTTATTGAGAATTTCAATACGAAATACAGGTTCAATGGCAATATTCTGGTTGCGCTCAACGGCTATAATGTTTATGAGCGTTCGATCGGATATGCCGATCCCATCAGAAAAGTGGAGGCTAAACCCGAAATGATTTACCAACTCGCCTCGGTAAGCAAACAGTTTACNNTTGGTGAAATATATTCCCGAATTACCTTACAATAATGTTACTATCAGGCACCTGCTTCATCATGTCGGCGGGCTTCCGAATTACATGTATTTAACCGACAAATACTGGAAACAGGAGATTGCTCCCGATAATGAAGATGTAATTGAATTGATGGCGAAATATAAACTGCCTGCTTTTTTTAAGCCGGGCACCCGGTACGATTATTCAAACACGGGTTATGTTATGCTGGCAACAGTTGTTGAACGTATTTCAGGCCTGAGCCTGAACGAATTTCTGCAACGCAGGGTTTTCAGGCCATTGGGCATGAACTCAACCTATATCTACACTACAGCCGACACCTCAATTAAAAGAAATCACCTGGATGGTTTCAGGGCTTTACGCTACGGTTATGCACGGATTATGGATACCCGCAATAACGGACCTGTTGGCGACAAAGGGGTTTGCTCCACAGTTGAGGATATGTTTAAGTGGGACAAAGCTCTCTACTCCGGTTCAGTTATCAACCAGGAACTGCTTGATGAGGCCTTTTCACCAGCCGAAACTGTTTATGGGAAAGAGGTTCCTTACGGATATGGATTCAGGATAAGGGATTATAACGGAAGCAAAGTTATATACCACAATGGCCTTTGGGAAGGAGCCCGAACCAATTTTCACCGCTACCTCGATTCACGGAATACGATAATTGTGCTCAACAACACAAGTACCCGCATCAATCACGAATTGGTAAGGCAAATTGAAATGGCGATAGGTGACGGGCAGGAATCGGATATTACTGAGATGCTTGCCAAAATGGCCATTGAAGAAGGGGTAGATCAGGCAATTGAACTTTATCAGGAACTTTGCGACAACAATCCGACAACAAAAGTTGATTTTAACAAAATTGCCGCTGTTGCAGACTATCTGCAAAAAGAAGGAAAAACTGAAAAGGCTGAAAAGCTGGAGAAACTCTGCAGTATTAAAAATGAGGCAGAGAGAAATTAACGTCTGAGCTCAAAGTTCTTTCCTAAATAAACATCCCTCACCTGTTCATCGGAAGCCAGTTCTTCGGCTGAACCCGATTTTAGCACGGAGCCTTCAAACAAAAGGTAGGCCCGGTCGGTAATATTCAGGGTTTCGTGTACATTGTGATCGGTAATCAGAATGCCGATATTCTTTTCCTTAAGCCTGGAAACGATCTGCTGAATATCTTCAACGGCAATTGGATCCACACCCGCAAAAGGTTCGTCGAGCAATATAAACTTGGGGTTTACAGCCAAAGCCCGTGCAATTTCGGTACGGCGGCGCTCCCCACCCGAGAGTTGAATACCGCGGCTTTTTCTTACATGGTTCAGCCCAAATTCGCTCAGCAGCGATTCAAGCCGCTCACGTTGTTCTTCTTTTTTAAGGTTGGTAAATTCAAGCACCGCTGAAATATTATCCTCAACGCTCAACTGGCGGAAAATGGAAGCCTCCTGGGCCAGGTATCCGATTCCCATCTGTGCACGGCGGTACATAGGCATATCGGTAATTTCGGTATTTTCAAGAAAAACCTTGCCCGACAGCGGTTTAATCAGTCCAACAATCATATAGAACGAGGTGGTTTTACCGGCGCCGTTTGGCCCCAGCAACCCGACAATTTCGCCTTGTTCAACCTGTACGCTCACATTGTTAACTACAGTGCGCTGACGGTATTTTTTAATAAGATTCTCTGTTCTAAGTATCATTGGTGATTATCTTGAAGCGTTCAAAAGTAGGCTTTTTTCAGAAATCGAACTGCATGGAAACCATCACCCCGAATTTTGAAATATCGTTATGGTCGTAGTAACTGAGCCTCCATATCGCATCAACGCGAAAAACCCTGAAAATATTTTCGATACCCAGGCCGGCTTCAAAATAGGGTTTGCCGGTTGTGTAGGTGCCTTCGGGCAATTTTGAATAATCGAGGTTTTTCCTGTTTACGTTGCCGATAACGCCTTTCACCTGGGCAACTTCGCGCCATTTCAGTTTGCGCATTAAAGGCACTTTATTTAGGAAAAACCCGACAAAATGGTGGGTGTAATAAAAACTGAGGTACTGATCGCTCACAAATTCATAGTAATTCATCAGGTTAAAGGCCGATTCGTCGTACCAGTAAGTTTCGTTGCCCGGATGAATTTTCAGCAACGGGTAAGGTAATTGCCCCCATATCTTTCCGGTTTCAATGGAATATCTTGACCAGCCCCACGACATGATATTAAACCAATGCCGCACCGAAAACTGTAATCGGTGAAACTCAAACTGGCTGTCGAAAACACCCGGTGCACCATAGGTATAATTCAGCTCAAGTATGGGATATTTTGCCCCAAGGCTTACCCTTTCAAACTCGCCCGAAATAAATTGCTCGTGATAGGCGAACCGGGTACTTAATGAAAACTCTGTGGTGCGCAAAACATCTGTTAATTTGATGCAATCATCGCCCACACATTGTAAGCTGAAGGGAATTTTGCCGGCGCTCCATACATTGCGTTGTTTTACCGAAAATGTATTCGAGAATCCCGAAAACCATTCGTGTTCGTAGTTGGACTCATACTGTCTGACAAGAGAAAGTTTATCGGCAGGGTTTCGCCTGAACAGTGAAGCCAGCAAAAAATCTTCGCGGAAAGCATTCTGGCTTTGCCCCAGTTGCTCAACATCATATTTAATTGATGCACTTAAAGCCCGGCGGGGATTTTTATCAAGCATGTATAAAAATCCTGCTCCATATTTAATCTGCTGGTCTTTAAATCCATAGGCTGTGTAACCAGACAGCATAACCCGGGTGCTGAATGCGTTACTGGTTCGCCCCCCAAGCCTTATTCTGCTGCCCTCAAGCGCATTGAAGCTGAAGACCGACATGTAGGGACCCCACTCCATATTACCATGTACATAGTAGCCGGTGGTTACCATCTGTATTATATCAACCCAGGTATTGAAAACAGGGAGTGATTTCAAGGTATCTACCATCTGGTAAACCATATTCTCGCGCCGCGATAAGTTCTCGTGCCGCGAATGGTTCCAGTATTCATCGCTTTTATCGTTAGCTTCTTTATCCACCATCACCGATACGGGTGTATTATAGAAATCCTTATCGCGGGCAGTGTTAATTACAAAATTGCGGTACGAGGTTGTTTTGGTAGCATAAAAGCCCACTGCATTTGTTGAATCTTTTTCGTTGATGTTGAAGTCAACGATCATTTTTTCGTGCGAAAGCATCCACCACATATTGTCAACCCTGGTATATTCCTGCTGAAGCACCAGATCGTTGATAAAGTTGATATTGGCATCGTCAACCACCCGCATATCGAGTTTCCGCACTGCAAAAGTGGTATCGTGAATCCACATATTGCCCACAAAAGTAAATTCCTGTTTCCGCCTTGGCTTAAAAGCTATGTTATAACACCATTGCCCGTCAAAATTGGCACTGTCAACCAGGTAGTACTTGTAAGATAACAATCCAAACCCGGCAATAGGGCTGATAAAATTCTTTTGAAAAAGGGTAATGTAGTTATCGTAAACGTTTATCTGCTGCACCTTGTCGCCCAGCAACTGCGAAATGCTTTCATCGCGGATACCCGAAACCCTGTTTGCTTTTATAACCTCCCGCGATGCGGAAGGATTTTTGCGGTAATAAACATCCGACAATGATTCGGATAAAAACATGGGAAGATAAGTTTTCCCGTTTACTGAGGAAGTATCAACATAATCGAAAATGAATCTGAACGGCTTCAATATTTTGCGGTTCATAAACTTTTCGGAAAGATTGTTGGCATCTAACTGAATCTTATTGTAGGCTTCGTATTCATAGTATTCGAGTTTATCGCGGTTATTGTCAGGTTTTTTCTCAATTACCTTTCTCAGAATAATTTCGGCCGGATTTTCACCGGCAACAATCACTACTTCAGCAAGGTCGGTGGTATTGGGAAGCAATGCAAAATTAATTTCCTGATAACGGTTCTTCAAAATCACCTTGCGGGCAATGGCATAGCCAACTGAAGAGGCCACAAGGGTATCGGTTGCATTGCGTGCTTCCAATGAGTAAAAACCATCGAGATCGGAAGTTGCGCCAACCGTGGTTCCTTTGAAATAGACATTTACAAATGGCATTGGCTCGCCGGTAGTTGCATCGGTAATTTTACCGCGCACCTTGGTAACCTGGGCAACAACCGGCTCAAATGGTAAAACCAGCAGCAAAAAAGCAAATGCTGAGATTAATTGGATACGGGTTAAGGCTAACTTATGTAAGATGGTCGGTTTCATTGGTTTTATGGGGAAGAACTTAAAGTGTAAACTTTAATTATTGCTGAGTGAGATCGTCCCAGAATTCGACGGCCCTGCGGGTATGCGGAATAACAATGGTTCCGCCAACCAGGTTTGCAATGCCAAGCAATTCGAGCAATTCAGCTTCAGTAAGTCCGTTTTCGTGACATTTAATCAGATGGTATCTCACACAATCGTCGCATCTGAGCACCAGCGAGGAGATAAGTCCAAGCATCTCTTTGGTTTTCACTGGCAAAATGCCCTCGGTGTAAGCTATGGTATCAACATTAAAAATTCGTTTGATTACCTTGTTGTTCTCGGCAGACAATAGGCGTTCGTTCATCTTCTGCCTGTAGATATTAAATTCGTCGGTTTTTGCTCCCATTACTTTTTTATGTTTTGAGGAAGGAAATCACAAAGGCCTGTCATGTATCTCCGATAGCCGGAAAAGTATCTCCGGAATGAACACTTATTTTCAGATAACTCCTTCTTTAAGGATGTCGTGAAGATGGATTACTCCGGCATAAATTCCATCTTCAAGAACAAGCACCTGCGTGATATTGTTTTTGCGCATCATATCGAGGGCATCGGCTACCAGGATATCGGCATTAATTGTTTGCGGGGCCCGCGTCATTATTTCTGATGCTTTCAGCAGGTGAACAGGCCCTTCGCGGTGAAGCATCCGACGAATATCCCCATCGGTAATAATCCCAACCAGTTTTTCCCCATCCAAAACCGCGGTTGCCCCCAGGCGTTTGGACGAAATCTCCATAATTACCGAACGCATATCATCGCTAACCTGAACTTCGGGTTTTTCGTTGTTACGGAAAATATCCGACACCCTCAGGTAAAGTCTTTTTCCAAGAGCCCCACCGGGGTGATACCGGGCAAAATCTTCCTGGGTAAATCCACGGCATTCGAGCAAAGCAACCGCGAGGGAATCGCCCATTACCAATTGGGCTGTTGTACTTGCAGTAGGTGCAAGATTGTTGGGGCAGGCTTCGCGTTCAACCGTTGAATTTATTACCAGATCGGCATTTCTGGCAAGATAGGAATCGGTATTGCCAACCAACCCAATAAGTTTGTTGCCCATCAGCTTAAGCAGAGGAACCAGTACTTTTATTTCGGGGGTGTCGCCACTTTTCGACAGGCAGATAATTATATCATCGGGCCTTATCATTCCAAGATCACCGTGAATGGCATCGGCAGCGTGCATAAAAATAGCCGGAGTGCCGGTGCTGTTGAATGTACTGACAATTTTTGCAGCGATATTGGCACTCTTACCTATCCCGGTAACGATTACACGACCCTGTGATTTTAGTATAAGGTCAATACTGCTGACAAAATCATCGGTAAGGAACTGGCTGAGTTGTCCGATAGCAGCAGCCTCTTCATTTATTGTACGCGAGGCAATTGCTTTGATTTCTTCTGCTGTTTTCATGCTTTTTAAAATATTACCTTACTGTTTTCATGATGAAAGAACCTGTCCCGTTGCGCTATTTTCAAGCCAAAATTACCAGAACGGAAAATTTTTTCACCGATTCGCAAAGATACAATAATATAAGGGCTTGTTTTGCCGGTGTTTTGGACAAAGAAGAATCTGAAAAATCACAAAAAATCACAAAAATGATTTCTTTTTAAAAACGCTGAATAAGTTAATTGCTTGAATTGATTTTTTTTAGAAATTTGTGCTCCTTTTCACATAGGGTGAAAAACCATCTGCTATAGCCGGGAACTATATGTAGATATTCATTGGTTTAACTCCGGAGGCGCTGGTATAACTGGTATGAAACCCACTCATGGGTTGGAGGCATGGTTGCGCTTCAACTGGGTGGAAGTATTCTTTTGCCTGACAGGGGATGTAAAAAAGGAAGTCTGAAAGCATTATTCCTTATTGAATAAGAAACCAGAACATCCTTTAATTTATTTTGCAAATGGGAAAAAGAAGTTTTTTTTAGTCAATAAATAAAAAAGTTGATTTGTAAGTGTGTAATGATTAAATTTGTTAGAACTACAAAGATTATAATTTCCTGTGAATTGGTCTTTTCCCACCTTTCCTGGAACTACACGTAAAACGACAGAAATGAAGAAAGTGGAAAACTTTTCACTCAACGAGTTATTAAAAAAAATATTTGGGTTCGATTCGTTTAAGGGCAATCAGGAAGCAATTATTAAGAACCTGCTTGACGGGAATGATACTTTTGTGATCATGCCTACAGGTGGAGGAAAATCAATGTGCTACCAGTTACCAGCTATAATCAGCCCTGGCACTGCTATTATTATTTCACCCCTTATCGCCTTGATGAAGAATCAGGTAGATGCTATCCGAAACTTCGGTGCCGAAGATGGTATTGCCCATTTTATGAATTCATCACTGACGAAGGCTGAGATAACGGACGTAAGAAAGGACCTTATCAGCGGTAAAACCAAGCTGCTGTATGTAGCTCCTGAATCGCTTACCAAAGATGAGAATGTGCAGTTTCTGAAAGAGATAAACATCTCCTTTTTTGCTATTGACGAAGCGCATTGTATTTCGGAGTGGGGGCACGATTTCAGGCCTGAGTACCGCCGTTTACGACCAATTATTGAGTCAATCGGGAAAAGGGTGCCCATTATTGCGCTTACTGCAACGGCCACGCCCAAGGTGCAACAGGATATTCAGAAGAACCTTAATATGATGGATTCAACCCTGTTTATCTCATCGTTCAACAGGCCAAACCTCTATTATGAAGTAAGGCCCAAAGGCGAGGAGGTAATCAAGGATATTATCAAATACATCAAATCACAGCCCGGTAAATCGGGCATCGTGTATTGCCTGAGCCGTAAAAAAGTAGAGGAACTTGCTGAAACTTTACAGGTGAATGGAATAAAGGCGCTGCCTTATCATGCCGGACTTGATTCGGCTACCAGGGTTACAAATCAGGATAAATTCCTGATGGAAGAAATTGATGTAATTGTGGCTACCATTGCTTTTGGAATGGGTATTGACAAGCCCGATGTTCGCTATGTAATCCACCACGATGTTCCCAAAAGCCTTGAAGGCTACTATCAGGAAACAGGACGCTCGGGGCGCGATGATGGCGAAGGTAACTGTATCGCTTTCTATAGCTACGACGATATTCAGAAACTCGAGAAATTCAACAAGAACAAATCGGTTGCCGAACAGGAAATTGCCAGCCAGTTACTGCTCGAAACGGTAGCTTATGCTGAATCATCGGTTTGTCGCCGCAAGCAGTTGCTTCACTATTTTGGTGAAATTTATAAAGAAGACAACTGCGGAAGCTGTGATAACTGCCTGCACCCAAAAACCAAATTTGAAGGCAAAGAAGCTGTAGAACTTGTACTTGAAACTGTTCTCGCTGTTAAGCAGCTTTTTAAAGCCAAGCACATAATCAGCGTGATTACCGGTAAGGTTTCGGCCAACAACAAATCGTTCAAGCACAATCAGCTCGAAGTTTTTGGCAAGGGCATGGATCATGACGAAAAATACTGGAATGCGGTAATCAGGCATATGCTGATTGAGCGCTTGCTTGTTAAGGACATTGAAAACTACGGTTTGCTGAAGGTTACCCCTGAAGGGCAAAAGTTTCTGAAAAAACCTTATTCTATCCTGCTTACCCGTGATCATGATTACGAGAATGCCGAGGAAGAGGATTTCTTTGCCGGTGGAGGAGCAAAAACGAGTACAGCTGATAAAACCTTATTCAGCATGTTGAAGGATCTGCGCAAAGAGATATCGCGTAAGGAAAATCTCCCTCCTTTCGTAATATTTCAGGATCCATCCCTCGAAGATATGGCCATTCAATATCCGATCACCCTTTCCGAAATGCAACACATTACAGGTGTAGGAGCAGGTAAAGCCCAGAAATATGCGCAACCGTTTGTTGACCTGATTAAGGTTTATGTGGAGGAAAATGAGATAATCCGCCCTATGGACATGGTTGTGAAATCGGTGGTCAACAAATCGGGATTGAAGGTTTACATTATACAGAATATTGACCGGAAGATTTCGCTGGAGGATATTGCCCAGGCAAAAAGCATGGCTATAGGTGAACTGCTTACTGAAATTGAACGTATTGTCTCTGCCGGAACCAAACTCGACCTCAACTATTATGTGAACGAGTATGTTGATCCCTTCCATCAGGAGGAGATTTATGATTACTTCCGCGAAGCTGAAAGCGATTCAATCGAAAAGGCCATTCAGGAGCTTGGCGAAGATGAATACAGCGAAGATGAAGTGAGGCTGATGCGCATCAAGTTTATGTCAGACCTTGGAAATTAGCCGGTTATCCCGAGAAGCTCTATGCTTTTATGCATGGCTTTCCGAATTTAATCGAAAACATTGAAGAACAATAGATTGAAAAACAAGGCGGCAGGTATTTTTGCCAGCCTTGTTTTTTAGTTTAATTTTGCCAAAAATCATAAAAAAGACAATAAGATGCAGGATGAGAATGTAACACAGCAGCCCGAAATGAACGAACCCGTTTTAGAACAGAATGCCATTCCAAGCGGAAAACCACGGAAGTGTAACCCGAATACCATATTTACCATAATAAATGTACTTCTCTTTCTGGGATTGGTCGTATTGTATTTTATTGTGCTTAAACCGGGTAAAGGGAGCGATCAGAACATGGCTATGCTAAAGAAAACAGCCGGTAATTCTGTCACCGTGGCCTATGTTAACAGCGATAGCATCCTGGTTCATTACGATCTGGTAAAATCTATGCGCAATGAGCTTGAATCGAAAACCACCCTTCTTGAAACAGAATTGAAGAAAAAACAGGCCGCTTTTGAAAAAGATGCCGCCTATTTCCAGGATCAGGTAAACAAGAAGACAATTTCCGAAGCATCGGCTCAGGAAATATACAGTCAACTGATGGGAGAGCAGCAAAAGCTCTACGATTTGCGGGAACAGTTTTCTTCCGAAATATCCAAACAGGAATATGACCTCAATTTGCTCTTGCTCGACAGTCTCAACAATTTCCTGAAAAGGTATAATAAGAATGCCGGATTCGATTACATTCTCTCATTTAATAAAGGAGGTAGCATTCTCACAGCGAACGATTCACTCGATATTACCAACGAGGTAATTCTTGAGTTGAACAAGGAATACGCCAAAAGCAAATAGCTATCGTGAAAACCTGCGGCAATATTCTTACCATCTTTATCATGGTTCTGTTGGTTCCCCTTTCGGGATGCCACAACAGGCAAAAGGGCATTGCCGCTGACCAGGAGCTGATACCCCGCGAACAAATGATTAAGTTGCTGGCCGATGTTGAACTTACCGAGGCTGCATTGAAGAAACAGCAGGTTAAACTTTCACGCGACAGTACAAAAATCATCGCGCAGCAAAGCTACGATTCTCTTTATGCATGGTATGGGGTTTCGCATGAGCAGTTTCAGGAAAACCTCAGGTACTATCAGCAGGATATGGAGGATTTTCAGGTAATGATGGATTCTGTAATTATAACATTATCAAGGCATAAAGACAGCATCCCCATTTTTATAAAGTTGCAGGATACCACAAAGGTTAAGCAATAGAGATGTTATTATTAAAATAAAAATGCCCTAACGGTTTCACGGTAGGGCATTTCTGTTATAAATGGATTTCTTATTTCGTTGCAGTTGCGGTAAAATTTTCAATATCGCCACCAGCCGTGATAGAATATTCCCAATCCATCAGGTTAAGGGTTGACATAGTACCTGATCCTTCTACAAAAACACCTGTTGCAATTTCCTGATATGGCACTGTTATCCTGTTGGATGTTGCTATTCCGTAAGCACTGTAACTATTGCCGGTATTACCGAAATTGCTGAGTAAAACCTGTGAGGAATTGCCCGAATTATAGGAAATGGTAACCCTGAAAGTGGGATTTAGTTTTTTTGTAACCGGAGTCTCATTAAAAAGCCATGAGCCGATAAACTTATCACGTGGGTCACCGGTATCAGGGCCCAGGTCGTCCTCAGGAACACACGAAAACATGGTTGGAACCAGTATTAGAGATAGAAGCTGTAACAGATAAGCTGGTTTTTTCATAGTAATTGTTTATTAGAGATAAAATCTGAAAAACACAGTAAATTTAATCCAAAAAGTATGCCGGAACATAAGTGTTATCAATATTCCTTTCATTCATCATAATATCAGCACCGAGTAGTTTGTTTTTTTTATTGAAATTCTGTTGAGTTCAGGCGGAACTTGTTTTAATTCGAACCCCTGAATATACCGAATTTTTTTCCTTCAGAGTTGCTAAAATCAGAGTGTTTGAATTCTTCTTATTAATTGATTTTCATGTAATTGTTAATTTTTATCCAACTCGTGGTCATGTTTATTAGTGACTTTTACTCCTTTTTGGATATAAATATCTAAACCCTTTTGAATTTTTTATTCATTCAGGGTTACACATGGAGTTATTTCTATATTATATGGTTGAATTGTGTTTTTTACCAGAGAGATAACTTATCAGGTTTTGATTAATATTCTGCGCCAGTTGGCCATTATAGATATTAATGATGAAACGAAAATTTCTACTAATGGAGAAACAGAAATCGAAATTCAGACCCGTGCTTAGCACGGTCCTTTGTCTGTTGATAATGTTGACAGCATGCACAAAGGAAAAGGACGAGAACAACAATGACAAAACCGGGATACTTCGGTTTAAGACCTTGAACCCGCTTGAAAACAGCAAAAGCTTACTCTATCCAAAGTCGGGGGCAATAACAAACCCACCACTTACAGGATCAACAACGGTTACCGAAACTACCAGCTTTAAACTCTGCGTGGGCGATGTTTGGGTTTCAAAGGAAGAGGTAAAAGCCGGGCAACCAGACAACCTCTTATGGGAAAGGCTTACCTCAGTTACAAACAAAGAGCATAAATTGTTTGAGGACTATACTTTTTCGGATGTTGAAATTCCTGCCGGGAATTATAAAAGTATAAAAATTACTTTCCGCAATGTATTTTACCGTTATGCCCGTTTGGTTTCCGACCCCAATGTTGCCTATGAGCTTCTTGAAACAATGGGGAGCTGGTCATCGCCTTGCGATGAGAATGATACGACCTGGGCCAGAACAAATTATTTTGGTCCGGACGGGAATCATTCACTTGGAAATAATGGTCTGTTCGAACTGGTTTCGGCAGGAGAAAAACTTGGAGGATTTAATATTGAAGAAGGCCAGGTCGCATCTGTAAGCTGGAGGCTTGGAGCAGGTGCAACAGAGCCTTGTATTACCTATCTGATTGATGAAAACGGGAATCTGCTTTGGGATTGTGGTATAGACCGAATGGATTTTGAATGTCCTCCTGAGGTGGAATATATGTGGGACTTTATTGTTGAATATCAATAATGAAGCCTGTTCAAGAAATATACTAATTGCATGTCATTCTGACAAAGCCTCCTGAAATCTTTTTTAATTTCAGGAGGCTTTATTTATGGTAACTGCATTGTAAAATGATCAACGCATAACTGAATTCCAATGCTTTTATTTGGATGACAGCCAATCCGTAATTTTGTTAACACCATCTATCACATTTGCGCAATAGATACTGTTAAAATCCCCGGGCAAGGGTTCGTGCAGTGGAATGGTTTTGGCTGCAGCCAGAGCTCGGGCTCCACCAAAATCAACATAAGCCATCCGGGCAGAAAACTCCTCTTCCGGTCTGCTGAACGAACTGCCATGGAGAATGGCAACACCCGTATCGGCAAGAAGCCGGGTGCAGAGTTCTTTTGATGTTGAAATTCCAATTGCGTTTAGTTTTTCGGTATATTCAGAAAAATCGAGATAGAGATAAAACCCTCCTTCAGGATCGTGAACCCTGATGTTTGCTTCACGTAAAATCGCTACACATTCGTTTCCGATTGATGTAAGAATTTTCCTGACATGCCAAAGGTATTCCTCTATTTCCATACTTACTTTAAAAGCCTGAACAGCAGCAAATTGGATAGGTGCACTTACCGAAGTATAGGTTTCGCTGGCTACTACGGCCATTTTCTCAAGCAACCAGTTTAAATCTGGCGGGAAAGTAAAAGTGCCAAGCCGCCAGCCTCCGGCACCACACCATTTTGAAAGTCCCGAACTGATAATGGTTCCTTCGGGGTAATATTTCGCAATAGAAATATGCTTCCCCTTGTGGTGCAATTGCCCGTATATTTCATCAGATAAAATAAAAATATTGTGTTGTCGGGCCAATTCGGCAATTTCTTTCAGGCTCCCTTCGGTGAAACTTACACCATCAGGATTGCCAGGGTAATTTAAAATCATCAGTCCGGGCTTGGTTGTGCTGTTTCTCTTTTTCAGGAAATCGCGGAACAAGTCAGGCGTAAGCTGCCATTTGTTTTCGTAGGAACTGTGAATAATAGAAATTTCTTTACCCAGAATTTTTGCCTGTGGAATGTATGAAACCCAGCAGGGGCTGATGATAATAATTTCACCATTGAAAACAAGCTGCATCAGAAAAACAAGTTCTTTAGAGCCCGGGCCAATAATTACATGCTCAGGCTGAGCATTGATGCCATCCTTACGGCG
The DNA here is from genome assembly GCA_002426025.1 of Bacteroidales bacterium UBA5537. GTDB lineage: Bacteria > Bacteroidota > Bacteroidia > Bacteroidales > Lentimicrobiaceae > Lentimicrobium. Next base: position 67,456 of record DINP01000063.1, on the reverse strand, counting down.
GTGAAAATCGGCAACAGCTTCACGCAATATCTGAAGTCCTTTCACAGGCAGGTAATCCTTCTGCGGGGCATTCAGGCGAAGGGCTTTGACAACATTGTCGGGCACCGGAAAAGGCGATTGCCCAAGTCCGAAGCGGTAAATAGTTTTGCCTTCTGAAATCAGTTTTTTAGAAAGCTCATTGATGGCGAGAGTGTCGGATTCGCCTAATCCATTCAGATGGGGATTAATCCGCTCATCATTTGTTTTTGCAACATTGACCATGGTTTCCTTTCGTTTTTGCCTTTCCGGGAACTGGAAACATTCGGGGTACACATTTATAATACCCTTAAAGGAAAGGCTGTTCGGGACGGGTTACTCTTTCAGCAAACGCCAGCAAAACCCCAGTGACAGATAGTTCATTTTGTGATTTAAGCCTGTTCCAAAGGAGAAATCCAACTGGAAATTATTGTTGAGCAACCAGGTAAATCCGGCATCTGCATTCAGCACCAGTTCTTCAAAGTTAGCAATTTCTCCAAAAGGCTCGATAAAAACCGCGGTTTTTTCGTTGATGCTGTATCCCAGAACAGTTGAAAAGGTAAGGTCGCCATTGCCCTGCCCAAAATAGTTATAGCCGATATTATATCCCAACCCTGTATGGTCATTTATCGAATGAGAAATAGCCAGTTTGTTAACTGTTCCGGCATGGCCGTTGCTTAATTTATTGGTGCCCGAAGGTACAACCAGGTGCGAAAGAAAGGCGATTTCGGTATTGATATTTTCGTTTTTCAGGAGCTGAACTTTTGCACCAACTTCTATATCGCCAATACCTTCAACAGATTCATCTTTTATCTTGTAATTTTCAAACTGACTGCTTATTCTCAGCTCAATGCTTTTGGCAATACCTAACCTGAAAAGACTCGCCGGCACTACAATACTCCTTACTGAAATTTGATCCACTTCTTCATAACCCAGCATGAAACCGGTTTCAATCTGCAGGCTTCCGGCAGGGATGGTTACTGAACTTTCTGTCTGATCGGGACGATCGGTCACCAGATTCTGCGAAAAAACCTTGAAAGTGTTGAGAAGGAACAAGCAAATAAAGAGTATTGAAAGTTTTTTCATAGAGTCTGCTCTATTTCAATTTGCACTTTTTCAGGTCAAAGAGATCGGTGCGCCTGTCTTTGAGATTTCTGACGCTGCCATAATTATGCAGTTCACGCAGTAAGTCAACATCAACATCAGAAATAAGAATCATTTCGGTATTCGGCGTGGCTTCTGTCTTAACGCCATTGGTTGGGAACGAAAAATCGCAGGGAGTAAACACCATTGACTGCCCATACTGAATGTCCATATTGTGAACCTTGGGCAAATTACCAACACTACCGGCTATGGCTACAAAACACTCATTCTCAATCGCTCTGGCCTGAGCACAGTGCCTTACTCTGGAAAATCCGTTCTGGGTATCGGTCAGGTAAGGTACAAACAGGATATCCATTCCTTCATCTGCCAGCAGGCGGCTCAGCTCGGGAAACTCGACATCGTAGCAGATAAGCACACCAATTTTGCCGCAATCGGTATCAAAGGTCTTAAAAACATTGCCACCCTTCATTCCCCATATTTTTTCTTCATCGGGGGTAACATGGAGTTTCTCATAACGTTCGACCGATCCATCGCGTTTGCACAGATAACCCACATTGTACAGACTGTCATCAATAATTTCTGGCATACTGCCAGTTATAATATTGATGTTATACGAAATAGACAGTTTTGAAAAATCATTAACCAGATCTTTCGTGTATTTGGCCAGCTCTTTAATGGCTTCGGCTTCACTCATGTGATTGTATTCGGCCATCAGTGGAGCATTGAAGAACTCGGGGAACAATGCGAAATCACTTCTGTATCCACTCAGGGCATCAATAAAAAATTCAGCCTGCTGCATCAGTTCAATGGCATCCTTATACGGACGCATTTGCCATTGAACAAGGCCAAGTCTGACAATTTTCTTTATGGTCAGGGTTTCCATTGAGGGCTTTTCGAAATAGATATTGTCCCATTTCAGCAAAACTGCATACTCATGAGATACTGCATCCCCTTCAAGGTAGCCTTTCAATACCCTTAAAGCATGGAAATCGTTTGAAAGCTGAAAATTAAGTACCGGGTCGTGGATTTCGCGCAGACGCACTTTTTCAATATACTCTTTCGGGGTCATTTCAGCAGCGTACTTATGATAATTAGGGATACGACCACCAAACACAATGCCTTCGAGATTCAGTTTCTCACATAATTCCTTTCGGTAATCATACAGGCGACGGCCAAGTCGAAGCCCCCTGAATTCAGGCTTTATAAAGACATCAATACCATAAAGAGTATCCCCATCGTTATTGTGCGTATTGAAAGTGTAATTACCGGTTATTTCCTTATATGTGTGTTTTTGATTAAAATTATTGTGTTTAATGATGATTGACAATGCACAACCGGCTATTTGCCCGTTAACCTTCACAACCACCTGCCCTTCAGGAAACTTGTTAAGCAATGTTTTTATGTGTGACTCTTTCCAGATGGAGTCGGGCATGGTGGCATATGCACTTTGCATTACTGATTTTAGCTCAGGATAATCGTCAGTGGTTAGATATACGAGTTCGATATTTTCAATTTTCTGATCCATGTAATTGACATTTAATTTGTTAGATTGCAGTTAGTATTCGAAACTGCCAAAGGGAATTTGAATAGCAAATCACTATCGAAACGCCCTGTAGTTTTAATACAAATGTAATTTAAGTTATGGAAGTTTGATTCTATTTAACCAGGCATTTATCCGCCATTGGAACCATTCAGCACTTTTCTTTCAATATTTTTAGGTAGATGCGACAAGACTTCATAATTGAGCATATTACTGATGTCGCTGAAAGCGCTNNGTCACGTTGTCAACATTGGTAACATCAATAGCAATCATATTCATATTAACAAGGCCAATAACACTACAGCGAACACCTCTTACCAGCACCCGGCCTTTGTTGCTTAAAGAGCGGCTGTAACCGCTCGAATATCCGACCGGAACAATGGCCATTTTCAATTTGGTTTGCGCGAGGTATGAAACCCCGTAACCAACAAATTCGCCGATATTTACATCTTTTAACGACATAATTTTGCTCTTCCAGTCTAAAACCCTGTGCAGCGGATCTACCATTTCGGGTTTATTACCTATGTAATGGATGAAAATTTCTGCACTCGACCAGAACCCATACTGCATAATACCAACCCTTACCAAATCCATTCTGGTTGAGGGGTAAACCATAGAGGCTGCCGAATTGGCGACATGCCGGTATTTGGGAACAATGTTATTTTGCGAAAGCAGGGTAAGCATTTGCTGATATATCTTCAATTGCCGCTGAATGCGCAAATGGTTTGAAATGCTTTCGGGGCCGGCCAGATGCGTGCAGAAACCCATTATTTCGAAAAAATCGCGGTTATTTTCAATAATTGAAATGGCCTCTTTAAGCTGGTGAATATTTAGTCCGGTTCGGTTCATTCCGGTTTCGGCCTCAAGGTGAATTTTCGCGGTAGTCTTCAGTTGCCTGGCAATTGCCAGTGATTTCTTAAGCCGGTCAATATTGAATACGAAAAATTCAAAACCGGTCTGTATTGAAGTTTTGAGGTTTCTATCTGAAATCCAGCCCATAATTACAATGGTTGCCGGGGCAGATAAACTTCTGTAAATACGCACGGCTTCATCATATTCAAAAACAGAGAAATGATCAACTCCGGCCTTCTCAAGCATGGGGACCATTTGCTCAATACCATGCCCATAAGCATTGGCTTTGAGTACCGATGATATTTTTACTTTCTTTCCATATTGTTTCCGTAAGAAAGCAATATTGTTTTTTACCGCATTCGGGTTTAATGTAATAATTGTACTTCCGTTCATTCTATTGCAATATTTTTTTATAGATAGAGTAAAAAAGATCAATTCCTGTAGCAATAAGGTCATCAGGAAAATCGTAGTCGGGATTGTGCAATGCCGGCTGGTTTTTGCCAGCACCCAGCCCGAAAAAACCACCTTCGTATTTTTCGGTATAATACCCGAAATCTTCCGACCATTTGAAAGGCGCTTTCAGATATTCAAGCTGCAGTTTATTTTCATCAGCGGCTTCCACAATCAGATCAACGCAATCTTTGCTATTGACCGTTGCCGGAAAAACTTCATTAAAGGAAATTTCAATGCCAAGATTCTCTTCGATGGCAACATCCTTGAAAATCTTCACCGCCTCTGCTGTCAGCAAATCCATATCGCTGTTCTCAAAGGCGCGCAGAGTAAGCATCATTTCAGCGTATCCGGGTGAAGTGCCAAAAGCAACATCGCCCAGCCTGATGTGGATTATTGTTAGCAGAACAAAGTCGGTAAACTTATCCTGCTTTGTTTTAATCTGGTTGAGCCGTTGTATTATATTTGAAATCGCCATGGCCGGATTAATGCCCATTTCGGGTTCGGCAGCATGTGATGTTTTGCCAATCAACTTAACCGTCATCCCTTTTGATGCGGCTGCAAAGCTTCCGTTTTTAACCATTACGGTATGCTTTTCGGCACCCGGAATATTGTGCAAAGCAAAAATATAATCGGGCTTCAGTGCTGTGAAGGCGGGGTTTTCAACCACATCTTTAGCTCCTTGCTCCAGTTCTTCGGCAGGTTGAAACAGCAGGACTGCTTTTCCTTTTGCAGGACGGTTTATTGAGATTCTTCTGCCTAGGCCCGAGATAATTGCCATGTGCCCGTCGTGTCCGCAGGAGTGTGCTACCTGTTTATTCTGCGATTGGTAAGGCTTGTCTGAAACTTCATTAATCTGCAGGGCATCAAGCTCTGCCCTGAATACAAGCACAGGCCCTTTTTCTTTTCCATTGAAGATAAATGCTTTTCCGGTTTTACCCAGATCAAGCTCTTCATCAGGGTTTAAATGATGAAAAAAACCAGAAATCCTGGCTGAAGTCTGAACCTCGTTGTTCGATACTTCAGGATGTTGATGCAACTGCTGCCTCAACCTGATGATATTTTCTAATTCCATTTTTTTACAAATATCGCGGTGTAAAAGAAAGTATAATAAACAACTGCAGCTGACAATATACCAAATATATTGGGGTCGAGCCCGAATGGAAGGTTTATTTCCATCACGGTAAGTGCAACAGTAGTGGTGCCGCCGGTTATCATTGAAGCAATAGCAGCCCTTGCATTGGGTTTCTTGCCATAAAGTGCTGCCAGAACAGGAACAAACAACCCTGATACCATAAATGCATAAGAATAGAGCATCAAATCAAGCACATTTGTCATGTAGGACGCAAGAAACAGTGCCAGAACACCAATAATGATGGTTAATACCTGTGACCAGCGCAGTTGCGATTTCGGATCAGGATTGAATTTGAATATCCTTGCCAGGATATCTGTTTGTAGGTTACCCGATGCTGCCATCAGGCAACTGTCGGCAGTAGAGAGTATTGCCGAAAAATAGGACGAAAGCACCAGGCCCATTAATCCGGCTGGTAAAATTGTGTTCAGCAGGATAGGTAAGCCCATTTCAGCATCAAATTGTGAACCTGCTCCATAGCCGAGATCGGCAAACATGCCATTTTCAAATGCAACCCGTGAAAGTAAGCCAAGGAAAACGCCCATAAAAGCCATAATTGGCCATTCGAACAAACCAGCAATAAACCATGCTTTCTGAGCCTGTTTGCTCCCTTTTGAGGCATAAATCCTTTGGTAAAGTGTCATTCCAACAAACCAGATAGGTATAATAGTAACTGCCCATTTCACAAGTTGTTGCCAGCTTACGTTGGTGAGGGACAGAAATTCCGGACCAAGCGTAGTCTTAATAGCTTCCATTCCGCCCACGGCAAAATAGGCAACCGGTATTCCGATAAAAATCAATCCCGACATCAGGATGATCCATTGAACGGTATCGGTATAGATTACTGCTTTCAGCCCTCCAATTCCAGTATAAATAATTGCAATGGCGCCCATAATGATAAGTGCAGTAATTAAGTCGAGTTCGGCGAAAGTTGCCGAAGCCAGTTTTGCACCTGCAAGGAGCTGTGAGCTTGTAAATCCGATATAGCCGATTGCAGAAATTACACCTGCTATCAATGCTACCCTATGATTGTAGAATTGCTCAAATATTTGTGGGAATGTGAAAAATTGATGCTTTCGCGATAAACGGCTGATAATTGGAATCAGCACCACCGCGCTGAGCCAGGCCCCGATTAGTCCGGTAAACAGCATCCACGACCCGGAAAGCCCTATACTAAAACCGAGGCCACCCAGACCGATGGAGAAACCCCCTCCGACATCAGTCGCTACAACGGACAATCCAATATGCCAGCTTCCGAGCGATCTGCCGCCAACGTAGTAATCATCAATATTTTTGTTTTTCCTGAAAAAATATACGCCTATCGCGAGCATTCCCGCGAAATAGAGTACAAAAATTATTACATCAATTAATGCCATGCCAAAATCAGAAAAAATTATGTTGCGATTGTCAGGACTGCTGTCTCACGAATTATCAAGAATAATGTTAATCCCTTCCAAAATTCCTTCGAGCAGGCAGAAGAGGCAGGTTTCCAGTTGCTTCAATCTTACTTATCATGAAAAAGTAATGCAGCGACAATTAAAAGTACATTGCCTTTTAACTCCATTTATCCTGAAAGATATAAGATTTGAGTTTTTACAACCCAGGAAGGAATCGGAGAATTTTCAGGATACGAAAAGAGACAATGAATAACCTCAGGAAGCATTCATTTCATTCCAGAAACAGGGCCAGGCCCGAAATGCTGCAGAATATATTTTGTGCTTTGTTTTTTGGGATTCCGTTTATTTGAATGCAATTCATATTTGATAGTAGGTCATTAGTAGTGTAGTAAAACCGCAGGTGTAATTAGCTGCAGGGTCTACAGTTTAAGGGATGCAGAAGATTAAGAGCCCTTGATAATCTATGTCCAGGTGGACTAACGACTTCAAATATAGGGAATTTTCCTCAATTGGCAATGATTCCAGTTAATGGATTTATGTCCGCAAATGAGAAAGATCAAATTTGAAATGGATCCGAAATGCCGATCAGGTTGCTTTTTATGAGCAAATTATGAGCTTCACCGAAGCAAGTCCAGGAAACTGAAAGCAGAAAAAATNNTTTACATCCTTCAAACGAATCTGAACATTCCCATGCCCGGATGTAATTGCCTGAATTTCAGGAACAGAAGAAATATCCTGCTGGCTTGTGCCAACGGTACAGGGCTGAGCTATTCCTCCGGCAGCAATAACTTCGGCATTTATTGTATCGGTTTCTGGTGGCCAGATGTGGTTATTTAATATTGTGCGGTCGGGAGCAATAAGTATTACAGTTGGGTAGGATTGCACCTGGTAAATATCAACAATTGCATTTCCGCCGCCCTGCAAACCACTGACTGATGGATACATAGCGCCCCAAAGTGAATCAAATAAATGTACGGACTGATTGTCGCTGCCCCAGTTCATACCTAAAAATACAACATTGCCTTCGTTGCAGCCGAAATGGTCGTAAGAGGCACTTACTTCAGAAGCATAAGTCTGGCAAGGCCCGCAATTGGTTGTAAAAAAGTCAATAATTACATAATTGCCGGCATCAAGGTAACCATAAAGGTGATGCTGCACTCCAGCAAGGTCTTTAACTGTAAAATCCAAAGCAGAGTCTATTGCAACCTGCGATTTGGTAACACCTGACAATAAAATGAAAAGAAATATAATAAAGTTGCGCATGCTATTTTGAGTATGGTTCAAGGTATTTAACAAAGAAGTCGGTAAAAGTACTGCCCGGGAATGTTAAATGCAAGTTTTTAGATATAAAAGGAGGGATGGGCACAGTGCTCGGTGCTCAGAGCGCATTGCGCAGGGCTTGGGGTAGGCAACAGAATTATCCTAATGATTTTATTGAGTGTACTTTGAACTCAAAAAAACTTAACTTTGCTTGATTTTTCTGTTTTTTGAAAATTTCTGCAATGTATTAGACGTATTTTTCTCAATATTGCTATATGGAAAAATCAGGGTAAACCCGAAAAGAATTTTTATCCCATCAAAAAAAATAAAAAACACTATGGAGAATAGCGAAATGTTGGCATTGGGCATGATTGAAACCAGAGGTTTTACAGCTATGGTTGAGGCTTCAGATGCTATGCTGAAAGCAGCAAAAGTTGAATTGGTCGGCTACGAAAAAACAGGTGGCGGATATGTTACAGCAATTATCAGGGGTGATGTGGCTTCTGTAAGGGCTGCTGTTGATGCCGGTGTTCGTGCTGCTGAAAAAGTAGGTGAAATTGTATCCACCCATGTTATTCCACGTCCCCACCAGAATGTTGATTCAGCGCTTCCTCTGGGTAGCAAAACCAATAAGAAAGGATAATTATTATGAGCGACTCAAAAGCACACATTGACTTAAGGACCTATATTTTCCTTGATTCACTGCAATTGCAGATGGCTTCTTACCTGTCAACCGTTTCCAGGGGTTATCTGCCTGTCGGCGGACAAGCCTGCTGCATTATTGAAATTGCGCCGGGTATCGAAATCAACACCCTTACCGATATCGCCCTTAAGGCAACCAACGTAAAACCCGGGATGCAGGTAGTTGAGCGCGCCTATGGCATGCTCGAAGTTCATTCCGACAGCCAGGGCGATACCCGTACGGCTGGCCAGGCAGTATTAGATGCAATTCACAAAACTGAAAATGAGAGAATTAAGCCAAGAATTCTCACCAGTCAGTTAATCAAAAATGTTGAAGACCATCATGCTCAATTGATTAACCGCACCCGTTGGGGGATGATGTTGCTGAGAGGCGATACCCTCTTTGTGCTTGAGGTTGAACCGGCCGGGTACGCATATTATGCTGCCAATGAAGCTGAGAAAGCTGCCAATATCAAAATTATTGATGTTACCGGTTTCGGTAAATTTGGCAGGGTTTATATTGCCGGACCTGAAGCTGAAGTGCTTGAGTGTAAGTCAATTGTTGAAAAAAGACTTGCTGAGGTAACAGGAAGATCCGCGAAAGAAGATTAATTATTTCAAATCAAAAAAAATAGGAGATTGAAAAATGGCTGATTTCAATACAGATGCCCTGGGCATGATCGAAACCAGGGGCTTTACCGCTATGGTTGAAGCTTCTGACGCAATGGTTAAAGCTGCCAAAGTAGAATTGGTAGGCTATGAGAAAACCGGTGGCGGTTATGTAACTGCGATCGTTCGTGGCGATGTAGCCGCGGTACGCGCTGCAGTTGACGCCGGTGTTCGTGCTGCCGAAAAAGTGGGCGAGATTGTATCTACCCACGTTATTCCAAGACCACACGAAAATGTTGATTCCGCTCTTCCATTAGGCAGGGGTAAATTAAAAAAATAATCCATGATTTTAGCAAGGGTTGCCGGTACGGTTGTGTCGAGCCACAAACCCCGCAAAATGGAAGGGATCTCTTTCTTACTTCTCGAGAAAATTGACCCTGTCGCCATGAAGGGGAAAGGCGATTTTGTTGTAGCTATGGACGCTGTAGGTGCCGGAATAAACGAGATTGTTTTCTATGTTTCAGGAAGCAGTGCCCGGTTTACGCCTGCTACCGAAGGTGTTCCAGCCGATTGCTCCATCATTGCCATAGTTGATTTTATCGAAAAAGATGGCGCTTTCACATACAGGAAAGATAAAGCTTAAGAGCGATGATTTTAGGTAAGGTAGTTGGAACAGTTGTAAGTAGCACCGATCAGGTTGGCATTTCAGGAAAAGCTTTTTTGCTGATTGAAAAATGCAATCAAGAAGGTGTGCTTAAAAACGACTTTGTGGTTGCCCTCGATCTCGTTGGTGCCGGAAGGGATGAAATGGTGATGGTTTCGGAAGGATCAACCGCCCGCGAAACACCGCTTACAACAGGCAAGCCACTCGATGCCCTGGTGGTAGGAATTGTTGATATAATTGATGAAAATGACACCGTGATTTACCGTAAATGATCAGCGAAAAAGAGATAGTGGTTTTAGGGGCATTGGAATTCAGCAGTATTGTGGTTGGTTTTATGGCCATGGACGAAATGGTGAAAATTGCGCCCATCACAATTCTGGATGCCCGCACCATCAGTTCAGGCAAGTACCTGATTATTTTCAGCGGCGATGTGGCTTCAGTTGAATATGCTTTCAGGAAAGGCCGTGAAACCGGAATAGATTTCATTGTTGATAGCCTGTTTCTGCCAATGGTACACCAGGATGTTGTTTCAGCAATCGGCAAAACAATCAAATCTGACCACTGGGATGCAATTGGAATTATTGAAACCAAATCGGTTATTTCAAGTATTGAAGCTGCCGATGCTGCGGCCAAGGCCGGAAAGGTGAAGATTATTGAAATCAGGACAGCAGATGGTTTTGGAGGTAAATCCTATGTGAAAATGACCGGCGCTCTTACCGATGTTCAAACATCAATGGAATCGGGAGTTGCAAAGGCAAAAGCCAAGAATACTCTGGTGATGGACGTAATTCTTCCGCAGCCACACATGGAAATCAAGCCATTTTTTATGTAAAAATAAGCAGATGGACAATTTAGAAGATAGCATACGCCAGCTCGTAAAGGAAGCGCTGAAAAACATGACCCTGACCCCGGAACCAGAAAGTACGGGTTCAGATTTGGGTATTTTTTCAACCATGGATGCTGCCGTTAAAGCTGCCGACAAGGCTTTTGAAGAATTAAATTCCGCCACGCTCGAAACCCGCAAGCTTATTGTTGCCAATATGCGCAAAACAGCGCTTGAGCACAAAGAGACTTACAGTCGAATGGCAAACGAAGAGACCGGTTATGGTCGCCTGGCCGATAAGATCATTAAAAATGAGCTTGCCATCAACAAAACTCCGGGGGTTGAAGATATTGAATCTGTTGCCTATTCCGACGACAACGGCCTTACCCTTGTCGAAAGAGCNNGCCAAAGAGATGATGGCGCATCCAAAAATCGCTATTCTGGTTGTAACCGGAGGGCCTGCCGTTGTTAAAACAGCCATGAACAGTGGCAAAAAAGTAATAGGTGCCGGACCGGGAAACCCACCGGTTGTGGTTGACGAAACTGCTGATATTCCAAAAGCAGCCAAAGATATTGTTGACGGAGCCAGCTTCGATAACAATGTGATCTGCATCTGCGAAAAAGAGATTTTATGTGTGGCTTCTGTGGCCGATCAGTTGAAAGCTGAAATGAAAAAACACGGAGCCTACGAACTAAACGAAGAGCAAATACGGAAAATCACAGAAATTGTGATATCTGAACCCGGTTGCCGTGGTAAAGAAGGTGCTTCGAGTAAGGTTTATGTGGGTAAAACGGCTGCTTTTATTGCCCGCTCAATTGATCTTAATCTGCCCGAATCTACCCGCCTGCTGCTATGTGAAGTCGGCCCCGACCATCCTTTGGTGTGGACAGAGCAACTGATGCCGGTAATGCCACTCGTGAGAGTGAAGGATGTGGATACTGCCATAGATCTAGCTGTTGAGGTTGAGCATGGTTTCAGGCATACAGCCATAATGCATTCGCTCAATATTGCCAAACTGAGTAAAATGGCCAAAGCAATGAACTGCTCCATTTTTATTAAGAATGGACCGAGTTACGCAGGCCTGGGTCATGGTGGAGCCGGCTTTGCTTCATTTACCATTGCAAGCCCGACAGGCGAAGGGGTAACACGTCCGAGAACTTTCACCCGGGAAAGAAGATGTACCCTGGTGGATTATTTCAGGATAGTTTAATTTTCAGGAAATGAAATTGGGAAAAGTCATAGGACGGGTGGTAAGCACCAAAAAAGTTGATTCTTTTGAAGGATTGAAATTTNNGAAGCCGGCAGGGTGCTTGAAACAACCATGAACCCGATTGATGCTGCCATTATGGGAATTGTGGATGAACTTTATATTGATAAAAAACAATGATACTCGGAAAGGTAATCGGAAACGTTGTTTCAACCATAATGGTTGAGGACTACAAATCGAAGAAGATACTTGTGGTTCAGCCAATAGATCCATCGGGCAAAGCTTCGGGGAAGTCGGTGCTGGCAATAGATGCGGCACAGGCCGGTGTTGGCGACATCGTTTTAACCCTTGAAGAAGGTAACTCTGCCCGACAGATTATCAATGAAGCCGGATCAATGACAGTGAAACATGTTGTAGCTGCCGTTGTTGATTCGGTAAATACAAAATAAGCGCAAGCTAAAATGATTTAGTGCCAGTAAAGAATGACTGAGATTAATAACGAAAATACTGACCGGGTTGAACGGGTGGCAATTGGGGCCGATCATGGCGCATTTGCAGCAAAGGAAGCCCTGAAATCTTACCTTACCGTTGCAGGTTATAAAGTGGTGGATGTTGGACCCGATAATGCAGCCACTGCTGTTGATTACCCCGATTTTGCCTATGCTGTATCACGAAAAGTGGTAAGCGGTGATTGCGAAAGGGGCATTATGCTCGATGGTGCAGGAATTGGTTCATCCATGGTTTGCAACAAAGTGCATGGGATAAGAGCGGCTTTGTGCTGGAATTCAAAAACCATTGTTAACAGCCGGCAACACAACAATGCGAATGTGCTTACCATGGGTAGCGGAATGCATACAACCGACGAAATCTGCTCTATGGCAGCGCTCTGGCTTAAAACCGGTTTTGAAGGGGGCAGGCATTGGCCCCGGATTAATAAAATGATGGCAATTGAGAAAAACAGGAGGAGAAAAATGGATCAGAATGAATTGGTTGATAAAATTACCAAAGAGGTAATGGATCGTCTTAAGGAGATGGTAAAAGAACAAGGTACAGCCAAACCTGGCGCCGAAAAGAATACATTAAGCATGTCGCCGGCCGAACTTGCTGGCTATATTGACCATACACTGCTGAAACCGGGAGCGGTTGTTGATCAGTTTGATCAGTTGGTTAACGAGGCCATCACCTATAAATTTTATTCTGTTTGCGTAAACTCGAGCTGGGTGCCTTATGTGGCCAAGAAGCTTCGTGGCACTGATATAAAAATCTGTTCGGTAGTTGGTTTCCCTTTGGGTGAAATGGATTCCCGCAGTAAAGCTTTTGAAACGCGCAATGCTATTGCCAATGGCGCGCACGAAATTGATATGGTAATGAATATCGGTGCGCTGAAATCGCGCAACCTGAAACTGGTTGAAGAGGATATCCGTGCAGTGAAAAGAGCCTGCCGCAGCAATACCATTCTGAAGGTTATTATCGAAACCGCTTTGCTTACCGAAGAAGAAAAAGTGCTTGCCTGTGAAATATCGAAAAAAGCCGATGCCGGTTTTGTAAAAACAAGCACCGGTTTTAATGGCGGTGGAGCCACCGTTCAGGACATTGCACTGATGCGCAGGGTTGTAGGTCCTGATATGGGTGTAAAAGCCAGCGGTGGCATCAAAGATTTTAAATCTGCACTGGATATGATCCGTGCCGGAGCCACCCGCATAGGTGCCGGGGCCAGTGTGCAGATAATATCAGGAGGTACGGCAAAGGGGAGTTATTGAGGTTTTTTTGGTTATGATTGCACATATTAGTATTTGCCCTTAATCCTGGTTTGGAGTAGTCATACAGGGTATTATTCCTGATTGGAAATAGTAATCCAATACTTATCAATTACACATACAAGCGATCATACTCTTTAACAGAGTGAATAAGACGGCCAGGCAAAGAAAAAAAATAACAGCTTGGAATTTCTTAATCCCTGCGCCCCATATAAATCATAATGTAGTAGAGCAGGGTTGCCAGGGAAGCCAGTGCTGCAACCACATAGGTGTAAGCGGCCCAGCGCAATGCTTCCTGAGCTTTTGGCAGGGTTGCTGTAGTGGTAATTCCGCTTCCATCGAGCCAGGCTATGGCACGGCGGCTGGCATCAATTTCAACCGGAAGGGTTATAAAACTGAATAGTGTAGTCATTGCGAATAGCACAATACCTGCCAGTAGCAATTGAGGAAAGGTATTAACCAGCAGAATTCCGCCAAGCAACACCCATTGAACATATTTAGAGGCAATGCTGACTACCGGCACCAGCGATGAACGCATCTGCAACCAGGCATAGGCGGTAGCATGTTGCACGGCATGTCCGCATTCGTGGGCAGCTACCGCAGCCGCAGAAATATTGCGACCATGATAAACATCGGGGCTAAGGTTAACAGTTTTGTTCTGAGGGTTATAGTGGTCAGTAAGTTCTCCCTGAACGGAGACAACCTGAACATCTGAAATGCCATTGTCGCGGAGCATACGCTCGGCAATTTCGGCACCGCTGATTCCATTGTTTACCGGAATTTGACTGAACTGTCTGAATTTTGATTTTAAACGGGCGCCTACAAGCCAGCTCGCCAGCATAAAGACTCCGAATATAAGTAAGTATCCCATTTTCGTTTAAATTTTAGATTGTAATGTAATCAAAAAGTCTGCCACAAGGCTTGCTTGACAAAATGACAGTTTTTAGTTAATAGTCAAAAATGAATAGCTAATAGTTTATTGATTATGAGCGTGTTAGTTTATTGGTTCGATTTCGGGGTCGTGCCAGCTTGCATACATGGTGTAGCTTTTTGAGATGCGGTTCACCTGGCCTTCGAGTAGTTTGGTGTCAATTGATTTTATTTTCTTAGCAGGGATGCCGGCATATACGCTGCCCGATTCAATAACCGTACCCTGTGAAACAACTGCTCCGGCAGCAACAATCGAATTACTATGAACAACTACATCATCCATCAGAATAGCGCCCATTCCGACTAAAACATTATCGTGAATGGTGCAGCCATGAACAATGGCATTGTGCGCGATGGAAACATTATTGCCAATATTTACGGGTGATTTCTGGTAGGTGCAGTGAATAACTGCGCCATCCTGAATGTTGACATTGTTACCGATTTTAATATAATGCACGTCGCCTCTCACCACAGCGTTAAACCAAACGCTGCAGTTATCGCCCATTTCAACTTCACCGACAACCGTTGCATTTTCGGCGAAAAAACAGTTTNNTACTGCTTCGGGTAGTCAATACTGTGGTGAAGCCCTCGGCTTTCCTTGCGTTCCATTGCCATGTGAATAATAAGACCGGCCACGGTAATCATATTGCGGAGTTCGCAGATTTTTTCGGTAAGGACCGACTTTTCGTATAAATCTTCAATTTCTTCTTCGAGAATCTGCAGCCTATCGAAAGCGCGTTTCAGCCTGAGGTTCGATCTAACAATGCCCACATAATTGGTCATAATTCCCTGAAGCTCTTTTAACGATTGGGTAATCAGAATCATTTCCTCATTAAAAACAGTTCCCGATGCGTTCCAGTCGGGGATTTCGTTATTGAAGCCGGTGTTTTTTGATACTGAAATCGCGTCGAGCGATGCCCTGTGAGAAAAAACAAGCGATTCAAGCAGGGAGTTGGATGCCAGTCGGTTGGCACCATGCAGCCCTGTTGATGCGCATTCTCCTGATGAGTAAAGATTATTGATGGTGCTTCTGCCAAACTCATCAACTTTAATTCCGCCACAAGTGTAATGGGCTGCCGGCACAACCGGAATCATCACCTTCGTCATGTCAATTCCAATACTCAGGCATTTGGCATAAATTGCCGGAAAGTGGTTCAGAAGTACCTCCATATCGAGGTGGCGTGAATCGAGGCAAACGAAATCGTCGCCACTTATTTTCAGTTCGTTATCAATGGCGCGTGCTACAATATCGCGTGGGGCAAGCGAAAGCCGTTTATCGTATTTCTGCATAAACTCCTTTCCCTGCCTGGTTTTCAGAACAGCACCCGAACCTCTGAGGGCTTCGGTAATCAGGAAAGAAGGTTTTTCGGCAGGATTATACAGCGAAGTAGGGTGAAACTGCACAAACTCCATTTTCTCAATTTCGCCCTTGGCCCTGCGAACCATGGCAATCCCGTCACCGGTTGCAACTGGGGGATTGGTTGTGGTGGCATAAACATTTCCGGCCCCACCTGTAGCCACCATGGTTGTTTTTGAGAGTATGGTAATAATTTGATGATTAGCCTTATTCAGGGCGTAAGCGCCATAGCAGGTGATATTATCAGAACTCCTTTCCATTTCAATACCCAGGTGGTGCTGGGTGATCAGATCGAGGGCAAAATGATTTTCGAGAATCTCGATGTTTTTATTCTCCTTGACCCTGTTGAGCAATATACTTTCAATTTCTGCGCCTGTCTGATCTTTGTGATGTAGCACCCTGAATTCGGAATGGCCGCCCTCTTTTGCCAGATCATATTGCCCGCTTTGATTTTTATCAAAAGCTACACCCCAGTCAATCAGTTCTTTAACCCTATCAGTAGATTCGGTAATGGTAATGCGTACGATCTCCGGGTCGCTCAATTCATCACCGGCTATCATGGTATCGCGGATATGTTTTGCATAAGTATCAGGCGTGTACATTACGGCTGCAATACCGCCCTGCGCATAGCGGGTGGCGCCCTCTTCGGCAGTACTTTTTGTTACAATACAAACTTTACCATAAGGCGCAACTTTCAGCGCGTAACTGAGGCCTGCTATGCCTGTACCTATTACCAGAAAATCTACTTTTTTTCGCATTGATGCGTTTTTTATCAGTCTTCAAAATTAATACAATATAAAATAAAGTTGAATTATTTCNNCAAAGTCCACAAACTTCTTTGGTTTGTTGTAATTGTTTTTTTACGATTGTTCGTATCTTGTAGCACTATTAATAAAGCTTAAATCCGGAACCGGCGACTAATGAAAAAATTCGGAACATTTAGTGGTGTATTTACACCTTCTATCCTTACTATTTTAGGTGTTATCATGTACTTACGTTTTCCGGCCATTATCGGACAAGCCGGATTGATAAATACTATAGGCATTATAGTTATTGCACATATAATATCTGTTACTACCAGTTTAAGTGTCGCATCTCTTTCAACTGATAAAACAGTAAAAACAGGTGGCACTTATTTTATGATTTCGCGCAGCCTGGGGCTACCCATCGGAGGCACCCTTGGCCTGGCGCTGTTTGTTGGCTTATCATTTAGTGTAAGCCTTTATCTTATTGGTTTTGCCGAAAGTTTTCTCGCATACTGGAACTTAGATAACTCCATTGATTCCATCAGGCTCACCGGTACAATTATTCTGATAGTTGTAACCACCATTACCTTTATCAGCACCTCACTCGCCATAAAATCACAGTATTTTATTATGGCAGCAATTGGCCTCTCGTTGCTATCCATTTTCTTTGGCAACCACGATTTTGCCCCTGAAAAAATTAACCTTGCCCCGCTGGCTAATGCAGCTCCATTTATGGTTTTGTTTGGAATTTTCTTTCCGGCTGTAACCGGGTTTGAAGCAGGCGTTTCAATGTCGGGCGACCTGAAAAATCCGAAAAAATCATTGCCCCTGGGCGCCATTTCTGCTGTTGCTGTTGGATTTGTGGTATATATCGGGCTGGCTTTTTTCTACGCATTTACGGTTGACTCAAACGCACTGATGAACGACAGTGAGATACTGTTTAAAATTGCGCTGGTTCCCGGATTGGTGATTATTGGAATCTGGGGTGCAACCCTCTCATCTGCTTTGGGTAGTATATTAGGTGCTCCGCGTATTTTGCAGGCCATTGCCATGGATAAAATTGCACCTAAGTTTTTCGCGAAAGGGACCGGCAAAACGAATGAACCCCGCAATGCCTTGTTGTTATCGTTTGTAATAGCTGAAGCCGGAATCCTTATCGGAGAGCTGGATGTTATTGCCCGGATTGTCTCCATGTTTTTTATCACCACCTACGCTTTTCTCAACCTTGCTTCGGCCATTGAAAGCTGGTCGAGTTCCGATTTCAGGCCGGCATTTAAAATACCGCGGTTTGTTAGTATACTGGGCGCTGTTTCTGCTTTTATCGTGATGATATTGCTCGATTTTCTGGCTTTGGCAGGAGCGGTGGTTGTGCTCGGATTTCTGTTTTTCTATCTGAAAAGGAAGGAGTTGGTGCTTGAAACAGGAGATGCCTGGAGTAGTTTCTGGACCAATCTGGCAAAACACTCTTTACTCAGACTGAACAAAGAAAAGGTTAGTCACCGTAACTGGCGTCCCAATATTATTCTCTTTAGTGGAGGCGAACAGGCCAGGCCACATTTGGTTGAGCTGGGTCTTGCTCTTTCGGGAAAGCTGGGCGCATTGACTGATTTTGAACTTGTCCTTAAATCAGGAGCTGAAGGGCAGTTGAAACCAATGCAGGAAATACCGGAAAAGGGAAAATATCTGAATTTCTTTAAGCGTCAGTTTGCATGTGAAACAGTTGAAGGTGGAATAAAAACAGTTACCAGTGTTTATGGTTTCAGCGGTTTTGAGCCCAATACCATATTAATGGGGTGGACACGCAATATGGAAAACGCCGAATTTTTGGTGAATGTTCTAGCTGACTTTAAACGAAAAAATCTGAATGCTATTTTCCTGGATTACGATAAACAACTGGGCTTCGGGAAAAAAGAGACCATTGATATCTGGTGGAATGGTAAAGGCCGGCATTTGAATTTCGCCTTGGGTTTGTTAAGCTTTTTACTTACTGACCCAGCCTGGAGAGATGCTAAAATACGATTGCTGATCATCAACAACGACAACACCATCACCGATAAACTCTACCGGAATACCTCTTTGTTGCTTGAAGAAAGAAGGATAAGTGCTGAGGTAAAGATCCTCAGCAACGATTTCGGGACCCGAACCAGCGAAATGGTTATTCTGAGCGAATCGGAAAATACCGACCTGGTCTTGTTGGGAATATCTGAAATGACTGGCGATAATTCAAAACAGTATATTGAAAAAATCAGATACCTGACCGAATTATCAGCCAGTTTGCTGATTTTAAGCCCCTCAGAAGAATTTGAGGAAATAAACCTTATCGGTACGAGTCGCAAAAAACTTCCCGGCGTGCCTTCACAGGTTGTCGTGGCCGACCTGCAGCCATTGCCCTTGATTGAAAACGATGTTTTACGCGAGAAATTAGCGAAACTCGAAGAGAGTCTGCTGCTGATCGGTAATACGTTTACGCAAAAGGTAATGTCCGAAACAATCAATTACCAATCTGATTTTTTGAGCGATCTGAAAGATTTTACCCTGGGTAACCTAAATAAACTCGAAAAATATGTAGCAGAAGATTCGGGTATCCAGCTTTCAAAAAATGTAAACCGTCTGCAATTCCAGTTCCTTAACTTTATTACCGATTTCTTTGATAAGAAAGGAAACAAAGCAATAGCGGATATTAAGGAAATACTGCTTCAGGGAATCAGCGAATTCAAATCAAAAGCGGATGGCAGTATTCTGATAACTCCCGATACTTTTATTGTTCCTTCTTATGATGAACATCACGAGAAAGAGATAAAAGTTACTTTGCCCTACAAGAAGATATTGGCAAATGCTGTAAATCATCATGTTAAAATCGCTGCATTCAGCCAGCTAACGGCCTTCAATACCAGTAGTGTAAAATTCTATGCCGATCTGAAAAGGACGCTACTTCAGGTTAATGATATTTATGAAAAGCAAAACCTGCCCGGTAATAATCGCAAAGGCGAAATAAATGAGGCTAAGCAACAACTGATAACAAGCTTAGAAAATATTGAAAGCAGGCTACAGGCATTGATTTCTGAGAACGTATCAGCAATGGTTCACACGATCAGAAACCAGGTAATCGAAATTGCTTCGGATGCTTTAAAACCCGATGCTAAAAAGCTTTGGTCGCGCAGGGCAAATGTGAAGCAAACCACTGTTGCTGAAAGCATTGAAGCATTTCCTGACTTGTGGGAATCGGATAGCCATCTGGTCAACAACGCACTTTTCCTTGATTGCCATATTCTTACCGAGCAAAAGATGATTGGCGGTATTATCAGGAAGAATAACAATAAGATAAGTGCGATAGTGAATGAATCGGTGATTGAACCGATTAATTCTATTATCGCGAATATTGATAACAGTCTGACAGATATTGATTTCAGCCGGAAAGAGGTTGTTTTTTCTGAGAATTTTGCTGTTACAGAAATCTTTCAAGAGGCCTATAACAAGATTTCAGAGTTTATCGAAAAGTTGCCTGCCAGGATTGATATTACTGATTATTCCTATGATGAAAGCAGCAATGAGGCTATACCAGAAGAGCGAAAAATAGAAACGGTTGAGCCGGGCAAAATAGCGCTATACTATATGGATACCCGTTTTTTCGAGCCATTTTACCGCGAACTTGAACAGCTCGACCTGCTTATAAGGCAATCAATTATCGAATGCCGTGAAGCCAACAGCCTGATCAAATTCAGGCTCGACAATGTTCTGAAAAACAATGCCGACAGCAGCATACCGGAAAGTGATATCAGTGGTTTCCTTTCGGAGATGAGAAAGCAGGTTTTAAGCGAGAAAACCAAGCTGACTCAGGCCATCGAAAAGATAATAGTAAAGTCGGATGTATTTATTAAAAATGCACTTTCGCCATTGTATTCCCATGCAATTATTGAATCGGAAGCAAAAATATCCTCATTCCTGCGCGAGCAGAAAGGAAAGAAATTCAGTGTTGGTATTTCAGAAAAAATTGCCGGGATAAAACCGAAGATCAATGCGCTGATTGTTGATGTGCTTTATAGTTCGAGCGATGGAATGATTCTGGCACAGAAGTATCTTAAGAAAAAGGGAACAGCTAAAACAAGTATCAGGCAGATTCTGGATATCGCAGAGAAACAGATGCCTGAGAAAAAAGTATTGTCGCAGATTCCTGTTTTTTATCGTACCCTGTTCAGTAGCCGGTCGTTGATAAACGATGACTTCTGGGTGCCGATGGACAAAGAGACCACCATCATTAAAAATGCAATTAAACGGCACAAAGATGGCTATGGTGGAGCAGTTATGATTACCGGTGTACATGGCTCGGGTAANNTGGCAAGCTGCTTTGCGTGAAGCTACCGGCGGGTATGGTAATTCTTTCGAAATTCTGCAGGCGATGCCTCACGAAAGTGTGATAATTATTAACGACTTCGAATTATGGTGGGAAAGAAGCGAAAACGGACTGGCCGTTATTAAGGAAATTACTGAGCTCATCAGGGTTTTTGGCAAAAAGGTTTTCTTTATTCTTAATAGTAACACTTATTCTTATAATCAGATTAATAAGGTTTTCCCGATACAAGATTATTTCCTTTCGGTGGTCGAATGCCGGCAGTTTGATACCAAGCAGTTGCAGCGATTGATCCTGAACAGGCACAAATCGAGCGGTTTAACCTTCAATTACGGGAATACATCTGAGCAGATGATTTTACAGGTACGGATGGCCTCTTTTTTCCATTCCTATTTCAATTATTCTCAGGGAGTGCAGGGTGTTGCGATGAATGCGTGGATCAGAAACATCTATAAAGTTGAGCAGCAAAATATCTTTATTTCGAAGCCTGCTGCGCCATACACCGAAAACCTTGAAAACCTGGATGAAGACTGGATGGTTCTGATTTCTTTGTTTATTCAACATAAAAACATGAATGCCCGGAAGCTGGCAAGAGTGATGGTTTGCGCTGAAGCGGATGCCGAAAACATGATTTATAACCTCTCGAATGCCGGAATTCTTGAGTTGAGAGAAAAAGATGTTTTTACATTAAACAGATATCTGGAGCCATTCCTGGTAAGGGTTTGTTCTGATAAAGGAATTATTTAAAACGCAGCATATTATGTATATAACGATTGTTTCGGTTGGCTTAGGTATATTTCTCCTGTTCAGGGTGCTTGTCTTCCTGAATAAAGTAATGCCATTCCCTAAGAGGTTTAAACAACTATCTGCCAGCATTCTGCCTGCAGCAGAGCTTATTGTTTGGTTTGGTTTTGTAGTGTGGTTTATCCGTTTGTTTTATAAAGCCTACGATTATACAGCCCTTATTGTTATTGGTGTTGTTGCTGTTTTGTTAATGGTGCCGGTATGGTTTGTGGTAAAGGACTTTATATTTGGACTGATTCTGAAACTTCAGCGAAAGCTGGTGGTAGATACGATGATTGAGATTGAGGAAATCAAAGGCGTTGTGCTTGAAGCAGGACATTTAAGTTTCGATATCCGCACCCCTGACGGGAAAATTGATACGATTCCCTACAATAAGGTAATTTCAAAAGTCATATCCAAACAAGGAACCAACATCAATCTCGATAACAAATTGATTAGTTTCAGGTTTAAAGCCGGTGAGGATAAAAACATCATGTTATCCAGATTAAAATCAAGCCTGGTAAATGCGCCCTGGGTTGCTGCATCGCAGGAGCCGATTATAAAAGATGTGCAATTGGTTAATGGCGAATATCTGGTTGATGTGGTTGTTTATTTCCTGAAAAAGGAACATGCCGATAGAATCAAGGATTATGTGGTCAGCATGATGGGGGAGAAAAGGAGAGAAATTGCGATGGAGTGATAGGGCGAAAAAGCGTTTTTGTTCTGTGTTCTGGGTTCTGTGTTCTGCGCATTCAAGGGTTTGGGGATAAGTTACCATAATTGGCACTACTTGTCTCGTTTTCTTGGGAGAAGTCACATTAGGTTTTTGAAGGGATATTGAAGAGATTGAATATAGGGACACAGAAAAAATGGAGATTATAATATCCCGAAATATCCCGATTGAGTTGTATCAGAGTAAGTGAGCAGGCTGAGCTTGTCTGCCTGGGCAAACAAGCAGGCCTGCCTTGATAAAGAAGGCTGAGGCAGAAACTCAGCCTAACAGAGAAAAAAAGGCAAGTAGTGCATATTAAATGCACTGGCCTTTTATAAGCTATAGATACAGGAATCTAAACCCCTAGCAATGCCTGCACCGGATCCATTCCATCAAAGAGCATGGTTTCCGGGTTTTCGAGTAGTTCTTTAACCATAACCAGAAAGCTGACAGACTCACGGCCATCAATTACCCTGTGATCGTAGGAAAGTGCCACGTACATCATGGGTGCAATAACTACCTGTCCGTTGACTGCAACCGGCCTTTCGATAATATTGTGCATGCCAAGTATGGCACTTTGCGGAGGGTTAAGAATCGGTGTTGACATCATAGAACCAAATACCCCNNTTTATTCTTGTCTCTAATTCGGCAAGACTCAGGCTTTCAGCGTTTCTGACAACCGGCACAACCAGACCTTTGGGCGCACTAACTGCTATTCCGATATCAGCATAGTCGTGGTAAACCAATTCCTCGCCATCAATCATGGCATTCACTTGCGGATAGTGCTTGAGAGCGATGGTGATTGCCTTGGTGAAAAACGACATAAATCCGGCTGAAAGGCCATACTTCTCTTTGAATTTCTCGTTGTATTTTTTTCTGATTTCCATGATGCGGCTCATATTCACCTCATTGAAGGTGGTAAGCATCGCGGTTTCATTCTTCACAGAAACGAGTCTCTGCGCCAGTTTTATGCGCAGGGTTGACATTTTCTTGCGCTCGGTATCGCGGCGGCCGCCCCACGAACCAGCCTGAGGAGCAGAAAAAGTGGCGTTCTTGCCTTTATCTGAAGCAACTTCTTCAATATCGGCGCGGCTTATGCGCAGTTTGCTGAAATATTCGATAATATCGTTGCCCGAAATATTCTTTTCCTCCATCAGCTTTCGGGCCAGGGGCGAAATATGAAGATTGGCTGTTTCTACAACTTTGGTTTCTGGTTCAGCTTTTGGTTTTTCAGGTTCTGATGGTTTAGCTACAACCGCTGCTTCGGTTTTTTTAGGGACAGGTTTCTCACTCCCGGCAGGCTTATCTGGTTTTGCCGCAGAAGTATCAATTTTTGCAACAACAGTTCCAACTTTAATGGTGTCGCCTTCCTCAACCAGCAATTTAATGGTTCCATCTTCGGCTGCATTGATGGTAAGGGTTGCCTTATCTGAATCAATTTCAGCAATTTCTGTGTCCTTTTCAACAAAGTCACCATCTTTTACCAGCCAGCTTGCCAGTTGAACTTCAGTTATGGATTCGCCCGGGCTGGGCACTTTCACGTCAATTATCATTACAGACTTTTTTATTCGGTTTTTGCTGTTTCGGGAATAAACGACCACTCGTGCGGGGCACACACCATTTTACATACCAGATTGGCATTGGGGCAGGTGCATTCACCAAAAGCTTTTTCAACTATTTTGCGCTGACGCAAGGCATGTAATCTGCCTGATCCGGTTGCAGGGCTGCCACTCTCGGGCCGGGCCACCAGCAGTATATCGGTTTCCTTAAAGTTGCGTACAATAAACGACCAGGCACCCATATTCGCCGGCTCTTCCTGAACCCAGGCATGGCGCTCGGCATTCGGGTAACGTGCCAGCACTTGTTTTACCTGCTCTTTCGGGAAAGGATACAATTGTTCAATCCGAACGATTGCTTCACCGGTACCACGTTTTGTGCGCTCTTCAATCAGATCGTAATACAATTTTCCGCTGGTAAAAATAACGCGTTTAACGGCATTCGGGTCAACCTGTTCGTCATCAATTACTTCGTGGAAACCACCCTTGCTCAACTCATCAAGTGTCGAAACACAGTCGGGATGCCTGAGCAAGCTTTTTGGAGTAAACACAACCAAAGGTTTCCGGAATGGACGCTTTAACTGTCTTCTGAGTAAATGGAAAAAATTGGCCGGAGTAGTACAGTTTACAACCTGCATATTATTTTCAGCGCAAAGCGACAGGAATCGCTCAATACGTCCGCTCGAATGTTCGGGCCCCTGGCCTTCGTAGCCATGCGGCAAAAACAACACCAGGTCGCTCATTACCCGCCATTTATCTTCGGCACTACTTAGGTATTGATCTATTATTATTTGTGCTCCATTGAAAAAATCGCCAAACTGGGCTTCCCAGATCGTAAGTGATTGAGGTGAAGCAAGAGAATAACCGTAATCAAATCCAAGAACCCCGTATTCTGACAATGGAGAGTTATAAACATCAAAAGCGGCCTGATTGGGGCCTAAGTTTTTGAGAGGTGTATATTTATCGCCTGAATCTTCAATGGTCAATACGGCATGCCGGTGCGAAAAAGTTCCCCTTTGCGAATCCTGCCCACTTAGCCTTACTGGGATGCCTTCATTCAGCAAAGTAGCATAAGCCAGTAATTCGCCCATGGCCCAGTCGAGTTTGCCACCTGGTTTAAGCATGGCTTTGCGATCCTTCATTAACTTTACCAGTTTCCTGTTGAAATTTTTGTCACCGGGCAATTCGGTAATCTGATTGCCCAGTTTCGACAAGGTTTTCAGATCAACGCCTGTTGTGGGGGATTGCAGAAAGTCTTCATTAACCGCAACGCGGATGTTGCTCCAGGTTGGGCCGAGAAAGGGGGTAATTTTTGATTTTTGAGAAAGATTGGAAGCTGCCAGATGCTCTTCGAGAATACCGTTGATTTTATTTTCAATATTATCAACATCTTCCTGCGTAAGCACTTTTTCTTTCAATAGTTTTTCAACATATAGCTGCCGTACATCGGGATGTTTCTCTATGGCTTTGTAAAGAAGTGGCTGGGTAAAGCGTGGTTCGTCGCCTTCGTTATGGCCGTAACGGCGATAGCCAAGCAAATCAATAAAAACATCTTTATCGAATTTCTCGCGGTACTCCATGGCCAGTTCAATGGCATAAACCACGGCTTCGGCATCGTCGGCATTCACATGAAAAATAGGCGATTGCACAACTTTTGCCACATCGGTGCAATAGGTGCTGCTGCGCGAATCGAGGTAATTGGTTGTAAAGCCAACCTGGTTGTTAACCACAAGATGAATGGTGCCTCCGGTATGGTAACCTTCGAGTTCTGACATCTGAACAAGTTCGTAAACCACGCCCTGTCCGGCTATGGATGAATCACCATGGATCAGGATGGGAACGATGCTGTCGGTATCGCCTTTATAGAGCTGGTCAATTTTTGCCCGGGTTATTCCTTCAACAACAGGGCCGACTGTTTCAAGATGGGAAGGATTCGGCGCCAGGGTAAGATCAACATTCTTGCCAATGTGGGTTGGCCTGTTTAAAGTAGCGCCCAGATGGTATTTTACATCGCCCAGCACAAATTCATCGTCGAACTCCTTGTTTGAGAACTCATTGAAAATGTCTTTGTAAGGCTTGCCCATGATGTTGGCAAGCACATTGAGCCTGCCACGGTGCGGCATCCCGATAAGGAACTCTTTAGCTCCAAGCTCGGCACCTTTTTCAATAACTGCATCCAGCGCTGGAATGAGCGACTCGCCACCTTCGAGTGAAAACCGTTTCTGACCGGGAAATCGTTTATGGAGAAATTTCTCGAATAAAACCGCTTCACTCAGCTTTTGCAGAATGGTCATTTTAAACGCCTTGCTGTATTTTGGTTCGTTTCGGCGCGATTCCATGCGGGTGCGCAGCCAGTGAAAAATAGTTTCATTCCGGATATAGGCATACTCTACACTTATTGATTGGCAATAGGTTTGCTCAAGATGGGCGATAATTTTTGAAAGCGGGGCCGGGCCGATACCGATTTCGTTACCAGCATGAAACTCTTTGTTCAGATCGTCATTGGTAAGGCCGAAATTTTCAATATCGAGGGTTGGGCTGTATTTGCGGCGTGTACGGACAGGATTGGTCTTTGTAAAAAGATGACCGCGCTGCCGATAGCCATTTATCAGGTTAATTACCTTGAACTCAGAGGGAACGGCAAGTTGCTCATCTTTAGGGCTGTAGTTCTTACGTGCAAATTCAAAGCCTTCGAAAAACCGGTGCCAGCCTGCATCAACAGACGACGGATCTTCGAGATACTGATTGTAAAGCTGCACGATAAAATCGCTCTCTGCATTCGACAGGTAAGAGAAGTTATCCATATTTAATTGATTGGTTGAAGCGCAATTTATGCAAATATAGTGCAAAAGACAGGTCAATCAAAACCTGCTCAATCAAACAATCGGGCAATAATAATGTTTTCAGATTTTTGGGATAAAAAAAGCCCGCCGGAAAGGCAGGCTTAAAAATCAGATTTTTAGATTTGTTTATGCAGGGTGAATTGCTTCAACCGGACAAACATCGGCGCATGAACCGCAATCGGTACATACATCCGGATCAATTTTATAGATGTCACCTTCAGAGATAGCGTCAACCGGACATTCATCAATGCAGGTTCCGCAAGCTGTACAGTCATCTGTTATTACGTAAGCCATAACAATATTGTTTAATTAGTGATTTGAATTTACTTTCGGCTGCAAATATAAGTGTTATTCCAAGAAAATAAAGTCTATACAATTATTTTTAAGCCTTCTAAATAGAGTCTGATAGATTTATGGTCGTAATGGCTTAAATAACAGGAATTTACATGATTAGAAAGGGAGTATGCCCGGTAGTGGATTTAATCTTGAAATTTTTATAGAAAGCTTGCTTTTGATAGTGATTAAATAATATAACTTTGCCAACTGAAGCAAATCAACCTCCTAACTATCATGATAAAAACAAAAAGTAATGTTATCCAGCGGGAAACAGTTGTCGTAAAGTTTGTTGGCGACTCAGGCGATGGAATGCAGTTGACAGGTACCTTGTTCTCTGACACTGCTGCTCTGGCCGGTCTCGATCTCGCCACTTTCCCCGATTATCCTGCTGAAATTCGTGCACCGCAAAACACTGTAGCTGGTGTTTCTGGATTTCAGGTTCATGTTGGCGCGAAAAAGATAGAAACTACTGGCGATTTGTGTGATGTATTGGTGGCAATGAACCCTGCTTCACTCAAATCAAATCTGAAATGGGCTAAACCTGGTGCTACAATTATCGTTGACCTCGATTCATTTGAAGATGCTGCTGTAAAAAAAGCAGGATATACAACAAATCCTATTGATGATGGTAGTTTAAGTAGTTTTAATCTTGTTAAGGCCCCCATTACTTCACTTACACGTGCCAGTTTAAAACACCTTGATCTGGATAATAAAACAGTGGACAAGAGTAAAAATATGTTTGCACTTGGTATTATGTACCATTTGTTTAGCTGGAGTTTTGATGCCACATACGATTTTTTCAATAAAAAATTCAAGAACAAACCACAGGTAATTGAGGCCAATAAAATAGTACTCGAAGCTGGATTCAGTTTCGCCGATACAGTAGAGGCTCTGGTTTCGGTTTATCAGGTAAGCAAAGCTGCTATAAAACCAGGCCGTTACCGCAATATTACCGGTAATGTTGCCACCGCCTGGGGTTTTCTGGCTGCTTCCGAGCGGTCGGGTCGGCCCCTGTTCTTAGGATCATATCCTATTACACCTGCAACTGAAATCTTAATTGAACTTGCCAAATTCAAATCGCTGGGTGCCAAAGTTTTTCAGGCCGAAGATGAAATTGCAGGTATCTGTTCTTCAATAGGAGCCAGTTATACCGGCTCACTTGCGCTAACTACAACTTCGGGTCCGGGGCTTTCGCTGAAAAGCGAAGCCATTGGTCTGGCAGTGATGACAGAGTTACCGCTGGTAATAGTTAATGTTCAGCGTGGTGGACCAAGTACCGGTTTGCCAACCAAATCGGAGCAGAGCGACCTTTACCAGGCATTGTTTGGCCGCAATGGCGAATGCCCTGTTGTTGTAATTGCAGCCTCTACCTCTGCCAATTGTTTTTATTATGCCTATATGGCTTCAAAAATTGCAGTGGAACACATGACACCGGTTATTCTTTTAACCGATGGTTACCTTGGAAATGGTTCACAGCTTTTCAGGATACCGAAAGTGGCCGATCTTCCTTCCATAACAGCTCCCATCGCCAAGGCAAATGACCCTGATTACAAGCCTTACAAGCGCGATCCCGAAACTTTGGTTCGTCAGTGGGCAATTCCTGGAACAGAAGGTTTGCGTCACCGCATAGGTGGTCTCGAAAAAGAAGATGTTTATGGTAATGTTTCAACCGATCCTCTGAACCATCAGAAAATGGTTGATTTACGCGAAGCCAAGGTGCAGAAAGTAGCTGATTATATACCTGAACAGGAAATAGTTGGCGAAAAAGAGGGAGAACTACTGATTATTAGCTGGGGCGGAACGCTCGGAGCTGTTCAGGAAGCTGTTGAAGAGGTTCAGAAACAAGGCAAGAGCATTAGCCATGCCCACTTTAACTATATTATGCCTCTGCCGAAAAACACAGCAGAACTGCTGAAAGGATTCAAAAAAATTCTGGTTTGCGAACTCAACAGTGGTCAGTTTGTTAATTACCTTAGAATGACCCATCCGGGTCATAATTACCTGAAATACAATAAAGTTCAGGGTCTGCCATTTACGGTTTCAGAACTTGCCCAGACCTTTAACCAAACCTTGGAGGAAAAATAACCATGAACAATCAACCAAACTTAACCATAGAACGTTCTTCGGTAGAACTTACCAAGGCGGATTTTGTAAGCGACCAAATGGTAAAATGGTGCCCGGGTTGTGGTGCCCATGCTATACTTTCATCGGTTGCCAATGTTTTTCCTAAAATCGGTTACCGTAAGGAGAATTTCATGTTTGTTTCCGGTATCGGATGCTCTTCAAGGTTCCCCTATTATGTGAATACATATGGAATTCATGGAATCCACGGCCGTGCCGCCGCAATTGCCTCAGGTGTAAAAATTGCAAACCCGCACCTGAGTGTGTGGATTGCAACCGGCGATGGTGATTCAATGGCTATCGGAGGAAATCATTTTATACACATCATCCGCCGCAATATTGATGTGAATATCATGCTGTTCAACAACCAGATTTATGGATTGACTAAGGGACAGTATTCGCCCACAACTCCTATGGGCAGCGTAACCAAAACTTCGCCACAGGGAACCATCGAACATCCATTTAATCCTGGTGAACTGGTGCTCGGCGCTCAGGGTACATTCTTTGCCCGCGTGGTCGACACCAATCCGAAGCATATGACTGAAGTAATGTTTGAAGCTTCAAAACACGACGGTACGTCTGTTGTTGAAATTCTTCAGAACTGTATAATCTTTGCTGATAAAACGCACGATTCAGTTACCAATAAAGAGGTGCGGGATGACCGTCAGGTTTTCCTGCGCAACGGTGAGCCAATTATCTTTGGGAAAAACAAGGATAAAGGAATCCGCCTGAACGGAACACAACTTGAAGTAGTAACTTTAGGCGAAAATGGTATAACTGAAGATGATGTTCTTGTTCATGATGCNNTGGGTGTAATCCGTTCAGCAATGTACCCCACTTACGATGATATGGTTGAAGAGCAGATTACCTATGCAAAGGCGAACTCCAAAATTAGAAATGTTGACGATCTGCTGAATAGCGGTGATACCTGGGAAATAAAATAGCGATTTCCAAATTTTCAGAAAAGAACAGAGCCTGCTTTCGCAATTGAAAGCAGGCTCTTCGTTTAGATGAAGAAGCGGATAACAACCAACAATTTACCCGGCGCTTTCATAAGCGGTTTTGATCCAGCTTATTACTTCATCGGTAATGTCATTTTCACAGTTCAGGTTTATTTTATGGGAGCACATTGAGTTGGATGTGATGATTGCTTCAAGAATGCCTGAAGTTTCCTGATTCTTTATATTCAATCCGATTTCAAACCTTGTTTTGGTGGCCGGTTGAAGTATGGCAAACTGCTTTTTGCGGCGCAGACTTACATAGGCTTTTTTTGGGGCAATTTCAACATCATCGCCAAATGCTTCAATTTGTTTCATTAGCTTGTTGTACAAGGGCTTGAAATGTTCCTTCCCCTTGTATTGACTTTCAATCAGCGAATCTTTGTCGGTTACAGATCCTGCATCTGATTGCCTGGCTTTGTGTGCCACCATGTTGGCAAAACCATGGGTAAAAGAATGTTCCTTTTTCAGAAACGCGATTATTTCACCGTGTTTGGCAAAATTCATGGGTCTTAAAACTTCAATCCATTGTTCAAGGGTTTTGCCTGTGTTTTTCAACAGGTTATCGAGCATGGTCTTTTCGGCTGGGTCCATGATATCTGATATTTATTGATACATCAAATCTGCAATCTCTGGATTCTGTTCAAACATCTTTTGAGCGTAAGAGCATACCGGCTGGATTTTTATTTCTCTTTCCCTGGCTAGTTCAATCACTTTATCAAACAATTGGCGGGCAATTCCCTGTCCTCTTAACAAGTCATCTACAAAAGTGTGGTCGAGGATGATATGATCTTCAGTTTCTTTAACCCAGGTAATCTGCGCAAGCATTTTACCCTCTTCTTCAATAAAAAACCGGCCTTTATTTTCTGACTCTGAAAGTTTTATTTCCATGATTGGTTGATTGATTTAGTAATTAAACGTTCAAGGTTGTGATTTTGTTAAACGAAAATTCTCTAAAACAATTGAAATATCACCGCTGCGTATATTCCGAAACGCAGAAATCTGAAAAGCGCCCAGAGCAGATAGTGATTGAAGTTATATTTTATCAATCCACAGGCCATGCTTACAATTGAATGGGGTACCGGCAGCATTGCGCCCACAAAAACGAAGAACCCTCCCCATTTTCGAAGGTTGGCAATATGCCTGGCAACCTTTTTCTCAAGATGATTCCTGATTATCGGAAATGTGTAAAGATACTTGCCTATCATGTAGGCAATTATGCCTCCAGTATAAGAAAGTGCTGCAAGCAACAGCAGAAGTAGTAGTGGTTCGCTCGTTTTTGCACTCCAGGCAATGAAAATCTCTGGTGGAATAAGGCCGAGGAAAGTTTCAGAAATCAAAAAAACTGAAAGAATACCCAGAGGGGAATAGGTTGCTATCAGATTGTCAAGTAAAACACTGAAATCAAGGAAAAAATGCTCCAATCCAAATAAAATCAGGCCAATTACCAATAATGTTATGGCCGCCTTAATCGTTGTATCTTTTAAAAATGCATAAAACTTCGTTATCCGGTAATAACGGTTTATAGCCTGCATTTTCCTGAATCTTGACATAATGAGCAATTCCATATAAAATAGTCGGCGATTTAAAATTACCTTTAGTTGAAGTAGCATAAACCCCTAAAACACTCCATTGTTTCAGAATTGGAGTGTTTTGTTAATTTTTGTGAGATTTATTTTTAAAGTTTCTTCCGATCTGAGTGTCCACAACCATTTGTCAGATTTTTGACACTTGACATCTGATTGATATTCACTATCTTTGTTAATTCAATCAAGCCTTTCCAATAACAATTCTAATCCCTTTTTAGTATGAAAAATCTCAACTTTTTTTCTGGCTTCTTCCTGCTCTTTTTTGCGATAAACAGTTATGCTCAGATCCCTGTTTATTTCGATCCCTCATCGCTAGCGGCTACGGTTAACGCCGGTGATTCCGCGGTAGTTCATACTATTCTGAGAAATGCTACAGCTGAAACAATTGAGTTTTCCTTTCCGGGATTTGCATCGCGCGGGCAGGGTGGGCCCGATAGTTTCGGATATTCATGGATTGACAGCGACGAGGCAGGTGGACCGGCCTACGAATGGAACGACATTTCCGAAAACGGTATTCTGGTTGAAGGACTCCACGACGACAATGTGGTAGGACCGTTTGAAATGGATTTTGATTTCCCGTTTTACGGACAAACAAAAAACAATTTCTGGATAAATTCAAACGGTAGCATCGGATTCAACAATCAGGTTATACAATTTGCCAACGGACCAATTCCAACCAA
>DINP01000063.1:0-34932 GCA_002426025.1 Bacteroidales bacterium UBA5537 | reverse complement strand
GCATATCTGCATCCCGAAATGGCCATTCGGTTTAATCTGAACAGGAATTTTATCACTTCTGTAAGCCCGGCATCACTGGTGCTGGCTCCCGGAACTCAGGAAACCATCTGGATTACCTATAATTCAACCGGGTATGAAGCCGGTTCCTATGAGCAGGATTTAACCTGCCTTACAAACCATCCTGAAGTCCCGGAATTGTTTCTTCACAATGTGATGCATGTTGAGAATCAGAATCAGGCTGGTTTCAGCGGATATGTTACCGATGCAGCTACCGGATATGCAATTAATGAAGCAAAGGTTAAAGTTGGTGATCACCAGGTTTTTACAAATGCAAACGGCTATTATGAATTGCCCCTCGAACCGGGCAGTTATAATGTCACATTTTCAAAAAACGGCTATCAGTCAGTGATTGTTGAAGATACTACTGCCGTTGCAGGTTTTTCAACCATAAGTGTTCAGTTGGGTGGATTTTACTTTATTGCCGGACAGGTTTTTGCCGGTGACACCCCAATAGAAACCGGCTTTGGCTATGGTTATAAAATGATTGAGGGCGAGGTTGTTGATATTTATGCCGATATGATTGGTGGTGAAGGCTGGTTTGAATTCAGCGGACTTTCACAGGCTCAATATATTATTAAAGCTGAACCAAGTCCTAACTCTGTATATTATGGGGACTATCTGCCAACCTATTTTGGCGATGTGCTCCACTGGGAAGATGCTTCTGTTATTGACCTTATGCAAAGTACCGATGATGCACACATTCATCTGATTGCTGCGGTTAGTTCTCCTGCCGGACCTGGAATAATAAGTGGAATAGTTGAAAATGGAAGCAAATCGGCTGATGTCGCAGTTATTTTACAAAACCCCGGCCAAAATTCAGTAGCGATAACCTACACCGCCGCCGATGGAACATTTGCCTTTAATGACCTGGCTTATGGAACATATGAGATTTTTGCCGAAATTCCCGGAATAGCAGTAGTTCCCCAAGTAATAGTGCTGGACGAAACCAATCCGGTTGCAGGAGATATTAGAATGCTTATTATCGACAACGAGATCATTTTCCTGGGGATAGCGCAGTCCGAAATCTTCCGGAATATACCGGCAGTTTATCCCAATCCTGTAAAAGAAAAGGCCAATATTGTGGTAAACCTGAAGAAACCGGGTCAGGTTAGTATTTCAGTTGCTGATCTGTCGGGTAAGGTTGTTTTAACAGAAAATTACTTCATTTCAGATCAGAAGCAAATAGCTATTAATGTAGAATCCCTTGCCGCGGGCATGTATATGCTTCGGTTTGAATCTCAGGGCGAAGTATTTATGCAGAAGCTGATAAAAGAGTAAAACACTCAACCGGCCCGGGAGATTCCCGTGCCGGTTTTTTTAAATTTTCTCATTAGCCCGGTTTAACTTCTTTTGTGAATGCATTGTTTTATTCCGGTGCATGGTAATGTAATATTCCTTTCGCAAGCATGTATTGCATATGGCAAACAATTTTAGCTTATAGTAAGGACAACATACTCAATCTGAAAAATCCAATCCGATTTCTTGTTATCTTGCACCTTCATCCGGGGATGTATGAAAACTATAATTGAACTATTTGACGAGAGTGTGTCGCGTTATGCCGGCAATGTTTACCTGTACGAAAAAACTTCATCGGAATACAAGGGCACAACTTACGAAGAGGCCAGGGATTTGGTGCTGAAGGTTTCTGGCGGTTTGCTTTCGCTGGGAATTGATCCTGGCGATCGCATTGCTATACTTTCAGAGGGCAGAAATGCCTGGATTATTGGTGAACTTGCCATTCTTTACGCCGGAGCATGCAGTGTTCCGCTTTCGGTTAAACTTGATGCTGCTACCGATCTTAAATTCAGGCTGCTTCATTCCGGAGCCCGCATGATTATGGTTTCGGCTCAGCAGGTTCAAAAAATTGAGGAAATCCGACACCTGCTACCCGATCTCGAAACGGTAATCTATCTCGATGAAAAACCATCCGGAAACGCCAAAGATTATTCCTACCAGGAACTGATTCAACGGGGCTCGGAATTTCTTGTGGATCATAAAGCTGAACTTGAACAACGCACGAATTCAGTCAAGCCTGATGATCTGGCAAATATTTCCTACACATCGGGTACCACCGCCGACCCCAAGGGCATTATGCTCACCCACCTGAATTACGCCACCAATGTGAAGCAGGCGCTTACACTAATGGATATTCCGCCAACGCACCGCACACTGGCTATTTTGCCCTGGGATCATTCCTTTGCCCATACCGCCTGCCTCTATTGCTTTATGGCCAAAGGCGCTTCGGTTGGATCGGTGCAGGCCGGTAAATCAAGCATGGAAAGCCTGAAAAATGTTCCGGCAAATATCAGAGAGTTGAAGCCGCATATTATTATGAGTGTTCCGGCATTGTCTAGAAATCTCAAAAAAAATATTGAATCTGGAATAGAAAAGAAGGGGAGGGTTACGAAATTATTGTTCAATCACGCCATGTCAGTGGCCCGTATTTATAACGGAATTGGCTTTAACAGGGGCAAAGGATTGCGATTTCTGCTGAAACCTTATGTCGCACTTTGCGATAGGCTTCTGTTCCGCAAAATAAGAATGAATTTTGGGGGCGAGATGGAATATTTTATTGGTGGCGGTGCTTTGCTCGACCTTGAACTTCAACAGTTTTTTTATGCTATTGGAATTCCTGTTTGTCAGGGATATGGTCTTTCGGAAGCAGCCCCGATTATTTCATCAAATTCGTTGAAGCATATAAAAATGGGTACATCGGGAAGATTGGTAAAATATCTCGAACTAAAAATCTGCGATACCGAAGGAAATGAACTTAAGCAGGGCGAAACCGGGGAGATTGTGATACGGGGCGAAAATGTAATGAAAGGTTACTGGAACAATCCCGCTGCCACTGCCGAAGTATTGAAAGATGGCTGGCTCTATACCGGCGACCTCGGATATGTGGATAAAGATGGTTACTTAATTGTTGAAGGGCGGTATAAAAGCCTGCTTATTGCCAACGACGGTGAAAAATATAGCCCCGAAGGCATAGAAGAATCCATTACCGATCAGTCGCCATTCATCAGCCAATGTATGCTTTACAACAATCAACAGCCTTTTACAGTTGGGTTGGTTGTGCCTGATATTGCTGCAATAAACAGGCAGCTTGGCCACTCAGGAGTAACACCGGGTTCACCCAAAGGAATAGACGCTGCCCTGAAACTTATTCAGCATGATATTGATGCGTATTACAAACACGGCAAACATGCCGGATTATTCCCCGAGCGCTGGCTGCCTTCTGCTGTTTGTGTGTTGCCTGAAGCATTTACCGAGCAAAACCATTTTATGACCTCATCGCTGAAGATTGTTCGGGGCAAAATAACGGCTCATTACCAGAATAGCATTGACTTTCTTTATACTGCAGGGGCAAAGAATATAGTGAACGAAACCAACCGGAAACTTCTTCAAAACTGGTACAGTTAAACTGAAACCGCTTTTACAATCTACATTTACTACGACCAGACTTTTTAATTATAAATGCTTGCTTCCGCGAGGTAAAGGCTATTGTCTGATGTTCACTTATTCAAATAGGTAAAAGAGTAGATTTATTGCCTGACACTGTCTATTCTCAATCATTATCTTTTATTAACTTTGCCCCGTGATAGGTCAATTTAAGCAGTATATTTCAAATTTCCGCCTTTTTACACCCGACGAGCCAATTCTGCTGGCTATAAGTGGTGGTGTAGATTCTATGGTAATGGCGGAGCTTTTTCACAGGGCCGGATTTAACTTCGCCATAGCGCATTGCAATTTTGGACTAAGAGGTAGCGAATCGAATCAGGATGAAGTGTTTGTAGCCAGCATTGCCGAACTTTATGGAGTCAGGTTTTATGTGAAGAATTTTAAAACCCGCGAATATGCCGGGTTTAATAAAATTTCTGTGCAGATGGCTGCCCGCACCCTGCGCTACGAATGGTTTGATGAACTACTGCAGACTGAGGGATTTAAAGCTGTCGCTACTGCTCACCATCTCGACGATCAGATAGAAACATTTTTTATCAATGTATTGCGCGGTACCGGCATCAGCGGCCTTCACGGGATATTGCCCAACCGTCAGGGAATTGTCCACCCAATGATGTTTGCTTTCCGCCGTCGGATTGAGGAATTTGCCAGCGATGAAGCCATTGCCTACCGCGAGGATAGTTCAAATCGATCATCAAAATATCTGAGAAATAAAATCCGTCACGATCTGGTTCCCCTTATGGGCGACATTAATCCGGAATTTCGGAAAACGATTACTTCTACCATTGATCGGATGCGTGAAACGGAAATCCTGCTCAACAACCACATGGATGAAATCAGGGCGAAAGCCGGCTCATTCACCAAAGAGTTGTCAACGCTCAAAATAAGCGAGCTGATTAATTTGCAGCCGATTGAGGTCTATCTTTTTGAACTGTTGCAGCCTTTTGGTTTCAACCGAAGTGTAACCGATGAAATAGCTTCCGGGCTTGAAGATATATCTGGTAAACAATATTTCTCACCGACCCACCGTCTGTTGAAAGACCGCGAAAATTTAATCATAACACCTTTGGGGCCAGCGGGAATACAGCCTGCCGGTGAAATACTGATTGAAGAAGAGAATCCGGATATTAAAAAACCGGTTCAGCTTCGGTTTAACTATATTGAAAACCACCAGGAGCTGGTTGTTTCAAAAAATGGAAGCATTGCCATGCTCGATGCTTCTAAAATTGAATGGCCGCTCAGGCTCAGAAAATGGAAAGAGGGTGATACCTTTGTTCCTTATGGAATGATAAACCACAAAAAGCTCAGCGATTTCTTTATTGACAATAAATTTTCGATTGTTGAAAAAGAAAATGCCTGGCTGCTGATAAGTGGAAATGAAATTGTCTGGCTGGTTGGGCACCGCATTGGTAATGCTTTCAGGATAACCCCTGAAACCGAAACCATACTCAAAATTGAATGGCTTGATTAGCTACAGCTTCTAATAAAAACGCTTAATTACTACAATGAAAAATTCGCTAAAGAGTGTTATTCTGCTGATCTTACTGGCAGTTTCGTTGCCGCTGATATCTGGTGCGCAGGTTTTTAAACCGGTAAAGTGGACTTTCAGTACAAAACAAATCTCAGCCGGAGAAGTGCAGTTGATCTTTTCTGCAAATATTGACAAACCCTGGCACCTTTATTCGCAAGATGTACCGCCACCACCCGACGGGCCAGTTCCAACCTCTTTTTTCTTTGAAAAAAGTGCTGATTTCAAAACAATTGGTAAGGTAAAAGAGCCAAAAGCTATTGAAGAGTTTGATAATCAGTTCAAGATTACGCTCAAGTATTTTGCCGACAAAGCTGTTTTTACCCAGAACATTAAGGTTCTGTCTGCTAAAGATTTTAAAATAACCGGTTATCTTGAGTTTATGTGTTGCGATGATACGCAGTGCCTGGCTCCGGAAACCATTGATTTTGAGTTTAATATTAAGGGAAACCCTGAAGCCGCAGTCGGAGTTCCTGATGAAAAGGAAACAGCAGTTGCCCCTGAAGAAGTTGTAAAAGATACTGTTGCCGTTGCTGCTGATACTCTGGTGAAATCTGATTCGACAGCAAAAGAGGAAGTCAGTGCTGCAAATGCCGGTGGACTTGATAAAGATTCATCGCTCTGGATGTTGTTTTTCTTCTCTTTCCTTGCCGGATTGGCTGCAATCCTCACTCCGTGTGTTTTCCCGATGATCCCAATGACAGTAACTTTCTTTCTGAAGGAAAAGGATAAGGTGAAAGCCAAAGCTCAGGCCTTGATATATGGCGTTTCTATTATCCTCATTTATACCGTAATCGGCACAGTGGTGGCGGTGACACTCGGCGCCAATTTTGCCAATTTCCTCAGTACACACTGGTTGCCCAATGTGCTGTTTTTCCTGATTTTTATGTTTTTTGCTGCTTCCTTCCTTGGTATGTTTGAAATTACCCTGCCAAGTTGGATGATCAATAAATCAGATGCCCAGGCCGATCGCGGTGGTATTCTCGGATCCTTCTTTATGGCATTTACGCTGGTGCTGGTTTCATTCTCATGCACCGGGCCAATTGTCGGGGCAATCCTTGTTGCTTCGGCTGGCGGGCAGGTGCTGGAGCCCATCATTGGCATGCTTGGATTTTCGCTGGCCTTTGCGCTGCCATTTACGCTCTTTGCTTTTTTCCCCCGCTGGCTCAACAATATGCCAAAATCGGGCGGATGGCTGAATTCAGTGAAGGTTGTCCTTGGTTTTATCGAACTTGCACTGGGTCTTAAATTCCTCAGTATTGCCGATCAAACCTACCACTGGGGCATCCTCGACAGGGAAATTTACCTGGCATTCTGGATTATAATCTTCACACTGATGGGATTCTATTTGCTGGGAAAGCTCAAATTTTCACACGACAGCGACCTTAAATTTATCAGTGTTCCGAGGCTTGCAATGGCCATTGCCACCTTTACATTTGTAGCGTATATGATTCCCGGGATGTTCGGGGCACCGCTTCAGGCCTTGTCGGGATATCTGCCTCCACAGGCAACCCACGATTTTGATCTGAATAAAATTGTGCGCGACAATATCCAGGTTTACGGTTCCGGTGGAGGCGGAGCCGAGCATGGTTCAACCTTGTGCGATAAGCCCAAACATGGCGACATTCTTCATCTCCCTCACGGGCTTGAAGGGTACTTCGATTATGAACAGGCACTAGCTTGCGCTGAACAACAACAAAAGCCTATTTTCATTGATTTCACGGGTCACGGTTGTGTAAACTGCCGCGAGATGGAAGCCCGGGTATGGTCAGACCCGCGTGTATTGAAAAAGCTCCGCGAAGAGTTTGTACTTGTTGCACTTTACGTGGATGATAAAACCGAACTACCCGAATCGGAATGGATTACTTCAACTTATGATGGAAAAGTGAAGAAAACCATCGGGAAAAAGTATGCCGATTTCCAGATCAGCAGGTTCAATATTAATGCTCAGCCTTATTATGTGTTGCTAGATGCGAAAGGTGAGCTGCTTGTTCCGGCCAAGGCGTATGATCTGGATGTGGATAAATTCTTAGAATTTCTCGACAGCGGCCTTGCTGAATTTAAGAAAAGACAATAATTCCTGCTAAAAATACATTAGTTAGTGTTAGTCTGAGGCTCTGCCTCAGACTTTGTTTTTTTTAGGCTGACTCTCAGCCTGCAGCGGCCTTCAACAACATTACATGCCAAAACCTGCATACGTCTCATAGTTTTATTGTATTTTCACAGCCGAAACATAAATAAAACACACAAAATGAAAATTTATATCTCATTTATTTTATTGTTGTTCATTCACTTTGGGATTTTTGCACAGCCTTTTACAAGCATCACAACCGGGCTGCCTGCCATAGGACGCAGCGCTGTTGCATTTGCTGATTTTGATAATGACAACGACCTCGATCTGGTAATGATTGGTCTTGATGCGGCATATAATCCGTTGGGAAAGATTTTTCTAAACCAGGAAGGTAATTTTGTTGAGGTAGAATCAGGNNGGTCAGGATTTTGACGGAAGTGCAACCCGTTTATACCGGAATATAGGTAGTGCCCAGTTTGAATTAATTGATGCAGGGCTTTACGCTGCCGGAGCCGATGGCGATCTGGCATGGGCCGATTACGATAACGACGCTTACCCCGATCTGCTTATTTCAGGTGGTTGGAATACAATGCTCTATCATAACAATGGTGATGGTACTTTTAGTGAAGTGAATGCAGGCCTCACCATAATGAATTCCCCTTCTGTGGATTGGGGCGATTGCGATAACGATGGTGATGTTGACCTGTTGATGGTGGGCGATGCCGGGTCGGTATCAGAAACCTTTATTTACCTGAATGAAAATGGAACCTTCACCCGCCTCGAAGCTGAGATTGAGGGAGCTGTTGGGGGCTATGCAAGCTGGGGCGATTATGATAACGATGGCAACCTCGACATCCTGATCACAGGCAAAGACTTTACCCTGGTGCCAGTTTCGTATGTGTATCGCAACAATGGTGATCTCACCTTCAGCTTTTCCAATGCCGGCCTTGTTGGCACAGCTTTAGGCCCCGCCGACTGGATTGACTACGACAACGATGGCGACCTCGATATTATGCTTTCCGGTGAAAATGCAGGATGTGGCAACGCTTCAACCCGCCTTTACACCAACAATGGCGTTGGTAGTTTCGATGAGTTTCCTGCCGGATTGCCTTTTGTAGAGCGGGCATCATCAGCCTGGGGCGATTATGACAATGATGGCGATTACGACCTGATGCTAACCGGTCTGGCCGATAGTCCTGTTACCCGGTTCTATCGCAACGATCTGCTTTCAGGCACTTTTCAACAGAATACCCTTCCCGAAGTTCCGGGCGATCTTTACACTTATGTCTCAGGCGATTATGCAGTGATAAGCTGGGGCAGATCAACCGATGCGCAATCACCACAAATGGCAATTACTTACAATGTAATGGTTGGCAATGAGAGTGGAGCCATTAATATTCTCAGCCCCCAGGCTGATATTTCTACCGGAGACAGGTATGCTGCTTGTACGGGAAATGCTGGTAACAATGATTTTATGGTGTTTCGCGCACTTGCACCCGGCGATTATTATTTCCGTATTCAGGCTATTGATCAGGCTTTTGCAGGATCACCATTTTCAGAAGAAGGTAGTTTTTCAGTTTTGCCTACAGGAGTTGAACAACATAGCTTGTCAGGCATAAAAGCATATATTTCTGAAAATATACTGAAAGTAAGCGGCATTACTTCAGCGGATGCTGAACTTATGATAGTGTCAGTTACCGGACAAATTCTTTTTTCAGAAACCGTGAAACCCGGTGATTTCAGCCTGTCGGTTGCTCCTTATCCTGCAGGTATCTATCTGATTAGAATTGTTGAAAATGGTAAGATTTACCAGGCTAAAGTGATAAAATAGCAACCAAAGATTTATAAGTGTTTGACTATTGTTAGGCTTTGGCTCTGCTTCAGCCTAACTTTATCAAAGCAGGCCTGCTTGCATGCATAAGTAGACAAGTTCTGTCTGTTAATGTACTATCCTGTAGATTTAACCTGCTGTAGCCATATAAAATTTGTATATATTAAACTGCTAAACCTGCAGTGGACATAAAACATTTGTATATATAGTACTGCTAAACCTACAGTAGCCATAAAACATTTGTATATATGGTACTGCTAAACCTGCAGTGGTCATAAAACATTTGTATATATAGTACTGCTAAACCTGCAGTAGCCATAAAACATTTGTATATATGGTACTGCTAAACCTGCAGTGGTCATAAAACATTTTTAGGTATAGCACTGCTAAACCTGCAGTAACCATAAAACATTTGTATATATGGTACTGCAAACATGCAATGGTCACCATACAAATTAAACTTCAGGTTTTGGCATAGCCCAGAATCCACATCACAAAAAAAGCCATGGCAATCGCCACGGCTTTTAACTTTAAGTGCAAATGCGTTTTTACTCGCAAAAATACTTGTAGAAGTAAGGAATGGTTTCTATTCCTTTATAAAAATTGAACAAAGGATAATTCTCGTTGGGCGAATGAATTGCATCCGATTCAAGACCGAAACCCATCAGAATTGATTTGGTTCCCAGCACCCGCTCGAAGGTTGAGATAATCGGGATACTGCCACCACTGCGCACCGGAACAGGCTTTTTGCCAAAGGTTTTTTCATAGGCTTTGCTTGCTGCCTGGTAGGCTTTGGTATCAGTAGGCGAAACATAACCCTGTCCGCCATGCAGGTTGGTTACTTTAACCTTAACCGACGGTGGGGCAATCTTCATAAAATGCGCTTCAAACAATTTTGAAATCTCTTCATGATCCTGGTGCGGAACCAGACGCATCGAAATTTTGGCATAAGCCTTTGATGGCAGCACGGTTTTGGCACCTTCGCCAGTATAACCGCCCCAAATTCCGCATACATCCAGCGTTGGACGGATGCCTGTACGTTCCATGGTGGTGAATCCTTTTTCACCGCTCACTTCAGCCACATCAATGGCCTTCTTATACTCGTCAAGATCAAACGGGGCCTTGGCCATTTCAGCGCGCTCTTCGGCGGAAAGCTCCAGCACCTTATCGTAAAATCCGGCAACGGTGATGCGGTTGTTTTCGTCGGTAAGCGAGGCAATCATTTTCGATAGCACATTGATCGGGTTGGCCACGGCGCCACCAAACAATCCTGAGTGAAGGTCGCGGTTAGGCCCGGTAACTTCCACTTCGAGGTAAGCCAGTCCGCGTAATCCAACAGTTATAGATGGGATATCAGGCGCAATCATACCGGTGTCCGACACCAGTATAATATCGGCTTTCAGCATCTCTTTATGATCAACGCAGAATTTCTCTAGGTTTGGCGAACCAACCTCTTCTTCACCTTCGACCATAAATTTAACGTTGCAGGGCAAGGTGCCGGTTTGCATCATCGCTTCAAAAGCCTTGGCATGCATAAAAGCCTGTCCTTTATCGTCGTCGGCACCACGGGCAAATATTTTTCCGTCGCGTATTTCGGGCTCAAATGGTGGCGATGTCCACAGGTTGAGCGGATCAACCGGCAT
Source organism: Bacteroidales bacterium UBA5537 (assembly GCA_002426025.1). Classification (GTDB taxonomy): domain Bacteria; phylum Bacteroidota; class Bacteroidia; order Bacteroidales; family Lentimicrobiaceae; genus Lentimicrobium. The sequence continues at coordinate 24,340 of DINP01000063.1, read as the reverse complement.
CACATCGTAGTGGCCATAAACCAATACGGTTGGCTTTGACGGGTCAATAATTTTTTCGCCATAAACCACCGGGTTTCCGGCAGTTGCAATTATTTCTGCTTTATCGGCACCGGCTTTGAGCATGGTATCTTTCCAGTACTCTGCCGCGCGGAGCATATCGGGTTTATGATCGGCAATTGAACTGATGGAAGGGATGCGGATCAGTCCGAATAATTCGTCTAAAAAGCGTTGTTTGTTCGCTTCAATGTAAGTTAATGATTTGTCCATGATTAAAAGTAATGATTTTTGATTTTGGCATAAAGGTAAGAAATTCCAGCCCATGCTCCCGGTTTTTAGCATAATTTGGCATTGTTTGAAGCAGACATTGACCACGAAATCGCAACTTGTTTTTAATTATTTTTAAAATAGAGACAACTTCCGGTTGATTTATTCATATAAAAAGTTATTTTTGTATTTGCCGGGAGGGAATTTACCTTTTATTTTTTTATTTAGCAGGTATTTACCGGCAGTTTCACTGTCTTCGATTATTGCATTATCATCCTTAAGAATCATGTTAATAACTGATTTAAACAGCCGTGTTCTGGTGCGGTTCAGAAAACTAGCCTCTGCATCCTTACTATGCTTATGCTTGATTATTTGCGTCTTAGCGGGTATTCAGAATGTTCAGGCACAGTTACCTCCTCCACCTTATTCTGTTATTGAAGGAGTTGATCCGGTAACATTGGTTCAACAGGTGTTGATTGGGCAAGGGGTAGAAACCTTTAATATAACTTATACGGGTTCAGTTGAGGCAAGAGGATCTTTTACAGGAACTTCAAATCTGGGAATTTTATCGGGTGTTATTTTAACATCGGGAACTGCTACAAATTCAGTTGGGCCCAATAATGTTGGAAACAAGGGAACGAACAATACTGCATCAGGAGACCCGGACCTTAACCAGTTGTCGGGTGGAAGTACTCAGGATGCAGCAGTCCTGGAGTTTGATTTTATTCCCCAATCAAACATTGTTGAATTTAAGTATGTATTTGGTTCAGAAGAATATCCTGAATACGCAAATTCACAGTATAATGATGTGTTTGGATTTTTTATCAGTGGCCCTGATATTTTTGGCCCTTTTTCAAATAACGCCAGGAATATAGCACTTGTACCACAGGTTCTTCCTGCTGCGTATGTATCTATCAATAACATTAACCACCTTGTAAACAGCCAATATTATGTAAACAATAGCGGAGGTCAGTATATACAGTATGATGGTTTTACTACTGTTTTGATCGCCCGTTCAAATGTGGTTCCATGTCAAACATACCATATTAAGCTTGCCGTTGCCGATATAAGTGATGGAGCTTACGATTCTGGGGTATTCCTCCAGGCCAATAGTTTTTCAAGTGTTGGCCTTGGTGCCAATGTGGCATTCTCTCACGCTGCAGTTGATACTGCTGTAGAAGCATGTAACAACGCAGAATTAGCCTTTGAACTGTTTCAGATTACCCCTGTAAATTACACCATTGATCTTCAGATAGGAGGCACCGCCATCAATGGCGTGGATTATGAATTAATCCCCAATCAGATTGTTATCCCCCAGGGTGATACCATGGTAACACTTGAGATTATCCCGATTGATGATAACTTTCTTGAACTTACCGAAACGGTTACCATTATCTATAACTCCTCTCTTTGTGGTGTTACAATGGATACTTTAACCATATATATTAAGGATTATCCGTTTTATGCGACCTCAGCATCGCCCACTCCTCAAACGATTAACTGCGAGGATTCGATTACCCTCTATGGTCGTGCTTATGGGGGTGTAGAGCCCTATGCATATCTTTGGAATACCGGACAAACGACCGATAGTATAAAAGTAAGCCCAGCATCAAGTACGCAATACACAGTTACGATAACAGATGAGTGTGGCTCCACGGAGGATAAAATTATAGATGTATTTGTGACAGGTCCCGTGGCAAATATTACGGAAGGCGATGCGGTAAACATTTGTCTTTATGACCCGATTACACTTCATGCTGAAGGCGGTACAAGCTGGGCTTGGATGCCCGATGGGCAGATAACTCAATCAATTACGGTCAGCCCGCTGATTAACACTACATACACTGTTACAGTTTCCGATGTATGCGGAAATACCGATACCGATCAGATTCTGGTAACCGTAGGGCAACCCTATGCAGATGCCGGACCGGATGAGGATATCTGCGTGGGTCAGTTTGTAACCCTTGAGGCAAACGATACACCCAACGGAACCTGGGTTTGGACCGATATGGTTACATTGCAGACCCATAATGGAAGAACCTGGGATGTTTCACCTCCGGATTCACGGCAGTATTGTGTGGATGTTACCGATAATTGTGGCAACACACTAACCGACTGTGTTTTTGTAAATGTATTTCAGCTTACCGCTGATGCCGGTAGCGACCCAACTATATGTGCCGGTGACCAGATAACTCTAGCAGGATCTTCGTCAACAGGAAGCGGAAGCTTCTCATGGACAGATGGAAGCACTAATTTCTCAGGGCAGACTATTCAGGTTAGTCCATTGGTTACCACAACCTATACCCTTACTGTGGACGATGGCTGTGAAGCCAGTGATGCTGTCACCGTAAATGTGAACCAATTACCGGCAGTTTCTGCAACAGCATCGGTAGGCTCAATTTGCCCCGACGATCAGCTTACGCTGAACGCTGGCGGAGCCGTTAATTATACCTGGAGCTCCGATATTGCAGATCCAAGCCTTACAGGGCAGGAAAACAGCATCAACCCGCTTGTTGCACCGCTTGCCAATACTACCTATACGCTCACAGGCATCGATGCCAATGGTTGTGTCAATACCGATAATGTAAGCGTTATCGTTAAAGAACGAATGTTAGCCGATTTCACCTTATCGCAGAATGCGGTGTGCGAAGGAGATCCATTGATCGTTACTTATTCCGGAAACGGAAATAACTCAGCTATCTACAACTGGAACTTTGACGGAGGCGTATCTGCCACAACAGGTCAGGGGCCGCATACAGTCAGTTGGACCGGAAACGGTACCAAAACTATTACACTTGAAGTAACTCAATTGGCCTGTATAAGCGCACCTTTTACCCAGACAGTTGAGGTAAATGCCATGCCAATAGCTGATTTTACAACAGGCATTGCCGAAGGCTGTGTGCCAATAGCAGTAAGTTTTACCGATAATTCTCTGAATACAGCTGCAGGGGTAACCTATAGCTGGGATTTTGGCACAGCCGGAAGCCAGCAGGGACAAACTGTAAATCAGGAATTTACAGTTGCGGGCAAATACAATGTTCAGCTTACAGTAACCAATCCCGGGGGCTGTATCAATAAAAAGACAAAAAATGCTGTAGTTGATGCCTGGCCATTGCCATTAGCCGGGTTCAATGCCAATCCGGAATCGAGCAGTATGAAAAACCCGGTAATTGCTTTCACAAGTACTTCACTTGGCGATAATCTTACCTATGAATGGAATGCCGGCGACGGAACCACATACAACATCCCTGAATTTACCCATACTTATGCTGATTCGGGTTATTATCGGGTTGAGCTTCTGGTTACCAATGCTTATGGATGTACCGACAGATTTGAAAACCAGGTGTTTATTTCGCCAAAGTATGCGATTCATATCCCGGGTGCTTTCACACCTAACGGCGATGGACTGAATGATGTGTTTCAGGTTCATGGCAATGGGGTGAAAGAATACAGCATCTGGATTTACGACCGCTGGGGAGCCCTTGTTTTCTTCTCTAATAATATTGATCAAAGCTGGGATGGCAAAATTGGCGGAGTTCCTGCCAACCGGGGCATCTATGTTTACCACACCTATTTCAAGGACGAAAACGATGAGGTAAGCGAAAAAACGGGAAGCATAAACCTGCTCAACTAATTTCGCGGATTACCCGATTTTTCTGACGTTTCTCATTTATAAATCTGATTAGACAGATCAGATGTAATGTACCTGAATACATCCCGGAGTTTGTGAATTATCATTAATTCATGTAGGTTTGCCGTGAAATAAAGAATTCTATCATGGCAAAAATCAGGCTGGCTATCAATGGATTTGGCCGCATCGGACGTATCACTTTCAGAGCATTATTAAAGAAAAAAAACATATCGGTGGTTGCCATCAACGACCTTACCGATCCGCGAACCCTTGCACATCTGCTTAAGTATGATTCAGTTCATGGAAATTTTCCGGGCGATGTAGTGGCCGGAGCTGATTTTCTGATGGTTAACGGTAAAAAAATACATGTTTTTTCAGAGCCCGAAGCCGGTGGCGTAAAATGGGGAAAGCTGAAGATTGATGTGGTAATTGAATCAACCGGCAAGTTCACCGACAAGGATTCGGCGCTGAAGCATGTGGCTGCCGGAGCACGCAAGGTTATTATTTCAGCCCCTGCCAAAGCCGATCACGACGATGTAAAATATGTGGTGCTGGGGATTAACGATGAGATTATTGATAAAGACGATGTAATCATCTCCAATGCATCCTGCACCACCAATTGTGTGGCACCCATGATAAAAGTGCTTGATGATCTGTGGGGTGTTGAAAAGGGATTTATCACCACCGTACATTCCTATACCCGCGACCAGAATCTGATTGATGCGCCGCACAACGACCTGCGGAGGGGAAGAGCTGCAGCATACAGTATTATTCCAACAACCACCGGAGCTGCTAAAGCAGCAACCAAAATTTTCCCCCACCTGAAAAAAAACCTGGGTGGTGCCGGTATCCGGGTGCCGGTTCCTGATGGTTCCCTTACCGATCTTACCTGCACACTTCGCCATTCGACCAGTATCGAAGAGATAAACGCTGCATTTAAAGAAGCTGCAGATGGTTACCTGAAAGGTATTATGCAATACACCGAAGATCCTATTGTTTCAATAGATATTATCGGAAACCCGCACTCAGCCGTTTTTGATGCCGGTCTTACAGCAGTTCTGGGCGATAAAAACAAACTGGTAAAGATTGTTGCCTGGTACGACAATGAATGTGGCTATGCCCACCGGTTGGCTGATCTGGTTGAGAAATTCGCTTAATGGCGCAGGGTGCAGGGCACAGGGCATGGGGTGCAGGGAATAGGTAATTGGAAACCATAGAGACGCGAGGCATCGCGTCTCTACGGTTTCATTCTGATGCACGGCATCGCGTCTCTGCGACTCTTTATAGGATAATGCAAGCTCTGAGCCCTGTGCTATGTGCCCTGAGTCATTAGCCCTGTGCCTATAACTCCTTCAGATATTTATAAATCTCAACCTGTGAACGCAGAATAGGTAATTTATCCTTGTCTTTGTAAGTATTCGGGATGTCGTGGTTTACGATACGGGCTTTGGTATTGTCTTTTAGTTGAATCTTTAGCATGGTTTTCAGCTCCAGTTGGATTCCTTTATCATAAACAGGGCAGGCGACTTCGATACGGTTATCGAGATTGCGCACCATCCAGTCGGCTGAAGAGATGTAGTACTTTTCATCACCTCCGTTATAGAAAACAAAAACCCTGGAGTGTTCCAGAAATTTATCAACGATACTGATTACTTCTATATTTTCACTGAAATCCTTCATTCCGGGAATCATGGTGCAGGTCCCGCGACAGATAATACTCACCTTAACACCTGCCTGTCCGGCCTGGTAAATTTTCCTGATGATTTTATCGTCAACCAGGTTGTTGAGTTTTAAAATAATCCAGGCCTCCTTGCCGGCTTTGGCATTTTTAATTTCATTATTGATCAGCCTGATGTAGAAATTGCGCATGTGGAAAGGTGCTACAATCAGGCTATTGAACTTAGGAGGGTTGTATTTGCTCTCGAAAAGGCGGAAAACACTATTTACATCTTCTGTTATCTGAGGGTTTGATGTAAGCAGGCTGTCATCAGCGTAAATGCGGGCTGTCTGTTCATTAAAATTCCCGGTGCCCACGTTTGCATAGTACACATTTTTGTCCGACTCCTTGCGACGGATCAACAGCAATTTGCAGTGAACCTTAAAGCCAGGAATGCCCTGAATAAGTTTCACACCCTCTTCCTGCATTTTTTCAGCCCAGTAAATATTGGCCTCTTCATCAAAGCGGGCCTGTAATTCCATAAAAACAGTAACTGATTTGCCGTTTCTTGCCGCATTTATCAGGGCATTGATAACATTAGAATCGCGGGCAACCCGGTAAAGTGTCATTTTAATTGATCTTACCTGGGGATCAATAGAAGCTTCGCGCAGCAGGTCGATTATATATCTGAACGACTGATAGGGGAAATGCAGCAGTATATCGCGTTCCCTGATAATATTCAGCAGGCTTTCGTTTTTTGGCAAACGCCTGTGTTCAAGCGGAAGCGAGGGTTCAAACAGCAAATCTTTTCGGCCAACATCCGGAAACGACATAAAATCCTTGAAATTATGATAACGGCCGCTTTTCGACAGGGTGTCTGCTTCATTGATGTCAAGTTTTTGCTTCAGCATATTCAGCAGTTTTACCGGCATATTTTTGTCGTAAATGAATCTGACAGGAGCCCCGAGTTTGCGCTGTTTAAGACTTTCTGTCATTATTTCGAGAAAACTCTTCGATACATCATTATCTATATCGAGTTCGGCATCGCGTGTAAACTTAAAGGTGAAAGCCTGAAATGTGTCGTATCCGAAAATGGAGAAAATCTCGCCAAGACAATACCGGATTACATCATCAAGCAGTATAATAAATTTTTGGCCTTTGACTTCGGGAAGAATTACAAATCGCGAAAGCGGCCCCGAAGGAACACGGATAATTGCGAACTGTTCAACTCCGGGAACAGACGATTTTGAAAGCCCTATAGAGAGATAGATGGATTTGTCGCGTAAAGAGGAGGATTTAAGATTACTGAGCATTATAGGGAACAACTGCGAACGGACATTCTCGTTGAAATATTTACGGATGTAAGCGCCTTGTTCTTCTGAAAGCTCTTTTTCATTGATGATATGAATGCCTTCGTGCGCCAGTTCCCGCACCAGCCTGCGGAAGATGCGTGCAAACTCTTTTTGTTGTTCCGTATCAATCCGGTTGATTTCTTTTAATGTACGGCGTGGATTCAGGTTGAGGTTGTCGCCGGCACGTTTGTTATAGTCAACCAGGCGGTTGAGAGTTGCTACTCTTACCCGGTAAAACTCATCGAGGTTGTTTGAGAAGATGCCAAGGAACTTTATGCGTTCTATAAGCGGGGTTGTTTCATCAGCGGCCTCCTGCAGCACCCGCCCGTTAAATTCGAGCCAGCTTATTTCTCTGTTTACAAATTTCTTAACTGCTTTTGCCATAATTAGTTATGCTATTCAATATTTTGATTCGTATACACTTTGTCCCGAAAAGGGAGGCTGATTTCTAGTCAACTTAAAGCTGCAATCATTAAAGAAACATTTTTGGGTAAACAATAAATCTCAATTGATGAGAGGCAAGCGAAAGTTCCTCCCAATGATCTGTATCAAAATTTATCGCTACCACGCCTGAAGTGGGAAGATAATCAATTTTTTCATCCAGAAAGGTATTTACAAAGTTAGTAATTGAAGGATTATGCCCAATCATCATTACCTGGGTTACCTTTTCGGGAAGATCAAAAAACTGATCAAAAAAGCTGTCAGCATCAGCCATATAAACCCCTTTTTCAATTCTGAAATTATTTTCATCTACCTTAAAAGCATGGGCAATAATTCTGGCTGTATCAACTGCTCTGACGGCATTACTTGTTATTATAAGTTCAATGTTGGTATTCTTTTCCTGAAGGTATTCAATAACCAGACGGGTCCGTTTCAGGCCTTTTTCCAATAGAGGGCGCTCCAGATCGCTTAATTCCGCATGTTTCCACGACGATTTTGCATGGCGCATTAGATACAGCGTTTTCATAAAAAAGAAGTTTAAACATTATAATGTTAAATACCTCAAAGTTATTGTAATATAAAGCATTTTTAACAAATCCGGTGAGCGATTTAACAATAAAATAATATCAAATAATTAGCAAGCTGAAACTACACAGAATAAAAAAGCCCGGTTGAGCCGGGCTTGAATAGTGTAGAATCTTGAATTAGTAAGTTTCAATTGTTTTAAGCTTGTTTGTATATTTTGAAACTTCAAGTTTCTGTGCATTGATTTTGTTACTGATTTCTTCCTGTTTCCTCAGGTTAACTGATATATTGTTGTTGTTATCCTGAATTACATTGTTGTACTTTGAAATTTTATTTTCTGAAGAACTGATGTCATTCAAATGACTTTTCTTTTTCTTCTGTAAGGTTTTAACCTCCGATTTAATAGCTTTTTTAGCGTCGCCGTCTTCTACTGTGCTCAAATCCGAACTTTTTGCATCCAGGGTTGCATCAGTCACAGCCATCTCTTTTTGCGTAGTAGCAATTTTGTAATTCTCTTCCGATATAGAACTATTGGCCGACTGAATCTCCTTATCAAATTTCTCTTTATCTTTTCTGAGCGACGACAGCTCTTTTTCAAGGTCTTTTAATTTCGACTCTTCTGCTGAAAGCTGTTTTTCAGCCACTTCAGTATATTGCTCTTTTGCAAATTGCTTTAGGATACTCTTTAGTTGTTCGTGCTCTTTGCTGTTGACATCTGTGAATTGATCGCGCGATAGTTCCAGTGCGGTAAATAATCTGACGATAGTATCCTGTCCTAAAACAGCGCTGAATATGTTAATCGGGCTTTCGGACACATCTTTGATAATAGCTCCGAAAATTGAAATTTCATTACCAGCAACCACTGCCTTCGACTTGGTACCTTTTTCGATGACTTTTGTCCAGCTCTTACGGATAATTTCCAGGTCAACTTCTGGAATATCAACCCAAACGCCGGGGCACATAGTACTACCGAATTTCACTGATTCTTCGGTAAGCTTAATTGGTTTCTGTGCATTGGCCGATAAAAAGCCAATAATTAAAAGTAATGTAAGGTAAATACCTGTTTTCATGATGATAAAATTAAGTTATTTGGTTATGTATCTGGTAAACAATTATTTGCCTGCTTTGTTCAGGCTATTTTTATGAGAAACCCTTAAGAAACCTGCTTGTTGGAATGTTTTTCATTTTCCTGAAAGGGCTTTCACCTTTGAGTTCTTTTTGAATTGTACCAAAGTTATGCCATTTTTTTATAATTAAGAAATTTAGTATTCAGCAAGTGTTAAATGGAAGTTGTCCGACTTAGTGTTTACGAATAATAACATTAGCATGCATTGTAGCCGATACTGATTAAGCCTAGTAGATTTACTGTAACAAACCGGTAAATATATTTTAGAAGTCCAGAGCATGGCAGTATAAAAGATAAATTAATTTTGAAGCAAATCAGATTTTGCTTTATATTTATACTTTGGTTGGAATTAGGATGTCTCTATAATTTTGTCAATAATATTTTTAGTTAAGTAGTTTATATTATTTCTTAAAATACTGATTATGAAAAGGATAATCTTAATCTTGACTGTTGGAATTTTTCCATATTTCGGATTCAGTCAGCCATTTATTACAATTCCTGTTGATAGCACTTCAGTGTGGCGGGTTTTTACCTACGACTATGATGGCAGTATCACATTCAACTCCGATATCAAGTATTATATTGATGGAGATACCATTATAAACCAGATGAGCTATTCGAAACTCTATTCAAGTGGAATCAGAAAATTAAACGGCAACCCGAACCCATATTCTGCTCTTTTGCATGGTGGTTTGCGAAACAGTAATAAGCAGGTTTTCTATTATTCCGTTACTGATAATCAGGAAACATTGTTGTTCGATTTCTCATTAAATGTTGGAGATACCTTGCCCGTAACCTTCATAAACGATAATGGTTTTATTATTACATCCATTGATTCTGTGCTTGTTGGAGATCAGTACCGGAAAAGATTTAATCTTACAAATCCAACCTGGATTGATTTTTATTCCACATGGATTGTAGAGGGAGTTGGCCATGAATTTGGGTTGATAGAAACGATGTTTGAATATCCAGGTAAAGGTTCTCGATTGCTTTGTTATGCAGAGGATTATATACCGGTTTTCCCGGAAGGGGTAATTTGTGACCTTAATCTGGGTTCTGATGAAAATTTACTGCCTCAGCAGGTGCTACAGATATATCCCAATCCCGCCATGGACAGATTAATTGTTAAAACTGCTTGGAGTGGAAATAGCATAATCCAGATCATCAATCTTGATGGAAAGATATTACTGGAAACTCAGCTTGATAAAGCCTTGACTGGAATAAGCACTGAAAATCTGACCCCGGGTATATATCTGATCAGGGTTATTGGAAGTAAGGGCGTTACCACTCACAAGTTTATAAAGAAATAGCTCGATCTCTCCGGTCGTAAACTTATGAAAGGTACTGCAGCTTCCTACAATGAATACAAAATATTAAATGTTTCTTTCCACCGGGCTGGTTCATACCTAATCTCTTTCATGACAAGGAACGGGGTTTATTCGGGTAAATTCATAAAAATCTAACTAATTGAATCAATGTCATGAAAAAAAATCTGCTAATTCTCATTCTTGCCGGATGTAGTTTCGCTCTCCACGCCCAGCAATACTTTCCTTTTATCGAAGAGGGTAAAACATGGTCTGAGCTAAACACTTTTCAGTTCCCTTTACCAGATCCATTTGAAACGTCTTATTCTACAATAACCTTTAAACTTTCTGGCGATACACTGGAAGACGGGAAAATCTGGAAAAAATTGTTTACAACAAACGAAGACCCAATTCAGGGGAATTGGGAACAGTATTATTGTATTTACCGGGAGGAAAATGGCCGGGTTTACAAATACAGTAATTTTATAACAGGAGAAGAATTGATGTATGACTTCACACTGGTAGTCGGAGATTCAGTTTTTTACGATGGATTTAACTATTGGTTCTACGTGATCGGGGTTGATTCTGTTGAAGTAAACGGGGCTATGCACAAACGTATTCAGTTCGATTATCCGGAAGAAACCTGGGTAGAAGGACTGGGAAGTACATGCCGGCCATTTCAACCTATTGCAGGCCAGTTTATTATGCCGGGACTATATTCACTGCTTTGTGTAACGAATAACGAAGGAACTGTTTACGCTGACCCTGCTTTTTCTGATTGTTATATTGATACCACCATTTATACTTCGGTTTCCGATAAGGATTTTCCGGTGTATAAGGTTAATGTCTATCACAACTTCCTCCAACAGGAAATAAGGATCAGTATTGCAGCTGCTGAGGATATATTTTCTAAATATCAGTTGTATAATACCAACGGAACATTGGTGAAGCAGGGAGAAGTAACCGGTAATGAATTAATCCTGAACCAACAGATCCTGAAACCCGGAATTTACCTTCTTAGATTGATTGGAACAAATCTGGCATTCACTACCAAACTTGTGATACCGTAGAAGCTAAAATGAGATTTTCCTAAAATTTAAATCAATGTTTATGGCTATTTCTGAAGCATAGCATCGATTTTATATAAAAATTCTTACTTTTCGGGATCAAACAACGAACCTAACCACTCTATGATACTCGATGAAATCCGCGAACACCTGAAAAAGAACCATCAGGCTTATCTCTCAGACCTTACCATCAGCAATGTGAATGTTGGTCTCTATATGACCGCGGTTCAGTTGTCGGATGGTTCACTGGGCATTGCCAGTGCTGAATGCGACGAGCATATTCACTGTAAGAAAAAAGACCGTGATTATGGCGAATTTACACCCCTCCAGATTTTGGGAAGGAAGTTGACCGATTTGCTCGACTCCCCAAAACAAACCGCGCTCGTTCGCACTTTGCAGGTTGCTGCCCTAAACGCTGTTTCTTCTGCCATAATGAAAAAGGGCAACTACAAAATACTGGGCAATACCGATCCGGTTGATTTACTTGATCTTGGCGGAGAGAAAACCATTACCATAGTGGGTGCATTTCAGAGTTATATCCGCAGGATTGTGGCGACCAAAAACCAACTGCATGTACTTGAGTTTAACGAAGAGGCATTGCTGCCTGAGCACCGGCAGTTTTTTGTTCCGGCCAATGATTATGCTAGGGTTTTACAGATTTCAGATATAGTGATAATTACCGGCCTCACCCTGGTAAACAACACACTTGATCATCTGCTCGATAGTTGCAGGCCTGATGCCACTATAGTCGTAACAGGCCCTTCTGCCGGTATCCTGCCCGATGTATTGTTTAGCCACAATGTTTCCTTACTTGGTGCAACTCGTATCACAAAACCCGAACTTGTGATGCCGCTGATAGGGCAGGGGGCCGCTGGTTATCATCTGTTTGAGTATTGCGCTGAGAAAATCAGCATTCGAAGGAAATAAATATTTCGGGAAATGAGTATCTGGGTAAAAATCGGAATTCTGCTTATTGTACTGCATCTGATTGCAGGATTCGGCTGGCTGGTTTACAAACTATCGCCACGTAAAAAGAAGGATCGGGATTAATTTCTTTCATCACCGTCCGAATTTTCTGATCGTATTCAGAAAATCAGGCCTAAAATTTTGAATAGGGTTTTGTAAATGTATTCCAAACATTAGACTAGTTAATTAAAACCACGAGAATATCGAAGTAATAGTCATAGTGAATTCAACCAGGGAAGAGTAAATTTACGGCTCATTTCATTCTTTCACCAGCTTCCTGCTCATTTCAAACACCATTTCCCCTCCAGCCATTATATCCTCATGTCTGATGATCAACTTATTGTAAGGCTTCCCGTTTAATGAAATGGTTTTCACATAAATATTTTCCGGGCTCAGATTTCTGGCTTTGATGGTGAATTTTTTTCCATTTTCAAGATTTAAAGCAGCTTCAGTTACCGAAGGGCTTCCAATTACATATTCGTTGCTCCCCGGGCAAACCGGGTAGAATCCCAGTGCACTGAAAATATACCAGGCCGACATTTGCCCGCAGTCGTCGTTGCCGGGAAGTCCGCCGGGAGTAGCATCGTAAAGTTTATCCATAATCTGGTGTACCCGCTGCTGGGTTTTATAAGGGGCACCCGCAAAACTGTAGAGGTAAGGCACATGGTGGCTGGGCTCGTTGCCATGCACGTAATTGCCGATAATGCCGCGTTTGTCAATATCCTCCGATTCGGCAATGTGTTTTTCGTCGAGTTGCATGGTGAAAAGGGTATCGAGATGGGCAACAAAAGCCTTGTTTCCACCGGCCCATTCAATCAGCTTGGCAGGGTCGTGCGGAACATATAGTGAATAATTCCAGGCATTGCCTTCGATAAAACCCTGGCCTTCGGTTTTCAGTGGATCGAAGTTTTGCTGCCAGCTTCCATCCGACAGTTTGGGCCGCATGAAACCGGTTGAGGGATCATAAATCTGTTCAAAGGAGCGGGCACGACGGTTGTAAATCCCGGCAAGTCCACGCATACCCTTTTTTTCAGCCACACGGCCAATGCACCAGTCGTCGTATGCATATTCCAGGGTTTTTGAGGCCGAATTGGATGTGAGATCGGCAGGTGCGTAACCAAATTTCATGTAAGCGCCAATGCCATCGTAAGGCGTATAAGTGGCACTTGCATCCATGGCTTCAACAGCTTCGGCAATGTCAAAGCCGCCAATGTCTTTCATAATGGCATCAGCAATTACCGACACGGCATGATAACCAATCATGCACCAGTTTTCGTTTGCCTGATGCGACCATACCGGAAGCATACCGTGAACGCTCTGGCTTTGATGCGCAAGCATCGAATTCACCATATCCGAGGTACGCTGCTGCTGGATAATGGTAAACAAGGGATGAAGCGCCCGGTAGGTATCCCACAGCGAGAAGGTTGAATAATTCGTAAAGCCTTCAGCCTGATGAATGTTCTGATCCAGACCTCGGTATTTGCCATCCGCATCCATGTAAATAGTTGGCGACAGAAAGGTATGGTAGAGGCTTGTATAGAAATTTTTTTTCAGATTTTCTGATCCGGTAACCTCGATACGGCTAAGTTCTTTCTCCCATTTAGCGGACGCTTCCTGCTGTACTTTGTCGAAATCGAAACCTGGAATTTCCGTTTTCAGATTGTTGAGCGCTCCTTCGGTGCTGACTGAAGAAATGGCAAATTTTACTTTCAGTTGTTCACCATCCATCATATTGAACCGGAACCAGGCTTTTACATTTGTTCCGGCCATTTCCGGGAAATTCTCCTTTTCATTAAATTTACGGTAAAATCCGCGATAGATGATTTCTTCTGCGTTTTCATAACCATAATCGCTGATGGGTTTTGACAACATCATCGCGAAATAGATCATCCTGGTTCTTGCCCAGCCCCGTGTCTGGCGGTAGCCGGTGACCAACGTATCGTTCTCGACCCGTATAAACTGCCAGATGTTTTTGCCCGGATAGTTGTAAATACCGGCGGTCATATCGAGAATCAGGTTGGTTATACCTGCTTTTTCATAAGTATATCGGTGAAAGCCCACCCTTTCTGTTGCGGTAAGTTCTGCCCGAATGTCGTAATCATCTAGCATCACGGAATAATATCCCGGGGAAGCAGATTCCCGCTCATGCGAAAAACGGCTGCGATAACCCGAATCGGGATTGTCACGGGAACCGGGGTTCAGTTTCATGGGACCAGTGGTTGGCATCAGTAAAAAATCGCCCAGATCGCTGTGGCCGGTTCCCGAAAAATGCGTGTGGCTAAAACCGCAGATGGTTTGGTCTTTGTACTGATAACCCGCGCAGTAAGCATAAACATCCTTGTTGTAGCCCTGTCCGGTAGAATATGGAACTGTATCCGTATCGGGGCTTAGCTGCACCATCCCGAAAGGAACAGTGGCACCGGGGAAGGTATGCCCCATGTGATCGGTGCCAGTGAAGGGGTTTACATAATCAACGGGGTGCTGGGCAAAAACGAGGTGCGAAAGTACAATGGCGGAAAGTATAAAAAGGTGTTTCATTTGTGGAGCGATTAAAAAAGCAAACTTAAGGAAAAAGGGGTAGTTGGAGTGACAAAATAATTCCGTCTGCAAGCATTCGTTAACGGATGTAACTCAACAAATTTCATGTGCAAATTCAATATTCAGAATGTGAATAGTTGCATAATACCCGTATATTTGTGTAGATGCATAGGATATTGATTTTTAAATAACTAATCCCTTTTACTATGGCCAAAGTCGTTGTTTTAGGCGCGGGCATTGCAGGGCATACTGCTGCAGCTTTCCTGCGAAAGAAACTAAGTAAGAAACATGAGGTAGTGGTGGTTACACCGAACACTTATTATCAGTGGGTGCCTTCAAACATCTGGGTCGGCGTTGGCCGGATGACCATTGACCAGGTAAGATTTAAGCTTGCACCGCTTTATAAACGCTGGGGCATTGATTTTCGTCAGGCAAAAGCCGTGAGCATTCACCCGGAAGGTGATGCCGGTTCATCTCAGGCTTTTGTGAGCATTGAATACACTACAGATGACAAGCGCGGACAAACTGATAAGATAAATTATGACTTTTTGGTGAACGCCACCGGGCCCAAACTAAACTTTGATGCCACCGAAGGTCTTGGACCGGGAAAAAATACCGTTTCGGTCTGCTCTTACGACCATGCCGCCCATGCCTGGGAAAAGCTCCAGGATTCTATTGCAAAAATGGAAAAAGGCCAGAAACAGCGGTTTGTAATTGGCACCGGCCACCCGATGGCAACCTGTCAGGGCGCTGCTTTCGAGTACATTCTGAATGTGGCTTTTGAAATCCGGAAACGTAAACTTGAACATCTGGCCGAAATTACCTGGCTTACCAATGAGTATGAACTAGGCGATTTTGGGATGGGTGGCGCTTACATCAAGCGTGGTGGGTATATTACCTCAACCCGTGTTTTCGCTGAATCTTTTCTAGGCGAAAACGGTATAAAATGGATCAAACGTGCCGGTGTCAAGAAGGTAGAGCCTGGATTGATACATTACGAAACACTGGATGGCGAAGAGAAACAGATTGAATTTGATTTCTCGATGCTGATTCCGGGTTTTGCAGGTGCAGGAATGAAGGCCTTTGATAAAACAGGTGCCGATATTACTTCAACCCTTTTTGCTCCAAATGGATTTATGAAAGTGGATGCCGACTATACCGCCAGGCCTTTTGAGGAATGGCGTGCCAGTGACTGGCCGGAAACTTATCAGAGTCAGGCGTATAAAAATATTTATGCTCCAGGTATTGCTTTTGCACCACCGCACCCGATATCGAAACCAATGAAGAGCAAAAACGGCACTGCTATTTTCCCGTCACCACCTCGAACAGGAATGCCATCGGGCGTAATGGGTAAAATTGTGGCCGAAAACATTATCAACGAGATCAAAACAGGTAAACAGGAATTTAAACACAAAGCCAGCATGGCAAAAATGGGTGCAGCCTGTATTGTGTCAGCCGGATATGGAATGCGTAGAGGCGCAGCAGCCACTATGACGGTTCATCCCATTGTTTCAGACTGGGAAAAATATCCCGAATACGGGCGAAGCATCAAATATACCATGGGTGAAGCAGGATTGGCTGGCCACTGGATGAAGTGGTTTATGCATTACATGTTTCTTCACAAAGCCAAAGGGTATCCTTTCTGGTGGTTACTACCCGAGTAATTTAGGACAAGGAGACACTTGGACAAGGGGACAAGGGGACAAGGAGATATGGATTTCTAAATTCTGAACTTTGACTTCCGACTTTACATTAACAAAAAAATAAACATCATGAAAAATAAAACCATTGAAGCTTATTCCGACGAATCGTATCCTCCGTTCCCGACTAAAAGCACACTTTTCTGGCGCCGTTTTATGGCCTGGCAACTGGTCCGGTTTTTTGTGCTGAATTACCGTATCATCAAGATTGTCGTTGGTGGACACTCGTGAGATTTGGACAGAGTGTATTCATTTGCAACAGTCTAGCTACCCGGCATTCATTTGAAAAAATCAAATCTTACTGATCCGGTTTCAGGATTCTTCACGAGCTGATTCTGGTTTTAATATTGACCTTTCCCGGTTGCTTCTTGTTCAAGGTAACTGATAGAAAGGAAATTCGGCTAATTTTGACATTCAAATTCCAAATCAGGATACAGGGATGAGAATAAAGCGCACCGCTTCTGAAATTACTTTGATCATCATCATGTTGTGTGTGACGCTGGTTTCTTCCAATATCAACTGGGGAAGTGAGCGATGGAAAGGAATTATAGAAGTTGATGCAAAGGGATATTATGCTTATTTACCGGCAATTTTTATTTACCATGATCTGAATTTCGGTTTTTTCGACAAAATTGAAAAGGAAAAGTATTTCGATCAGAATCTTTATTATGACTACCGGGCCTATGCCGATGGCAAAACAATCACCAAGTACTACGCCGGAACTGCAGTAGCAGAAATGCCCTTCTTCCTGATTGCACATGCCTTGAGCTCATTAATGCACTATGATTCTGATGGATATTCAAGACTTTACCCGATTTTTATCAATATAGCAGCTCTTTTTTACCTGTTTATCGGCTTGCTTTTTCTAAACCGCACCTTCTCAGGATTTGGAGTTAAAGAATGGATAAAATCGCTTGTTCTTTTTGCGGCTGTGTTCGGAACCAATCTTTTTTATTATACGGTCGGGGAGCCGGGTATGTCGCATATTTATTCGTTCGCTTTTATCGCTGCGTTTTTTTATTATTCCAGGCTTTATTTTACTTCATTTAATCGAAGCTATATAATTATTGTCGCTATGCTGCTGGGGATGATCGTTCTGATCAGGCCGGTAAATGGACTGATTCTCTTTATCTGGCCATTTGCAGCCGGGGATTTCAGTACATTAAAGAGAGGTTTTTTAAACCTGGTCAGCCATAAACTGCATCTCGCCGGAGGTATTCTAATATTCATTGCTGTTTGCACTATTCAACTTGTAATCTATAAAATTTCAACCGGAAAGTTTTTTGTTTACTCCTATACCGGTGAAGGCTTTGACTTCATGAATCCTCATTTTGTCGAAACGCTTTTCAGTTATAAAAAAGGCCTGTTTTTATATACACCGCTTTATCTGCTCTCTTTTATCGGACTTTTTTACTTTTGGAGAAATTCCAGGTTCTCCGTTTTTTCGTGGCTTGGATTCTTTATTCTGCTTACCTATATCCTCTCTTCGTGGAGTAACTGGTATTACGGCGGAAGTTTCTCATCGCGCGTATTTGTTGAGTATATTCCGTTGTTTATGATTTTACTGGCGATGGGTTTGCAACATACAGAAGGCAAAATTCCACGGATTCTGTTTGTAGTTTCTATAGTATTGTTAACACTGCTTTGTCAGATTCAGACCTATCAATACCGTTATAATCAGATTCACTGGTCTGAAATGAATAAAGAAAAGTACTGGGATGTTTTTCTGAGAATTGATAAACTCTAAGATTTCACTCCGCAATCTGGATGATCAATGAGCTTCGAGCCAGTTATTTCCGGTACTCATTTCTATTTCTACCGGCACGTCTAGTGACATAGCGGTTTTCATTCCTCTTTCAATAATCTCTTTTGCCGTTTCGAGTTCTGGCTTGTAAACATCAAAAACCAATTCATCGTGCACCTGAAGGATCATCCTTGATTTGAGATTCAGTTTGTTGAACTCGTTGTGGATATTGATCATCGCAATCTTAATCATATCTGCCGATGAACCCTGGATGGGAGCATTGATAGCATTGCGCTCGGCAAAACCACGCACCACGGCATTGGCCGAGTTGATGTCGCGCAAATATCGGCGGCGTTTTTTCAGGGTTTCAACAAAGCCGTTCTTTTTCGCGAAAGCTATGGTTTTATCCATGTATTGCCTGATGCCCGGAAAGCGATCGAAATATTGATTGATAATATCTGCAGCATCACGGCGTGGAATGGACAACTGCTCCGAAAGCCCGAAGGCAGAAATGCCATAGATAATTCCAAAATTAACCGTTTTTGCATTTCGGCGCATATCTTTGCTTACTTCATCAATCCCTACATTGTAAATTCTGGCCGCGGTAGCTGTGTGAATATCAAGCCCCTGACGGAAAGCCTCCAGCATTGCAGCATCGCCGCTTATATGTGCAATAAGCCGCAATTCAATCTGCGAATAGTCTGACGATAAAAGGATAAACTCTTCATTCCTGGGCACAAATGCCTTGCGGATTTCCCGTCCCCTTTCGGTTCGGATGGGGATGTTTTGCAGGTTGGGATTGTTGGAACTTAACCGACCCGTAGATGCCACCGCTTGATTAAATGAAGAGTGTAAGCGGCCTGTTCGCTTGTTTACAAGCAACGGCAGGGTGTCAACATAGGTTGATTTTAGTTTCGTCAGCGAGCGGTAATCAAGTATTGACTGAATAATCGGATGCTTGTTGACCAGCTTCTGCAAAATTTCTTCGCCGGTTGAATGCTGTTTGGTTTTTGTTTGTTTTGGATTTTCAACCAGTTTCATCTTGTCGAACAGGACTTCTCCCAGTTGTTTCGGCGACGCTATGTTAAACTTTTCGCCCGAAAGGGTATAAATTTCATTTTCAAGCTCTCGGATTTCAGTTTCGAGCTGAACTGAATAGGCATTCAGATTTTCAGAGTCAATTTTCACCCCTTCAGCTTCCATTGCCGCAAGCACTTTAATCAGCGGAATCTCTATCTGATCGAATAATTCGCGTGTATCAGTCTGTTCAAGCAATGGCTCTATCTTTTGCCTGAGTTGAAAGGTAATATCGGCATCTTCACCGGCATATTCTTTAATGGTTTCCAGGTCAACACTGCGCATACTCCTTTGGTTTTTCCCCTTTTTACCGATCAGTTCTTCGATTGAAACCGGCTGGTAATTCAGGTAGGTGAGCGCAAGGTAGTCCATATTGTGGCGCAGATCAGGTTCAACCAGGTAGTGTGCAAGCATAGTGTCGAACAATGGACCATTTACTTCAACCTGG
This sequence comes from Bacteroidales bacterium UBA5537, assembly GCA_002426025.1. Classification (GTDB taxonomy): domain Bacteria; phylum Bacteroidota; class Bacteroidia; order Bacteroidales; family Lentimicrobiaceae; genus Lentimicrobium. Next base: position 4,500 of record DINP01000063.1, on the reverse strand, counting down.
TAATTGGCCAGCATCGAAATATCGTATTTCAGGTTTTGTCCTGTTTTGCCAATGTTTCGATCAGCAAATATGTCTGCAAATTCTACTAAAATCTCAGCAGCCTCTTTCCTGTTTTCAGGAATGGGCACATACCATGCCTCGCCGGCCTTTACGGCAAACGACATCCCAACCAGTTCGGCTTCAATGGTGTCGAGCCCGGTAGTTTCGGTGTCGAAGCAGAAAGAACCAGCATTTTTCAACGCATCTATCAGGCTTTTTCGCTTTTCAGCAGTATCGGCCAGGTGGTATGTATGCGGCGTATTTTTAATCGTGTTCAGATTTGATTCAACCGGCAGTACTTCGCCCATTGCGCTGAAAAGATCGGGTGGCGCGCCGGGAGTTTGATGAATGTCAGGATCGGGGCTTCCTTCTTTAAGTGAAAGATCGGTAAACACCCGTTTGGCAAAGGTGCGGAATTCAAGTTCTTCCAACAGCGTTTTCAATGCGGATACATCAGGGTCGGTTAGTTTCAGGGCTTCCTCATCGAATGCAATCGGCACATCGAGAATAATGGTAGCCAGTTGCTTCGACTTAAGCGCCTGTTCAGCGTGTTCCTTCACTTTATCACGCCAGGCGGGTTTGTCAATTTTATCGGCATTGGCAACCAGTTCTTCAATGCTATCGAATGATTCAAGCAATTTACGAGCGGTTACCTCACCCACGCCTGGAATTCCCGGAATATTATCTGATGCATCGCCCCAAAGGCCAAGCATATCCTTAACCTGATCGGGCCGTTTGATGCCGAATTTGGCACACACTTCAGCCGGTCCCATTATCACCGCCTTTTCGCCCGGTTTNNTCAACGGCAAGAATGGGCACATTGAAGGCTTCGACCAGCTTAACAATGTAGGGGATGGCAGTCGCAATATCCTCGGGCATGGCCTCTCGGTTGGCTTTGTATTCGGCAAAATCGTCGTGTCTGACTGTCGGGGCATGGGTATCGAAGGCTACCCCGATGTGGGTTGGTTTCTCATTTTTTATCACATCATACAGCGAATTGGCAAAGCCGAGCACGGCTGAGGTATTTAATCCTTTTGATGTAATACGCGGATTCCGGTTTAAAGCATAGTAAGCCCTGTATATGAGGGCCATAGCATCAAGAAGAAACAGTTTTTTATGTGGTTGAGCCATAAGTTGCAGGTTTTGGGAGATTTAAGTCTCTTCCTGTTTCAGGGAAACCGGAAAAAATACGTTCAGGCAAAAGTAATAAACAAGTTATACAAAATCCGGTTAATCATCGGAAGCTGATCCCGGTGAGAATTCTTGTAATCCTGTAAAAAAATCACTAACTATTTTTTATCCCTTACCACCAGCATATAAAAGTCGTTGTCGAGGGGCAGGTAACCATATTCGTAAACGAAGCGGTAAACGCTGCCTTTTTGAGTAGTGTACAAATGGGTAAAATAGTTGAAGTTAAATCCCATGTTGGATAGCTTCTCTTTGTGAACGGTAACTTTATCAGTTGGATTTAATTCAGATAAAATGCGCCGGTTTCTCCTTAGTATATTATTGACATTGCGCACCATGGCACTTGTATCGCTGTTTAAGCGGTTGTTATAATTATTACGGCACTGGTCGCTGCAAAACTTTTTATCGGCCCTGCCCACAATGGGCTCACCGCAATCGAGACAGGATTTTACCATACGATGTAATTATTATTAATTTGGTTAGGATATAATATATTTTGCAATCCGGGAAGGATTGATGGCTTTATTTAAGATTGGTAAATTAGTTTTTGTTGTCTGATTAATAATGATTGGTTTGGTTTAGTAATAGGTAATCTCCCTTTCGGTGATAGAAACGGGCAGGTTGCTTGATGAAGTGGTTTTCCTTATCCAATTGCCCTGATGATCAAATTCATAAACATTTGAGTTCGTCGAAATCAGGCTTCCATCTGCGGAAAAAGTCTTCTCTTCCGTTTCATTACCCAGGTTGTCGTGCTTGTAAGTGATTCGTCTTTCAAGTTTCCCATTCCCCCGGTAGCGGCTGGTTTCAACCAATAGCTTTTCGCTGTTATAGGCATATCTGAGTTTTTGGCGAAGCTCACCTGATGATGCATAAATATTTTCTTCCATTACCAGTCCGTTGTCACCATAGAGGTACATAATCTTTTTATCCATCTGCCCTTTTTCGTCGTAGCTGATGTCTTCAGCAAGATTACCCTGGCTGTCATACTGATATTTAATCAATAAAGTCAGCAGATCATCACCAGAGATCATGGTGAGTTCCTGCCGTTTGCCTTCGCTGTTGTATTTATAGATGTATTTTTTATCTATGGTACTGTCCGATTTGTATTTGATGTCCTCAATTTTATTGCCCGATTGGTCAAAACTGTTTGTGTACCATTGAACCATTCTTCCTTTTATAATCATATCACCTTCCTGCAAAGGCTGATAGGTAAGCTCTGAAATGAATTTGATTTTTCCTTTCAGGTTCAATTTTTCAAGGTCGTTCTTTTGCCCCAGGCTATGCGAAACAATGGCGAGCAGGAATGCTGCTATAAGTACATAAACTTTTCTCATACGATTCTTTTTTGTAAAGGTAAGAAAAAGTGATTTAATAAAAAACAAAGCAGCCATTGCAATTATATGCAATAGCTGCAAAACCATTATAAACAGTAGTCTGCCAGAAATCAGGACTTGGATTTCTTTTCTTTTTTCTCAAGTCTTTTTTCTTTCAGTGTTTTCGCCGGAGCCTTTTTGGCTTCCTTTTTTGTATCCATTGATTTAGCCATGACCTTTAGTATTTAAGGTTAGTAATTAAGTAAAATGAATTTTAATTACAACGAATCATTTTACAACACAAAGATAATACGCAAAATCTTTCAAGTGATAAAAAATGTTAAGCAGTTTAAGTTCATGTACTTAAAAATTAAATCCAATAATTATTTTATTTAAAATATTCAAAATCAATACAATAGAAAGTCAGAAACAAATACCTATTCAATTTTAACCGTTTACAAACGACTACATCCGTAAGTAAATGACTATTAACCGAATCAGGATTTGGGGCTGCTGTACTTTTGCTTCATCGTTCAATCGAGCTCAGTCAGGATTGGAAAAGTGTAGTTAAGTTAAACGTTGAACAGGCCCAATTACGGGCGCAAAACCAAAAACAATGAAAGCATTAAACAACCGCGTACAATTGATCGGCCACTTAGGCGCAGATCCAGAAGTAAAAACATTTGAAAACGGAAGCGTAATGGCCCGCCTTTCGCTGGCAACCAGCGAGCGTGCAACCGGGAAAAAAGGAGAAAACACCATCCGCACCCAATGGCACCAACTGGTNNTTTCAAATACTCAGAATCATGAATAACCTGAACAATAGCGTACAACTGATTGGCCGCCTCGGAGCCGATCCTGAAGTTAAAACCCTTGACGGAAACCGCAAATATGCCCGCCTCCGCCTGGCAACCAGCGATGAATATACCAACAAAGCCGGTGAGAAAGTGAAAGATACACAATGGCACACACTGGTTGTGTGGGGCGGACTTACCGATGTCTGCGAAAAGCACCTCACCAAAGGACAGGAAATAATTGTTGAAGGGAAACTCGGATATCGAGTTTTTACAGATAAGCAAGGAAACAAGCGCTTTATGACCGAAATTACAGTCAACGAATTATTGATGACAGGTGGCCGAAAAACAGGCTGATTATATATCCGGAAACCATCCCAAGTGATGTTATATACAAACCAAACAAATCAAATTAATTAAATCTAAAAACCAACACCATGAATTCATTAAGAAACCGCGTTCAACTGATTGGCAATTTAGGAGCCGATCCCGAAATCAGGACCTTTGATGGCAATAAGAAAGTTGCCCGTTTTTCATTGGCCACCAGCGATGAGTACACCGACAAGGAAGGAAAAAAAGTAAAGCAAACCCAGTGGCATCAACTGGTTGCATGGGGCAAGCTTGCCGAAACCTGCGAAAAATACCTGAACAAAGGCAAGGAAATTGCCATCGAAGGCAAACTGACTTACCGGACCTGGGACGATAAAGAAGGCAAGACCCATAACATGACCGAGATCGTTGTGAATGAATTGCTTTTTATGGGCAGCAAAGAGAAAAGCTAAACGAGGTTTTTCATTGGGTCTGTAATGGGAGCGGTTTACTGCTCCCTTTTTTTCTTAATGGAAAATTATTGGCCAATTCAATTAAAAGTAAGTTCAGCAATCAGGCGAAAGAATATTTTATTATACCAAAAAATAACTGCTGAATTTTGTTGATAAATTATTTAAGTATTCAGATTACCAGATAAATACAGCCGGATTATTTTGTTATTTATTATTCTGATTCCCTTCGCAAAAAAGATTTGTTTATAATTAAATTTACAAATACAGTTAACACTATGAAGGTACTGATGATGATAAGTGCTGTATTTGCTTTTCTTTTTGGATGCAAGGCTCAGGAATCTACCCCCACAGCAGCAGGGAGTGTGAACCTTGAGAGATACGCAG
>DINP01000064.1:10867-76635 GCA_002426025.1 Bacteroidales bacterium UBA5537 | reverse complement strand
ACCCTTTTACTCGAGGTCCGCACTCTTCTACTGAAGGTCCGCACTCTTCTACTGATGGTACGCCCTCTTCTACTCACGGGCCTTACCCTATACTCAATGTAATACTAAATAAAAGGCTTTGACTTTTGGGTACCTTTTGCCTTATGTTGTGCCTTGCTGTTCGAGTGGAGGCAAGACCATCAGAGGCATCAAGGAAAAGTAAGGAAAGATAAAAAAGGGACAAAAACTAAGATTAAGCGAGGCCGTCACTCCTGGCGACAACCTCACTATAATACACAAGCCTAAAATTTAAGAAATCTTTTAGAAATACGAACCGAATCATTCTCCAGAATCAGCAGGTAAATATCCGGTTCCAAATAACCGATATTCACATCTGTTTCCTTCGAAAAGGTTTGTTGTATAAAAATTCTCCCTTCCAAATCCCTGATTTCAAGTTTGAAATAATCAGTTAAACTGCAACTAACCCTTAACTGATCTTTAGCCGGGTTAGGATAAAGCATAAGAAACTTATCAGATGCATCCAGGCTTGCAATAGCCTGGGGTTTTGGAAGGTTAATTTCATACAGATACCCTTCGGTGCTGCCACTGCCTTCTTCGGTCATATAGAGCTTGGTAGTACTTACAAAACCAATAGACTCATTTTGTCCGGGAATACTGGTAAAGGTATATTCTGTAACATCTCCGTCAAAAAAATGGTTGTTGGGATAATTGGTAAAAGAAACCAGTTTTGTGTTTGTCAGCAATATCAGTTCACCAGTATGGTGGTTAATATCGGCCGAAGTAATTCTGCCAGTTTCGGGTGTATTCCCTATCAGGAAAGAACCGGCAAGCCTCGCTGTATAATTCCCCGGAATATCTGGCAAAACATACATTTTAGTAATGCCTGTAAAAGGGTTGCTGCGGTCTTTAGTAAAGAGAAACAACGAATCGCTATGCCATACAATAGCCTCTATATCATAGTTGCGGTCTGACGATGGAGGTGGAAATGAAAGCTGATCGGGTAGATTAAACCGGATAATACCTGCAGTTACAGAATTTCCCGTGAAAGTTTCTGGGTCGGGGATTTTATAAATTGCAAGATCTGTGCGGATACAGTTGTTGTTTCCGGCATCGCCAATGTACCAGGTTTCTTCATTATCGGTAGTCATATCTTCCCAGTCAATGTTATCCGCATTTTCAATGGTAAGAGTCCTTAATAAATTGCCGGTAGTATCAAAGCAATAGATTTCGGCAGCATTCCCCGAATCTTCGTGCGACCATATACGGTTACTGCCCTCAATGGCAATACCCGAACTTTCCGTCAACACATCAGGCAATCTGCAGATGTGTCTGAGGTTTACAGATTGTTTATCTCTGATTGCAGATTGGCAATTAGCTGTAAGGACAGCTATTAACAGAACAGGAATAAGCAAGCTTTTTATAACAAGGTATTTCATATGCAAAAAGGGAAGTGGTTATTTGTTAAAAGGTCTCAATCTCTCGTATTCCCTTTCGGTTCAATGCAATGCGGTACCGCTTGTATTCCAGTTGTTCCTCATTCTTAAACTGAAAAACAAGATTGATGTAATACATTTTCTCCCCTTTTACTATGCTGATACTTCCGTTATCTCCAGGTATAAAAAGAGGTACAATTGGATTGTCCATTTTCTGGATAAAATTTGAAACATTAAAGCGGATAATATCATTCATGCCGCTGGTGGGATATTGACTGCAATCGTCGAGGCTCTTCCGGTTAAGTCTTACCAGTTTCCGGTAAAGAATAATTTTTTCGCTGTTGTTGCGGTTGTTGGCTTCTAAAATGGCAGAGCGGTTTCGGATTTTCAATACCTCAGCAGGAACTTTGCTTTCCTGTATAAAATCCATACTCTCTTTGCTCCAGCCTATCTTGTGATCGCTCAGGGTAACATCGGTGCGGTGATCGAAAAAACGGCGTCCGAGTTTGTGGGCAAAATAGTATCGCGAAAGCTCTTTAATGCGGTCTTTCAGCATATAACTCACCACCAGGGCAACAAAAAAAGGCATGGTGAAATTGCCGAACTTCTGCTGAAACGAAAATGCAATTGCGGTAGCAAATATCATCGAAATGCCGGCAGCCAGACTCAGGTAAATCTGCTCAACCAAAACACCATCGCGCCGTTTATTCGTGGTCAGAAACAATTCATTTTCAACATATTTCTTCAGCAGGCTAAGCCTGAAGACCAGGTCGCGATTCCTGAAAGGGCTTTCCTTCTCAACAACCGGATATGCTTTTTCTTTTTTATAATTTACTTCGGATGTAATAATATGCATCAGTCGGGTATGAATACCGGGGCTTGATTTGCCTGTTTTTTCGAGTCCGTCAAGTAGCTTGAACGAATGCTGTTCGATCAGATTACTCAGAAATTCATCACCGAAGAGATAATAATCCATTAAATCTTTGCTGATCGTCGACACATTGATAACGCGTTTCAACTGCCGGTAGTTCTCAGCGATAATCCCAATATTTGCAATATATGAATCAACCAGATATTCAATATCATCATTCATTCCGTTGTTCAGAATATGGTTAATATCCTGGCGGAGTGCACTTTTAACTATTGAAACAAACATCCGGATGTGATATTCGTATTCCGAAACATGGGTTCGGCTGGGTTGTGATGCCAGATCCTCAAACGATTTTTCTACCAGCGCAAATGGTTCTTTTTCGCGGATAGCAATATCCCGCAACAGGTAAATGGGTGTAATCAGTCGTATATTAGACTTCAGATCGCGGTAAAAGTCAGATTTCTCATAAGTTACCCGGTTAATATCAAGGCTATTGGGAATAAACATCCAGGTATTCACAGCAAAATCGCTTATTTCCTGCTTTTTTCGGGCAATGAAACCAAGCTTAATTTCAACAGAAAACTTATCGTGTATTTTAACTAAATCTTCAATCATGGAATAAAGTTAATGATATTAGGCTCATCATTTTAAATAAAGCTGACAAGCTCATCATGAAAATCAAGAAGTTGTGCTGTTTTCTTTCTATATCAATACATTCCGAATACTCCGTTTGGCGTAATTCCCAGAACTCTGAACCATGTTTCGCCGGCAACAATATTCAGCACCCAGGCTATAACCATAATGGTGAACCCGAATTTGAATGAATCGGTCAGGCTGTACTGATCCGTTTCATAGAGCAGTGCTGCCGGTTTACTGTTGAAAGGCAGTACATAAACATGTTCAATCATAAACGCAACCGGCAATGCAAGGCTTATTACGCTGAACCCGAACCGATTGGCAACTCCAATGGCTATCGGGATAAAAATCATGGCACGCATGGTTTTCGACTGAAATATCAGTGCACTGAAAACCATTACGCCAGTCAGCATAAGATATAACACCCAAAAGGGTGTATTGTTACCAATACCCAGATGATCGAAAAAGGCATTAACACTGATTGAAGGAAGGTCGGTAGCTGCAAAACCAGAACCCAGGGTATAGGCTCCTGCCGAAAACAGCATAAGGTGCCATGGGATATCCACTTCGTTCCAGGTAACGATGCCATAACGCGGCATCAGCGCCACAATTGCACCAACAAAGGCCACAGCGGTGGGACTAATGCCATGAAGGCGATCCGTTGACCAGAATCCAAGTATTAATAAAAAGATGATTATTGATTTTACCTCCTGACGGTTGATTTTGCCTAGTTTCTCATACTCCTGTTTCAGGCGCGCCATTCCTCCTTCAATCTGAGGGATTCTCTCCTCAGGAGAAAGGGGAAAAAATATCTTCATAGCAAGTATGTAACCGATCAGAAGAACTCCAAACATCATCGGCAGCATGGCCATGGCCCAGTCGGTGAAAAAAATGTTACTGCCAATGGCTCCTCCAATCAAAGCTGCTGCCAGCAGATTTGCCCCCGAGCCAGTCAGAAATCCACTTGCACCGATATTGATGTACAATAAGTTTTGAAGAACAATGCTTCTGCCGAAATTATTGCGTTTATTATCGCCTCTTGCTCCATAAATGGCAGCTATTACCATAAAAATGGGAAGTAAAATGGCTGCTTTGGCTGTGGTTGCTGAAATAAAAGCAGAGAGTACGACATTAATTACGATAAAACTCATAAAGATGGAACCGGCACTTTTCCCGAATTTGAGAATAAACCAAAGAGCAAAACGTTTTGCTACGCCTGTGGCCACCAACATACTAGCCAGAACAAACGACATGATATTCAGCCACATAACCGGATGCCCAAGCTGGGCATACGCTTCTTTTTCTGACAGAACACCAGTGAGCACCAGACCAACAATCAGTATCAGTGAAGTGAGATAATTGGGAATGGCTTCTGTCATCCATAAAATGATACTGGCCACAAAAATGGCGAGCATCATTTCGTTGGTACGGATGAATGCCCAGGAGCCCAGCTTGTCAAAAGCTTTTAAAGCTTCTTTCGAAACCAGTTTTGATGGATCAATTTCCTGCAGAAAGGGCAGTTTAATAACGAAAGCAAACAGAACAAAGGAGACAATCGCCAATATAGGCCCAATAATGGTGAGCCAGCGCTCAAACCCGCTCTTTTTCCTCTTTGGCAGCTTTTCAATGCGGTAATTATGCATATCAAGCGGATCGAATGCTATATCTGTATGAATGTCATTTGCTTTTAAGGTCATTGCAAAAGATTTCTGAAACAATATTTGTGATTTAAATAGAAATTCCGGAGCATTACTGATATACTCCGGACTGACAACAAGTCATTTTTACCATTTTGTGAAGGGGTTCTTCATCAACATTGAATTATAATACTTTACATCTCCCGTAACTTCCTCACCAAGCCATGCTGGTTTTTCAAAGCTTTCGTTTTCGGAAGTAAGTTCAACTTCGGCAACGATTAGGCCTTCATTTTCACCATAAAATTCATCAACTTCGTAAGTATGGGGGCCGGCCTTTACCTGGAAACGGGTTTTGTCAATAACACCGGGTTCGCATATTTTTAAGAGTTCACGTACTTCTTCTACCGGTATTTCTTTCTCCCATTCGTATCGGCTGGCGCCTGAAGCATTGCCTATACCCTTTATGGTGATAAAGCCCTTGTTGCCTTTGGTACGCACTCTTACTGTGCGTTCCGGGACAGAAGATAAATACCCCTGGGTGATGTGGGTTTCTTTATGTGCCAGATTTTTAAATTCACCGGTCACTAAAAATTTGCGTTCTATTTCCTGTGCCATTTCCTTATACTTTAATTAGCCAAAGGCTTGTTAATCATTCCTATTACTCTTTTAATAGCCTGAAGGTAATTGATGTTTTCAATTCCCTCAAGGCCAACATCTTTAATTGTTTTTTTAATATCTTCAACTTCTGTTGATTCTGAATTTATGGTAAGCACTTTTGCTCCGTTTATTAACACCTCACCAAACTCGCAAATGGTGTCATTTACCATATATCCAAGTCGCTGCTTGTGCACTTTCACCGCCTGAAGATCAGGATGATTGTTGATCATTTCCATAAATTCTTCATAAGTGTATTCTTTTTTACTGAGAACCGGCATTTTAACCTGAAAAGCGGGAAAAACTTCCTCAGTCAATACGCTGGACTGAATCGGAAATTCACCTTTCATCAAAGGGTTCCATTGTTCCATACCATCTACGGTCTGCACATAGGTCTTTATGTCCATTTTCCCGTCGCGGATTTTTGTATTGTTGATATCGTTGGTGCGCGAAAGGATATAAATTTCATCTGAATGGCGCTCCCATACTTTTTCAGGAACGGGAACAGAAAAACGGGCCATACGTTTGTGTGCATTTTCAAAATTCTGCCCGAATGATCGGAACTCGAAGCGGGGTTTGGAAATCGCCCCTATTTCTATTTTATCTTTTGACATTTAAAGTGAGAATTTAAGTTGAACCAATCCAACTGCATATATTATTAAACAGTTTGGTTTTTTGTAATGAATCAGAACCAAAAAAACTGGTCGGGTTGCTTTTATCAGAAAACAATAAATAAAAGCAACCCAACCATTTAATAAAAATTATTTTTTCCTTTTGGGTAAGGTTGCTGCATTGTTGTTCGAGCTACCTCTGGTAATTTCGGTAAAGATGAAAAAGTTCGCCGAACCATCTGGTTTTCTGCCATAAGACTGGCCATCAACCATTGCCGGGAATGTAATATCATCAATTACAGTACCTGAAGCATTTTCGAGCCAGATTTCTTCGCCACCACTTGAAAGGCCAAACCCACTTGCATCGGCATCGTCAACTACTATCACAAAAAAGCCGCCAGCAGGAATTATAGTACCTGATGGAAACTCCTTTTTGGGCTTTGAACCCGATTGTCCACCTGAATCATAGATTTTATATCCACTCAGGTCAACATCGACTGTTGAAGCATTAAAAATCTCCACCCAATCAAAATCGGGATCTGCACCTTTCGAGAAAATCTCATTCATCAGAATGGTGATGGTTGGGGGAGGTGTTGAATTGTCATTGGCTGCGCCTTTGGTAACAATGCTTAGTATTTGCAGATTGATATCACCATCGGGATAACGCCCGTAAGATTCGGTTTCAGCCAGAGCTGGGAAAGTAATGTCGTCAATTACCGTACCGGCAAGGTCTTCAAACCAAACTTCTTCACCACCGCTTGAAAGGCCAAACCCACTTGCATCGGCATCATCAACAACGATTACAAAAAATTCGCCTGGTTGGATTACTGTTCCCGCGGGAATCTCTTTTTTGGGTTTTGTACCAGCCTGTCCGCCACTATCGTAGATTTTATATCCACTAATATCAGCAGCAACGTCAGATGCATTGTAAATTTCAATCCAGTCAGGATCCTCTGCAGTTCCTCTTGAAAAAATCTCATTCATCAAAACAACAACAGATGGTGGTGCTGAGTTGTCGTTTGCTGCTCCTGGTGTAATTACATTTAACACCAGCCAATTTGAGGTGCCATCAGGATACCTGCCATAAGATTGAGTTGTTTCCAGCGCCGGGAAAGTTATATTATCAATCACTGCGCCAGCATTATTCTCCAGCCAGATTTGCTCGCCTCCGCTAGAAAGACCGAATCCACTGGCATCGGCATCATCAACAACGATTACAAAGAATCCACCTGCGGGTATAGTTGTTCCTGCTGGAAACTCCTTTTTCGGTTTTGAGCCGGATTGTCCACCAGAATCATAAATTTTGTAACCACTTATATCAATCTGTGTAGCAGAACCATTAAAAATTTCTACCCAGTCTGGATTTTCAGCAGTTCCCTGTGAAAACAACTCATTGATCAGAATAATCGGAAGTGCCGGTGAGTCATCATTTGCAGTCCCTTTGGTAATGGTGTTAAGAATTTGCCATGCCCCATTGCCATCGGGAACCCTTCCGTAAGATTGGCTTGGTTCAAAAGCAGGAAATACAACATTATCTATAACGTTACCAGAGGCATTTTCAAACCAGGCTTCTTCACCTGCGCTCGATAATCCGAATCCGGTTTCTGTTCCATCATCAACCACAATTACATAAAATCCGCGTGCAGGAAGAATTGTTCCGGCAGGGATTTCTTTCTTGGGTTTAGCACCTGATTGACCGCCGCCATCATACACTTTGTAGCCGCCTATATCTGCCGGTGAATCGGAGTTGTTGTAGATTTCAATCCAGTCCGGAGCTTCAAGTGTACCACGGCTATAAACTTCATTCATAACAATACTGGCTGCACCAACGGTATAAGCTGCTGTAGTTGTCGGAGCCCCATCTGGAATAGTTGATTTTTGACCGGATTTGTTTTCAGCCTCAACGTAATATGAGATTGTTTTACCTGATTCCTGTGCCGGGATTTGGCCGGTATATGTCTTGGATCCTGCTCCGGCCGAAACCATGTTAACACTGGTAAAATCACCCTGATCTACCTTGTAAAAAAGCATAACAGTTTGTACCCCTTCCATGTCACTCGCGTTTACGCTAACTGTTACTATATCATTATCACCAGGGGCCTGAGGTGTGATTGAAAGATCGCTGAGTACTGGCGGGCCTTTGAAAATCTCATCTTTTACACAAGAAGAGAAGGTTAATCCCGTAAATATCAGTAATAGAAATAAAATTCGTGTTTTCATAATCCTTTTTTTTAATTTTTATTAATTAAAAATCTACTTCAAATCTTACTGAAATCATGCTGTAATCTTCGCCAGCTTTTCCCTGTGCATCCACTACCCTTTTAGGATCTTTGGTAAGTTCTCCTGCATCATCGTAACCAATGTACAGTTTACCTTTTCCATTTGCCCATCGGTCATGGTTTAAGTAAGCATAGTTAAGCATAATTTTCACGTTACTGTTCACATGGTAGTTAATACCAAAGGTGTAGCCTTCGCCGGCACCGCCCATCAAAATACCATCGCCACGGCTGTTCAGACTCATATAGTCGTAACGGAAAGCAAGCTCAATATCTCCCCATTCTTTACCGCGGGTAAGTTGAGTAAATTCTGCTTCACCGGTATTGTAATTGTAATTTCCACCAAATAGAAGCACGCTTCCAAATGCATACCAGCCGTCAAACTGCTCGGTGGGCAGGTCATTTTTCTTATGTACGTTTGTCATAACATACTCCGACTGGAAACGGAAATTTTTGTAATAACCAGCTAGTTCAAAACCGCCCAGGCCCACATGGTCAACATCAGGAATGAGGTCGGTATCCATATATTTTTTGCGGTTGATAGAAGTTAGTGAGCGTGAGCTGTAACGCTCTGTTCCACGTATTTCGGCATCTGATTTTGGCGTGCGATACGAACCGGCTATACCCAAATGCAGGCCTTTTTCCATATCGTCAAAGAATGGCATAGCAACCAACTTTCCGGTAAATGATACACCTTCATCAAATCCATAGTCCTTATTGTTGTCTTCTGAAAAAGTACGTTCTTCAAGTCCGCCAATGTCCTGAAAATGAATACCACCCATGCCAAATAGCCAGTTTTTACTGTAATGGGCAGCCATACCAATGTGGCGTGAGGGCGCAAAAGTTGAAATCACATTCGCCCGCTCAATAAAAGTGAGATAACGGGAGGTCGTGGTTGATTCAGTTGAAAACCCTTCTTTGAAATTACCCACCTGAATGCCCCAATTGCTGTTGGGTGAAAACTCCAGATAGGCATCTTTCAGTTCTAATTCTGAATTAGAGATGTCCATGTCAAACTCACCATACCATTTTTCGGTAAACTGACTTTTAACTGCAAAACGAGCGCGCCTGATCGACAGTCCATTGCCAATGGGATTGTAAGTGTCGCCCATAAACATGGCACCATCAACCTGCACGCGGGCATCATACCAAAGTTTATACTTTTGGTCCTTACTTTCAAGAATAAGCATCCCGTTTCGCTCCTCGGCCTGAAGCGGATTCCGGTTAACTTTAGCACCATATTGATTATAGCGCACGGTGGTGTCTGTACCTTGTGCAGTTGCCTGGTCGCCTAGTAGCCAAAGTGCAGAAAGCAGCACAACCCATTTCAAATGTTTCATGTTTCTCATATTGGTTTTAATTAAAGGTTTTGTATGAATTGAATTAGGCTTTCGCCTTGTTTAAGATTCAGTTTTTTACGCAATCGATAACGGGCAATTTCAACGCTTTTTGATGAAATACCGAGCAGTGTAGAAATTTCTTTGGAGGAAAGGTTGAGATGCAACAGCGTTGAAAGTCTTTTTTCCTGCTCAGTTAATCCCGGAAATGATGAACTCAGTTTTTGTTTGAAGTCTTTGTGTATCAACTCTATTTGAGCATAAAACTCTTCTGTTTCAGAATTGAAATTCATCTTCTGCTTTAGTAACAGAATCAATTCATTAAGGAGACTGTTTTTTAAGGTGGTATCCTGGGTTTTTCTGATTTCATCAAGTCGGTTTGAAATTGTTTGTAGAAAATCTTTTTGTGAAGTTATATTCAAAGCGGTGTTAATATACTCCCTTCGTTTGGTTTCAAGTTTAACACTAAGCAGGTCATTTTCAAGTTGAACAGCTGAAACTTCAAGACCGTTAAGTGCTTTTTGGGTTTTATAGTGGTTGTTTTGTTGCTGAAGAAGTTCGTTTTCAGCTTTCAGACGTAGTTTTTGCTGTCTGAAAAAAAGAAATATCAGAACAATAATGATTACTGAGGATAGTACCAGAATTCCAGGTAAAATCAGGTTTATTTCTTTTACACGTTCAGATATCTGCGAATCATTAATGATAGGAATTGGGTCAAGGTCGCCTGATCCAATTGAGGATGTAACCTGAAGTTTGAATACATTTTGGACAAAGAACAACATAAAGTAGGTCAATATTCCTGCTGCAACCGGAGTTGTTATCCATCCGAGAGCGATTTCTCCCAATGCCCTGAATTTAATTTCACGGGCTCCCTTTATTATTCCAATCCCTAAAACTGAGCCTACAACAACCTGGGTACTTGAAACAGGAACCAAAGGGATTGGGGGTAATCCTAATGAAATAAGCAAACCGGATAATTTTAAAGAGGAAAAGATAAAGAGGACCAGAGCTTGTGAAAGTACAACAACAATAGCTGCTTCGGGAGTAAGTGACAGAATTCCGTTACCAACGGTATTCATCACACGTTCACTATATGTGAATATACCTGCTGCAATCGCAATTCCACCAATTAGAAAAAGAATTTGTACTCCGTCAAGTGAGAATAATCCAAAATCGAGGATCAGGTTTGGGGCTGAATTTACAAACACGCCCATTACATTTGCTATATTGTTCGCACCAAGACTATACGCACCAAATGCACCAACAATAATTAGGGCAATGCGGATATAAGAATCAAGTTTAATAATATGAATTTTGCTCTTTCTAAGTACCCATCTTAAAACTAAAAACAGCAAAGCTGCGAATATCGTTCCGAGTATAGGACCACTAATCCAGGTGGATACAATTTTTACAAGTACGTTATAATCGGTTGAATGACCTGTAAATGCGCTCCACCCGACAATTGCACCGACAACAGCCTGGCTTGTCGAAACAGGTATTGCATATCTGGTCATTACAAAAACAGTAACAGCAGCACAAGGCGAAACTGTAAATCCTCCCGCAAGAGCGTCAACAGCACCCAGGCTTGATAAGGTATCGGAGGTTCCCTTTCCCTGGAAAACAGCCCCTAAAACCACAAAAATGCTCGCAATAATGGCCGCCTTTCTGAATTTCATCATTTTAGAGCCAACAGCCGACCCAAAAATATTGGCTGCATCATTGGCACCTAACGACCAACCCAGAAAAAGTCCACTTGACAGAAAAATCAGGAATAGCATGAAAACTGATTTTGCTTAAACATTTCTTTTTATTGCCATTATTGACAATACATCTGCGGTTTTCTCTGCTGCATCTGAAAGTATTTCAATATGCAGAGTAAAGTATCTGAGGTGGAATTTTTCACTCAGTTTAAGATTTGGCATATCGTGAAATACTTTCCGTTTTATAGCATCAGCCAGTTTATCAGCCTCTTTTTCATAAAGATAAACTCTGTGTAGCTTTTCTTTAATGGATTCAGGGTCTCTGAAATATGCCCTGGCTGCAGGAATTACCGATTCAATAGCAGAAACAGAAAGTTCGGTAAGTTTAACCAGGTCCTGATTTAATTCTGTAGGTATAAAAGGAACCTCAACATCAAACTGATAGAGGTTTGTCTTAGCCAGGTCTATAATGTTATCAAGTTCTTCAAGTAATTTAAGGATATCACCTCTGAGCTGGGGCATCAGTGATTGCGTGTAGAGAATATTCTCTATCTGCCGCTTGATTAAATCTGCATCTGTCTCAAGGGTTGACAATGTCTGAAGATTATTGATAAAATTTTCCCTGTTCCCAAAGAGATAACTTCTGACACCTTCTTTAAAAATTATTGACCCCTGATCTATTATATTCAGAAACCGGTCAATCAACTCTATAGACTTCTCCGCATGTTTGAATAAGAACATAGTCAACCCGTTTTTTAATTTAATAATATCAAAATTAGTAAAAAAGCAGAGAATTCAACATTAGTGTTGGGTATGGCCTTCTTGGTGCAAATTTTATGTATAGGTGAAATAAATTTCTAAATATAAGATAAACAGGTACATATAAATAAATAAGTAGAGTTGCAAAACGCAAAAAAACGAGAGATATGGTTTCATGTATAGTTTAAATAGGGTTATAGTAACTCTGATTTTTAACTTGAATAAAGACTCTTTTGTTAAAAAATGCGGATAATTTTGATTATTTCAGACTGATTATAAATCTGTTTAAAAGCATAATACTAATCTTTAGTTGTATTCATGCAAATTTGCAGTACTTAAAATCCTTAACAACCACTTAACACTTAATAAATAAAAAAATGGTTAATTTGCAGAATACTTAAAAAAACTGTGTAACTTTATAGGTTCAACCAGATACTTGTATTTCAGGTTTCTTCTGGTACAAATTCAGTTTTAACGAACCCAATATTAATTCACTGAACACCAAATTATAACTTAAATCTCTAACAAATGACAAAAACTTACACTCAGTTTCGAATTTGGAAAATGGCAGGTCTGGTGCTTGTTATCTTCCTTTCAATGGTTGGATTTAAAGGAGTTGCTCAGCCATTATTGGTTGAGAATTTCGATTACACTATTGGTTCCTTGCTCACTGACAATGGCTGGACTTCGCACAGCGGTACAGGAACAGAGCCGGTTGATGTTACCAATGGACTTATTTTCAGNNCAGTCTATGCTGCCTTTGTGGTACAAACCCAGGCTGCAAATGCCAGCGGTTATTTCATTCATTTTGGCCAGAGCACGATTGCAACCACTTATTTTACAAGAATATATGTAAGTGCCACTGGCGATGGAATCGGACTTGGTCTTGGGAATACACCGCCTGCAACCTATTCTCCGGTTACCCCTGGAATCCCTGCATTGGTTGTTATTAAACTGGATATTGATACCAAGGTATCAAGCATCTATGTCTTCAACTCATTCCCTGCATCCGAACCAACTACGCCCGATGGAACAGTAACAGAAACTGCTTCGTTCTCCAATGTTGGTAGTATCGCCCTCAGACAATTTAACGCTGCAGAAAAAGTAATAGTTGATGGAATCAGGGTTGCCGATAATTGGGCAGAAGCTGTAGCTCCATCATCAGGAAGTACACCGGTGATTTCTGCATCACCGGGAACATTGTCAGGTTTCGTTTATAGCATTGGTGGCGGGCCTTCTGCTTCACAGAGTTATAACCTATCCGGCGTTGATCTTACACCAGCATTCAGTGATATTACTGTTACACCAACAGCTAATTTTGAAATATCACTTGACAATGCAAGTTTTGTTC
Source organism: Bacteroidales bacterium UBA5537 (assembly GCA_002426025.1). GTDB lineage: Bacteria > Bacteroidota > Bacteroidia > Bacteroidales > Lentimicrobiaceae > Lentimicrobium. The sequence continues at coordinate 63,370 of DINP01000064.1, read as the reverse complement.
AAACACCTATCCTCGTTCCATATAGCAATGGAATGTTAAGTCCTACACCAATTTATGTGAGGTTAAAAGCCGGTTTAGCTGCCGGCCACTACAATGGTGAAATGATTTCCAACGCCGGTGGTGGTGCAACCACAGCTAATGTAACCTGCAACGGACTTGTTGAAGCTCCCGCTACAACCACACTTCCTTACAGCGAAGACTTTGCAACCGGTTTCGGCCTCTGCTACACTTACAGTGTCTCAGGTCCTGCGCAATACTGGAAACATAGTTCCACAAACGAATATGCTTACATGAATGGTTATAATACCGGCGTACTTGAAGAAGACTGGATGGTATTACCAGCGGTTAATTTCGTTACATATCCGAATGTTCGTTTGAGCTTTGAAAGTTATATGAACTATGGTGCCGATGATGCTGATAACTATTTCAAACTGGTTTATTCTACCAACTACGCTGGCATAGGAGACCCATCAATGGCTACCTGGACTGAAATTCCGTTTGATTATCCTACAGAATTATCAACCTGGACACCTTCCGGCTCACTGAATTTGTCGGCCATTACCGGATACAGTATTTATATCGCATTTAAATATCATTACAATGTTGATTTCTATCGCTCATGGCAGATTGACAATATCTCAATGATCAATCTTCCACTGGGTATTGACAATCCCGTTTCCGAAATTGGGAAAATATACACCTATGGAAAGGAATTGAAAATTGAACTTGTTCAACCTGTGAACGGACTTATAAATGTTTACAATTCCTTCGGTCAGCAAGTTGCTGAGTTTAAACTTAACGGGTCTTCGGCTTCTTTCAACCTTAATTTACCAGCAGGGATTTTTATTGTACGCATTGAAAGCAATAAAGGTTCAAATAGCGCAAAGGTAATTTTGAGATAGTGAAAATTATTTTTTGCATTCATAGTTAATCCGCTCCTTAATTATTATACTAATAATTGTGCGGATTAATTTTTATCCATAATTGATTGAACGAAATCCAAACATTAATAAATAAAATGAATAATCATGAAAAATAATCTACTGAATTGGTCAAGGCCAATACTTATAGTCTGCTTGGTTCTGGTTGGCATAGCATCGGTAAAGAGCCAATCAGCCGTCGTAACTTTGCGACCTTCGCAAATTGATGTATCAACTGAAACTTCGCAGAGTGCCGTACTTATGACACTCTCTGGTTATTCACAGGATGATGCTAAATACCGGCTGTATAATGGTTCAAATCAATATAATTGCTGGGATGAAGTAAATGATGTCTTTGTTACTTCCAATTCTTATGCAAATGGTCCGAGTGTTCCGGGCACACCGACAACATCCTCAACATTCTGGATTTTATTCGAAAGAGGCTCAAATACATTTCCTGAAGCATCATACCGAGACAGATTGGGCCCGGCTTATGCAAGTCCTAATTACCAAACAGTAGCCCTTCCGGCCGCTGCAAGCATATCAGCACCTCAATCCATTGTAAAAAACGATGTTTTATTTACAGTCTGGAGCGACTATTCAGTAAAATATGTTGTTCTGGGATTTGATGCTTTAACAAATGGTACTCTTATTTGTGCAGCACCAACAGGTTTGACTACCGGTGATTTCGACCTTCTGCTCGAAACTGGAACTGTAATCAGGAGAATCGAAATCAGGGATGTTTCAAATAATATTATTGAAACAGTTACAGGTACATGGCCTGCAGGAATTACTGTATTGCCTCCAACCAACTTCTCTTCGATTACAGTAAACAATACTCAGATCAATCTTGGCTGGACACTAAATGCATCCAGTAACAATGTCGTGCTTGCCTGGTCTGCGGATGGCATATTTGGTACTCCAACCGGAACCTATACGTCTGGGGCTTCTATTTCAGGTGGAGGTACAGTTTTATATGTTGGAAATGCTACTACCTTCAACCATAATGGTTTAAATCCCAATACTACATATCACTATAAAATATGGTCATTCGACGGAAGTCAGTATTCTCCGGGAGTTTCTGACAACTCAACAACTTACCCAAACCCTGCTGTTACAACACTTCCATATACCGAAGATTTTAGTACAGGACTGGGATTGTGTTACACACATAATGTTTCCGGACCATTAAAATTCTGGATGCACAGTTCTTCGGGTGAATATGCCTTTATGAATGGGTATAATACTGGTCTGCTTGAAGAAGACTGGATGATATTGCCGGCTATTAACTTCAACAACTATACCAGCGAAAATTTGACTTTTGAAAGTTTTATGAATTTTGGAAGCGACGATGCAGATAATTACTTTAAACTTCTTTATTCAACCAACTATGCAGGCATCGGTGATCCTACCCTTGCTACATGGACCGAACTGAGTTTTAACTATCCGACTGATCTTTCTACCTGGACTCCTTCAGGAACCGTTGATTTATCAGCAATTACAGGCGCATCTGTTTACATTGCATTTAAATACCATTATAATCCTACTTTCTATCGCTCATGGCAGATAGATAATATTTCAATTGTTTCGGGCATCACACCGGCCTTAAGCGCCACTCCATCATCACTTAGCGGGTTTACCTATGTAACCGGCAATGGCCCTTCGGCTGTTCAAAGTTATCAGTTGAGTGGTAGTAACCTTGCCGGAAGCGGTAACATCACGGTTACAGCACCTGCAAATTATGAAATTTCGACAAACGGAACCACATTCAGCACATCATTAAGTCTGCCATTTGGCTCTTCTGTTATTACCGGACAACCGGTAACCATTTCGGTAAGATTAAAAGCCGGACTTGCAATTGGCAATTACAACGCAGAAGCAATAACACACTCAGGTGGAGGAGCGGCCAATTTAACGGTTAATTGCAGTGGCTCGGTAACCGGTCTTGTTCCATCTATTACTGCTGAAACACTTCCGCAATGGATTCAGGGCATAAACGGATCAAATGGGAAAAGAGTGCCTTTTGCCTACAGAGTAAGCATTGGCAATCTGATGCCTTCGGCAACATACCGATATTACAATAAAGTTGTAATTGGCACCGATAATGCTACCACTGATGGAGCCGGCAATTCAATTTTTGTTGCAGGCCCTGGTTCATTCACCAGAACAAGCAGCACATCAATGGGAACACCGGGCGAATATAGCGAGTTTACTACCGATGCTTCGGGTAACTATACCGGCTGGTTTATGACAGAGCCAACCGGAAATGCCAGATTTACTCCCGGAAACGCTGTATTTATGCGCATTATGCTCAACGATGGAAATGGAGGCGCATCGGTAGCCACCAGGCTAACTACTACAACTTCAGCCAACGTAATTAATTTTGGCACTGAGAATGTGGCTACTGAAGGAACCGGAATCAGAGGTATTTCAGAAGCAATGGCTGGCAATATCGTTTATCTTTACGATAATACAGCAGGAACAGGAAGACCAATATATGGAAGCAGCATAGAGACAACCGGAATAGATTTCAATGCTATCGGATCTTATGCTACATTCTATTCAACCGATGTTCAGGGAAATGATGGGTCATGGGGAGGTATTGTACCGAATGTTCTTCCTGACGGAATCCGCCGAATAGAAGAAAGAAGCAATGCCGATGGCAGCATTGTTGCTGTTCACACTTCCGATAATGGTGTTTGGGGTGTTTACGATACCCGCAACCCGTTTGGTGGCGATACCGACATTTTGATAATAGATCTTATGCCAGCCGGCAATCCGGTTCTGACGGTCACACCTTCTGTTCTAAACGGATTTACCTATCTCGAAGGCTCAGGTCCCTCTTCGGCTCAAACTTACCAGCTTAGTGGATCTGATTTACAGGGAAGTGGCATAGTTACAGTTACTGCACCTGCCGATTATGAGATTTCGGCTGATGGGGTTAACTATATGCTGACATTGAATTATGATATTACAGACGGTGAAATTACCGGACAGCCGGTAACGGTTAGTGTTCGCCTTAAAGCAGGACTTGCTGCCGATGATTATAATGGCGAAGCAATTGTAAACAGTGGTGGCGGAGCAACGGATAAAATGGTAACCTGTAACGGGTCGGTTACTTCAGGTTCTGCACCTGCACTTGCCAATGTAACTCTTCCTCTCTGGATTCAGGGAATTAATGGCACTAATGCCGAACGTGTTCCTTTTGCTTTCAAGGCTAAACTGATTAACCTTACCCCCAGTGCCACCTACAGGTACTTTAATAAAGTAGTGGTAGGTACCGATACCCCGACTACCGATGGTGCAGGAAATGCTGTTTTTGTAGCTGCGGATGGAACATTCACCCGTACCAGCAGCACATCGCTTGCCAATCCGGGAGAATATGGTGAATTTACCACCGATACTGAAGGGACATATTTTGGATGGTTTATCACCGAACCAACCGGAAACGCAAGGTTTACGCCTGGTAACCAATTGTTTATGCGTATTTCGATAAACGATGGCGCAGATGGAACAACCGTTGATAACAGGTTAACCACAGTAAACTATACCACTGTTCTTCAGTTTGGAACCGAGGCAATCGCAACACACGGAACAGCAATTCGCGGTATAAGTGATGATGATCCAAAGGATTTTGTATTCCTTTACGATAATGTTGCCGGAACAGGCAGGCCTTTGTATGCAACCCAGATTGAAACGACCGGTGTTGATTTTTGCGCAACTACCGTTTATGCACCTTTCTATTGCGAAGATGTTGCAGGTTGGGATGGCGAATGGGGAGGCATTGTACCAAACATAAATGCAGCCGGCCTACAAAGGGTTGAAGTTCGCAGCTTTACCGACGGAACGATTGTAAATTCTTACAATATGGCCTCTGGTATCTGGATTGCAACAGACACACATAATCCAACTGGTGGTGTTACCGATGTACTTGTAATTGACCTTACCGGGATTGGAGTTGTGAATCCTGAAACTGCTCAGCAAAATGTATTTAGTTCGGGCAGGGAAATTAAGGTTCTTTCACCGGTAGCTACTGAGATTACGTTCAGTTTATATAATATGAGCGGACAACTTGTTTACAGCAGAAACCTGAAAGGCAGCAATGAATATTTGCTTCAGACGGCTATTCCTGCAGGCGTTTATATTGCCCGGGTTGTTGGCAATAACTCAGTAACAGGCAATAAATTGATTATCAGATAATACAATCGTATCGTTTGATAATAAAATGGCAGGTTCCTTTTAAGGTCCTGCCATTTTTAATTGATTGCGAGAAGAAAATGATTTTTATCATCACATAGATAATCCTTTTATTTCAGACTTCTTTGCCGAGGTAACTATCGAATAATTGGTAAAGTTTTTCGGTAGCAATTGGTTTTGACAAATAGTCATCGCATCCGTATTTGAAGGCGGAATCGTGATCTTCACTAAAAGCATAGGCTGTCTGAATGATTACCGGTAAGTCAGGTTTTAAGGACTTGATAATCCGGGTAGCTTCAAAGCCGTCCATTCCTGGCATTTTAACATCCATGAGCACAAGCCGGATATTCTCATGCTTTTTTACAAGCTCCACGGCATCAATACCATTTTCGGCACGCATAATACCGACTTTACGTCTTTTTAATGTGGTCATTAGCAACAGATAACTGGTATCATCATCATCAGCAATTAAAATAATATCGTTGGTTGGAACGGTTAAATTATGTGGCTGATTTTCTACTATAGGTTTTACCAAATCTCGGACAGGGATTGAAAAGAAGAAGGTTGTTCCCTTTCCTGATTCTGATTCGAACCATATTTTCCCGCCCATTGCAATTACCAATCCATGACTGATTGAGAGGCCAAGTCCGGCTCCTTCATAATTGCGGGCCGATGAATTTTCGGCCTGGTAAAAACGGGTAAAAATCCTGTTGTGATGCGCTGCATCAATGCCAATTCCGGTATCAGAAACCCTAAATATAATTTCACCATCGCCAATGCTATATCCAAAACTCACCGCACCGGTTTTAGTATATTTTAATGCATTGTTGAGGAGATTGGTCATAATTTGGTTAATCCTTACGGGGTCGGCTGTAATAGTGAAGTTTTCATCCCTGTTTTCCAGGTTGTAGTTAAACTGCAGACCTTTGATCAAAGCCTGGTTGCGGTAAAAATTATAAAGATCAATAATCAGGGAATTTAGTTTGAAACTTTCAGGGTTGAGAATAATCTGTCCGGTTTCAATAATTGAAATGTCGAGAACATTGCTGATAATTTCAACAAGCCGTTTGCCGCTTATCTGTATGGCTTCATTATATTCAATCCTGTCTTCGGGGGTTGTCCAGTCCTGCACCAGCAGTTCTGAAAAGCCCAGTATTCCATTTAAAGGTGTGCGTATTTCATGCGAAATATTCTGCAGAAAGGCAGTTTTCAAACGGTCGCTTTCTTCGGCTTTTTCCTTGGCTACTTTCAGATCGGCAATAAATTGTTTCTTTTCGGTAATGTCTTCTTTTACGGCAACAAAGTGGGTAATTACTCCATTCTGGTTTTTAACCGGAGAAATAATGGCATTTTCCCAATAGTAGGATCCATCTTTTTTCTTGTTTTTCATTTCTCCCTGCCAGTTATTTCCAGCAAGGATAGTATCCCAGAGGTCTTTATAAAAAACCTCATCATGAGAACCTGATCTAAGGATACTTGTTTTAAATCCGATGGCTTCGGAAGCCGGGTATCCCGATATTTCGGTAAATTTTGGGTTTACATACTCTATAATTCCGTTTATGTCGGTTATTATTATGCTTACAGGGCTTTGTTCGAGGGCATTGGAGAGCTTCTTAGCATTTTGTTCGGCCTCTTTTCTGCCAATATAATTACTAAGTTCACGGGCGGCATGTTCAAGAATAAACATAGAGTCCTGATTGTAGGCATTTGGGTTGTCATAACTCTGCACTACCATTACACCCACCGCTTTGTCCCCATTAAACAACGGCACCCCAAGCCACACTTCAGATGGAGTTCCGATCTGGTTTATAAGTCCCGAATGGGCCATATCAGATATCTGTTTCTTTGTCAGGAACAACGATTTTTGCTGTTTAATAATCTGACCCGAAAGCGATTTATGAGCTGGCCATTCAGTTACGGAGGTTTTTTCTTCTATCTCGAAAGGCGCTTGCATCATTCCAGTCTCAGGTTTAAAGAAAGCAATATAGAAATTGGTGACATCAATAAGTTGTGCGAGCTCAAATCTTACTGCTTCATATAATTCGTAAAGACTTCCTGCTGTAATTACTGCACTTGCAATGTTATACTGCATTTTCTGTATATTCTCTCTGAATTGTCTTTCAGTAATATCATTGGCAATGCTCATGATGCCCTTTGAGCCATCATCAAGGGTTATAGCTGTTTCAGTCAGTTCAATGTTAATGGGTTTCCCGTCTTTCCGCTTATTTTTGACTTCATTGTTTAAAACATCGCCGGTAAGTATCCTTCTGGTGTTTTCTTCGATGTTTGATAACTCGTCGTTGCCCATTGCCAACACATCAATGCTTTTACCTATCAGTTCTTGGGCAGTATATCCCGATATACGGCAATAGGTTTCATTTACATTCAGAATTTTACCATTGCTGTCTTGAAGTACGATGCCAACGGGAGATAATTGAAACAATGCCTTATATCTCTTCTCACTCTCAATCAGGGCTGTTTGAGCTAAGCGGTGTTCAATTTTAATTTTACGTTCTTCAAGGGCATGTTTAATGGCCGACCCAAGTCGTTTCACATGCTGCTTAATCACATAATTAGCCGCTCCTGCTTTCATACATTCAACGGCAGTATCTTCATTAACAGAACCGGTCACCATGATCACTGGCGTATCCGGTGCGTGTTTTAATGCGAGTGAGAGAGCGGTAAGTCCATCAAAGTTAGGCATACTGTAATCGGACAGAATAAGGTGTGGCTTAAATGAATCAAGCTTTTCCAGAAAATCAGATTCTGTCTCCACCAGCTCAAAATCGCAATTTCCCAGTGCTTTTATTGCCTCGCGCTTATTAAATTCTGCGTCAGCAAATGAATCTTCCACTATTAGAATCCGTGTGATATCGTCCATCTTAAATATTTGTTGTAATCAATGTTTAATTCGCATTTTTTGCATCAGGAAGCGTAAAAAAGAAACTGGTTCCTGATTCAGGTTCGGATTTTGCCCAAACCACACCTCCATGCCGCATAACAATTCTTTGTACAATAGCCAGTCCAACGCCGGTTCCTTTAAATTCCCTGACACTGTGCAGCCTTTGAAAAACACCGAAAAGCTTACCTACATATTTCATATTAAAACCAACACCATTGTCTTTTATTTCAAAAACAATTGATTTATTGTCTGCTTTGGCGGATATTGAAATCTGCGGTTTTTCGCATTTTGATGAGAATTTTACAGCATTTGAAATCAGGTTGATCCATACCTGTTTAATCAAAGCATGGTCGGCCATAATTTCAGGTAAAGGACCAGTCTTAAACTGTATAAGCTTTCCGGCTTCACAATCAACAACTTCGCTATAAGCCTGCTCAACAACCTGGTTCATATTTACTCTGGAAAGATTGATCGGAGACCGGCTCAACCTCGAAAATGCAAGCAGGTCATCAATAAGGGTTCCCATTCTGGATGTGTTCTCAATAATTGTATTCACCACCTTTTCCCCCTCTTTATCGAGCAAGTTTTCGTAATCTTCTTTCAGGATATTGGCAAATCCATCAATTGCTCTCAAGGGAGCTCTTAAGTCATGCGAAACGGTGTAGGCAAATGCTTCAAGTTCCTTGTTAACAACCCTGAGCTCTGCAGTTCGTTCTTCCACTCTGGTTTCGAGGGTTTCATTCAGCAGTTGAATTTCCTGCTGGGTTTTTTTCTGTTCGCTTATGTCCCTTGTAAATGCAAGCAAATGAGGCTCATCATTAAAATTCATTAAACTTGCCGACATAAGGCCGATCATTTTTTTACCGCCCTTTTTGTTAAAAACTGCTTCCAGATTGTGTATATAGCCATCTTTTTTCAATGTATTTACAAGCAACTGCCTGTCAGCGGGATCGCTCCAAATACCGATCTCTTCAGCAGTATTGCCAATTAATTCTTCGCGCGAATAACCCGAATTACGCACGAACGAGTCGTTTACATTAACGTAGAGTCCGTCGCTCAGGCGGGTAATGCTTATCAGATCAGGGCTAATCTTAAAAACAGACCTGAATTTTTCTTCACTCTCCTTTAAAGCCTGTTCGGCATTCTTTCTTTCCGAAATATCGGTAATATAGCCTTCAAGTGATACCAAATCACCATCCTTGAAAACACCGCAGCCGTTTTCCCATACCCAGGCAATGTTACTATCAGCCTTGAGAATTCTGTATTCAAGCTTGTAAAATGTTTGATCTCTAACGGCAGTCTGTACCGTGTTCCGAACACTTTCGCGATCATCAGGGTGGATGATTGAATTGTATGATCTTACTTTATTGTTGATAAAATCACTACGCTCGTAGCCAGTCAAATCTAAGATTCCATCACTGAAATATTCCATGCTCCATTCAGGGTTATTCTGGCAACGGTAAACAACCCCATTAAGGTTATTAATAAGAGTTGAAAGCCTTCTTTCACTTGTTTTAAGCTTATCAACAGCTGCTTTTCTTTCAGAAATATCCCTGCTTGTGCCAATTACTTCAACTCTTTGTGTTCTGGGATTTGTCCAGAAATAGGTGATGGCTTCTGTCCAGATGGTAGTACCATCTTTACATGGTTGCTCCAGTTCATCGGTATAATATTTGGTTATTCCGGTCTCTACATAGTTTTTAAACCTTTCGGGAATAACTTTTAGAAAATATGCCAGAGAATCAGGGGTCAGGGTTTCATCGGCTTTTTGTGCCATTACTTCATCCAGCGTGTATCCCCTGAGTTTTTCTACTGATGAACTTACAAAATTGAACCTTCGGGTTTCGAGATCGAGTGTCCAGATTACATCCTGAATATTTTCGGTAAGAAAACGGTATTTTTCTTCACTTTCCGTTAGTTTTTCTGTAACTTCAATCGGTTTTCTAATCTGATCAAATAGTGTAACACAATGCCCGGCAAAGGGCGAATACAATTGCAAACATATCCAGTTTCCGTTTTCTTTTTGCTGATAGGTAAACTCTTTTGTAATTCCGCTTTCTGTAACCTCAGCCATCATTTGTGGCCAATTGCCTGAGATTTGTTTAAGCTGGGGCAAAACTTCTGTCAAACATTTGTGCTGTAACGATTCCAGATCGAGATTACATAATGTAGCAAAACTGTTATTAGCTTCGGTAATGGAAGAACCAATTCCTTCACCTTTCTGATTGTAATGAATTTTATGGCACACATAAGCGATTGGAGCATGGAGAATAATATCCTTGTAGAATTGATTTTCCATAGAGAACCCTTGATTAATAAATCAAATGATAAAATGAAAGGCAAATTAAATGCGGATTCTGATTCTTTGAACTGCACTAAAGATACTTAATTAATGATTATTCGCTGAGAATGTAACCTTGCTAAGTTGAATTAATATTATGCTAAACATAATCAATCAAAAATATGATACAGATGGCTATTATAAATTCTTAAAAACAAGAAAGCAGGGATTGTATGTACCCCTGCCTTTCGGTTCAATGAAAATAGTAACCCGGAATTTATTCCCCGGCCAGCTTTCTGGCAATTCTTTCTCTGATTTCTGTGTAACTGTGCGATGCCAGTTCAGCTCGAACATGCATTGAATGGTTAACCTGAAAACCATACACCAGACAGGCAGTAAGAAAATATATACCGGTTTGAATCCACAATGATAAAATTTCTTTACCGGTTTCGGTAATGGTGGCACCAATAGAATTCATTTTGATAAAGCCGAATATTGCGTTGGAAGACGGGAATAATTCGCGAACTATGAGCCATANNTGATAAAATAAACGGTGTTATTAAGGCCATGATTTCAATTAAACCGGCTGATTGTCCATAGCCAAACCAGTGAGGTATCATGCCCAGCATATAAATACAGAGAAGTGCATAAATGGTGAAATAGGCGGCACTTTTCCCTATAACGAGCCTCAAAGTGCCAAGCCGTTTGCGATCCAGCGGAACCAGCGTGCCAAAAAGATGCCGTTCACGGGCAGTACCGGCCAGAGTTCCAATAGCAAGGACAAGGGTTTGCTGTATAATAAGGATAAGTGAAGCCGGAATGCCATAACTGGCGAATCCTCCGGAGCGGTTGGCAATAGGATTGCCGTCTAAGCGGATAGGCTCTGCAGTTACCTCAGCTTGCCTTTGCGTTAACCCTTCATTCATCAGGTTTCGAACCTGTATTTGTTTTCCGGCTTCAAGAGCCATTAAACTTGAGCCAGTAGCTAAAGCTTTATAGTACAGAAACAACTCCATATCAGCGTAAGCCGAAACGGTAACCTGCCGGTTGAGCGCAATATTGGTACTGAATTCTTGAGGTATTTGAATAATACCGCGGATTTCGCGTTTTTTAAAAAGCAGAATGGCTTCTTCCATTGATATACACCGGGCTGCCACACACAGTTCGGGAGTAGCATCCATGTTTCTGACAAATTGCCTGCTATCGGACGAATTAGAAAGATCAACCACGGCTATGGGTAATTCCGTCACCACCTCAGGATAATATATTACAGAATACAGCAGAGGGTATAATATGGGTACTGCAAAAATAATTACCATTACGCCAACGTCAGAGAAGATTACCTGAAATTCACGCATCCAAACCCTGAGCATGTTTACAAACCCATCCTTCATCTGTAAGAGTATATTTGATTTTTTGTTTTTCATCTCATCACCTTATTGTCGCAGTTTCAACTGCCCTGTTATTGAAAATTTTGCAGTCAGTTACTTTAGAGTCTTTCAGTTCAGATTTACATTTTCAATAAAATTCTGATAAATTAAAGCGGATTTTAAGTGGTTGATTATGGTAATCGGAAGCAATAAAAACATCAGAAGGCTGAGATATGATAAAAGCGAATACTTAGGTTCAAATCCGGTAAGTATTTGATTCTGAAAAATGTGCATAAAGTGCCTTACCGGAAATGCAATAGTCCAGTATTGTACCACAGGAGGCATTGATTCTACCGGAAATGAAAACCCGCAAAGTGAAAGTGCAAGAATGCCAAAAAAAACAGCCATATTCAGTGCATGACGCATCAGAGGCAGTAGACCTATGCAAAAGATACCAATGGCCTGATAAGAAAGTACAAACATTAACGAACTCAGCATAAGCCAGCCAATGCTTGAGTGCATCGGAATCTGCAATACTTTATACATGAGAAAGTTCTGAAACATCATCAGAATAAAAAATATAAAGGTATAAGGCAATAGCTTTCCGGTTAAAGCAACAAAAACTGATTTTCCTGATGTGTGCAGCCATTCCCGTGATGTTCTTTCCCTGATTTCAATTCCAATGCTGTAAACGGTTATTAAAAGGATAAATAGCTGAAGCATGATTGGGATAACAATGGTTGAAAGATAAGTTGAATAGTTGGTTACCGGATTGAAAAGCTGATGCGTGTTTACCTGGACAGGTTGGATTTGCGACATGATGTAATCTTTGGATTGTCCCAACGCTTCTCGTTTTTGTACATTTATTCCAGCCGATAATGTCTGCATTATAGATGTCAGGTCTTTTTGCATCAGGCCTCCGGCCAACAAAAAGCTGTTATGGTAATAATAGGTGATAACCGGCTGCTTTGAAGAAAGGATGTCGGCTTGAAGGTTTCTGGGAAGTACAACAAACCCATAAATACGTCCCGAGCGCAGTGCTGACATTGCCTCAGATTCTGATTGCGGATATTCTAATACATTAGTAAGAGAAGTTACATCAATACTTCTGCAGAATTTTCGCGAAACAGCGGTTTGATCCATATCCACTATAGCTATTGGCAATTTCTGAGGTAATCCTTCTCTGAAAAATGAAACGAAAAACAGTATGGATAGCACCGGAAAAACCAAGACGACCAAAAGGTAAAGATTGCGTGATGTCATGCGCGTTACCTCTCGTTTTGCAACGGCCCGGATATTTTTTATCAATGAGTTCATTGGTTTTTATTTCAAAAACTGATGTGCGCTGGCACATGGTCGAAATGGACAAATACAGATATTTTGTTGATAATCAGACAATAGTTAATTTATTTAAGTGTTTCATAATCAACCATAAGGCTCATTCCCGGTCGAAGGCCATCAACTTTTGATGCAGGTCTGGCCCGGACCTCGAAGGTTTTTACATCGAATCCCCCATTGGTTTTTGTAGCTTTAAAAGTTGCATAACTTGCCATAGCTTTGATATAGTTTACTTTTAGTTTAACCAGCTTGTTACCCAAAGCCGGAACGCTTGCCTCCATTTCAGTCCCCATTTTAACCTTAGGCAGTTGATCTTCACGAATGTTGAAAACCACCCAAATGTCATTGAGGTCTACTATATTCATAATTGGTGCTCCAGAGCCAACCAACTCGCCCTGTTTTGGGAATACATCTGATACCTCTCCATCGATAGGTGAAACAAGCGTAGTTTCTGACAGGTAGGATTCTACTTCTGAAACAGCACCTTTTGCCCGGTTAACAAGAGCATTGGCAGCCATTTTGTCTTCTTTTTCGGCTCCGTTCACAGCCATATCGTATTGCGATTTGGCTGCTTTCGAGGTTGCTTTTGCTGCCTGTAAGTTAGCTTCAGCTTCATCTCTTTTCTGGGCAGGTACAACGCCATCGTTATACATGTTCTGCACCCTGTTGTAGGTTTTCTCAGCCAGTTTCACCCCTACTTCAGCTTTTTGCCACATTTCGAATGCACCGGCAATTTGTTCAGCGCGGGCTCCTTTGATGGCTTTCTGGTTTTGAGCACTGGCGGCATCTTCGGCCGAACTGGCCTGAACAAGCTTGGCGTCAAGCTCCGGACTGTTTATGTAAACAAGGGTGTCGCCTTTTAAAACTTTCATTCCTTCAGTCGCCATAAATTTCTCAATACGTCCGGGAACTTTGCCCGAAACCCTTACTTCATTGGCCTCAGCCTGCCCCTGTAAAATTAATGGAGCAGGTTTTATAACGATCCATCCTACGATACTTACTAAGGCTATAACCAGAAGCAAGGTCAGGAATGCGATGAGGAGTCCGGAGTGTCTTTTATTAATTGTTTTCATTGTTTGAAGATTGTTAATTTGTTGTTGTTTTAACTCAGAAATCCGATTTTAGCGAATATTTGACAATATCAGTTCACCGGTAGCTTTGTAGCAATCAATTGCTGATTGGCGTTGCATAAAAATGGCCTGCAGATATTCAAGCTCGGCGTTCTGTACTTCTGTCTCTGCAGCCAGCCGTTCTGTAATATTGATCATCCCTTCGTTGTAAGATTTTTGGGCCAGGTCAAGTGCCATGCGGGCCGCCTGCCTTTGTTTTGCTTTGTATTCTACCTGTGAAACAGAGGACTGGTAACTTGTTGTAACTTTTGTTTGATTAAGCTTAAGCAACTCACGGGCTTCTTCTCTCGCATTCTCAGCTTTTTCTACTTCCAGACGAGCCTGTTTTACTTTTGGTGTACCTCCGGAAAAATTAACAAGTTCCCATTTAAAGCCTACGCCAACAATAAAAGTAGGTCCCATATTCAGGTTGTCAATTTTCATTCCCATCGGAATCGGCGAATCAAAATCGGTATTTGCTTTGAAAATGTTGTCGTAACGGGCTGAGGCAACGGCTTGTATTTTTGGCAGATAATGCGATTTTTCTGACTTTAACATAAACTTTTGAGCTTCAACTCCTGCAGAAAGTGCGCGCAGTTCGGGCCTGTTACTTACATCTGAATTTGCTTGCGACAATGCAATCATCTGCAATTCGGGGTTAAGTGATTCAAATGTATTAGCCGGTTTGCCCGTCAACTGGGCAAGTTTTTGATTCAACAGAGTTTTCTTACTCTCATATTCTGCAACTTTTGCTTGCAGATAAGCTTCAGCTACAGCAATTTTCAACGTATCATATGAGGTTGCAAACCCGTTTTTGAGTGCTGATAGTGCATATCTCTTTTCAGCTGCAAGCCTCACTGCTGATTCATCCAGTACTTTTTTCGACTGAGTTAACAGTGCAAGCTGGTCATAACAGGTAATCACATCACTGATCACATCCGTAGTACATTTGTCGGTCATCGCGTCCTGAGCATCAATTTTTTGCGAAAGCGCTTTGGATAAGTTAGGAACCTGCCCTCCGCTGAAAAGCAACATTTTTGCGCTTGCATCAATTCCCCAATAATTACCGCTTAAGCTTCCATCTATATCTTTCGAGATGGAAGGNNATAAATTCCTGTAAACCTGCAATGCCCTCAAATCCCGAAATATCCCCTAATTGCGAATCAAACGACGAAGATGCATATAGGTATTTCCCACCCAGTTCAAGTTTTGGTAGGTAAGCGGAACGGACTGCTTTGCGCTGGACTTCCGATATTTGCTTGTCAATCTCTTTATCTGCTACCTTAAAGTCTTTATATACAGATAGGACGATAAGCTCTTTTAATTCAGGTGAAACCTTTAGTGCTTGAGCGCTGGCTTCACCAATTGCAGAGAAAAACGCCAGACTTAGGATCAATAATTGGATTTTTGTTTTCATTTTATTATTACAGTTTTTACATATTAATTTGGCAATTATAGGGTGCGCTGAATTCACTATCTGATAATTCGACCGAAATAGTAAAATGGTCGAAATATGAGTAAAAAAAATTTAGCGCTTCATCACTCCATTAAAAAGAATATGGATCAGGTGATCGAGCCTGTGTTCAACATCTTTCTCTTCAACACCCCAGAAAAGCGGAATCTCCATTCCTTTTAAGGCAGTAACTATGGCAATGGCTGCGAGCGAAGTATCTTCTATTTCAAAAATGCCATCTTCAACACCTTCGTTCAGTATGTTTTCCATCATCTGAATTTCTTCCAGGTCATATTTTTTCCTGATTTTTTCAATAAAATCAAGATTCGAGAGGTAATCATCCTTGATGGCACTGTAGAAATTGGCGAGCTTTCCCATGCTATTCATCCTGATAAGTACGTGGGCTTTTAGTTTCTGAGCCGGGCTATCAGCATTGTTAATCGCATGAATCAGCTCCTGCTTCAGGATCGAAGCCTCTTTTTCGACCACAGCCCTGAAGATATCTTCCTTACTCGAAAAGTAGTAATAAATTGAGCTTTTACCTTTGTGGCTGGCAATAGCAATCTCATCCATCGTTGTTTTTTTAAACCCGAACCTCGAGAAAATACTTCGTGCAACGCTTACAATGGCATCTTTTACTTCGTCTTTATCAAGCATTTCTAAACAGAGTTAATTTTAAATACTTTGTTTGAGGCCGCAAAATTAGTTCGGCTTTTCAATGAAAGCAAATTTATTTCGACTAAGTTCGTCGAATAGTCGAAAATATATTTTAAATACAAGATATACAGAGGAATAGAAAAGTCAGGATTTATTCAATGTGCTTCTCTGCATGATAACTCGATCTTACCAGTGGCCTGCTTTCAATATGGCGGAATCCCATTTCGATTCCTGACAGCCTGTATTTTTCAAAGACTTCTGGAGTAATATATTCTTCTACCGGCAGATGACTGAGTGTTGGGCGAAGGTATTGGCCAATAGTCATGATTTTAACACCTAAGCCAAGCAGATTATCCATGGTTTCAAATACTTCATTTTCGGTTTCACCAATTCCAACCATAATCCCCGACTTGGCTGTAATGCCCGACAATGCAATATGATTCAGCACTTTTAGGCTGCGATCATAACTGGCAGCACTTCGGATTTGGGGAGTGAGCCGCCTTACAGTTTCAAGGTTGTGGGAAATAATATCCGGTTTTTCGGCAATAACCAGATCGAGATGTTTGGTATTGCCTTTAAAATCGGGTATCAAAACTTCAATGGTCACACCGGGATTTACCTCTTTTATTTTCTTTATTGTAGCGGCCCAATGTGCTGCGCCACCATCTGGCAGATCATCGCGGTCAACCGAGGTAATTACACAATGCCTGAGGTTCATCAACCTGATAGAATCGGCAACACGTGCAGGTTCTTCACTATCCAGCGGAAGCGGACGGCCCGATTTGGTTGCGCAAAACCGGCACGAACGGGTACATATTTCGCCCAGAATCATAAAAGTAGCCGTTCCGGCGTTCCAGCATTCGCCCATATTTGGGCAATTTCCGCTGCTGCATATGGTATGAAGTTTATTACCTTCAACAATTTCTTTAACCCGCGCGAATTTTTTTCCTCCCGGCAGCTTTATTTTAAGCCAATCAGGCTTTTTAAGATGTTTTTCGTTCTTCTCTGTCATCGTTTAATAATCAGGCTAAAGGCTCATGGGGCATTTTAAAATTTATTTCAGCCCCTGCTTTTCAACTGATTGCAAAATTACCATTATCTATTTNNAAAGATAAAATATGGGGAGGCAGTAAAATAAAATCAGTACTGGGAATTGACTTTGCCCCGTTGCCTAATTGTGGCGAAGCCTGGGTTATGTCGGGTGTTGATGAAAATCAGACTGGTATTACCAATGGTTTTCTAGCCGGAAATGAACTGAATGAGCTGGTTGAAATTTACATGGGCGATCTGGTTGGAGATGCTGTTTATGAGCGTTTTGGAAACGAATTCCCGATTCTTGTCAAATTTATTGATGCAGCCGACTACCTCTCAATTCAGGTTCATCCTGATGACGAACTTGCCGCTAAACGCAATATCGGATATGGTAAATCGGAGATGTGGTACATTATTGATGCTGATCCGGGTTCGGAACTCATCAGTGGATTTAGCCGCAAAGTTGACAGGCAAACCTATCTTGATCATCTGAAAAATAAAAGTCTGCGCGATATTCTCAATTTTGAGAAAGTTTCTAAGGGCGATGTTTTTTATATGCCAGCCGGGCGTGTTCATGCACTGGGACCAGGAATCTTTCTTGCTGAAATTCAACAGACCTCTGATACAACTTACCGCATTTACGACTGGGATCGCGTTGATGCTGAAGGTAAATCCAGAGATCTTCATGTTGAAGAAGCACTTGATGCCATTGACTTCAATGTTTATGACGATTATAAATCGAAATATGAGGCAAGGAAAAACGGATCTGTCAACCTGGTAACAAGCCCTTATTTCACTACCAACCTCATCCAATTGGACCAGGCATTGGCAAAGGATTACACTGAAATAGATTCCTTTGTGATTTATGTCTGTGTTGAAGGAGCGGTTACCATTGTACACAGTGGTGAAACGGAGCTTCAGGTAAGCATTTCGCAGGGTGAAGCCTTGCTTATACCTGCGGCTATTGACCGCGTTGACCTTGTCCCGACAACCGCATCTAAAATTCTGGAAGTATATATTGTCTGATTAAAGGCACGATAATTGAATAAAAACAGGGAAACCTATAAAAATCTTTCAAATGAAAAGAATCATCTTTTTGCTCACAATTGCATTTATCTGCTCAAACGCTTTTTCACAGGAAACTGAAACATCAGGTAAGAAGTTGCCTTCGGTTACTGTGAAAAACCTGGATGGAAAAACCATCAATACTGCTGAACTATCAAATGATGGCAAACCCATGATTGTAAGTTTCTGGGCATTATGGTGCAAACCCTGTATTAACGAATTGACTACCATTTCTGACGTTTATGCCGATTGGGTTGAAGAAACCGGAGTTAAACTCATCGCAGTTTCTATTGATGATGCCCGTTCATCTTCAAAAGTAGGACCTACAGTAAACGGAAAGGGCTGGGATTATGAAGTGTTGCTCGATGTCAATGGCGACTTTAAGCGTGCCATGAATGTGAATATGATACCTCACACCTTTTTGATTAACGGAAACGGCGAAATAGTATGGCAACACACATCATTCAGCGAAGGCAGCGAATTGCAGCTGATTGAAATGGTACGCAAACTGAATGCCGGTGAAGCCATTGATGCGCATTAATATCTTTGCAGACAAAATTAATCTGATATTATCATCGTTAATTACTAACATTCAAATACTTACCGAATTGAACTTTAAAGCAATTCTTACCGGCGTGACAGCAGTTTTGGTGTTGGCCGGGCTAAACGTCAGGGGTCAGGCTTTCCTCGAAAACGGAAAAGTCTCCGGCAATTTCCAGCTCGATGCACAGGTTTATCAGGCTGATTCGGCGATAGGAGCCGAAGAAGTTGAGGAAAAAATGCTGATGAATGCTTTTGCAAACCTGCTTTACTCCAATGGCAATTTTAATGCAGGCCTCCGCTTTGAAACCTATCTCAATCCAATAAAAGGCTACGATCCACGATACAAAGGAAGTGGAGTTCCCTACTGGTTTGGTTCCTGGAAAAACGAACAGTTTGAAATAACAGTTGGTAATTTCTATGAACAATTTGGCAGCGGAATGGTGTTGCGCAGTTACGAAGAACGCAACCTGGGCTACGACAATGCTTTTAAGGGTGCAAAAGTGAAATTCAACCCTTATCGTGGGGTTACCCTGAAGGGACTCATCGGCACCCAGCGGTTTTTCTGGGAACAAGGCCCGGGTATTGTCAGGGGAATCGATGGTGAATTTGCGCTGAACGATATGTTTGACAAAGAAGGCAAATGTAAAACACGGGTTACACTGGGTGGAAGCTTTGTAAGTAAATATCAGCCGCTCGAAGAGATTACAGTAAATGATACAAGCCTGCTCAAACTTCCGGCTAACGTGGCATCCTGGGCTGCTCGGTTCAATGTTAACCACGGTAAGTTTAATTTTGATGGCGAATATGCCAATAAAATGAACGATCCAACTTCGTTAAACAACTTCATATACAAAAACGGGCAGTCTTTGCTTTTTCAGGCATCATACTCTCAGAAAGGCTTAGGCGTAATTGCCTCAGCTAAGCGCACCGATAATATGGGTTTTAAATCGAAACGCACCGAAACCGGCAATGCACTCGATATCAATTATCTGCCTGCTTTAACCCGTCAGCACACTTACAGCCTATCGGCAATGTATCCTTATGCAACACAGTTAAACGGCGAAATGGCAGTTCAGGGACAGGTAAATTACAAGATTCCCCGTGGTAGCGCAGTTGGTGGAAAATACGGAACCGATATTGCGGTCAACTTTGCAAGGATAACTTCAATTAAACAAGAACCTGCCGAAGGTGAATATACCATCGGACAATCAGGTACCCTGGGTTATAAATCTCCCTTCTTTGAGTTTGGAGATGAACTCTATTTTCAGGATTTGAACGTAGAAATTCAACGGAAGTTTAACAACAGATACAAAGCCTTACTATCCTATGTTTACCTCAATTACAATATTGATGTAATAGAAGGGCATCCCGGTGATCCGATGGTAAAGGCACACATATTGATTGGAGACCTGACCTATAAATACGATCAAAAAAATGCTATAAAACTTGAACTTCAGCATCTTTCGACCAAACAGGATGATGGCGACTGGATTTTATATCTGGTTGAATATACCGTTGCTCCGAAGTGGTTTTTCACTTTTTCTGATCAGTATAACTATGGCAATTCTGAAAAGGATAGAAGGTTTCATTACCCAACTTTTGCCATGGGTTATACCCAGGGATCGAACCGCTTATCGTTTACTTATGGCAAACAACGGGAAGGAATTATATGTGTTGGAGGCGTTTGCCGGAATGTGCCGGCTTCAAACGGATTGACCATAACCTTAACCAGCTCCTTTTAATCAGTAAAGCTTGTAAAAAAGAACTCAAATGAAAAGAAAAAATATAAGATTCTTACTTCCGTTGCTATTGCTCTTGGGAGGTATTTTTTACCTTGGAGCTTGTGATAAAATTGATGAACCCTACACCGATACCATCGAGAAACCAGATACTGCAGCCTGCCCCGTACCCGAATTCCCGGCAGTTACGGTATTAAAAAAGCGTGTTCTTCTTGAGGATTATACCGGACATACCTGCGTGAACTGTCCGGCTGCCGCGGTATTGGCCCATAATTTGAAAGAAACCCATGGCGATCAACTGGTAATTATTGCTGTACATGCCGGGTACTTTGCCAAGCCAGCAACAGGAGGGGATTTTATTTATGATTTCCGTACCGAAACCGGAACAGCCTGGGACGATTTCTTTAAAATTGGTCTGGTTGGCAATCCGAATGGAATGGTAAACCGCATTGGTTATCCTAATAACCATGTTACCTCTCCAGCAGGATGGGGCGGAGCTGTTACAAATGCATTGGCTCAGGCCCCTTTGGTTGATTTGCAAATGATTAATTCTTATGATTCAATTGAACGCAAATTGTGTACCCACATTAAAACGCGGTTTGTTACAACCATTGATAAAAATCTGAAGCTTGTTGTAGTTCTTACTGAAAACGGTATAGTGAAGCCACAGAAAAACAATGATCCGGGTGTGGGAAATGTGCCGGATATCCTCGATTATGTGCACAATCATGTTTTAAGAACCTCAATAACCAGCGCCTGGGGTAGTACCATAGCCACTGTCGGCACAGCCAATCCCGAATCACTGATTAAAACCTACAAGTATTTTCTCGATGAGGAATATGTGCCTGAAAATTGCGCCGTGGTTGCTTTTGTTTATGATGATGATACCAAAGAGGTGCTACAGGCGGTTGAAGCCGATGTAAAATAGTACTGTTTCAGGATCAGAACAAATGAGTTTTTATTCAAGGCGCTGCGCGATCGGCGCCTTTTGTTTTGGTGTGATCGCCTTCCGGTTTAAAAATTACAGGTATTTCTTAACTAAAATTCTTTCCGGAAATTCTCCGGTGAAAGAATATTTTATTTTTTTCGAATGGCTTATAATCCTGAATATTAATCTCTTTACTTTTGCGTGAGCAAATTCCAATTCCTGTTAAAGGCATTAAGTTACAAAGGAACATAATAATATAAATTACATATACTTAATAGTGAATGAGTAAAAAATTGTTAATCAGGGATTTGACCCTACGTGACGGACAACAGTCGTTGTTTGCCACCCGCATGACACAAGCACAAATTGATCGCGTACTGCCGTTGTACCGTGAAGCAAATTTTTATGCAATGGAGGTTTGGGGAGGCGCTGTGCCTG
The DNA here is from genome assembly GCA_002426025.1 of Bacteroidales bacterium UBA5537. Classification (GTDB taxonomy): domain Bacteria; phylum Bacteroidota; class Bacteroidia; order Bacteroidales; family Lentimicrobiaceae; genus Lentimicrobium. Next base: position 41,398 of record DINP01000064.1, on the reverse strand, counting down.
ATTCTATTATGCGTTACCTGAATGAAAATCCCTGGCACAGGCTCGAAAAGATTAAGGAAGCAATTGGAGAAGTTTCAAAACTTACAGCACTTTCACGTGGACGGAATCTGTTCGGATACAATCCTTATCCTGATGATGTTATTGACGGATTTAACCGCAATGCGATCAAATCAGGAATTGGTATAATGCGGATTTTTGATGCATTAAACGATACCGACAATATTGGCTCAACCATCAAATCAGTGAAAGAGAACGGCGGAATTGCAGATTGCGCAGTATGTTACACGGTTGACCCATATTTTTCTGCAATTAAAAGGTTAAAAGCTATTCTTACGGCAAAACCGCTGCAGACCCACATCTTCACCGATCAGTATTACCTCGACAAAGCCCTGAAACTTCAGGAAATGGGTGCTGATATGATTTCGATAAAAGATATGGCTGGTTTGATTCCGCCATTAAGAGCTGGCCGACTGGTGAGGCTGTTAAAGAAAAACCTTACGATTCCCCTCGATTTTCATACGCACTGTACACCGGGTTATGGTCTTGCTTCAACCTTAATGGCAATTGTCAATGGCGCTGATATTGTTGACACCAACATTATGTCTTTTTCAGGAGGAACGGCTGCTGCATCATACGAAATTATTCAGTTGTTCTGCAACAGGATGGGAATTGATACCGGTGTTAACGCAGAAGCAGTTGTAAAAATTGATGCTATTTTGCGTGAGATAAGGCTTGAACTGGCTCAGTATGATCAGTACAGCGAATTTCCGCGTGAGTTTAATATTGTAAGCGATAAACTTCCGAAAGACATTGACGAACTATTTGAACTTGCCATAGCTTACGCGAAAGCCGACAAAGAGGAAGATTTGTTGAATGCCTGCAGCCGGATTGAAAGCTATTTCAATTTCCCTGAGCCGGATGAAAAAGTGAAAGAGGCTGAAGTGCCTGGTGGTATGTACTCAAATATGCTGGCGCAGTTGAAGGAGTTGAAGCTGGAGAAATTACTGCCTCGCACCCTTGAACTGATTCCTTCGGTGCGCATGGATGCCGGTTGCCCGCCACTAGTAACACCAACCAGCCAGATAGTTGGCGCACAGGCGGTAAATTGCGCTATTGACGAATCGAAAGGTCTGCCGGTTTATACTACCAAATCCATTCAGTTTGTAAATCTTGTAAAAGGGGTTTATGGAAAAACCCCGGTTGAAGTTGATCCTGAGTTCAGGTTTAGGATTGCCGGTGTAAGAGAGGAAACGGCTTATGACACCAAATTTTACAAAAGGCAGGAAAATCCGGTTTTCCATGAGTATGGCGAAGTAAGACTTGCAGCCGACGAAAAGGAAGAGTTGCTGCTGGAATTGTTTCCTACGGTTGCTTCCAACTTTCTGAAGCAAAAGGTAGAGCAGAAATACCTCGATGAAATTCATAAGGTAGAAGAGGCTAAGCGCCTGAAGTTTGAAGCTGAAAAACAGGCGTATAACGAATTATCGCCCGAAGAAAAGCAACAGCGGCTGTTGGATGGTTTGTACCACTACAACTGGACCTCAGATGAGGACGATACGCTTGGGCACTCATAAACCTAACAGGTTATAAGAAAACCTGTTGGGTTTTAACATCGTCTCTTAAGCCTGTATGTTTCTTCTTACTTCATAATTAATGTAATCAACCCTTCATCAGCGTGAATGAGATTCCCTTTACTATTCCGGTATCGTAACCTCATCTCCCATTTTGTATTCCACTTTGCGGATACACTTACCATTTTCATAAAATTTCCATATTCCATTCCAGGTGTAGCGAATCTCTTCAGGCGTATAAATCATTAATGACCAGCCTTTTTTTTCAAGTTGGCCTGTTTCAGTATAGTATTTCACTTTCATCCGGCCATCCTTGTGCGCATTAAATTGCAGGCGTTTGGTGCCGTCCATATAAAAATGCCTGCAGCGTCCGCGTTCGCGGCCATCTTTGTAGTGTTCTATATTCATGGGAATTTTCTTCTCTTCATCCCACCAGGCAACCCATTTTCCTTGCCGACGACCAATGGTGTCGTACTGGTTAATTCTTGATTTGAAAGGCCAACCCCTATCGGCATTTGCCATCAAGGGCTGAAGAAGTATAACCAAAACAAGAATGCCAATTCCCTTTCTCATTTCTCATTCAGGAATAGATTTATCTTAACCGGAACGGCTTTCCCATCTTTAATTCCAGGTTTCCAGTCAGGCATTTGCTTCATGGCCTCATAATAATTATCCCCACTCTCACCAGCCTTCACGCCAGTTGCGCCGGCAGTAACGCTTCCATCGGGCTCAACAATCAGGCTAAGATAGATATCACTCACTTTATTGTCTGCATCAGAAGAAGCAAACCTTAAATTCAGGTTACCTGTTTTATTTCTAAGGTAGTTCAGAAGTGCTTCATTCCCACCCGGGAATACTGGCTCTTCATCTACAATGTTAAATACTTCCCGTCCACCATACATAATTGAAACCTCTGGTTTCTTTACCGGAGGACCTTTTTTCTCGTCAAGGGCAAATTTCACCGGCATATTAAACTGCACCCTCACCGGTTTTCCGTGCTGCATACCCGGCGTCCATGCAGGCATATTCTGAATGGCTGATACGGCCATCTCATCGCAACCTCCTCCTATTCCCCGCAGGACTTTTACATTGCTGATACTGCCATTTTTCTCAATTATAAACGAAACATAGACTGTTCCTTCAATCTTTTCCTTTTTAGCCTTTTCGGGATAAGAAATTACTTTTTGCAGATAGGTGGCTCTTGCTTCATCTCCACCGGGAAATTTAGGGATCTCTTCAACAACAGCGAAAACCTGCTCATTTTCATCAATCGGAGCTTCACCCGACAAGGTGAATTTTATTGGCAGAATAACCGATGTCCTTACAGGCTTTCCATCTTTCATGGCCGGTTTCCATTTGGGCATCAAAGCGGCAACTCTAAGCACCTCTTCGTCGCAACCACCACCAATACCCGAAACAATAGAGGGTGTAGTAACCGTTCCATCGGTTTCAATAAATACCTTATATTGAACAGTTCCCTGAATATTCTGGTTTCTGGCTTCAAGGGGATATCTGATATTATTCTGATAAAACTTTATCCTCGCCTCATCGCCACCCGGAAATTCGGCCGGGTGAATGGTATCATCAGATAAAATGGTTCCGGCAGATATAATCTGAACCGGTGGTAATACGGCAGGAGTATCAGTATTGTTTGATGTTGCCGGACTGCTTATCAGGGCATTTCCGATATGGCTCATATCTGCGGCAGGTATCACCATTGATGAAAGCAGCGCAAAAGCTGCAATAATGCTTACACCGGCAGCAATGCGCAGAAGGTGAAGTTTGCCTGGTTTAAGATTGTTGATCATAATCATTCGTTTTTTAAGGTGGGCACTGAATGGGTTGGTTATTTGATTCTGGCCGGAAATTCCGGCAAATGAGACAATCAATTTACTATATGCTGTTTTATTACCATAGTCTTCGATGGCATCGGCATCGGCCTGGTATTCGTGCACTTCAGCAAGTAGTTTGTAATTGAAGTGTGCGAATGGGCTGAACCAGAAAACCGCCCTGAATATGGCTGAGAGCAGCCTGTCGAAACTATGACCGTGCTTAACATGACTGAATTCATGTCTGAGCAAAAAATGNNATTTTCTAATAACTGACAAAATTGAAAAAACAGTCCCCAAAAGAAGCAAAGCCATAAAACTGAGATAAATGGCATTTTGTATCAGTGGGATCAGGTTGGTGCTTTGCTGGGGGGTGATCACAACTTCGTTTGTAACCGTCGGGAGTGAAAAAACATAAACCGGAACTTCGGAGTTTTCGCCCTGCAAAAATGCCTGCGGCAATATCGGTAACAGCAGCGGAAGAACAATGGACAGCATCAGTACAACGCGCATCAATCTGAGGTTGTGGCCTGGTCGTATCGCAAAGTGATAGAAGCCAAGCATCAGGGCATTTATTAGTGCTGCTTTTAGCAGGAAAAGGAACAGGGCGTTCATGGTTTTTTGGTTTTTTCGCTGATCTGCTGATCGAGCATCTGTTTTATCTCTTCCATTTCGCTGACCGAAAGATTATCTTCCTGCGCAAAAAAGGAGACCATTTGTTTGTGTGAGTTGCTGAAGTAACCTTTNNATCTGCTCTTCGGCCCGTGTAAGATCTTTCATAAATCAAGTCGTTTTAATAATAACTAAAAAATTAGTTAAATAGTATGTCAAAGGTACAACTAAAAAGTTAGTTAGTCAAGTGTTTTGAAAATATTTTTGAGAATAAAGAAATAGTTGGTACTAAAATTAAGGTGTTATCTTTGTTGAATCAGGGCGGGTTGTCGAAGCGACGAGGAGAAAAGGGGACCTGGGCGCTGGGCACTGAGCACTGGGAAAATGGGAGAAAAGGGTATTTGTCAATATGACATTTGAATTCAGATGAGGTATTAAAACAGGAAACAACACAAATTTGAAGTGATTTCAATTAGCTTATTTACTAATTGATAAATCAGCAAATCAAAATATTAAACTATGGAAGAACAAAAATACATCCGCCCAACCTGGGACGAGTACTTTATGGAAGTGGCCAATACCATNNCTGTTTAAACAAATGACCCATGAGGATGGAAAAGTTACCAACCACTGTGTAAGAACCGTTCACGCAGAGCAGAATGCTATTTGCCAGGCTGCCAGGCTCGGCATTGCCCTTGAAGGTGCAACGCTTTATTGCCGTATGACACCCTGCCGCACCTGCGCCATGCTCATTATCAACTGCGGAATTGTCAGGGTGGTTTGCGAAAAGAAATACCATTCGGGAAGCGAATCAGAAGCTATGTTTAAGGATGCTGGTATCCAGCTTGATTATGTGAGTGAAGAGGTGATGAAGTACGAAAAGCAGTGAATAGTTTAAAGCTAAAAATTAATAGTTTTTACTTTTGAAGGGCACAGGGCACAGGGCTCAGGGCACAGGGCTCAGGGCACAGGGCTCAGGGCAAGGTTTCAATCTAAAAATTATTACCTGTTAGTTATTCATTGTTAACTGCCTTATATGTTGGAATTTAGATAAGATATTCAATTTTATCCCATTTTTTACATAAGTTGCAATAATTGTATCAATCCGTAGTTATTTATTGGTATTTACAAATAATCCCCTCAGATATGAAAAGAGTTTTAGTGGTTCTCATGCTAGTATTATTACAGACATCGGTTTTTTCTCAATCTGGTTTTTACCTTGGTGGTGAAACGGGATTAAAATTTGACAGATTCCATTATATCAACAGCAAAGGGTATGCTCTTACGATGTTGCCTGTTGATGGGGTATTTGGTGGCTACATAGGATATAAACTTAAGGATTGTACTATTGAAACTGGTTTTTATGGTTATTACACATCACACCCTTTTCTAAATTATGATTATAATACAGCTCAACCATCCCGCTCATCGTCATCCAGTGGAGGTTCAGGTATGGATAGCTGGGTGATTCCGTTGAGGTTTGGAAAAGAGTTTTTATTTTTTAGAAACCGGTTCTTTGTTAAACCAGAAGTTGCATTTACAACAATCATTGCCAGGGATTATTCTGATAATCAACCGAATAGTGGCTGGGGCGAAAATGTATCGCCATTCCCAGGGTATCCGTATTTTAACCCAACATCATCCGACTCTACCAGAGCATATAGTTACAGAGCATCAAAATCAAGTTTCGGTATTGAATCATCTGTTTCAATAGGTTATCGTTTTAAAGAGAAAGCCGATGTGTATTTAAAAACCAACTATCATAGCAGTTTTTCCCCTCTTTACTATGATACAATAACGCATTATTCAGAGAATGAAATTGTTTATGCAACAAACACGCATACCGGAAACTCTTTCTTGTTTCAGATTGGGCTCAGGTATTTTTTCGCAAAGCGGGAAAAATAATTCATCAATTAATTCCTCAACACAATTGCATATTATCTTCAGCAGGTTAAGAAAGCATTTATCAATTAAATATGGTATCTTGGTTAAACATACCTAATACTTCTGTGTTTATTAAGCATTAAATCATTTATCGAATTGTTTAATCTTTCACCATAAAATTTAATCAAAAAAATGTCATTAGTTGGAAAAAATGCGCCTTCATTCAGGGCAAGTGCCGTATTAAACGGTGTTGAAATTGTTGAGAATTTTTCGCTTGATCAGTATCTTGGGAAGAAATATGTTGTATTTTTCTTTTATCCAAAGGATTTCACTTTTGTTTGTCCTACCGAATTACATGCTTTTCAGGAGAAACTTGGCGAATTTGAAAAACGCAATTGTGCTGTGGTTGCTTGTTCTACCGATACCGAAGAGTCGCACTGGGGTTGGCTTCAGATGGCCAAAAAGCAGGGCGGAATACAAGGGGTTACCTATCCGATTGTTGCTGATACTGCTAAAACAATCAGTTCAAATTATGGAGTTCTTGCCGGCGATTACGACTGGAATGAAGAGGGAGAAATGATTGCACATGGCCCAATGATAGCCTATCGTGGATTATTCCTGATTGATAAAAACGGTGTGGTTCATCACGAAACAGTTAATAATTTCCCGCTTGGCCGAAATGTTGACGAAACATTGCGTATGCTTGATGCACTGCAGTATTTTGAAGAAAACGGCGAAGTTTGCCCTGCAAACTGGGTTCCCGGAAAAGAGGGAATGAAAGACACCCACACTGGCGTAGCCGATTACCTTTCAAAGCATTAATCGGGGTATTCCAGTTTACTAAATAAATTGTTTAAAGTGGCACAAGCTTGATAATCAGGTTTGTGCCACTTTGTTTATGTATGATTTTATGGAGTAGCTATAGGAAGTCAGTTAAATTTCAGGACCTATATTAAATTCATCAAATTCTTTTTAAAAAACTTGAAAAACTAAAAATCGTTCTTACTTTTACCTCGTCTGAGCAAACAAATGCTTATACTAAAATCAACCAAACAAACAGAATTATGAGAAAAATTTACGCTCTGCTTGCAGCCATGGTGTTTACATCTTTGACTTACAGTCAGGTTTATCTTTATGAAGATTTTAGTTCCGGTACTATGCCACCAACCGGATGGAGCTTCGATGGATTGCCAAATCAATGGTCGAGCAGCCCGAGCAGCAATGCCGGAGGAAGTTCGCCTGAAGCTAAGTTTACCTACATCAACCAGAATACGACTTCGCGTATCGTTTCGCCTGTGGTTGATTTGACCGGTGCTACAGGAGTTACACTTTCATTCAAATATTTCTACGACTATTATGCCGGCGGACCTCAGATTGGTGTTGCCACCCGTTTTGGTACAGGTGCATGGACTGTAGCATGGCAGACTACCCCCACTGGGAATCAGGGTCCTAAAACGCAGATTGTTCCACTAACAAATGTAAGTCAGAGCAATTTTCAATTCTGCATATTCATTACCGGCAATCTCTATAATGTTGATTATTGGTTTATTGATGATATAAAGCTGTTTACTCCCCTTGCACTTGATGCCGGGCTTAGCTCAGTAACAATCCCCAGGTATGTGCAATCAGGCAGTTCATTTAGTTTGAAAGGAGTTGTCACAAATGAGGGTTCGAGCCCCATTAATTCGTTCAACGTATCATATACTATAGATGGTGGTGTTCCCCAGAATTATACCGTTGTAGGTATTAATCTTGCACTTGGCAATCAGTATGTATTTACTCATACTACTCCAATTGTACTTCAGGATGTTGGCACGTATGAAATAGTTACCACCATCACCGCTGTTAATGGTGGTACAGATCTTGATCCATCGAATAACACCATTGAGAAAACGGTAGGAGCCGTTTCTTTTGTTCCGGTTAAAAAGGTATTAGCTGAAGAAGCCACCGGTACATGGTGCCAATGGTGTGTGCGTGGTATTTGCTTTATGGACTATATGGCCGAAACTTATCCTGAAACATGGATTGGTATTGCGGTCCACAATGGCGATCCTATGGTAAACACCGTTTATGATAATGCCATCTCAAATATTATCCCCGGCTTTGCCGGTTACCCAAGTGTTACGACCGATCGCACGGCTGGTGATTCCGACCCTTCTGATCTTGAAGCTGGTTACGAGCGCAGGTTAGCTGCTATTAGCCCTGCCACACTCGAAATTGTTAACTATGGCTGGAATCCCGATACCCGTGAAGTTACCTTTGACCTTCAGTCAGAATTTGTTGCTGATATTAATTCAGAACTCAGGTTTGGGGTTATTTTCGTTGAAGACAGCCTGTGGGGAACCACTTCACAATGGAACCAATCAAATGCCTATGCTGGTGGAGGACAGGGCGCAATGTGCGGATTTGAAAACAAACCGGCGTCTATCCCGGCAGCACAGATGCATTACGATCACGTTGCCCGTGAAATACTTGATTCACCTTATGGAACAGCCGGTAGCCTTCCAATGAATATTGCCACTGGCTCAGTAATCACCTACAATTATACTTACACAATACCTGCTTCCTGGCGCTATGACAAACTGCATGTTGTAGGAATCCTGATTGATCAGACAACCGGTGAAATTATTAATGCCAATAATGAGATCAGCACCTATGTTGGTGTTAATAGCCCAGTATTTGAAAAAGGCGTGGCGGTTTACCCGAATCCTTTCGGTGATTATACCAATGTTTCATTTAACCTCGACAAAGCATCAAAAGCCGGTGTTGAAGTTTATGATATGTTCGGGAAACAGATTTTCTCGGTAAAAGAGCGCGAATATGCTACAGGTCAGAATCTTATCAGGATTGGAAGCAATGATCTTCCCAACGGTATGTATATTTTGAAATTGACTATTGACAACCAGGTTGTAACACGCAAAATTTCGGTAATCAAATAGTTATAATGTCTTTCTAAGAAAGGCCGGATTGCCATTGTGATGGTACCGGCCTTTCTTATTGTTGTATGGTTTCCTCGGTTAAGGTCACTTTTTCATTTAAGGAAAAATACCAATTCAATTTTACGATTTTACAAGGTGATCAGACAGATGCTTTCTGACCAGTTCGATCAATTCGCGGCGCTGAAAAGGTTTGATCAGGTAATCGCTAACACCGGCTTTTTCCATATTTGTTCCTGCTTCAGGTGAAATATTCCCGGTAAGGATAATGACAGGCAGTTTTCTAAGTTGTTCATCGCTGTTATTGCGCAAATTACGGGTAAGCTCAAGACCATCCATCATCGGCATATACATATCGCTCAGCAGTATATCATAATGCCCTATTATTAATTTTTCCATGGCTTCAACTCCATTATCGGCCACATCAACCACAATATTATCTCGTTTAAAGATGGATTGCAGCAAAACCACGTTGAAGTAGTTATCATCAGCAACAAGGATTCGTATTTCACTTTCGGGCAAACCAGCTTCCTTATCGGGATAGCCGGGAACAAGTTGCTGTATTTTACTTACCGGGAATGGAATTGAAATCGTGAAGACAGAGCCCTTGCCAATATGGCTTGTTACTGAAACTTTTCCGCCCATCTGTTCAACCAGTTTTTTGGTTACCGCAAGTCCGAGTCCGGTACCGATTATCCATTTTTCGGGTGTTTCGGAGTGCACCCGGCTGTATTCATCAAAAATTTTCTCCAGCTTTTCCTCTTCAATTCCTATTCCGGTGTCGCTGACTTCAACTTTCAGAAACGCTTTTTCAGTGTTTTTTGTAATTTTCGACACAATGCTTACTTTCCCTTTCGGAGTGTATTTTAAGGCGTTGCTCACCAGATTGTTCAGTACCTGTTTCAACCTGATTTCATCGCCAAGCAGGGTCAGTACCTCTCCATCGTGTTTGTAGGTCAGATCAATGGATTTATCAATAGCCATTTTCTTAAACGATTTGATCACCTGGGTTATGGAATCGTCGGGCCTGAAAGCGTTAGTAAGAAACGACATCTTACCGGCATCAAGTTTAGAGAGATCAAGAATGTCGTTTACCGTAGTAAGCAGCATATCTGACGAAGACATCAATCCTGACAGATAATTTTTCTGCTCATCGTTCAGGTTGGTTTCTTCCAATTGCTCGCCAAATCCGATTACCGAGGCCAGGGGTGTGCGGAATTCATGGCTCATATAGGAGAGAAAGCGGTTTTTTTCTTCTGACTGGTAAAGAGCCTGCTGTTTCGAATCAAGAATACGTTGCTGATACCTCTGGTTTTTGCGAAGCACTATTATAGTTAAAACTGCCAGTGGAAGCAGGAGCAATATTACAATAAGCAAGGTGCGTTGCAGAATGGTTGATGACTTCGCTATAGCCTGGGATGATCGTTGTTGGAAATTAGCTTGAGCCTCCTGCGACGAAACCTTGAAAGAAGCCAATATTGAACGAATTTCGTTTAACAGGCTGTTGTTCAGTTTAATCAGTTTTAATTCCTGGGTGCGCAGTTCGTTTCGTTTCTCAAGTTGCTTTTTTAATTGAAGCTGATAGTATTCATTGGTTTTATTGATGATATTGGTGGCAAGCATTTTGAGGCTTGGGGTTGAGTCGTTTTCTTCCTGCTTCTGAACTTCTTCAGTTCCTGATTTAACAACCACCTTGGTCGAACTGATTGTTTTCTCCTCTTCACCAACAAGAAAGGTTTTAATCTTTCCAAAAAGTCCTTTGGTTTTTTTGCCGGAGGTTGAAAAATAATCCAGGGTGTCGATACTTAGACTTCCTGCCGATGGTTTAAATTTTTTCAGATAAAAATTGTCGCCCATGTGGGTGTATGAAACGGAATCAATTGAAAGAGATACCGCCATCAATGAATCCGTCAGTCGTTTAAGCTTAAGGTAATTGACCGCTTGTTTCTCTCTTTGGTTCAGGGTTTCAATAGCTTTATCAGAACTAACATCATTAAAAGTAGTTGCAAGTTGCTGAAGCGTATCTATGTTGCTGACCAGGTTTTTGATATGATCGTGATAATTTGCTAAATGTAGCCGGTCGTAACTAATGGTGTATTCCCTGAATTCAATTTCGGCGTTAAAAAGCAATCCGAGTGTTTGTTCTACTTTTTGAAGAGGCAGATTGTTTCTTTGCAGAATTGCCAGAGCACCGTTTATTTCTTTTTTCTGTTTTTGTCTGATTGCCAATGAAAGGACAGTTGCGGCAGAAATCAGAAATAAAAGCGCTATTGTCAATATTGGCAGAAGTTTGGGTCGTGTAAGAATTTTCATAGGCACTTTTCTTAAACCAAATTTAACAGAAGTCATGCAAAATTATGCCGTTTATATCATACAGTGTGCCGAACAAACAAAAATGGCTTTCAATCATGCAAAAACTGACAAATACGATTTGTCATAACTGATTTTAAGCAAACGGACATTTAATTAATCACGCAGATTAACCCTTAGAAAATAATTCCAAAAAAACTTATTGATCAATGTCTTTCTGGTTTGTCTTATCAAAGTTTATCTTTTCGAGTTGGTTTTTCAGAAAAGGGAGCGTAGAGGGCAGCAACCATTCAAGCGGCTGGTAAAACAGAGATTTTTGTTTTGTTTCGGGTTTTACCAGATGGCTTTGCGGATCCACAATTTTCATCAGGTAGAAGATGGCAGAAAAAACAAACAACACTTTTAAAATTCCAAAAGCAGCTCCGGCAATTTTGTTTAGGAAACCCAATGCCGCTATTTCAATTACTTTTTCAATTGACTTTCCGATCAGATGTACGATCATCACAATAAAAAGAAAACAAACAAGGTAGGCGGCGAAATAAAGATATCTGGAATTGCTTCCAAACATGGATTGAAAGATTTCAGCAAGGTCACCGGCATAACGGAGCGAAAAGACGATTCCCAGAATTAGTCCGGCGAGTGAAGCAATACCAATTATCAGCCCTTTCATAAATCCTTTTATGGCGGCAATTAAGGCAATAACAATGATCACTATATCAATAAAACCCATCGGAAGCCTTTTATTTCTGCTTGAGTTTCCTGGTAAGCTCGGTGGCAAAAACAAACTCGTTCAATTCTGGATTATCACTTTCAAGAATTGTATCTTTATTCCCCTCCCACCAGAGTTTTCCTTTATAAATGTAGGAAATTTTATCGCCGATTTCAATTACGGAATTCATATCATGTGTATTGATTACCGTTGTCATATTGTATTCCTTGGTCAGTTCGCTGATAAGGTTATCAATAACATTGGCCGTATGCGGGTCGAGGCCCGAATTTGGCTCATCGCAAAAGAGGTATTTCGGATTCATGGCAATGGCACGGGCAATGGCTACCCGCTTTTTCATTCCACCACTTATTTCCGCAGGTCTAAGCTTATTAACATTTTCGAGGTTAACTTTCGATAGGCAGAAGTTGGCTCTTTCGCGTTTCTCTTCCGGCGACTGGTTGGTAAACATGGAAAGAGGGAAAACGATGTTTTCTTCAACGGTCATTGAGTCGAAAAGTGCACCTCCCTGAAACAACATACCCAGTTCCTGGCGGATCACTTTCATTTCATCAAACGACATGCGCGAAAATATCCGGTCATCGTACATAACCCTGCCATTGTCAATTTCGTATAGCCCAACCAGGCATTTCATCAGCACAGTTTTTCCCGATCCACTTTGCCCGATAATAAGGTTGCACTTACCGGTTTCAAATTTAACCGATATACCATCCAGTACCAGATGGTCGCCAAATGACTTGGAAACGTTGCTGGCTTCAATCATGCAAGCAAAAGTTTGGTAAGGATAAGGTTAAAAACTATAATGGCCATGGTACTGTGTACCACACCTTTGGTGCTGGCAGCGCCCACTTCAAGCGCACCACCTTTGGTATAAAACCCATGATAGCCCGAGATGGAAACAATCAGAAATGCAAAAACCACTGACTTTATCAGTGCATAATAGATGTCGTACACTTCAAAAAACGCCTTGATGCCATAAACATATTCGCTGCTTGGAACCAGGCCTGTGAGTGATCCGGCAAGCCATCCGCCGGCAACGGCAAGTATCATACTCAGCATAATCAGGATAGGATTGATAAACATGCTGGCAACTATCTTTGGAAAAATCAGGTATGTAGTGGGGTTTATACCCATTATTTCAAGCGCATCAATTTGTTCGGTTACCCGCATGGTTCCAATCTCTGACGAAATGCGTGAACCAACTTTTCCGGCAAGAATCAGGCTGATGATGGTTGGCGAGAACTCTAGAACCACACTTTGCCGTGTTGCAAAACCAATGGTATATAACGGAATAAGGGGTGTATCCATGTTGAAAGCCATCTGAATACAGAGCACAGCACCCATAAAAACAGATACAAACGCAACAATTGCCAGTGAATCGAGCCCCAGGTTTTCGATTTCAATGAGAATCTGCCTGAAGTAAATTGACTGCTTTTCAGGCCTTTTAAATACTTGCCTGATTAATAAAATATAACGCCCAATGTGAAAAAGAAATCCGCTTATCACTGTTTAAACATTTCTGCTAAAATAGGTAAATTTCTGTTATTTCGCAGTAGGGTTTAATAATGGATTTTGCAAACTTGTTTAAAGCAAAATTTAAAGGTCAGTTTAAAAAAACGAGGTAGAGAATTTTCCCTACCTCGTTAATCAGATTGTTAGTAGAAGATTATAAGCCGTCGCAAACTTCACAGTGTGCTGCAACATAAACATTTCCAGTTAATCCTGAAATGTTATATGTATCAGTACTTACCCCATTCAGGCTGCCATGGGTATAAGGAAACTGACCAGGAGCCGTTGTGTATTTATTCTTTTTCATTGGCAATATTTGATTTCCTATATGCAGATGTGTTGCATTAAGGACGTAACCATTAAAAACCGAATAGGTAACAGTTGCTGTTGGAGGTGTATAATTAACCTGAAGGGATCCTACATGAGTTCCGTTTCCAATATTGCACTGGCCGGCGCCTGCATAAATTGGCCACGTATAATTACCAGCACCGATAGGTCCGTTTGACCATCCCCAGTTATTTGAATTTACACCAGGTATGTTAATAAAACAGGTTGCCAATGATTCACCATAAGCATAGCCCGTTTCGCAACCACCCAATGGAGGAGGAGGTGGCGGAGGTGTGCAGGTTTGAACACAATAATTCATATAATATCCAGAAGTTTTATATGCACTTTTCCCCCATACTTCTTTAGTTTGACCTGTGGCATCTTTAATTTTCATATAGGAAACCACCATAAAACAATCGGGAAGTGTACTCAGATCAGTTATATAACTCCAGGTAGTGCCAGAACTCTGGTAACTTGAAGATATGGGCAGGTTAGGGGGCGCAGATCCGAAATAAACTGTGCCGGGCCCCTGGGAGTTAATAATATTTGTGCCTGGGAGAGCAGCAAATTGCTCTTCTGAGCCAACAAATAACTTAGCAAGATAAATATACCAACCGGGTTCATTTAGCTGGTATTTCACTTGTAATTGAGTTTGATCGTTCCCGATAGTAACTGTTGCCGGAGAAATAGTCTGGGCAAAATCTACCATTGGCGCCACTACAGGTGTGCCACAATATACAAGATCAGTTTTATACTGTTCGCTTGTAATGGTGCCTGATTCATTCAAATTTTCAGCTACATCGTTTTTTTTACAACCAATGAAAATCATTGGAACGGAAAGCAGCAGAACCGTAATAATGCTGATTAGTTTTTTCATACGTGGTTTGTTTTACATTACACAATTAACCTTTAATTACTTGAAATTGTTTCATTATCGTGAAATAAACAACCTTTCATGATATTTGAGTATAACCAACAAATATAATTCTAAAATCTGCCAATGGCAATAAGTATAATTACTACTTTTTTGAGTATTCTTCTGTTTATAAAAAACAGAAATAAATGGATACAGGTTTTAACCAATGCGATCTTCAGGATAAAGCTAATAAGATCAATTAATTAAACTTTTTACAACTGAACAGTTCATTTTTAGTATTTTTGGAGTCCTGTATTAACAATTAAAATTACCAAAGAATGAAATCAGCGAAAAACAAAAGGTTGATGGGACTCGCGCTCGTTTTATTATTTATATCTGCCTCTTGCTCTACACCTGCTTATAAGCAAAATAAGTACAAATCGGCCAAGCGTTCGCGCGATTGTGGTTGTTTGTATCAAAAACATAACACCGACACAATGCTTTGTTTCGATGACAAAAGGTAAAACTTTGAAGCAAGCGCTTACTGAGTATTTACCTTTCGGCTGTGCTGACACTGTTACCGAATGGTTCGACACCAATCATGTGATTTTGCGGATAACCCGAAGCCGTCGTTCAAAGCTTGGCGATTGCAGAATCGGTAACCCTTATGCTCCGCCCACAATTTCGATTAATTACAATTTAAACCCTTTTGGTTTTCTGGTAACATTGCTTCATGAAATGGCCCATGCCGAAGTATTTATGTCCCGGAAACGGCGTGTTAAGCCACATGGGGATGAATGGAAAGTGGCTTACCAAAACCTAGGAACCNNAATTATCTGAAAAATCCTCAGGCATCGAGTACCGCAAACCTGCCATTGGCCGAAGCCCTGCGCGAATTTGACTCACCCAAAGACTTTACCCTTATTTCTGATCTTCACGAGGATGCCGTGTTTTCTTTACCCGATGGTAGATTATTCAGGCGGGGTGTGAAACTCAGGAAACGATACCGTTGTGTTTGCCTTAGTAACAAACGAATATATCTTTTTAGTCCTTTGGCAGAGATTATTCCTGTTGATAATGATGCAAAATTGAACAGAGCAGTTTAAGACATAAATTTTACGATTATCAGAAACCAATGATGGATAAAATGAATAAAAACAACTATTGCATAATAATGGCTGGTGGTATTGGAGCCAGATTCTGGCCAATGAGCCGTCAGAATCATCCCAAGCAGTTTATTGATATACTCGGAACCGGTCAAACCCTGATTCAGTCCACTTTTAATCGTTTCCGCAAAGTATGCCCTGCCGAGAATATTTATATCGTTACCAACGAAATCTACAAAAGCCAGGTACTTGAGCAACTTCCTGCAATCAGCGAAGCCCAGGTATTATGCGAGCCTTCACGCCGGAACACGGCACCTTGTATTGCTTATGCCAACTATCGCATACAGCAGATAAATCCTGAAGCCAACATTGTTGTTGCTCCTTCTGATCACATAATTCTGAAAGAAGACATTTTTACCGAGGTAATCACTGCGGCTCTGGATGCTTCTGAAAAAAATAACTGGCTACTAACACTTGGAATTCAGCCTAGCAGGCCAGATACGGGTTACGGTTATATTCAGTTTGACGAGGCAATTTCTTATCAGCACGATAGCCGGATTAAGAAAGTAAAGACTTTTACCGAAAAGCCACAGCTCGAAATGGCTGAACAATTCCTGGCAAGCGGTGATTTCCTTTGGAATTCAGGAATCTTCATCTGGAAACTAAAGACTATAATGGCTGCTTTTGAAAAGCACCTTCCAGAAATTGACCAGTTGTTCAAAGCAGGAATAGGAAAATATGCAACTGCTGAAGAAGATGCATTTATCAAGCAGACTTACACCGTTTGTAAAAGCATTTCCATTGACTATGGAATCATGGAAAAAGCTGAGGATGTTTTTGTACTCTCGTCTGATTTTGGATGGAGCGACCTTGGCACCTGGGGTTCTTTGTACGAAACACGCCAGAAAGATGATCATGCCAATGCCATTGTTGGTCAAAATGTTGTTATGTACGACAGCAAGAATTGCATTGTAAATATGCCAAAAGACAAACTGGTAGTTCTTCAGGGACTTGACGATTATATTGTAGTTGAGGATGGTGGTATTCTGCTTGTTTGCCGTAAAGGCGATGAGCAGCAGATTCGTCAGTTTGTGAATGACGTGATGATTGAAAAAGGAGAAAAATTTATTTAATAACACACAAATAACAGAAAAATGAAAAGGATACTGATTCTTGTTTTTGTTTTGGCGACGACCTTTGCCCGCGCCGATGAAGGCATGTGGCTGCCTTTGCTGATAGAACGTCTAAACTACGTTGATATGCAAAAGGAAGGCCTGAAACTTACAGCAGAAGAAATTTACAGCGTAAATCATTCAAGCCTTAAGGATGCCATTATACAGTTTGGCAATGGCTGTACCGGCGAAATGATCAGCAGTCAGGGGCTGTTGCTGACTAACCATCACTGCGGTTATGGATCAATTCAGTCGCACAGCACCATTGATCACGACTATCTAACTGATGGTTTCTGGGCAATGAGCCTTGACGAAGAGTTGCCAAACGAAGGACTAACCGCCAGGTTTCTTGTTCGGATTGAAGATGTTTCACAAACGATTCTTGATCAATTGAATGACCAAATGACTGAAAGTGAGCGAAATGCAAAAATTTCAGAAATTTCCAGATCCATACAGAACGATGCAACCAAGGGCACCAGTTACGATGCAAGAGTTGCAAGTTTCTTCAACGGAAACGAGTTTTACCTGTTTGTTTATGAAGTTTTCCGCGATGTACGACTGGTTGGAGCGCCTCCATCATCCATTGGTAAATTTGGTGCTGACACCGACAACTGGATGTGGCCGCGTCATACCGGCGATTTCAGCATGTTCAGGATTTATACTGATGCGAATGGCAACCCTGCAGACTATTCAAAGGACAATATTCCAATGAAACCAAAACATCACCTGCCCGTTTCATTAAATGGTTATGAAAAAGGCGATTTTGCAATGATTATGGGATATCCGGGCAGTACCGATCGCTATCTGACTTCATGGGGTGTAAGCCTCGCTATTGAAACCAGCAACCCAACGATTGTAAAAATAAGGGAGAAAAAACTGGCCATTATGCGTCAGGATATGGATGCTAATCGTGAAGTGGGCATTAAATATGCTTCAAAGTATGCTGGTATTTCAAACTACTGGAAATATTTTATCGGGCAAACCCGTGGCTTAAAACGGTTGAAAGTATTGGAAGATAAGCAAAAGATTGAAGCAGACTTTACTCAATGGGTGAATACAGATCCGGGACGAAAAGCAAAATATGGTAACGCTTTAAGCGACATTGAATCTGCATATAAAGTTTTTGGTGAATATACCCTGCAGCGCTGGTATTTTATAGAGTCTATTGTTCGCGGTGCCGAAATTATGACTCTTGCACAATCTTTTTCATCATTAGGTAGTGAACTAAAGGCAGATGATCCTTCGGATGATAAAATTGCCCGTTTGATAGAGAACCTGAACAAGAGTGTAGAAAAGCATTTTAAAAACTACAATGCCCCGACCGATATTAAGTTGCTTGAAGCAATGCTTCAGATGTATTACGAAAATGTACCGGTAAACCAGCAGCCGGAAGCATTCAGAAGTCAGGTAGCTAAATTCAAAGGTGATTTCCACAAGTTGGCTTCTTACTTTTTCGCCAAATCAATTTTTGCCGAACAAGCAAGGGTTAATGCTTTTCTGGCTAAACCTTCCCTGAAGGTGCTGGAGAAAGATCCGGCATATAGCCTGATGAAAACCATGATAGAAACCTATCGTGAAAACCAGAAAAAGATGGAAGAGGCTAATGATTTGGTTGACAGGGGAAACCGATTGTTTGTGGCCGGACTTCGCGAGATGCATCCCGATCAGAAATTTTATCCCAATGCCAACTCAACCATGCGACTGACCTACGGCAAGATACTGGACTATATTCCCGCGGATGCCGTTCATTATAACTATTACACAACCATGAAGGGAATTATGGAAAAAGAAGATCCTTCTAACTGGGAATTTGTTGTCCCCGCCAGGTTAAAGGAATTGTACGAGAAAAAAGATTTTGGCCGGTATGGCATGAATGGTGAAATGCCGGTTGCTTTCCTTTCAACAACCGATATAACAGGCGGCAATTCAGGAAGTCCGGTTTTAAATGGGTATGGCGAATTAATCGGAATTGCGTTTGATGGTAACTGGGAAGCTATGAGTGGCGATATTGCCTTTGAACCCGATCTGCAGCGAACCATAAGTGTTGACATCCGCTACGTAATGTTTATTGTTGATAAATATGCCGGAGCGACCAATATTATTAAGGAACTCACCATAGCTCCAAAAATCCGTGTTAAACCGGATGCTGAAGTAAAGGCGGTTAGTGCACCGGCTGGGGTTGAGTTAACTCATTAAAAAAAGACAGCAGACAGGGCCTGGGATTCCAGGCCTTGTTTTTTCTATTCTTTAGAAAATAATGGCCCTCGAAATAGAACACAAATTTCTGGTAAGATCAACCTATTTTCGGAACCTGGCGAAACCGATCTTTTACAGGCAAGGTTATCTGGTAATCTCAGACACCAAGGTAGTGAGGGTGAGAATTGCTGGAGAGCAGGGGTTTATCACCATAAAAGCGAGGGTTACCAGTCTAACCCGAAAGGAGTTTGAGTACAAAATTCCAATAACTGATGCCGAACTTATGCTTGCAGAAATGTGTGTGGGCTCGGTAATAGAAAAATTGCGCTACCGAATAGATTATCAGGGTTTTATATGGGAGGTTGATGAATTTCTCGGTGAAAATGAAGGGCTTATTGTTGCTGAAATAGAGGTAGATACAGAAGAACAGGAGTTTGCTAAACCCGATTGGGTGGGCCTGGAAGTGACAAATGAACCGCGGTATCTCAATGCATATCTTTCTGAACACCCTTATAAATTTTGGAAATAATGAGTTCTTCCAGTGGAAATCTCACTTATACGCAAATGCTTGAAAGTTGTCATTCAAAAAAGCAACAACTTATACGTAATTCCAGATATTTTTCGGTTGGTCGTTTCTCTTCGTTTATTATTATAATTTCATTTGTAATATCAGCAATAAGTCTGGATGTGTTATGGTGGGCTCCGGTAATTATGATGCTGACCATCTTTATACTTCTTGTTATTCTTCACGAAAAGTTAGGCAGGAAACAAAAGTTTAA
The DNA here is from genome assembly GCA_002426025.1 of Bacteroidales bacterium UBA5537. Classification (GTDB taxonomy): domain Bacteria; phylum Bacteroidota; class Bacteroidia; order Bacteroidales; family Lentimicrobiaceae; genus Lentimicrobium. The sequence continues at coordinate 21,584 of DINP01000064.1, read as the reverse complement.
CGAAGCATGCATCAAAGCGCTTGAGCATGAACTGGAAGCGGCTAAAGGTCAATATACCTCCTTTGATGGAGGCGTTGAATTTGATAATCCGGCTCACCAGTATTCTACAGATCTCGATATTTTTGGCGATCACTCTGTATTTCAGGCACTAAATCGTACAGCTACTATTTCCGGGAAACAAATGCTTGCGAACTGGCTTAGAGAGCCACTTACGAATAAGCTGGAAATCATCGCCCGGCAGGGAGCAGTGAAGGAACTTGCCGGCCTGCCCGAATGGCGGATTCATCTCCAGGCACATGGCATGGTTGCGCAGGAGGAGAAGAAAGACCTTGAAAACCTGCTTGAATGGTTATCGGTCAAACCAATGTTCAATGCTGGGTTTTTTAAAGTAGCCAGAATCCTGATTCCGTTAGCCTCATTTATTATGGTGACAATACTGGCAACAGATTTTATCAGTATGCAATTATTCCTGATCTATCTTATTCTGCCCCTCTCTATTACCGGCTATTATACAAAACGCATTAACCACCGGCATATGATGTTGTCGAAAAAAGTGGAACTGCTTTCATTGTATGCCATCCGTTTCCGGATGATTGAGAGCGGTGTGTTTACCTCGGAATTTATGAAAGGGCTGAGTGGTAAACTGAAGTCAGGAAACCAGTTAGCGAGCATCGTTATTAAGCACCTCGGGCGGATTACCTCATCGCTCGATACCCGCCTGAATCTTCTGGCCGGATTTATTTTGAATATTTTCCTTCTTTGGGATGTAAGGCAAATGATGCGGCTTGAGCAATGGCAAATTATGCATAAGCAAAACCTCCCAATCTGGTTCGAGGCCTTATCCCAGACTGAAGCCATTGCAAGCATGAGTGGTTTTTCAGCAGCAAACCCAGGGTTTGTATTTCCTGAAATCAGTACAGATATTTTTCAAATAAAGGCAAACGAAGCAGGTCATCCTTTAATTCCTAAAGAGCAAAGGATTGACAACGATATTCAGCTTACCAACAAGGGACATTTCAATATTGTAACCGGCGCTAATATGGCCGGTAAAAGTACTTACCTACGAACCATCGGTGTTAATATGGTGTTGGCTCTGTCAGGTGCTCCGGTTTGTGCGAAGGCATTTATATGTTATCCGGCTCCTGTTTTTACCAGCCTGCGAACTACCGATTCACTCAGCACCAATCAATCCTATTTTTATGCTGAACTTATGAAATTGAAAGAGTTGATAGATAGACTCGGCAGAGGAGAACAGCTGTTTATCCTGCTCGATGAAATACTGAAAGGAACCAATTCGGTTGACAAGCAGGCTGGATCAAAGGCATTGCTCTCACAACTTATCGGATTAAAAGCGGCAGGTTTTATTGCCACCCACGATCTTGAACTGGGAAGCCTTGAAAAGACTTTTCCTGACGAGGTCATCAATTATCATTTTGAAGCCGAGATTGCAGTTGACGAATTGCATTTCGACTACAAATTAAAACCAGGCATTGCCCGGAATATGAATGCTACTTTCCTGATGCAAAGGATGGGGATTACAATTTGACAATTACCTCAGGTGATTGGAAAGTTTCAANNCTTCTGAAATGATAGGGCACTAGTTGGTATGAAACAGTATTAATTTCCAGGTTTTGTCCTCCATTTTTTTCCAAACCATGGTATAATAACCTTGTGCCTTTTCAGTCGTGGTATCATTTAGTATCCAGTTGTGCGTATATGATCCGGATTGATAGGCGAGTTTATTATCAATCATTTCCTTGATTTTCTGGCAGCTCAGGTCGGCGAAAATAGGTGCTGCCTTGAGGATAAAGCCTGTTTTTATTGCATCAACGCCAGTAAATACAGTATCTGTAATAGTTATGGCATCTTCAGCATAACATGCTGTAATAGCTTCAACATCGCGTGTATTCCAGGCATCAGTCCATAACTGCACCAGTGAATCAGTTGACTGTAGTTTGATGCTTATTTCAGGTGTTTGTTTGCAAGAAGCAAACACTGCCGCAAGAAGTGACAGTATTACCAGGTTTTTTGTTTTCATATCGTTTTGAATTATTGGTTATTTGGTTTGATTTACACACTTCGTTATATTTCCTTTTATAAGCGCTGCTATTGTTTTATGAAAGTTTTGCCTGCGGCCCCTTTTGAAGTATAGGTTTTCAGAATATACATTCCGGGATTAAGTGCTGAAATATCAATGGTAAGATTGGGTCCGGAAATCAGCAAGGATTTTCCGTTAAGGTCAACGATCTCTGATTTTAAAAGTTGGTCTCTGCACTCAATGGTAAGTTGGTTTTGGGCCGGGTTGGGGTAAATTGTAAAGTCGGGCTTCGGTAAAATAGTTTGTGTTCCCACAATGGTTTCCGATTTGAAATAGGTCATGCTGTTGCCCTTCTTTTCATCAATTTCGTAATAGCCCACTTCATAGTAGTCGTTGGTGTACCACCTGTAATGAGAATAGCTGCTTTCTTCATAATGATCAAATATCCACCCGCTGCTTGTCCAATTGAAAACAGAATCGTGCGAAACAATATCTTCCCTCACTCTTAAAGCCTGGTATGAGCCAAAAGGGGTTATCATTGTACCGCTTGCATCACCCATCATAGTGATATTAAGATTGCTTCGTTGCATAATTGAATCTACCAGCACACCTGCATTTCTCGATGCAAGCAACCAAATATTTTCAAAATTCTGAACCAGGTGACCTCCGTACGTAAATGGTAAGGGAAGACTAAGTGTGTAGGGGTTGCATTTGAAATGGATGGCCATGGTATAATCTCCAAAGAAAGTAATCAAGTCTTCATCGCCAACATACCTCAGACCATCGTTGCCATATTTCAGGTATTCATAATCGTAATCGGTCGCCGGATATCCACTCAGGTGTTTAATAGCTATATCGGCATCAGGATAATCCTGAATGTAGGGCAGGCCTGTTGTTGGAAGGTAAAGAGTGGTATCGAAACCGGTTGTGACCAGGTTGGAAAAATCCCAAACCTGATTAGTTCCCTGGTTGCCTGGTGATATAGGTGTAACATCATCCACCGCTCTGATTACCTGGGTGCCAATGGTTGGCAAATCTGAAGTGGTAATGGTTATCTGCGCCATGGTTGAAAATGACATCGCGTAAATCACTAATGAAATTGAAAGTAAAGACCTTTTCATCTCGCTTGGTTTTATTGTTTTTTGATACGATAACAAAGGTCGGGTATCATCAATCACTTGTCAATCACCCTTTAGTGTGATATTGATTGCGTCGTTATTTTGAACGAACGGCTTTTCATTATTAGAAAAATAGAAATGGGAACTATGAGATGGGAATAGGGGAAAAGGGCAGGAAACCCTATTGCCTCATGCATTTTAGCAGGGCTTCGGTGCGCGTTCGCACCTGAAGTTTCTGGTAAATTTTGCGGATGTGTGTTCTTACGGTTTCTATACTGATGAAGAGTTCAGCGGCAATTTCCTTGTAAAGGAACCCTTTTGAAAGAAAGGAGAGGATTTCTTCCTCGCGGCTTGTAAGGAGCGAATCAGGTAACGGCATCATGGCCGGACGGGCAAAGGTTTGAACCACCTTGCGGGCAATTTCGCCGCTCATGGGCGAGCCTCCGGCCACTAGTTCGCTGATGGCTTCCAGAAGTTTGGCCGGGGGTGTTTTTTTCAACATATAGCCTGTAGCTCCGGCTGCCAATGATTTGAAAATACCTTCCGGATTGTCAAAAACGGTGAGCATCATCACCTGCACCTGAGGCCAGGCATTTTTAATGCAAATAACACATTCAATGCCGTTCATTCCTGGCAGATTGATGTCCATCAGCACCACGTCAGGCATCAAACGGGGAATTATCTCAAGGGCTTCTTCGGCGGTTGGGCAGGCTGCCAGGCAACTGAACCCAGCCGAGCCATCTATCAGCATGGAAAGCCCTTCGCGCACCGCCCGATCATCCTCTACAATCAACGTTTTGATGTCCCCTTCCATAATCCCTTTCAATTGTAGTTGCAAATTTAGCTTATCCACAGGTCAGAAGCCATCACACATTAGTGTGATTTTCTGATTCAGGCTTCCGGAGTTATTTCAATTTTAAGTTTTATTGCTGTCCCTTTACCGGGATGTGATTCAATCTCAAAACTGCCACCGATGTCATCAAGTCGTTTCTTCATATTTATCAGGCCATTTCCACCGGAGTGATGCGTATGGTCCATCCCCAGGCCATCATCAATAAGTGTAATGCTCAATTGCTTATTATCCAGAATGATGGAAAGTTTTACCTGATTGGCCTTCGCGTGTTTCACCACATTGTGTAATGCTTCCTTGATGACCAGAAAAAGATTTCGCCTGATTTCTGCATTCATGTGAAGAGGAGGCATAGGGTCGGTAAAGTGAAAATTTATCCCGATACCCGCTGTTTCAAGATAGGAAGAAGCATATCGCCGGCTATAGGCTACAAAGCCATCGAGTGTGTCATTACGGGGGTTCATAGCCCAAATGATCTCACTCATTTCGTCAACCACGTTTCCTGCAATTTCTGAAATCTGACCAATAACCTGCTCTGTCTTCTCGGGTTCACCGCCTTGTTTGCGCGCCAGTTCGCTAAGGATAGAGATACGGGTAAGGCTTGCACCCACTTCGTCGTGCATATCTTTTGAAATGCGCAGCCTCTCCTTTTCGATGGCATGTTGCTGTTCCAGGGCCAGAATACGTTTGCGATAGCGTAGCGAATTGATCCGTTTCACTGTAAATGCTGTAAATGCAGCAATAACAGAAACCATTAACACAAGAAACCACCACGTTTTCCAAAAAGGGGGATTTAGGGTTACCGAAAGAATCTCAACCGGGACACTCCAGTTGCCATAGGCATCAGAATATTTGGCCAACAGCCGGTATTCTCCTGGAGGCAGATCGCGAAAATTGAACCCAGCATCGTTTGAGGGTTTGCCCCATTCAAGGTGAAAGCCTTCGAGATAAAATGAAAATTGCTGGTTTTCAATGCTGGTATAATCAGGGCTGAATACTTTACCACTGATGTTTGGCGATCGGCGGTTCAGATCCAGTTTTATCCCGGTGGCCGGAATGCCTTTAGCCAGGACTGAATCTGCTACCATAAGGTAAGACAGTCTGACCTCAGGAACCTTTTTATCCATAACGTATTGCCGCGGATTAAACCCATTTATGCCCCTTATGCCACCGAAATAGATGCTTCCATCGGGCGAAAGACAGGATGCGTTGTTGTTGAATTCAAGTGATTGCAGGTTGTTGGCTGAACTGAAATAAACAATTTGCTTCTTTTTCTCATCAATACAAGCCATACCCCGGTTTCCGGTAAACCAGATTCTTCCAGATATGTCTGCCTGCAGGGCATAAATCATCTCTTCGTTCAACGGAATAAGAAATTCAGGCAGTGGCAAAAGTTGTCCATTTTCATTAAATAGTTCAATCCCATTGCCCGTGGCTGCCCAGATTTTGCCGTCATGAAAAAGAAGGTGGTTTACCTGGTTCTTAAAAATATAACTGCCTGCATTTGAAAAAACAGAGGGTCTATATCCAAGCGACTTCCGAATGCGGTAAATCCCAAACTGATTGCCAAGCCAATAATAATCCCCTCTATTGAGATAGGTTACCATGGAAGTAAATCGCTCATGCGAAATGATTTCAGGATTGCCGGCGCTTGTCTTAAACATAATCAGATGGGTATCATACACAAGGGCCATGATGCCTGGTGAAGGCACAAAGAAATTGGCAATGGTACAGGGTAGCTTTTTACTGAGAACCACACTGCCTGTCCTGTCAATAACCTCAAGGCCACGACGTGATATTATCCATAGTCTCCCAAAGGGATCTCTGGCCATATCAAGAAAATAGATATCGTTGGTAAAATGAGTGGGTCTGATCCTTTCGGTTATAGCCAGATCGGGTGAAAGCTTCCATATTCCGTTGTTGAAAGTCCCGGCCCACAAATGGCCATCGAACCATTCGAGGCATCGGGTAAAACCAATATCTGCCCGGTTAAACTGAACCTGCCCGGGACTATAGAGCAGTATGCCATCCCCATCGGTCCCCAGCCAGATGTTATGGTATTTATCTTCATACACCGCCCGGATTACCGGGGCAATGGTATCGGTATGCCGGCCTGCATGTTCGCACAGATTGATTTTATTGAGTTTCCCATTCTTATACAGGTAAACCTTGTTGATGGTTTTTCCTGAAAGCCAGAAATTATCATTACTATCAATAACGAAATTCAGATTATCAAAAAGTCGGGTGTCAAATATCTTTTTTAATGATGCATTACCTGAATAGTGGTATATTTTTCCGCCAGCCAATATGAACACCTGCCCTTTGCTGTTTTTGGCTATTGATTGGCAATCAGGTATAGAAACCCATTGTCCCTTATATGAAGTATATTTATGGTCGTTTTGCGGATTCAGTACAATTATTCCGGACTCATTGCTGAGTAATATTTCATTTTCATTAACAATTACTGAGCGGGTCGGAGAAAAGTGAGGTGGTAGCTGAGTGATACCTGAGAATTCCATTTTTACAGGAATCAATTTGCCCTTATCAATAAGGCAGAGCTTCTGATCGTCCAGCCAGGCGGTAGATTTGCCCTTCACCTTCACCTTTAGAAGTATCGGATTGCTGCCCTGTTTGCGGTAAATAATCCTGAAAATAGCGTTGGTAGTGTTGAAACTCAGCAGTGAGGAGGTTGATTCAATAACCAGTTCACCAGGTGCGTTAATTATAAGTTTGCGCATCAGGTTATCAGAATGGTTGTAAGCTCCGTCGAAGGGCACCCTGTATACCCTGAATTCTTTGCCATCAAAACAGTGGAGGCCATCACCGGTTACCATCCACATCATGCCATTGTTATCCTGAATTACATCGCTTACCATGCTCTGGCGCAGGCCTTCGTCAAGGCCATAGGAATTTACAAACAGGGTTTCATTACTTATTGAAGGTTGAGCAAAAATGCCAGGAATAAAGTGGAATTGCAGCGATATTAAAAGAAGTATAAAGCCCAAAAACGGACTGGAAATCGGGATATTGCAGAGAAAATAGGTTTTCAAATCTGCTCGTGCTGGGTATAGCGTAAAGATATGAAAACGGATAGTATTAGAAAAGACATATTATTGTTGTAGAAAAAGATTATTTCCTCTGATAATACCTTATCCAGTCAACTTCCATCTGATTCGGGAATACTGTTTTTTCATCTGGAGAACTGGTAAAAGGGGTGCTTTCATTGCCAATTGCAAGATTGATGATTAGGTGTAAGGTCTCAGAAGCGGGCGGGAAAATTGGCTCTTTTCTGTACTTTCCTGGTTTAACCGGACAGCGCTTTATTATACAGCCCCATTTTGAGCGGTATGGACTTATCCTGAACAAGACGTTGTTGTCAATACCGAATTCAATTCTGCTTGAATCCCATTGCATAGAGTACGTATGAAAGCCGGCAGAAAGGTCTTTTAGTACCCAGCGTCGCTTGTGAAGCATTTTTCGGATATTCCGGTTATGAATACTCATGTGATACCGCCTTGGATGCTGCATACCGGCCTCCAGAATGTCGAGTTCTGAAGTGGTGTTCCCATAGGTCCAGATTGCGGGCCAGAACCCCATTCCTTTTGGCAGTTTAGCCCTGATTTCGTATCGGCCAAGGCCAAAAATCTGTTTTGAATGAATCATCCCTGAAGTAAAATCGCGTTGCTGATCGAACCAGGTTGAAGACTCGCGCCGGGAAATAAGCTTAAGCCTTCCATCAGTTACAACTACATTTTCATCCTTATATATCTGTCCTTCGTTGCCATGGGTGCGGCAAAATGCACACTGGTCGCTTCCATTGTCTGTGTTAGGATACCAGGTTATCCACTTTTCGGCATCCAGAGTGCCATCATCAAACTCATCGTTAAATACTAATTCCCACTCCCCTTCTGCACATTCAATGGTGCTGGTAAGCAATGTATCGTTTTGGGAGAACACCATCGAAATCTTTAGAATGAAAAGTAAGATTAGAACTGGTATTTTTTTCATAAAGTAAAGCTTGAAAAATGTAATCAAAGATATGGATTACATTTTAGTTGAATTGTACAGATGAAATAAGTCAAAGAACAAAAAAGCGGCCTTCCCCTAATTTTTGGGAAAAGCCGCTTGAAGCAAAATTGGGTAAAATTGAAATAATTTTTACTGTGTAATATTCACAGTTGCTTTGGTATAAACCGATTCGTTGATGAAATAGTATTTTTTACTACTGATGGTTTCGGTTGAGATATTATAAGGGCTGACTGAAACCAAACCTGTAGCGCTTGCTTCCACACCCGAAAGATCGCTGGAACTGAAATTTACCGAAGCAGCATTACCAGCCACTATTTTATAAGCTGATTTATTGTTGCTTGCTACAACAATTATTACAGAGTCAGCATTGCTCACTTTGTTTGCGAGGCTGATGCTGAAGCCCGATGCTTTGCTTATACTAGCGGGCAGGGCATCGGCACCGCTGAATGACGGGAACCCACGGTTCACGGTTTTGTTGATAGCCGGCACATTGCTATTTCCGGCTGCGGTCCAGGTTATGGTGCTTAGATCAAGAGGGTTCAGCAGATCATCATAGATGTAAGCGTTATTTTGCACCTTTTTAAGGCTTTTGTTATTGATGGATACAGCTCCACCATCCACCAGGGTCGATGACCCGGCTGATTCCATGAAGGCTGCTGTTGCAGTGTTTACCTCAACAGGGATAGTTATGCCACCCACAGTTTGGGTGCTAATGCTTTTTACTGCTACAAACACACCAAATGAATCATCGTAGCTGAATTCATTGGTTGTTGTAGTTGTGGTGTCGGGCGTTTCGTCGTCTTTACTGCAGCCGGTGAGGATAAATACAGATAAGGCAACTGATAAAAAGGTGGAGAAAATTCCTGATTTCATAATACATTAATTTTTAGGTTATTTTTTTATGATTTGCTGCAATCGCAACATGTACAAAGGTAAATCCGGTTTGGCTTTGCATCAATCCCGAATAGTCGGTAATCGAACTAAGTACCAATAGGTATATATGATGATATGTAAATGTTATACTAGTGGTTAATACCGTTGACTGATAGAAGTTTAAAATCAGGCTTTAGCGGTTTTGGGTTTTAAGCCTGTTTTTCTTTCGTTTGCCGGACGAAAAATAAAATCATCGACGAGGCCAAGTTTTATTGCCAGTTTGGTAAGGCCAACCAGCGATCGGGAATTTATTTTGCGGAGTATGTTTTTTCGGTGGGTTTCAACAGTCCTGACACTAATCTGCAAAACACCTGAAATCTCTACAGTGCTATATTCCTGTGCAACAAGCTTCAGTACCTGACGCTCACGCACTGTAATATTGCTGAAAGAATTGGCTTGTTTCATGGTGAGTACTGTTTTTTACAAAACTACAATTCACAAATACTCAGTGAAATACAGACGTTTCGGTATTTTTAATACGCAATACTACTGATTAAAATCTACCAGGTTGTTCTCAATGGCAAATTTAAGCAGGCCTACCAGGGTCCGGGTATTGGTTTTCTGGATGATGTTTTTACGGTGTGTATCAACAGTTCGCTTACTTATAAAAAGTTTATCGGCAATCTCCTCGCTCGACAATTCTTCCATGATCAGTTTCACAATTTCTATTTCACGGGGGGTAAGCAGGGCTGTATTTTTTTCGATGGTTTTCTGCTTTTTCAATCGGGTCATCATAATGTTCAACACCTCGTTGCTGTAGTAAGTGCTGTTATCGGCAATGCGGTGGATTGCATTCATTAGTTCCTGCCTTCCGGTGTTTTTGAGGATATAACCTTCTGCCTCCGACATAAGGATTTCACTCACAATTTCCCGGTCATTATACATAGAGAGTACCAGTACTTTTATATCAGGATAGTTTTGTTTTACTTTTCTTGTTAGCTCAACACCCGACATTCCCGGCATACTGATATCGGTGATCAGCAGATCGGGNNCTAACTGTTTTGTTTTCTTCTTCGCTCATAAGCTAAGTTTGCTGAAATTAATATTGATCCGTGTTCCCGCTCCCGGTTCAGAGTAGAGCATCATGCTTCCATTAAAAAGCGAAACCCGGCTTTTGATGTCTTCCCAACCAATCCCTTTGCTGTTTTTCTCTGCATTTTCGGGCATTCCCTTCCCATTATCTGCAATAACAAGATCGAGGGTTTCATCTGTTTTGCTCAGACTAATATTTATCAAAGTTGCACCTGCATGTTTGATAATGTTGTTTACCGCTTCCTGAACCACCCGGTAGAGCGCGATTTCGAATGTTTCGGGAAGTCGCCCATCAATTCCCTGTGTTTTTACTTCAACGTTAAGTTGCCGGCCCGAGTTTATTTTAGCTGCCATATCGTTTAAAGCAGCTACCAGGCCCAGCCTTATTAATGCCGATGGCATCAGGTTGTGCGAAATGTTGCGTAAGTCGGTAATGGCCTGATCAATCAGTGATTCTGCATTTTCAACTACTTCCTTATCGTTTTCCCCGGCCACATCTTCGAGCACTGAAACATTGAGCCTGGCTGCTGACAGTAATTGCCCCAGTCCATCGTGAAGCTCCATGGCTATTCGTTTGCGTTCATCTTCGGCAGCGTTTACAACTGAAGCATAAGCCTGTTTCTGAAGCAGGCGTTTTTCGTGCTCCGATTCTACCTTCATACGATATTTAGACCGAATGTACCATAATGTTATCCCGGAAACGGAAACCAGTAATAT
>DINP01000064.1:0-10856 GCA_002426025.1 Bacteroidales bacterium UBA5537 | reverse complement strand
GATTTCTGTTCAAGTGCCAGAGCTCTGGCAGAATCTATTGCCAGTTCGGCTTTGACCATTTTCCCCATTTTCATGTAGGTCATCCCGGTATTGATGTAAGTTGAAATAAGGCTGTTGTAATCTTCGACCTCGCGGTTATAACTGGCTGATCGCTTATAGAATTGTAGTGCTTTATCGTATTGATTCTCATCCATATAAATAATAGCCAGGTTGTTGAGCAAGATTCCCAATCCGTATTTATCACCGATTTCCTCTTTAATTTTCAAGGATTTCAGATAATACTCTCTTGCTTTTTCATTGCTGCCCATACTTGAATAGGATAGGCCAATGTTTGTTAATGAAGCACCAATTCCGTATTTATCCCCCATGCTTTCGCGGATAGCAAGTGCTTTGAAATGAAAGTTGAGTGATTGCTGCAACTGTTTCAGATCAAAATAAACAAGCCCTAGGTTATTGAAGATATTCCCTATGGGCTTTTGGTCCTTCTGTTTTTCAAAAATCCGAAGTGCATCATAATAGGTTTTAATAGCCTCACTGTAATCGCCCCGGTTTTTGTGAACCATGCCAATGTTGTTGTAAGCACTGGCTAAAATGATCAGATAGCCGGTTTCCTTGCTTAATTTAACTGACATCTTGTAGTAAAAAAGCGCGCTGTCGTATTCCGATTTGATATCGAACACTACACCCATCAGGTTTGTGGCAACCGCCAGTCCTCGTTTGAAATTTATCCGGTTTGCTTCGTTAAGTGCTTCGCGGGTTAGATTATAAGCCTTTTCTGTGTCGTTGTACCAGTATGTGATTGAAAGCCGGTTTAGGGCATTTACAAGGTTTGTGTCTTTGGCAACACCGGTTCTTATTACTCTCTCCAGGCTATCGGCAATATTTTTTTGCGAAAACGAAGGTTTTATTATCAGGAAAATCAGAATCAAAGACAACAGGATTTTTCTCATATTCCTGAAACAGGTTTAGATTTAACTTCAAAAGATACATAACATATTACCTCGTGCTATGTTCGTGGTATTACATAAGTATTTTATGGTATGCATCCACTTTTGACAAAGTTATAACAAGGTTTGAAATAAAAAAATCCCGGAATTCTTAAGAATTCCGGGATTTTACAACAGAATTATAAGAATGTTATCTTGTTTTTGCAGCAAATTTCAATTCGTTAATCAGGTTTTGAGCATCAGCGTATTTGTCAATAATAAACATAACGTAACGGATGTCAACATTAATGGTGCGCTGCAGTTCTGGTTCAAAAGCGATGTCGCCGCTCATGGCTTCCCAGTTTCCATCAAAAGCAATTCCGATAAGGTCGCCATTGCCATTCAGAACCGGACTTCCCGAATTTCCGCCTGTGATGTCGTTGTTGCTCAGAAAGCACACAACCATACGGCCATCTTTGCTGGCCCATCTTCCAAAGTCTTTCTTTTCGTAAAGTTCTTTGAGTTTTGCAGGAACAATAAACTCATCGTTGGTCGGATCTTCTTTTTCCATGATGCCTTCCATATAGGTAACATAGTCGTAATGGACTGCATCGGCCGGGAAATAATCAAATACCTGTCCATAGGTTACGCGCATGGTTGAGTTGGCATCGGGGTAAAATACCTTATCGGGATTCGATTTGCGCAAACCATCAACAAACAGGCGCTGGGCTTTTTTAAGCTTTTCCTGCAAAGGAGCAGCGCTCATATTCTGAGTCATAAACGAATTGTAGAAAGAGTTGGTCATTTTATAGGCCAGATCTTTCTCAAAAGTTTTGATAGATGGCTTTGCCAGAAATGCATTATAGTTTTCGGCAGAAGTAAGTACCGAAGTTTCAAACATCTTTTTAGCAAACAGTTTTACATCGCCCTTAAATTTCTTATCAATCAGATTGTAAATATCGGGTAGTGCATCGGCTGGCAAATCCTGGCGGTACATTTCGAGAATAGCAGCTACAATTTTCTCTTCAGTAGCAGCATTGTAATCCTTAAATTGTGCTTTACCCATTTCGTAGAAAGGAGCAAGCGATGCCTGCAACTCTTCACCTTTCTGGCCACTTTTCAGGATATTGATGATGCCCTGGTTTTGCATGGGGAAGCCCAGTGCCTGTGATCCAAAAAATGAAATAGAGAGATACCAGAGTTTTGTATTGAATTTTGATTCGGTAAAGGATGCATACGCATCACTGAAATCCTGAAGCACCGATCCATACATCTCCTTACGGCTTTCATCAGCATTAACCCAGGCTGAGAATTTGTCCTCTATGGCTTTTTTCTTGTCGTAAACATCGAGGCGTTTCAGGCCGCGGCTTTCGCCAATTTTGTTTTTCCAGAAATTTGCCAGACCGGCATAGTTTGAAGCATACTGAATGCGAACTTCGTCGCTTTTGTCCATATCGGCTTTCATAATTTCGAGTATGGCCCCTCCAACTTTGACGATTGCAGGATTTATTTCGCCAAGGGTAGCCTGAATGCCATGTGAAGTGCGGTAGCGGTCGGTGCTTCCGGGGTAACCCCAAATCATGGCAAAATCGCCACGATCAACACCATCGGTCGAAATTTTAAGGAAATGCTTTGGTTTTAAGGGAATGTTATCTTTTGAATAAGGAGCCGGTTTGCCATCGGGACCTGTATAAACACGCATTATGCTGAAGTCGCCGGTATGGCGGGGCCACATCCAGTTGTCTGTATCGCCGCCGAATTTGCCAATGGCTGATGGTGGTGCACCTACCAGGCGGACATCTTCGTAAACTTCATAAACAAAACGGTAGTATTCATTACCGTTATAAAAATTCTTAACCGACACTTCAAACTTTCCATCGGCAGATTCTTCCTCTTTTAATACTTCTACTACTTTTCCGATCGCGGCAGAGCGTTCGCTTTCGCTCATTTCAGGAGTAACTTTTTCGAGCACGCGCGAAGTTACATCATCCATCTTTACCAGGAATGAAACGGTAGAGCCTTCATTTGGCAACTCTTCTTCGAGACTGTAAGCCCAGAAACCATCAGTAAGGTAATCGTGTTCCAGAGAGCTGTGACTCTGAATGGCATCATAGCCGCAATGGTGATTGGTAAACAGTAAACCTTTGTCTGATACCACTTCAGCGGTACATGAGCCACCGTTCAGGCTGACAATAGCATCCTTAAGGCTTGAGTGATTGATGTCGTAAATTTCCTGTGCGGTCAGTTTCAGACCCATTTTCTGCATGTCAACATAGTTCAGCCTTTCGACAAACATGGGGAGCCACATACCTTCATCAGGTGGATTTCCTGCTCTCAGGCCTGCGCTCAGGCCCGCCAGAATCATTAATGTAAAGAGGATTTTTTTCATTTGGTGCTAATGTTTAATTTGTTTTTGTTGTTTCTGCCTGAATTAATAAAAAATTGCCCGGTTTTCCGGGCTGATGCCCATCCCTTGCCCAAAACCGTGCCATTGTTATAAGGTGCACTAAGTCAAATACATGCCGGCAGATGATATTGGTGCGTTCAACTGGCATGTACGGTTTTATAAGGCTTGTGTTCGTTTTTGAACAGAGAGGGTAAAGCTTAAAGTAAAAAGCTCAAAGCAAAAGAACTAAGGGTTATTACCCCCCCATTCTTCCATCATTCTAACCTTCCATATCTTACAACCCCAGCTCGCTTTTGCCTTGTGTGAAAACAATATCAACCGGAATGCTGGCTGCTTTCAACTTTTCGAGGTCGGCTTTTAGTTGTGTGGGAATAACCGATTTGGTGCTGATAAGTTCTTTTACCTTGTCGTAACTCCCATCACCCTGCAGGCTTAGAATCATCCCGCCAAGGCTTTCAACGGCAAGTTTCATCTTATCGAAATTTACCATGTAGGTTCCGTTTTCCTGATAAGTAAAGGCACCGTTTTCTGAAAAATGGGCAAAGGTGAGCATATTGGCTTTGCCGTGTGCACTGGCTGCTCCAAACCTTACCGAGCGGAAAATACCGGCCATAAAAGTTACATAGTTGTCCATAACTTCACCTTCTTTCAATTCGCCCATTTCGTAAAGCCGGGTAACTAAGTACAGGCCAAGAATATCTGCTTTGGCTTCTTCAATAGCCGAATACTGCTCTTTTAATGCTTCCCGAACTGTTCCTTTTCCGTCGAGGGTATTTTTAATACCAAGACCGTGGGCCACTTCATGAAACATGGTATTGCCAAAAAAAGCATCAAATTTTATGTATTGACGCTGCGATTCGTCAATCAACACATCAGAAATCGGAACAAGAATTTTATCAAATTTGGCCTTCATGGCATTTTTCAACTGCAGTTTGCGCGAACCTTTTTTCAATTGTACCTCTTCATCGTTGGGCAGGTTGATGGCTATGGTTTTGCTACCGGCATTACAATCGCCCTGGTAGTAAACCACATCGTAGGCGTTAAGATCGGCATCTGAGCCGGGCACTTCGTTCTTGTATTTCTGGTCAACAGGCAAACCCTTTTGCAATTCGGGCAACAGGGCTGCAAAATGAGCCAGGCGCTCGCTCCATTCCACATCTTTAATCAGTATAAATGATTCCTGGGCGGCTTTGGTGCCAAAGAGCGCATCTTCGTAATTTTCGATTGGGCCAACCACAAAGTCAATGTTCGAGGTTTTCATATCCATCCATGCAAAGTCGCTCTCCTGGTATTTATCGGTAAGCAGGGCTTCGGCGCGGAGTTCGAGGTACTTTTTCAATCCGGCATCTTCGGCCAGTGTAGCAGCCTGTTTTATCAGATCGGCAGCTTTTTTAACTTTGGAGGCATAGGCTTCGTGGTACCAAACTACGCGCAGAGAGCCATCGTCGTTGCGACGGATCAGGGTGTACTGGCTTGTTTTATCGGGATTCTGAAGGGAGTCAAACTCCTCCTTGGTCATATCAACCGGGTAAAAATTGGCGCCCTTTGGCTTTTCACCAATACCTGCAAGGAATGGTTTGTTGCCATTCAACCTGTCCCATGGGCCGTAATTGATTTCGGCAAATTTGCGGGTGGTTTCATCGCTAATGCGCGAAAGGAAGGCCTCTTTGTTGCCAATGGTCTGCTGCCAGTAAATTTCTTCCATCAACCCGGCGGCTTCGAAAAGCAGGGGCAATAGTTGTTTTTCCTTATCTGAAAGGTGGCTGATGTCGGTGGTTAAGGTAAACGGGGCATAAATTGAAAGGCGCTGGGCCATATCGGTTCCGGGATCGGCAGTTAATTCAGTTCCGGCTGGGATTACACCCTGGTTTGCATTTTCCATTTCTTCTTCACTTTTTGTGGTTTTGCCGCAACCGGCTGCTATTACCAGCATACTTACTACCGATAACAGGCTCATTACTTTTCGCAACATAATGGTTTTGAATTTGGTGGGTTAATATTTTTGACGGGGCTAAATTACAGATTTTAAGACAAAAAACGCCTAATGCCTTTGGAAAGGTATTGAATTATAGTTGAAAAATTAAGGGAAAAATTAACCAGGGGAATTGATTGGCAAGTTAATGCTAAACGTACTTCCCTTCCCCATTTCGCTTTTGGCAGCGATGCTTCCACCATTTTTTTCAATAAATTCCCTGCAAAGGATAAGGTCGAGGCCGGTACCTTTTTCGTTGGCAGTGTTACTGTCCAATTGTAGTGATTCTTTTTTTTATCTTAACAGCATCACCAATCCTTTTTGCATATATTTCCTTCCATCCGCATCGTAGTTGGAATAGTTGATTACGTAAGCATAAATGCCCTCGGGTGCGGGCCAAGAGCCTATTTTCCCATCCCATGTAGAGCCGGGCGATTGCCCTTCAAAAACCAACTGTCCCCAGCGGTTGTAGATTTGAATCAGGCCAATGTACATATTTGTTTGCATAGGCCCGAAGGTGTCGTTTAGGCCATCGCCATCGGGGGTAAAAGCATTGGGGAAGGCTATTTTTGGAGGGCAGACATCTACAAAAATTTCATCGCTTACTTCGCCACAGCGGAAACTGCTGGTAAGGGTATATAGGCCACGGCTGCTAATGCTGGTTTGTTTCGTGGTGTCGCCATTGCTCCACAGGTAGTTGGGCAGGTTGGTGTTGGCTGAGAGTACAATGGGAAAATCCGTTCCATTGCTGCAGGTTGTGGTATCGTTGCCAAGTTTGATAATACCTGTTGGGATGGTATCAACAATTACTTTTATCGAATCGAGTTGTGTGCCGCAGCGGTCGGTGGTTTGCAGGTAGTAAGTACCGGCTTCGCTTACCCTTATTGTTTGTGTAGTATCGCCATTGCTCCAGTTGTAGTGGTTAAATCCTGCCGGAGCAATAAGTTCGGCTGTTTCGCCCCGGCAAATGCTTGTTTCGTTTTCGAGATTGAGTACTGGTGTATCAAAGCTGATTTCAATATCATCGCTCAGGCTTCCGCAATCGCCTAAGTTACAGGTAAGGGTGTATTGGCCTTCGTTATACACATCAATGCTTTGGCTTGTCTGCCCGGTGCTCCATAAATATGAATCATATCCGGCAGGAGCAATAAGCCGGTAGGGCATGGCATCGCGGCATAGAATGGTATCATTCCCTAATGAAGGGGCTTTTAATCCAGTGGCGGTTACGCTGACATCATCAATATTATAATCAATCCTTGTAGGGCCTTCAACAAAGCTAACCATTGTTGTGTGGAGATCGCTGTTAAAGTTGCCAAGGGTAATATACTTTTCGCCCCCTTTTGCTCTGTATAAACCTTTGATTTCTTCCCAATTTGCAGTATCGTTTAAAATGTGGGATGACTTTATCTGTGGGTCAATATTAATAAGGTAATGATTTTCGCCATTATTCCAGGACAATAGGGAATCATGAATATACGCATCAATATTTTGAATTGCACCCAAGGCAATATTACATAAGTTTGTAAAATAGCTCACACAGTAAATGGAATCCTTTTCCAAAACAGTTGAAAATACTCCTGTAATATATCCCCTTTTATCTGGATCCCAATCCCATGACTTTGCATAAAATGAAACATAACCATAGCCGGTCCGGGCATATTGAAAACCAAACCAATTATAGGGAACGCCTACCTGATTATTGGGTGCACATTTGTGAAAATAAGCAACTCCGGCACTAGGTAAGGTCGTCCAATTTTCAACAAAACCAACAAAATTGCTTATTATTATAGGGCATTGAGTATAACGTTCAAAAGAAGGGTTTAAAACCAGGTTTTGGGATATTACTGCATTGGTATTACTCAAAATTAGTAATATCACTATGTAATACCAACAAATGTTCTTCATTTAAAAATTCGTTTTTGAAAAAGGGCACATCTGTTGTAATTTACAACAGATGTGCCTAATAAAATTAAAATTTGGAGATTATTCCTGTTTTAATGCTTGTTGCGGATTTAACCCGATAAGAATAGATGCCACTGCGGAGTATTGTGATGTCAAATGATTTTTCAAAAATACCCTTCTCTATTTTTGTATCAGGTAGTAGTAATAATACCTGCCTGCCGGTCATATCAACTACATCAACCTGAAAATATTCTTCGTAAAGACTGTTAAATCGAACAGTTATCTGATCAGATGCAGGATTGGGGTAAACCAATAAGTCTTCTGCCCAATCTTTGCCTGTTCCAATATCGGCATTCGCCATTTTGTTGCCTATTGAATTTACTTTCAGGTAACTCCAGTTGGTATTTGAACCACATTGGTTGCCGACTGTAACCGTTAGTTTTAAGGTTTTGTTGAATGAAAACAAACCATTGGTATAGCTAAAATAGCCTGACCAGCCTGTGTATCCTGTATTGCATGATTCAAAACCCGTATATGGGCTCCAAATAGCAGAACTAATACAATAGCCGTTTAGACTTTCATAAGTAAGGTTACTTACCCCGTTTACACTGGTTGTTTTGTCGTATAGAACCTTGTATGGTGACATTTGCTCAATCTTTACTGTAAGTGATGTAATTGTACCGGTACTATTGTTTACTCTGTATCCGATTGAGGCACTTCCGCAAAGAACAGGCGAATTTATGTTCTGAGAGGGTGGCAAGTAACTCTGGGGGTTATCCTTATTATAAATTTCGAGTGCAACTATCGGTGGTATCGGAACGTACATGTTTATTGCTTTTGAGTAAGTGCTAATAATTCCGCAGGCATCCTGAACAGAATAGGTAATCAATACTAAACCTCCCAAACAGTTTCCCAGATTTATACCGTTAGCAGAAAGTGTACGTAAATCGAGATTTGAAACAGGTGTGCCATTTGTCCAGGCTCCATGATAGTTCATTAATCCTGCCCCGGTAATGAAAGTACAACCCCAATCAACTGCTTGAATATCGAATTTATACTTTGTTGGGGTGCCTGCCGAATACGTTGCATTGAAGGCTATCGGGCTGTTCTGACAATAATTGCCGAAACCTCCTTGATCACAATTTCCTATGGGGACACTTCCGTTTAAGGTGAAATTTGAAATTGCAACTGCAGGTGTTCCGTTAAAATAGGAATAATTTTCGCCGTCAATTTGCTCTGGCAGGGTAAATACGCCGTTGGTAAAGGATGCGGATTCTATATACCGTGAGTCAAATCCAGCATTTACAGAAATTAATGAATTATTGAGCCAATTAATACCAACTAAGGTTGTAGATACCAATTCACCTTGTAAATTATAGGTTGGGGAAATTCCGTAAATCCGATTATTTTTGGCGTATTCCAGAAATGTATTTGTCAGGTCAAACGTGCCGGTCGACACCAGTGATTGTGTCTGGTTCGAAGTAAGAATTTGGGTAAGGCCATTCCGTCCCGAAACGTATAGTTTAGGATTGTCTGTTGCCATTGTAAATTCGATGCCTTTAGCCCCCGGGATGGAGTAACTTTGTAAACTTCCAGTGATAAAATTACCATCGGCAGCTAATCTTATTACATGTACCTTCCCATTGTAAGATGACCAGGCAAAACAATTGTTCCCCCAGGAGAATTCGGCTTCAAATGCTGCAAAATCGGCTGTGCTAAGCCCAAGAGAGGCGGCATTTACAACCGGAGTGCCGGAAGAAATTCCTGCACTGGTGATTTCACTTTTTACAATCTCAGAATTACTAACTGAAAACAGAAATCGTTTTGCAGTGGAACCACTTCCTGAAATTACTTTCGAAACAGCCATAGCGGTATTGTCACTTCCACCATGCCCTGAAACCCAAAAAGGAACATTAAAGAAACCGGCATACCAAGGTGGGCAACTCGCGTAGACCGTTCCATTATATGAAACAACAGGGGTTGTTCCCGAACAGTTTACTTTAACATACAGTACGGGCGAATAACCAACAGGGTTGTCCATACTGTAAATTACATAGAATTGGCGACAAGTGCCCGGAATAGGAACAATATTTACTTCGGGGTTTAGGATGGTATATGCTTCCCCGCAAACTCCCATATTATATCCCGGTAGTACACCAACACTGAGCCCGGTAGGTCCATAAATACTGTAATCCTGCACATAGAACAGTAGATTACCATTCTCATCATAAGCTCCGTTAGCAACAGAGTAAGCACCTCCAGGGCCAGGTAAAGCTGTGAAAGTTGGAATTGAGACAGACATATTAAATTTGTACGGTGGTGTTGTCCAGTAATTCATTTGTGCATACGCATGTGAAGCAAAAAGCATTACTGCAAAGAAGAACGCAAAATGTAATCGTTTATTTTTCATGGTTTTTAGTATTTTTGCGTTACCGGTTTGCAGGGGAGTGGTTGCCGGTTAGCTTCCTAGGGCAAAGGCAGCCAACTCCCCCTGGCCGGTAATAGCCGGTTTATAAATTGTTATTTGTAAATTTATTTTACATTTCATTTGCCTGAACTTGGCATACAGGTTTTTCCGGCTGCTATTAGCCTCCTTTCTTATGTAAGCACGGTTCTTTACCTGGGTGTTTTAACTGGTTCTTTTCTTTGTATTTAATCGTTATTGTATTCCCGATCTTAATTTCTTTGACTTATATATCCAATATCCCTATTTATAGATGTCACAACAAATCTATAACAAAATATTTTACTTATTACAGGGGGGGGGGGGTAAATATTTATCATTTTATCCTAATTTATTTTAATTCTAAATAAACAGCTTTCCAACTAAAGAAACTTTGGCAGATAAAAGATATATATTATAAGTGTATTATTTTGAAAGACAGATGAATTGTAAATTAATTCGGCAAATAAAATGACCAGTAACACTCCGAATTCATTGTCCACGTTTATCTAAAGGGAGCATAATACCAAACGTACTTCCCTTCCCCATTTCACTTTTGGCAGCGATGCTTCCGCCATTTTTTTCAATAAATTCGCTGCAGAGTATAAGGCCGAGGCCGGTGCCTTTTTCGTTGGCGGTACCTTTGGTGGTAATGGTTTGCTCTGAGAGGTTAAAAAGCTTGTCGAGAACGTCGGGCGGTATGCCGGTTCCGTGGTCGGTTACTGTTATGGTAAGTTTGTTGTCTTCGATAAAGGAATCGAGTTCTATAACCCCGCCCGGGAATGAAAACTTAACCGCGTTCGACAAGAGGTTGCGCAACACGGTGCGTACCATATTCTGGTCGGCATAAATTTCAACATCCTCAATGCGGTCGGAAACCAGCGAAATATTTTTGATAAGTGCCTGTGGGGTGGTTTGTTTCACCGTTTCGGCTATCAGGCTTTCGAGGGTAAATAGTTCGGGATTGATTATGGTACGGCCAAGCTGGGTTTTGGCCCAGGCCAGCAGATTGTCGAGTAGTTGGAATGTTGTTTCGGTCGAATTCTGAATCTGTGTCACCATCATTTTACGGTCTTCATCCGAGAAATCGTCGTATTCTTCGCTGAGCAGGCGCGAAAAACCAAGTATAGAAGTAAAGGGGCTGCGGAGGTCGTGGGCTATGATCGAAAAAAACTTATCTTTAGTCATATTGGCCTCTTTTAGTTG
>DINP01000052.1 GCA_002426025.1 Bacteroidales bacterium UBA5537 | reverse complement strand
GTGAATATGTTGTTTTTTACAAATCTAAGGAAAAACAATCTCTTGTTCAAAAGAAGCCTGGTATTCTTTAATAAGAATCAGATCTGAAATGCAGAGGATCTGGAAAAATGCAGCGGGCTCAGTGTGCAGGTTTCTTAGTAATAATTAAATCCTAGTCAGACAATACCAGGAAGTATGTCTGTAAAAATGCTTTAAATCAGTGTTGTCTGTATTCCTAAATGCATAGGACACGGAATATGGAACATAAGACTCAGGGCGCTGAGAATGAATTTCCAATTTTCAATTCCCGGGCCTGGATTCCGGCATGGACTGAATTACCCAGTTCGTCATTTTTACCCTGTCTGCCCTGAACTTGCCAGAGGTAGCCTGCCAAAGGGATTCACCATTCGTTATTAATCACAACTTGCCTACCTTATCAGCATAAATGTCCCGCTAAACGGACTCTCTAGACTGTTGGTAATAAATTCCGGCACTTCAAATGTAACCTTGTAAACGAAAATACCTCTTTGGGCTGGCCTACCATTTCTGGTTCCATCCCAACCTTTTTCAGGATCGCTGGTTTCAAAAACGATTTCCCCCCATCGGTTATAAATTTGTAACAGATACTTTGATGGCAGTATTTCACCCAGGTATGGCTTGAAAAAATCATTCAGCAAATCATTATTCGGGGTAAAGGCATTTGGCATTCGCATAATAAATCCACAAGGAGAAAGCTGCACCAATTCATCAGCCAAAGCCGGATTGTTTGTGGGACAGTTAGCCGAAGAGGTAAGTTCAACAGAAACAAGGTCGCCATCGAGCGGAATATAATCAAAAGTGCTGCTTCCACTGCTACTGAGCAAACCATTTACAAGCCAGCGATATTCAGGACTTGTTCCT
Source organism: Bacteroidales bacterium UBA5537 (assembly GCA_002426025.1). GTDB lineage: Bacteria > Bacteroidota > Bacteroidia > Bacteroidales > Lentimicrobiaceae > Lentimicrobium. Next base: position 5,450 of record DINP01000052.1, on the reverse strand, counting down.
TCATTCAGTGGGTCGGCAACGAAGGTTACCGATTCACCCTGGCAAATATCTGCAGCATTTGAACTAAGGCTTACGCCGACTTCAGGACCGGTAATTACTTCAACAGTAACATCTGCAGAAGATACTGAAGGACTGTTGACACAGGTTTCTCCAACTGTTAATACTGCATGAACCTGATCATCCTGAACAGGACTATACCTGAATATTTCACTGGTTTCTGATTGAATCACTCCATTTACAAACCACTGGTAAACAGGCGCATTCCATTCTGCAGCGGGAATTGCAGAATAAAATACTTCTTCACCTGCACATATCTGGCTTAAGTGCGGATCAACAAGAACCGAGATGGTTACAGGTGTATTCACTTCAGCCGTAACTACTGGAGAAACAACAATATGCTGATTCGCGCAAACCTCATTGTTTGTAAGCTCAACATAAACCGGCTCTCCGTTTACCGGGATAAAACTATAATCAATATTGGTTTCCCCAGGCATTAAAACGCCATTCTTATACCATTGATATGCCGGTGATGGCCCTGGATTTACTCCCTGGGCACTAAATGTGATGCTTGTCCCTTCACAAACAGGACCGGTATTATTTATTGCAGTTACACTTACATCGTAGGATGCGGTAACCGTAACAACCACAGTGGGCGATTGGGCTGTAAGCGGAGAAGCACACTGAGCGTCACTGTGCAAAACAGCAAATACACTTATGTCAGCAACAGGACTGAAAGTAAGCATTGCTCCTGTTATTCCAATTTGTTCATTACCATCAACAAACCACTGGTAAACCGGCGAGGTGCCATCGTTTATCGGAACAGCTGTAAAAGTAACCAGCGAATTGGAACAGGTCTGCAACTGGGAAGAAGTAACCGTAACTGATGGCACCAGCGAATTAACAACATCAAGTGTAATTGTATTTGAAGTAAACGGACTACCTGTTGCGCAGGATTCATTATTGATTAATCGCACAGAAACCGACTCTCCAGCTGAGGGTGTAAGATAGGTATAGCTTGGGACAGCCGTAGTGGCAATCACCGCACTGTTAACAATCCATTCATACACAGGACTTGATCCCTGATTTACGGGATTTGCCATCAAATTTATGGATGAGCCATTGCACACCTGACCCGGATCAGCTAAAACTATACCAACAGGTAATGAGCTGCTTACAGTGATGGTTTCTGTTCCTGAATCAACATTGGTAATTGTAGCGCAGGGTGCATCACTGATCAGGGTTACCATAAATGTGTTACCGTTTAAAGGTATCCAGGTAAATACATTACTTGTTTGCGGAGGCTGAGCTGCTCCGTTGATATAAAAAATATACTGAGGATTATTTCCTTCATCTGTCGGAATTGCAGTAAAAGTTACCGTACTGCCTGCACAGATGCTGTTAGAAGGAGAAACACTAAGACTTACAGTTGGCGTTACACTTTGCGTAACCGTTAACGTTATAATGTTCGAAGTAACAGTATTCCCTGAAGTAGTGCAGGTTTCACTACTTTCCAATTCTACCCAGACTTGTTCTCCATCTATGGGAGTATTATAGGTGTAGCTTGTCAGACTTCCACTGGAAACAAGGGTTCCATCTACATACCAGTTATAAACAGGGGTCGTTCCCGGAGAAGCCGGAGTGGCAGTAAATACAACAGGAGTTCCCGAACAGACTGAAGTATTATCGGCAGTGATTGAAACCCCTACCGTAACATTTGGTGTAACAGTGACATTTACAGTATTGGACAAAGCCGGACTTCCAATTGCGCAGGTGGCATTATCAATCAACTTTGCATACACAGCAACATTGACCGTTGGATTATACGTAAATACGGCAGTGTTTGCTCCTGGCTGAATTACACCACCCACATACCATTCGTAGGATATTGACGAACCGCCGGGGCCGGCTGTAGCAGTAAAGGTAACCGGGTCTCCGCTGCAAACATTTGTAAAATCTGCAGCAATTGAAACCGAAACATTATAGGAGGAAGTAACCGTAACCGTAGAAGTATTTGAATTTACCGTAGTATTGCCTGGCGTTATGCACTGCTCACTACTGGTAAGGGTGGCATAAACCTGATCTCCATTAGCAGGCGTAATAAGATTATAGGTTGAAGCTGTCTGACCGGGAATTACACTACCGTTTAAATACCAGGCATAAACAGGCGAGGTCCCTCCGGATGTTTGTGCAGCAGCAAAAAGCACATTGTTATTGGCACATACCGATGCCGAAGCAGGTGTTATTGAAACGACGGGGGTTAACAGTGGGTCAACAGTAAAAAAAATGCTTGCCGATGTTACCGGAGATCCCGAACAGGGCTCAACAGAAGTCATTTCAACACTAATCTGATCTCCGGTTGCCGGAACAAAAGTATAGGTTGGCTGATTTGTACCAACTGGTGATCCGCCAAGATACCACTGATAAGAAGGTGAACTACTGCTTACCGGTGAAGCCGTAACTGTTACAGATGTACCGGCACATACAACATTTCCCGGTGTTGCCACAATACTGACTGACGGGGTATTATCGGTGCTTACATTAACGGTTACACTTTCACAGGCAGAAGGTCCGCAATGAGTTGTATTCCAGCGAAAGAAATAAGTTGTAGTTACCCCCGGGGCAGGAATAGTCAGCGGATTTGTATTACCGATTGATGTTCCACTACAACTACCTGCAAACCATTCCATGGTTTCACCATCTCCACCATTTGCTGTAAGGGTAATAGTAGCAGGCAATGAACCGGCACAAAGGTCTGTTTGATCGGCTGTTATCGAAGTTGGATCAACAGGCGAAGGAATGGTTACATGAATGGCTGCAAACTGAGTTTCGTTATACGCACGGCCACGTGCAGGATTAGAATAATTTCCAAGTATATTATCGGTTGAATACCGGAAAGCATAAACTCTGTAATACAATCCATCAGAACAAGGTATCGAAATATTATCAGTGTAAACCGTTGTTTGCGATTGAGGTTGACTATTTTGTATTACTGTCGCTGATCCAATGATATCTCCAATAGAATAACGGACTCCATCTAATGGAGAATCCGTAAACGTATTTGTAGTATTTCGCAAAATTAAGTATCCGGTTGTTAAATCACCTGGATAATTATCCTGAACAGGAGGCCAGTTTAACGTAACTGAATTATTTCCTGCATTAACAGTATATGCAGTAGGAGTAGTTACTGGCCAATTGGGTTGTCTTAAGGAACGCCAGAAATCGCTGTTAGCTGTATTAGATGCGCTGCAGATATTTGGTAAACCAAAGGTCAGATCAACTGCACTGCTAGCAGTATAAGTTGTTCCATTTTGTGGCGGAGACCCATAATTAATCAAATTTGCACCAGGACAAACAAATATAGCCTCATTTGAAGCTATCGTTGAACTATGATTGAGTTTAGAGCCCGAAAGAATACCATTATAACAAGCTCCTGGTGTTGGCATATGACCAAGAGCATGAACATGATTTCCAGCAGCATCTAATAGTTGAATAATTTCTCCACCCGCATTAATATTTAGAGTTGCACCATCCCAGGTAGGCGGGTTAAAGAGTCCACCAGTAAAGTAAGGTGATTGATAAGATGGAGGGTTATTATATGTAGCTCTCAAGCATAAATAGCCATCACTTGCATCTAAATCTTCAACATATGAAACTCCAGTTGAACTAACAGGCCTATGCCGAATAACTATTATTGTACCTGCTCTCATGTTGCGCCAAAAGTTCATAACGTTAAAACTTATGGCATTCATCCAGTTTGCTTGACCTCCTCCAGCATCACGAAGTTGCCATCCACGCATATCCAAATTATCCTGTACAACGAGAAGCTCAGTCCACTCATCCCTAGGATCATTAGCATTATAGTAACTACTTACTACAACTGCTTGTGCATAAGTTGTTTCAGAAAACAGAAGGATTGCCGCCATAAGGCTAAGCAGGTGAATAGGGTACAGAAATCCCTTCAGGTAACAGATCCTGTTTTTCACAAATTCAGAATTAGTAAAAAATAAGTGTCGTTAACCGCTGAATCTGCAATAGCTTACCAGGCAAAAGAATGAGATTTCTGTAGTAGTAACAAGAGTGTACCTTGGCAAAAACCCAGCGGGATGCAAATGTAAAAAAAGATAAGAGCCATTTTACATTGGTTAGTAAATATTCCTGGTCAAGGCGAGAATGCCATGTTAACCAGCTATATATCTGCTTTTCTGCACTTTAGCAGATATAAATCAAAAGTTTTTCAGACCGATAAAGGAATCAGACAATCCCAGGCTTATCCTGAAGAGAGGAAATATATCTTATTCGGAATAATGCCAGTAGCATTATCTTTTCAACCCGAAAATAAGCCGGTTTGCAGATAATAACCGCTGAACGATTGAAGGAAAAGAATAACTGCCAAAAAATACAGTTAACAACTCTTAACTATTCGTTATTAACACCTGATTACACGGTCCATCCAGAGAACCCGAATGGAACGGCATCATTATTAGAGATCACAAACTTCGATTTCGACTTCCAGTCAACAGCAGCATTTCCAATAACAGTAATTCTGTTCTGGATTTCAGCCTGCAGATCAACATTTCCATCAACAACAAATTCTGCGGTTACTTCCGTAGCATAGTAGGTGTAATCGGCAATAATATTATTGTTAAGTAGTTTCCACAGGACTTTATTATTTTTCCTAAGTTGCTGAAGTCGTGGAATCAGCATTATTTTCGATTGGTTAACAAAAACCCTGCATTTAACACCTGAAATATAGAAATTAACCGTTTTTGCCCTGGAGAGTCCTCCCTGAATGCCGATACCAAATTCATCGAGGCTAGCCCTTCCCGAAAGGCTCAAACTTCGCTCGACCGTTCCATATACAAGGTTAGCGGGTTGCAGTGCAGTGTCCCATGCAGGGGGAGGATCCTTAAAAACCTGTTCGAGTGTACCGGCTGAAAAATATCCCTGTCGGCGTTTTTCAATAATAGCGCCGGGAACTACTCCAGGGTCACTGGCAAACAACATGGTAATACCATAACGTTTAAGAAACTGAGGGAAAGGTAAACTTGACATGGCCTTTAAGTTAGGGGTTTATATAAAATCAAAGATACTCAATTACAAGTCGAAAGTCAATTTGAGCGGAAAAACGCAAGCGGGCGACGGGGCGAAAAAAAACGAGGGAGCAAAAGAGCGAAAAAAGGCGAAAGAGCGATGGCACTTTGCATTCAGGGGTTCAAATAGATAATCCGCGATAATCCGTTTAAATCAGTGTTATCCGTGTTCGAAAAAATAGCGATGGTTCGACAAGAGCTCGCCATAAGAGGGAGCGAAAAAAAAGGCGAAAGAGCGACGGCACACTGCATTCAGGGGTTCAAATAGATAATCCGCGATAATCCGTTTAAATCAGTGTTATCAGTGTTCTAAAAAATAGCGATGGTTCGACAAGATCTCGCCACAAGAGGGAGCGAAAA
>DINP01000077.1 GCA_002426025.1 Bacteroidales bacterium UBA5537 | reverse complement strand
AGAGGTTTTTGCGCAGTCTGACGCGCAGTGGTAAAATTATGCGGCGTATTTTACACGCCAAAGAATGGGGCGAAGAGATAGGTGATATTTCTACACTCGAAAATGATTAACAATGAGCTGGGGCCAGATCATGGGTCTCGATGCCTGTAAAAAGAAACCTTGAGTCTGCTCCGAAAAGTAGAAAAAAAGGAAATGCCACCAAAACACAAAAAATCTTAAAGCATTGAAATTCATATTCTTATAATTTAGTGAAATTTGGTGTTTTAGAGATTTAGTGGCTACAATAACTTTTCAGAGTGGACTCAACCTTCAATCAATCAATAACCCAAAATCAAAAAGGAGAAACTACCATGGAAGACATGAAACAAATCATCAAAGATTATGTGATTAAAGAATACGTTGAAGATGACACGGAACTAACTTACGATTCGCCCCTGATTTCAGGTGGTATTGTTGATTCATTTTCAATGGTATCGTTAAAACGATTTCTGGAGAACAAATACAACATCTCCATCCCCGATGATCAAGCAACACCCGAGGCATTTGATTCGGTAAACAAAATATGCAATCTGGTAAACGAATTTCTAAAATAAAGGAGGAACACTATGGCTTTTACTGACAAAACCCGGGGAATGTACTCGGAGATAATTGCCGGATTGAAAGATGCCGGTCTCTATAAGCAGGAACGTTTTATTCACTCGTCTCAGGCTGCCGATATCGAAGTGGAGTACCCTGAGGGTGCCGAGCTTAAAAAAGTGATCAACATCTGTGCAAACAATTACCTTGGTTTATCAAGTCATCCTGAAGTAGTTAAGGCTGCTCACGATGGCCTCGATTCGCATGGATATGGTATGTCGTCGGTGCGTTTTATCTGCGGCACACAGGATATTCACCGCAAACTCGAGCAAATGGTTACCGAATTTCTCGGAACCGAGGATACCATTCTTTTCCCCTCCTGTATGGATGCCAATGCCGGTGTGTTTGAGGCAATCCTTACAAAGGATGATGTTATGATTTCAGACCGTCTGGTTCATGCTTCGATTATTGACGGTATCCGCCTTTGCAGCGCGATGCACGATACATTTAAGCATTCCGATATGGCGCATCTTGAGGAGAAATTGCTGCTTCACGGAAATAAACGACTTAAAGTGGTGATTACCGACGGTGTTTTTTCGATGGATGGCGATACTGCCAAACTCGACAAAATTGTTGAACTGTGCGAGAAATATGGTGCGTTGTTGTTTGTTGACGACTCCCACTCAAGTGGTTTTATCGGTAAAACCGGCCGCGGTACGCACGAACATTATGGCGTTATGGGCAAGGTGGACATTATCACTACAACATTTGGCAAAGGCCTTGGTGGTGCTTCTGGCGGATGCGTTTCGGGGCGTAAGGAGCTTGTTGAGATGTGCCGTCAGAAAGCACGCCCTTACCTCTTCTCCAATACCATTGCACCTCCGGTTGTGGCCGGTGTTATCAAAGTGCTCGAAATTCTATCGGCCTCAACCGACCGACGCGATAAACTGGAAAAAAACACCGAATTCTGGCGCAAAGGCTTGATTGATGCCGGTTTTATTATTAAGGACGGCGATACCCCGATAGTTCCGGTTATGCTTTTTAATGCCAAACTGGCTCAGGATGTTTCGCGCGACTTATATGATGAGGGCATTTATGCCATTGGTTTCTTCTTCCCGGTTGTTCCGCAGGGTCAAGCGCGAATCCGTACCCAGATATCTGCAGGCCACGAGATTCACCATCTTGAAAAAGCACTTGAAGCCTTTAAGAAAGTTGGAAAGAAATACGATATTCTTGGCAAAACAAAACAGGAAATTATTGAAAAGTACGGAATGTAACCACACATTTCAGGCAACTTGCCTTTGTAATTGATTAGAAAAGCTGTCCGTTTGGGCAGCTTTTCTGTGTTCAGACTTTAGCTTTATCCGCCTCAATCACCGCCCTTATTTCATGGTATTCATAGCCTTCGCCAAGTTCATCTTTAATGGTGCGGAGTGAAACGCGGCCATGCAATTTAACCGCATCGCGGATAGCCGGTATTTTTGATGTATCCATCAATTCACCAAGTTGTATTTCGCCGGAAGCCAGGAAACCGGTCAGATGATTAAAAATGGTTTGAACTGTAAACTGCCGCTCAAGCGCGATCTGCTGAAAGGTTTTTCCCTGCCTGAAGAGTTCAAGCGTGGCTAAGCCGGTTTTCGGGCGTTCTGCTTTCGGATGTTTAGTTTTTTCGGATTTGCCTTTAGTCTTTTTCACTCGAACGCCCTTGTGCATTTTCAGGTGCATCCGCGAAGCTATTCCTTTCTTTTCGCAATAGTCCTTTATCACTTCCAGAAACTCCTTTCCGTACTTTCCAATCTTGAAATCGCCGAAACCGCTTATCTGATAAAGGTCGTCGGAATTGAAAGGAAGATATTCCGATAGCTCGATTAAGGTGGCATCACCCAGGATCATATAAGCCGGTACACCTTCCGAATCGGCAATCAGGCGGCGCATGTATTTTAACAGATCCATCAGCTCAGTATTGGCAGTCTGCTGTTTCTCTCTCGCGATGGTTTCCTTCTTGGGCTTACTTTCTGCAACAAGCTCAACTGCAAGCAAGCCTTTAAGTACCTGGTGGCTCTTATCGTTAAGTTTCAGCACCGGGTATTGCCCTTCGGTAACATCAATAACGCCCTGGCCAAGCAATTGCGTAAACACATCAAACCACTCAATCTCCGACATATCCTTGCCAATGCCCCAGGTCTTGAAAGTTTTTTGTTCGGCTGAGAATTTCGCAAGATCGGCCCCACGCAAATACTCAATGGTGGTTTTTGTACCATAGCGTTCGCCCAGCCGGGCTATGGCCGACAGTGCTTTCTGTGCTGAAATGGTACCATCGTAGGAGGTGTATTTGCCCAGGCAAAAATCGCAGGAGTTGCACTTGCCCTGATGCGCTTCGTTAAAATAGTTCATCAGCTGCTGGCGGCGGCACTGCAGGGCTTCAGCGAAAGCGGCCATTTTCTGCAGTTTGCGNNGGCTTATCAATCCCCATCCCGAAAGCTATGGTGGCTACTATGATCTTGATTCGGTCGTGTATAAAGTCTTCCTGCACCCTTTGCCGCTCCTCTCTTCCCAATCCGGCATGATAGCAATCAGCGCTATAACCCATCGCCTTCAGGTCGAGGGCCATTTGCTCGGTTGCTTTGCGCGAAAGACAATAAATAATGCCGGATTGCTCTTTCTTTTTGCTGAGATAATCGGGCAGGAAATCATCCATAAGGAATTTATCAACCACATAATAGTAGATATTGGCCCTGTTGAAGGAAGAGATAAACCGGTTGTCGCCTTTTAGCTTTAGTTGTTTGGCGATGTCGTCGCGGGTAATCTTATCGGCACTTGCGGTAAGCGCCATTACCGGCACATCGGGAAACTGATCCTTGAGTGAGCCAAGCGACAGGTAATCGGGCCTGAAATCGTGGCCCCAGTGTGAAATGCAATGCGCTTCATCAATTGCAAACAGCGACACTTTTGTATTGCCCAAAAGGTTTGCTATGGCATTTTCGCCCGAGATCCTTTCGGGGGCAACATAGCAAAGCCTGAGTTTGCCCTGCTGCAGATCGCTGATTACCTGATTTTGCCTGCTTGTTGTTTGCGATGAGTTGAGAAATTCGGCGGCTACGCCATTGTTTTTCAAGGCATCTACCTGGTCTTTCATAAGCGCAATCAGTGGCGAAACCACGATGCAAACGCCATCAAGCATTAAAGCCGGAACCTGATAGCACAGCGATTTCCCTCCACCGGTTGGCATAATAACCAGGGTGTCGTTGCCTTTGAGCGTTGATTCAATTACNNTGCTATTTGCTAATAAATTCAAACTTACACAAAAAAGCTCTTAATTAAACTACCGCAACCTTTAGATTCATCATTTTTCCCCTGAAAAGGATTACAATTTGATAAAACCTTTACCTTTGATGGTAAGCCCGTAAAATTGGATTGCGGGTAAATTCACAAAACCGCGATTATGAAAATAAAATTTCTGGGCGCAGCCCGCGAAGTTACCGGAAGCAAGCATCTGATTACAACCTTAAATGGTAAAAAGATTCTACTCGACTGTGGCGTGTATCAGGGAAAAGGGCTTGAGACCGATGCCATGAACCGCAATATTGGTATTGAACCGCATGAGGTTGACCATATTGTGCTCACACATGGTCATATTGACCACTCGGGGCTTATCCCTTATTTTTACCGCCATGGTTTCAGGGGCTCGGTTATCTGTACCCATGCCACCCGTGACTTGTGTTCGATTATGCTTCCCGATAGCGGCCATATACAGGAAAGCGACACCCAGCGTTTCAACAAAAAGCGGGCTTACCAGGGCTTGCCGCCGGTTGAGCCACTTTACACTAAAGAAGATGCCGACAATTGTATGGAGCTATTTATCGGGATTCCTTACAACCGGAAGTTTTATATAGATCACGAAACCAAGTTGAAGATTACCAACACCGGTCACATGCTTGGCAGCGGAGTGGTAAATCTTGAGATTACAGAAAATGGCAAAATGACCCGCGTCGCTTATACCGGTGATATCGGAAGGCCTGAAAACCGTATCCTCAGGTCACCCGATGCTTTTCCCCAGTGTGATTACCTGATAACAGAATCTACCTATGGAAATCGCTTGCACCCCCATCGTCAGAGTGCAGAAGGTGAGCTGCTGAGGGTCGTGAATGAAACCTGCGTAGACAAAGGCGGAAAACTTATTATTCCTTCATTTGCCATTGGCCGCGCCCAGGAGCTTGTGCACGTGCTCAACAACTATTACAACGATGGCCTGTTGCCCCGTATTCAGATATACCTCGACAGTCCACTGGCGGTTAATGCGACTGAAATTTTCAGAATGCACCCCGAGTGTTTTAATAAAGAGGTACTTGAAGTTATGGAAACCGACCCCGACCCATTTGGTTTCAGTACCCTGCATTACATTAAACGGGCCGAGGATTCGAAGAAACTGAATGAAATGAATAAGCCCTGCATCATTATTTCAGCATCGGGTATGATGGAAGCCGGCAGGATTAAGCACCATATTGCCAACAACATCAGCAATCCGGCAAATACAATTCTTGCAGTTGGCTATTGTGCCCCGACTACCCTGGGCGCAAGGATTTTGCGGGGAGATACAGAGGTTTCAATCTTCGGTACATTGCACCAGGTTCGTGCTGATATTGAACGGATTGAGGCTTTCAGTGGACATGGTGATGCCGAGGAGATGCTCTCGTTTATCAGTTGCCAGGATAAAGCTCAGATAAAAAAGGTATTCCTGGTGCATGGCGAAATTGAAGCACAATCGGCTTATGCTGAGAAGCTGACCAGTGCCGGTTTCTCAAATATTGAAATACCAGAAGTGGGTGAAGAGTTTGAACTCTGATGCTAAATTCAGGCAATCTACAACAAAAAAAGAGCGGCGTTTCAAACCAGAAACGCCGCTCTTTCAATTAACTATGAACTCTTATTCATTTGTTTTTACCGCTTTACGGCGGGTTGAATAGTTGATTTTAA
>DINP01000006.1 GCA_002426025.1 Bacteroidales bacterium UBA5537 | reverse complement strand
GAAAAAGCAAAATTATTCTTTGCCTGGTGTTTCATTTTTTAATGGAGCAAATTTTCAATTCTTCTGTTTATAGGGCATTGCAATGCTATTTAAAATGGGTTTAAATTGCGAGCGTTGTTGGTTTTAGTGGCTGATGTAGTAGGACAGTAGCGGGGAGGCCGGCTTATCGTAGCTAAGTTTTACCCCCAGGATGCGGAAGCCAATTTTTTCAGCCGCATCGCTGATGCCCAGCAGCGAAACGCCCTCGCGGGTGATGTGGCAATAATCCCTCAACAGTGCCAGGTTGTGCTGCCTGCCATGGTACCTGCTTACCATGTGTAGGCAGGCCGGGCCACAATCGCGGGCATCGAGTTGGGGGGGGTGGGGGAATTTAGGCATTTATATTGGAGTGTTTGCTCTGTGCAAGTTGCGACCGGTAATATCTGAATAAAAATCCATAAATAACCATTTCGTGTAGCCGTTGTTTTGACCTGAACAATCGGTTCATAAACATATGTATGTAACTAATCAGCAGATTATCAATAGATACTGCGAGTTGTTTATCATTTGCAAGTTTAAGTATTTGATTAACCCCCTCAGTACTTCTGATATTAAATTGATGGTAAACCTTTAATAAAGCATCGTATGCATTTGCATCATCAAAAGTAAAGCTCATGAAATTGAAAATTTCTTTTTTGTTAGCGCGATACCTGTCGCTTAATTGGCTTATCAAGGCAGAGTTTATGTTAAACTCTTTGCCATAGCTGTTTGCCATTATGGTAAGCAACCTTAGCTTTTGGTCTAATTCGTAGTTGAATAAGTTGAGGAAACTATCAATGGCACGCATACTGAAAAGCCAACGGTTTTTTTCATCTTCGCTGTCCTGCGTCTGGCTCAGATAATCACAAACAAGCATACTGTTGTGCCAGAACAATTGCTCCAAAATCCCGATGGAGTTTGCTCCGTATCTTTCTATCTCTCGTTTATAAGTATCCACCTGAACCTTGTAAATCATATCATTATCAAGGTAAGGAACAATCGCTTTGTTTACCCGGGCAATGATGGTCCCAATTTTTTCAGGATTGGTAATACTAATACGCCATCTCAAATGAAATTGCGGGTCATTGTAGCGCAGAAAAAACCATTTATCAGCCAGATTATCATCAATAAAGTTCGAACTCAAGCTTCCAATTAGTGCTGATATAAGTGTATCAGCGGTTTTGAGTCCGGTATAGAGCTTTAAATAAAGCCATTTGTCTCCAATTATGAATGTTCGTTGCATTTTCAGGCTTGTTCTGTTAGTTTAGCTTGCACGAATTGAGCTGATTCATCGTCAGACTGATCTTTGTTTTTGTACAAGGCCACAACAATTTCGTTGGTATAGGATCCATCAGATCCGTTTACAATAAAATTCTCTTCTGAATAAAGAAATTCCTTCAAACTAAAAATTTGTCGGTTTTTTATCTGATCTAACAATATGAGAATGCAGTTGTTATTTGTGAAGTTCAGATAAAGTTCGTTATCACGATCAGCCAAAAGCACTTCTGCGGGCAGCTCATTTTGTGCCATGAATAGCCGGAAGGCTTCAATTTTTCCCTGCTCAGACTGATGTTTCAGTATTGAGGCAATAGTGGAATGTTTAATATTCCACCTGGCTCTTGACAGGATAATGTTTTTAAACATTACACGGGGCAGGAACTGATAATTATTCTCGAGAGGCCCCCCAGTTAAACATCAGGCCGGAGCGCAGGTTTTGGGTTTGCATATCGCACAAAAAGTGATAAACGGGCAGGGCATTAAACGAGAAATTGTGGGCTGTTGTGAGCCTGGGTATCACATATTTATTGTGTTTTTTTGAGCGAAGCAAAACCTGATCGCCTCTAACAGATACCATCAGGTCATCTGCTTTCAACTGGTTTGATAAGGGAACACCTGATTTAGCCAGATAAGGAATTTCATATTTACGAAATACCGGACGCATCAAAATATTACCTGTCCTTGATTCGGGCAGATGCACTATTTCGGCATAAAGAAATTGGGTTTGATGCGCCTCATCTTTGGCAATGATTTCATTCACAAATTCGTGGGCAGCCTTATCTGCATGGCAAAATCTGCCGATCAGGTTTGCAGCGGATGAACCACCGAATGATTTGATGTAAAGCAATGGCTCATCAGAATTGGGATGTTTCAAGAGCTGTATCATTGACGACACAGTGGCAGGTAGGTCATCCCATTGCGCTTCAAGCCCGTTCAAATCGGAGTCGTCCAGTGTGATCATTTTCGCGTGGCCGGCAATTGCACTGTTTAATTTTTGAAGCAACATGGCATAAATACCATTCCATTTTATTTCCTGAGAACCGTTTTTCCTGTTCGGCAAAATAAGTCCGTCCACCAGTGTTGCAATATCTCCATTGTGATTTTGCAGGTATCCGATGCCATTTTCGTTGTCGAGCACTTTCAAAAGCGGTACATCTTCATCTTCATAACGTTCTCTGAAAGCTTCCCGGAATTTTGAAAGATTACTTGTTTCGTTTTTAGGAGTAAGCTTATTGAGCACTTCCAGTGCTGAATAGATATCTTCCTTTATTTGATGGTCCAGTTGGCAAATTTTTGTTGGTTTAACCATATCGGTTTGGAACAGGTACTTGATGTCGAAACTTGTGTCTAACTTTTTGAGTTCTTGCGAAATTTGATCAAAAACTCCAACATCTCTGCCAATTGGAGTGTTGCGCAGTGCAGTCAATATTGATTTTACCTGATTTAAAACTGCCTGTACTTTTTCGAGGGTTTCATTTGGAGGTATCCCGCTAAGGATTTGGAGCATCTGATCCAGAAATTCTTCGCCGCTTACGGCAGGCTCCAGTTCGCTTACCAACAGTTGAGCATCGATTAACTCATTCAAAAAATCACGTGCGTCTTCTTCAGAAATTTCATCATCAATAATGGAATCTGCTAACTCATGCAGCATAGCACCTTTTGCAGCATTTTGAAGGATTTTTTGCAAGTATTCAGAATCATCAACAGCAACAATCTGATGCATGCGCCGGCCATTGGCATAATGATACTCCACATACCGCAAGCGCCCCCCAATACTATAGATACTCGAATTTGGAAAAAACTTCAGGCCTGCCTTAACTGCTTCCATTTTGGATAAGTCCTGTGCCAGTGCGCACAAATAGTTCATATCCAAACGCGTATGACTTATATTTGCTTCTTGTTCAAATAAGCTGATGCTTGTGTGATTGCCAAAACTTCCGGTTGAAAACCCGGCAAACAAGCCAAAAGGTGTGCACCTGGTTGACATTCTGAGGAGATAACGCATCAAACCGGATTTTAACTTGTGCAAATTATTTAAGTCCTTTTTGCCAGTACCAAATTCGCCCTTTAGCCACTTATTCATCTCTACATATAAGTGGGGCGAAGCAAGATAAATGGCTTCCTGCACCAGGGGCTTGTTGCCTATCGCATTTAGTTCGTGATCAGCTATTTCAGGTTTGTTAACAAGATTATTAATAAAACCAAAGGAATACAAAGGTGTACGTAGGATAAAGTTTTCGTGGGTAGTGTATTTTGGTTCAGTTTGCATCGTACTGTTTAGCTAAGCAATAAACATTCGTCCCAGGCAGGCTCGATGTCCGAAACTGCCGAAATAAGTGCGAGCCCGATACCTGCAATGCCTTCGAGCAAGCCGGGTTCGTTTACCCAGCCTCTTTCGTTGCCCTGCCATGCCTTGAAACCGGCCAGCCCATCTTCGAACCGAGCCATTTTAAGGGTTTCGGCAAACCAATAGTTGGAAGCTTCCTTAAGTGCTTCAAGTCCGGTGTACCCGTACATACGGTTAAAGATATGTGCGATTCCGGCAGTGCCGTGGCAAAGCCCTGCATCAACAACCCCATTTTCAACCAAACCCCTTCTTTTGGAAGCATGCAATACGGTGTCAATAGCCTCTTGTTCCCAATCCTTTCTGCCTAAGGCCTGCGAAGCATGCCATAAGGCAACGGATATGCCCAGATCGCCATAGCACCAGGCAAGGCGGCTGGAATGTAGCTTATCCATACTCTCAATAGCAAAATTGGGATAGATTGAATTGTACTGATCTCGGGGAAGTTTTTGGTTTAACAAATAGGAAACTGCACCTTCAATTATTCGACTCGTAATTTCCGTTTCAATCTCCTTTGAGTAAATTTTGCTAAATACCGATATGATACTTGATATTCCATGGGACATGCTGATGTTAAAACCTTGCTTCTTTGAAGCGAAATCAAGTATAGAAATCCATTTTAAGCCACCATTTTCATTTTGTAGTGCACTTTTATAAAATCTTCCAACGAATTCAACAACAAGATGTTTATTGGTTTGATTTTCAACCGAAAGAAAATAATTGGCAATACCAAGTGAACCGTGCAAAAAGTCATAATTATCCTTTTGTAAACTACTTTGCATGAATTCAAGCAATGATAAATTAATCTCTTCAAAATAGTCAGCAACCTCTGCTTCAATAAAACCATGCTTATTGAGATGATTCAGTAGCCATCCATATTTTGAGACAGTAGCCGGAATAATTTCATATGCTTCTTGAATTTGTATTACATCTTCCAGTAAATCATATGCTTTGTTGTTACATTCATCCCTTCCGGTCAGCTTATACATATAAAACATGAATAAAGCTACTCCGGACTTATCACCAAGTAAATTGTTTGAATTATAGGGAGTATTTGAAATTTTTAAATAAGAATTTACAATTACATCAAGCAGTTCTAACATTACAATTTTCCTTATTGTCATTGAATTCTCTCCCTGATTATAGTAGTGTAATTTCTAAAAGGGTTTTTTATTCTTTGCAGATAATATATGTAGCCTCCATTTATAATCTGCTTAGCAGAATACTTAATAGCGTTTCTAGGAACTATCTGACCCGTCAAGGTATTAATCTCAAATAATCGGTCTTTGAAAACTACATACGATTTTTGATTTGCTTTATCAAAGAAAACATCATCATTCCATATTGAGGATAATAATTTATCATCAATGCGAGTCTCTCCAATCTTATTCAATTCCAACTCCGAATAATAACTTATCATACCATTTTTAAAATTAAAATGAAAAATAGTATCTCCAAACCTCATTAAAGCATCCTTTCTTGGCTTAAACATAAACTCCTTCTCAAACCTTACAGCAAATTCCATTCGAAGAGCACCAGGATTCTTTGCAAGAAAATTCAATTCTTCTTGCATGCTTTTTTGTTTATCGAAATCATTTGTTTGAACAAAATAGTGCTTTTCATTTGAACTTAAGTCAATTCCGTAGTAAGCTTGGGAGAAACCATCATTGGTTATATGTTTAAATATTAGATGATTACTTGTTTTCAAAAGACAATCGTCCATTATAGAATGAAAGTCATTGATGTCATATTCACAACAAGTTTCCCAGATTGAGTCAGAATTAACTATTTGGTAAGCAGCTATTTTTGATAAAACATGGCAATTATTAAGACAATCACAAAATAAACTCTCGGGCAGGTTTATATCAATAAGTTCAATTGTATTTTGATGTTCAAGGAAACTGTTTAGGACCAACACTTTATAACTATACAGATTATTTGTATAGGAACCTAAAGCATAGATAGTATTGTCACAAATTGAAAAGTCAATTACTATGAAATTGCTTGGAACAATGCAATCTATTGATTCAGTAGAAACGACAATTTCATCCAGGGTATTTACTTTCGGATTCAATAGCATCTTTAATGTATCATGAAAGGGTTTATTGATAATCATTTCTCTATGAATATATGAAATATGCGAAATGCTCAGTTTAGCGGGAAATGAATCAACTAATAGAGAACCAAACCCATTGACCATAGTTACAGTGCCAATATTTTTACCCATTAATTTTATATTCACATTGTCAATTCCTTCATGAGTGGATTGATCTAGTATAATAATATTAAGTTTGCCACCTCGTTGATTTTGAGCATTAACTAAGTGAGAAAAGAGTAATATATATATTAGAATAATAATTATATTCAGGTGAATTTTAATTACAAATAACATAGCCGTACCTCTTTATAAACCTTAAATATTTTGACCAATTTACTCTCAAAAGGCAACAAATTATTTAATTATAAAAATCTGCTACCTTTTGAGAGTATACAATAATCAATTTGTGACCTGGTCTTACTTATCAGTGATCAAGCAACTTTGCGCACCCCAGCATCCCGAAACTGCACAAGCTGGATACAAACTATTATTTGCACAATAGACATCAAAAGTATTATGCGGTTCTCCACCACCTTTGAGTTCGTTTAAATTTGAAACTTTTTCCTTCCTTAACTGGAGTTTATTTAGAGAAATTTTCTTTTTCATTTTTTTGTATTTTTTTAAAAAACTTAAATTATTTGTAGATTTTTTGCCAAATTCCAATCCTTTCAAACATAACTATAATCATTTAAGCTTAAAAGTTACATTCGATCTCTTTCGCCACTTAACAGCTCGATTGGTTAATGCCGCAGTGGCCCACCTCGATCGAACTTATTCTTCCCCAGCCAAAAGATATATTTTGTTGTGCAACATGGCACAAACTGTTTGCGAAATAAAAGTGTGTGGATGCGTTCATGGCAACAACAAACAACCCACGCTGTTAGGCCTGCCAACCACCAAAGCCCTTGCTTTTG
>DINP01000065.1 GCA_002426025.1 Bacteroidales bacterium UBA5537 | reverse complement strand
AACTAAGATAAGACTGGAATTAAACGATTTGTAAAGGTGCGGGTTCGCACCTTTTTTATTGCCTGATATTTCCGCATTCATAAATCACGGAAAGGAATTGCTGACATTGAATCAAGCAGAGAATAATAAAGACTGGTAACAATTAATCTAATCCAAATTTTGCCAATTCTGACTGGTAATCATACTGAAGATCTTCGTGGAGGCCAGCAATTGCTTTTTTAATCTTTTGAGCCTGACCAATAAATAGGTTTCCAAGTGCACTGCCGGGCTCAAGTGCAATACCGGATTTCTGTAGTTTCGAAACAAAGTAGAGCCTTAACTCAACTTCGGTTTGCTTATTACCAGAAAAGCGAATGTATTTATTCACTAGCCGTATTATTTTTCGGATGCTTTTTCTGACAAAGTATAGATGATTGGTGTTGATCCCATCAAATAACAGGTCTATCTCCTCTTTAACTGATTTAATATAGCCGGCTTCATCATTATCATAAAACAAAAGGTAAGTCAGCAACTCCTTATTCTCAGTCCTGAAACGGGCCAACTTAAGACTGACGTCTCTCAGCTCGGTTGACGACAACCTGCTGAGCTCTGATTTCAAAGCGCTGACCGAAGCTGCTTTCATTGGGTTTTCATTTTCTTAATGGGCTCAAGCAGGTACTCAAGACCGTTGAGTTTAATTTCATAGATGGTTTGCAACAGCATTCCCAGTTTTCCATCGGGGAAACCCTTGCGCTGAAACCATTCAAGATAAGAAACCGGTAAATTGCAAAGAAGCGTCCCTTTGTATTTCCCGAAAGGCATTTTCATGCTAACAAGTTGAAGTAATAATTGTGAATCGGGGCCCATAGCGGAAAGGGGGAATTAAAGTCAAAAGTTCAAAGCCTGCCTGTTTGCCACAGGCAGACAGGTAAAAAGTAAATAGTGAAAAGGCGGCAATGAGTCAATCGAAAAGGTTGTTGGGTAGCTAAATACCTTTGTGGGACTAAAGCTGTTTGGTTCATTTTTGCCCAGTCAGCCATGTTTCAGTGTCCATAACAATGGCATAAGGCTTAAACGAGGCCAGTGTTGAGTAATGAACATCTTCAGCTTTTATTGTTTTATCGCCGTATGTTACATCTTTCGTGGCACAAGCATCAGCAATCACAACACATTCAAAACCATAATCAGCAGCAGCCCGGGTTGCGGCTTCAACACACATGTGGGTTTGCATTCCGCAAAGGACAAGCCGCTTTACCTTATTTTCATTGAGATATTCAAGCAATCCTGTGTTGAGAAAGCTGTTGACCTTGAATTTTACAAATACCTTTTCATTATTCAAAGGCCTTACATTTTCGTGGATTTCGCTCTGAGGGCCTCTTCCATGGCTGATATGCACCACAAGATTACCTTTTTCCCGGAATGAAGCAAGGACTTTTGCAGCGTTGTTGCTGGCCGCAACCGGATTTACCAATTCAGATGAACCGCCTTCGAAATAAAAATTCTGAATATCAATCAATAATAGTGCAGTTTTAACTGAATCATTCTGAGCAGAAAGCAACACAGGCAAGATAAAGCCCATCAATAAAAGGAGTTTTCTCATATTTTCAGTTTCATAAATCGAAGAAGATAAGTTAGATATCCCTTATCTGATCATCCTAAATATCTATAGCCAGAATTAAAGATTCGAGCGGTTTGACATGCATCTTAATTTTGCCTGAGCCATTGGCAACATGAAGATCAAACTCAGTTTTCTGATAAAGCTGATCTTTCAGTTTGTAATCCCCATCGGCAAGTTTCCAATCGCTGATAAGTTCTTTCGGGAGTTTCAGTTCAAACTCATCGGCTACCCAATCCTTAAAATTCACGACTACCAACAAATGCTCGTCATCTGTCCAACGGGCATAAGAAAAACTCTTATCATAATAGCCCGATGTATTTGCGCGGTTATAGGAATGCAACTCCTGATACTTACCGGTAAGCGCCTTACTTTGAATGGTGAAGTTGAGCAGATTTTTGTAAAATTCATGCAGGGCTTTTTCTTCAATAGTTAATTGCCCTCCATCAAAAGCACCCTTGTTCATCCAGCGCTGATGGGCCGGAACGCCCCAATAATCGAAAATTGTAGTCCGGGTAGCGGAACCAAAGCCGGGGTTGCCTTCGCCCGCTTCGCCAACATCCTGCCCGAAATAGATCATGGTAGGCGAAGTGCTGATGGTTGCACTAAGCACCATAGCCGGCTTTGCTTTTTCAGCATTTCCTGCAAAAGCAGGGCTGGCAATCCTTTGCTCATCATGATTTTCGAGAAAATGCAGCAGATGGTGTTCAATATCTGACTGTCCCTGAAAAATTGCAACCAGATGATCGGCTGAACCATGCCCCTGAATTATATTCTTTAAAGTATCATAAAGCTCAACCTTATCATAGAGGTAATCCATTTTCCCTTTGCGGATATAATCCCGGTATAGCGATGGATTATAAACTTCAGCAAGGATAAATGCATCGTGATTAGCTGTCTTTATGGATGAATTGAGATAGCTCCAGAACTCAACCGGAACCATTTCGGCCATATCAAAGCGGAAACCATCCACACCCATTTCTATCCAGTAAAGGGCAATATCCCTGAACTTTTTCCAGCTATCAGGCACATCTTTTCCTTCCCAGAAAGCGTAATGATCAGCATAAGCCCTGTTTTCATAACCTTCGGGCAGGGTGTCAAAGTCCTTGCTACCATCGGGGCGAATACCAAAGTTTATTTTAACCGTCTCGTACCAGTCGTGAAAATGTGGCTGAGCCTGACGCGATCCATTTCCGGTCCACTTTGCCGGATTCTCATCGAATTTACCATCTGCCAAAGGATGGGCTTCTCCTCCGAGAGGTTTGTATCCGTCGAGCGGATCGGGTACCTTAAATGCCTGGCCAGGAATATAATAGAAGTTATTGTTTCGTGCATACTCAACCGAAGTATCGTCTGATGCGCCAAAATCTTCCTTTCCTTCAGGATTTGAAACGGAATGATATCCCCGTGCCACATGATTTGGCACAATATCAATAATCACTTTCATGCCATGTTTGTGTGTACGGTCAATCAGTGCCTTAAACTCATTCAGCCTGTTGGCAGGATCAACGGCCAGATCGGGATTAACGTTGTAATAGTCCTTAACGGCATAAGGCGACCCAGCGCGGCCTTTAACCACATCAGGATCATCGTTGCTGATTCCAAAAGCAGTATAATCGCGTACCAGGGCATGGTGAGGCACACCGGTGTACCAGATATGGGTTACACCCAAGGCTTTGATTTCATCCAAAGCCTTGTCGGTAAAGTCGTTGAACTTACCAACTCCATTCTCTTCGAGGGTTCCCCAGGGTTTGTTGGTCGAGTCAACATTCCCGAACAAACGGGTAAAAACCTGAT
This sequence comes from Bacteroidales bacterium UBA5537, assembly GCA_002426025.1. GTDB lineage: Bacteria > Bacteroidota > Bacteroidia > Bacteroidales > Lentimicrobiaceae > Lentimicrobium. The sequence goes on along the minus strand of DINP01000065.1, from coordinate 2,467 downwards.
AAACAACAACTTTATTATTTTCCATAGTATTATTCTGGCTTTTGTTTTTATTCTCCGTGCAAGAGATAAAAATAAGGGGCAAAAAGCACAGTAAACCCCATTTTATAAGCTTCATAAGAAATCTGGTTTATCCTGTTAGAACTGAAAACCATAAGAGTTCAAAATTAAGAAAGAAATTGTAAACTGTCAGATTTTAAACTTCAGCATGACAAGAAACACTTTAATGCTACATATCGAGTTTGAATTTTACACCAGCCTTCACCCATCTACCGGGCTGGCTCACATTTGCATGATCCATTACCATGACATCGAACAAATTGGAGACTTCAACAAAAATCTGCATCAACCTGAAATTATAGTAGGCTTTCGCATCCGCTAGCAAATAAGGATTATAGGGAATTTCGTCCTGAAATGATCCTTCAGAAAAAGGCTGATAGCCACCAGCCCTGTCCTGCCACGAGATTTTCCAGTCAATTCCGCTTTTAGTGGTTATTGCATGTCCGACACTAAAATCGAGCTTATGCCGAAGTTGGTCCAAAACATACAAGGAAGTAAAGCCATCACTTTTTTTATCAGCCTGGGTCCAATTGTATTGAAGTCCAGCCCTGCGGATAATCCTGACTTTGGATTTATTATCGAAATTAATTTCAAAATCAGCTTCAAACCCGGTTATATTCACCCTTGTCAAATTTTGGCTCTGCCACTTTTCATCGCCCGGAAATTTAACCCAGTCAATGGTATTTTTCCCCCATCGTTTGTAAACGGAAGCTTCTACTTTCACTATACTATAACTGATTTTGAATCCCGATTCTACAGATGTTGCCTCTTCCGGTTTCAGATCGGGGTTGCCAATATTGGTCGGGCCAGAATAAAACAAATCGGTAAATGTCGGCAGACGCAGTGTGCGGTTGGCTGTAGCAAACCATCTTAGCGGCCTGCTGAGCTGCCATCCCACATCAATACCCGGATAGACGCTGAAGCCTTTCGGGAGGGATTTGTTAACATGTGTCAGAAAGCCAGCCGATACAGAGAATTTATTCAGAAAATAGGATTGTTCGGCCATCAGACTCATACTCTCACGCTGATAGGCTTTGGTAAAACTAACGTTGGCCTCACCCGGCACCGGGCGGGGACTATCCAAAGGATTGCCAAGCACATTGCTTAAAATATGCTCAAATCTGTAATCAGCTCCCATGGATGTTTTTCCATATTTTCCTGTGGCCATCCAGTTCACTGATCCTCCAACAACATCAGTAAGGTGATAATTGTGAGTTGAATACCATTCCGGCGCTGCATCCCTGAAAAGCTCAAAACGATCGTGGTGCCTGCGCCAGTAAACCAATGGTTTCAGGTTCAATTTCCCGGAAGGCAAAAATTTAACCGAAACAAATTCAGAACGCGTTTCTTCAAACTGATCGGGATATTTTGGCGTATAAAAACTGTTTGCCCCAAAAGCCTTGCCTGTATAACCCGCCTGAACATCGAATGAAGCTGAGCCCGCAGGTAAAATACCACGATAATAAAGATTTCCGTTTTTGAAGTCGGTATTATCGGTGTATCCATCACTTCGGATACCACCTATGGCAAGGTATTGGTGCAAACGTCCAGTTTTTACCGATGCTGCTGCGGATGCCTTAGCCAGGCCAAATTGTCCGGTACTGACCGAAGCCGAAATCTGTTTCATTCCGGGATCAAGAGTAATAATGTTGACAACCCCATTGAATGCGTTGGGCCCGAACACCCTGGCCCCGGGACCTTGCAATACCTCTATTCGCTGAATTGATGATAGGTCAACCGGCAGATTCAGGGTGTGATGACCGGTTTGTGGATCGCTGAGATTGACCCCGTTGAGTAAAATTAATGTCTGATCGAAATTCCCACCCCTGATGCTGATATCGGCCTGCATTCCGAAAGCACCGCGCTGCCTGATGTCAACGCCACGGAAATGCTCAAGCAAACCGGCCAGATCGTTGGCGGGCGCCTGCTCTATTTCAGCGCGGGTGATCACCTGTACTGAACGCATAAGCTGCGACTGAACCAAAGGAGCTCTTTGCGCGCTTACCACAACCTCATCCAAATCTATTTCCTGATCAGTTGTTACTTTAAGGCTGCTATCGGGTTGCTCCTGACCATGGCCGGGCAGCACCAGAATGGAACACGACAGACTAAGTACCCCAATTCTTACGCACCGTCCAAGACTGTTAAAAACCGCGTAAGATTTGCGGCTCCAGCGCCTGAAGCATAGCCTTTCGGATGATTTCATCTGTTGGTGTTGCATGAATTATGTTGTTTTAATTTGAAGGGGACAAAGGTAGGGGGATTCAAGATCAAAGTAAAAAGTAGAATGTTCAAAGTAAAAAGTTTAGCCGACGCAACGAAGTGAAGGCAGACTCAAAGTCTAAACTAAAAAGTAGAAACAATAACCCTTGCTTGAATTGTTAGGGGGGGGAGTGTTCAATGAACTGTG
>DINP01000039.1 GCA_002426025.1 Bacteroidales bacterium UBA5537 | reverse complement strand
CAGGGTGGTGCCAACCATGTGGCCATTGATATTCTTACATCGAGGATTAAGATGAATATTAAGCAGGTTTGACAAGGCTGGTAGTTTAATATACCTGTATTGATGACACCAACCTTGCTGATCTTTTCAGAATATTGTGTAAGAACACGCGCTACTTTCCAATCACAAACTTCCCTCCGCCTTGCATTGTTGAATTTTCAAGTTGATACAAATAAACCCCAGCTTGCATTCCTTTTGTATCTAAAATGGTTTTCTCGCCGGTTACCTGCACTTTCGCAACTGCACGCCCATAAATATCTGAAATTGAAATCAGACCGCTTTTTATATGCTGGCTTTCAAAAACTATATATTCATTAGCGGGGTTGGGGTAAACCAGTATGTCCGATTCTTTTTGCTGAATTTCCTTAACGCCCACTCCTTCGCAATACAAAAATTCAACAGTGGCAAAAGTATCATCGTAATAGCTTCCTAAAGTATAAGTTGCATAATCACTTGGTAATTCGCAATAACCAGTAAGGCTGGTCATTTCTTTAGTATTAATCAGCGGCAATCCGTTGATTATTCCTATGCGATCGAGTAGAGTATATTCTATTTCATCATGGTCTGGCCGGTTGTATATAACCTTGAATAAGGTGTCCCGAAGGACTGACCTGCGTAATTCAATGCCATTTACAACCAATGCATCAACCTGCATTGTCATGATCGGTAAAACTGAGGTACAAGCTGAATCGTTCCAGTTCAAATTGTGACCAGCCGATCTGAAAGTAGTGTAAACATCACCGGAATTGCTATTGAAATTGAAATATAAATACTCCTCATTTTCTACGAAACGGAAAACGGAGTCGTTGCTAAATCGGGTGTATAGTGTCATTAAAGAGGAGTTCGCATTAAAGAGCATGGATCCTGAACTCTCAATATTACTTATTATGCTATAATTGAGATTATTTATCAAGGTATCGCCTGTTACACCCATAACCAGATGGCCAGCAGGCAAACCGTTCCAACCAGTTATACAATATTCCCAGGTTGCACCAGGCATTGGCCATGTTTGAGTTTTTACCTGAGAAACGGAAAAAAGTAAAACCAGCAGAATAAATAGCCGGATTCCAATTGTTCTGAAGTGGTTTGTGTTAGTTTTCATGATGTCAGTTTTTTATAATTATTTTAAAATGAAAAACTTGCCTGAGCCTAAGAATTCGCCATTGTTAAGATGGTAAAAATAAAGACCTGAGGCTACTGTGCTTATTTCCCAAACGGTTTTTTCTGCAATTAGTGGCAGGGTAGCCACTTTGCGCCCATAGATATCGGTAATAATTATTGATAGTGACGTGATAGGATGAAACGCAGCTTGGGGGATTCCCTTAAAGGAATCAATCTCAAATACGACATATTCCTTTGCTGGATTTGGGTAAACTTTGAGATCAAATGCAGGAATTTGATAGTTTGTGGTATTTACCACCGTGGTATCCCTGATTTTTAAAAACCATATTTCACTATCATAAAAATTGGTTTGGCATGTAACCTGACCTGAATTATAGCCACGAATTTCTGAGGCTATTACATAACTTCCATCACCATTATCAACAACACCAGATTCAAGCCTTTCATCACCATTGCGACCGAAGCATTGTTGCCAGATTAAATCGCCCGTTTCATTTACTTTTATTACCCAAATATCGGAATAACCGGGCCCACTTGAGTTGTTTCCTACTACATCCCCATCAAATGACTCGGCCATTCCAAATACAACAAATCCACCACCATAACCTGGAAAAATACGACTTGGTACATCTCTCTTTGAACCACCATAGCATTTACTCCAAATAATATTCCCAGTAAAGTCTATCTTAACCAACCAAATATCACTGGTTTGATTGCCATAATTATCATAACCCAAATGGTAGCCAGACCCTGTAACATCCCCATCATTAGAATAAGCATAGGCAGCCAACAAGTAACCATCCTCCAGTTCAAGAATATCCTTAAGACCTTCATCATCGCTGCCCCCATAGCACTGTTGCCATTCAATATTCGCCACGGAATCTAATTTAAGCAATACTATCTCGGCATTTTCATTAAAAGGGATGCAATCAATATTGCCACCCGTGGTCGGGGTAGATTGTGAAGCAAGTAAAAATCCATGATCCGAAGTTTCAATAATTCCGGAAGGAAAGTCAAAATCAACCGTACCAACTGTAAAATCCAAAACTTTATTTCCTTCATTATCAATCTTCAGCATCCATGTGTCCCAGGTGCCAATATAATTACTTATATCGCCATCATAAGAGCAGGTATAACCCAATTGTACAATTCCACCATCTGAAGTAGGCACTCCATCCCAACCATCTTCCCTGCAAGTGCCGCCATAAATTTTCTCCCATATTATATCGCCATCACCATTGATCTTAACAAACCAGAAGTCAGCCGTGCCCGGATAAGGATCATTGCTAATATCACCATCGGAAGAACTTGAAATAGCATTGATAAAGTAATTACCATCCATAGAGGAAAAAATCCTAAATCCAATTTCACCACTTGTCCCCCCTATCGATTTTTGCCACACAGCATTACCTTCAAAATCAGTTTTTATTAACAAAACATTATCCATGTAGCCTGTAGCCGAATTAGCACCGGTTATTAGATATCCATCAGCAGTTGCACAAATATCGTAAGGCCTATCTTCACTATTGGGTGCACCCAAACAATTTTGCCATTCAATTACAAATGGTTGCGCACTAGCTGTAACAACTAATAAGAGAAGATTTATCAAGAGGAAGGATTTTTTCATAGTTTTAAAATTAATACGGAAATAGCCGGTTACACCAGCTATTTCCGTAGATTAAGAATATTAATTTGCTATTACCAGTTTGCCAGATTTGGTAAATCCAGCTACCTTAAGAGTATAAATATAAGAACCTGAAGAGATGCTTCGGGTGTCCCATAGTTTCTGACCTTTGTTACCGTTCAGGTTTAGTGTTTCAACTATCACGCCCTGTGAATTACTGATAACCAGCACTGCATTGGTTTCCTCATTTGGCAAGGTATAATCAAATGCAGCAAAATCAGCGGCAGGATTGGGATAACATTTTAATTCATGTAGGGGGGTGTTTTCAATATGCGGAATACCGGTAACTGGATTTTCAACAAAATTTCCATTTCCATCATTGAATAAAATAGACAAGTTATCGGGGAGGGGAGCATGGAGCGTTTTTAGTGTAATAATGTCGTTGTATCCATTGCCATCCATGTCGGCACAATAGCAATTGCGCCGTGCTTCCTGCGGATTTGATGGAGGTAGGGCAACAAACTGCGAATCTGCCAGTTGAAAATTGCCCTGATTATAATAAATGATATACCCTGAATGATCAGCCAATTGGAATAAGATGTCGGCTAAACTGTCGTTGTTGAAATCGGTAACAAAAAAATTCTGAGAACTGGGCCGAAAATAAAACTCCTCATGCCTTAAAAAGGTATTGTTTCCTTGATTTTCGTTAATAACAAGACTTGTAATATTTACTATTGGAATTCCGACACAAGTGAGAATATCGTTATCACCATCCAGATCGAAATCAATTATAGAACCGTACATAGAACCATCTGTTTCCAGCATCAGACTCTGAAAGCCATCAGGATGGCTGAAATATACCTCGGTACTTTGCCCGCAAACTAAAATATCGTCGCGGTTATCGCCGTTAAGATCATCACAAGTAATTGATCGCGGGAAATAATCTGTTACATAATGATATTCTGGTTGAAAGAAATTCCCTTGCCCATCATTATACATTATACCCCAGAATTGGTCATTGCTTGAATAAATAATAATATCTATGAACCCATCTCCATTGACATCTCCAATGTTATCGCCTGAAATACCATATGTCATACTATATAAATTTGTAACATAATTATCTTGTACATTTTCAAGAACGGCCATATATTGTGTTTCATTTTCAAAATGCCTGGCAATAATTTCAGGAAATGGATTACTATTGGTGTTAACAGCATAAATATGGGTTTGCCAGGAATAAAGAAAAATAGAATCATTTAAATAAAAAGTTCCATCTCCATTATTTATTAGGTAACTAACACCACTCCACTGGGTTTGAGAGTTATAATCATGTCCAACAACAATATCATTATCCCCATCAAGATCAATATCGGCAGCGGTAACACTTTCAGCGGCGCGAGGTATTCTATAAATGCTTCGAGATGAAATTAGTTCTGCTTTATCTTTTTGAGGCCACGATGTGTGTTCTTTCTCTATTGTATTTTCTCCTTCACTATGATTTACTAACACTTTTGCGTTCACATTGGGTAAAGGGAAGTGCTGTTGTGAATAAGAATCTAAAACCAGGAAATTTATTAAAACAAGCAATAAGGCAATAGGATTTTGATTTAGGTGTTTCATAGTCTAAATATTTAAAATCAGTAATCGTAGTGTATTATTTATGAGTTAAGCTGAATCGTAAATTTATTTTCTACTCAACATATTTATGCTTGAAAGATAATGCACCGTGTACCTAAATACAATAGCTGGCTGAAACTAAATGATGGAAAAACAGCAATTTATAATTCTTCTAAATAATATCCAACAATACTGAACCTTCCAATTTCGTGTAAGCAACAGAACTACCATTATATAATCGGTAAAACCTGATATGCCATTTTTACATAATTTATGTCAGATGCAAAGGTGAAAACAAACTTAAAGGGTATGACACCAAAACAACAACCGCGCCCATACCCTGGCCGCGGTTGTTGCTTAATAGAAACATGAATGCAACATCAAATAAGCGCAATTTCGATGCTACCCTCTTCGGGGGTGTTGTTGTTGATCAACAAAAAAGTGCT
>DINP01000141.1 GCA_002426025.1 Bacteroidales bacterium UBA5537 | reverse complement strand
TGAAGTTTTGCCTCAATATGAGCCTGAAGCTTCTCCATAACGCCTTTTTCGCGGTCGTTTTCATCTACAAGTATTACAAACTCTTCCATATTAATTCTCCGAAATGCGGTTTTCCCTTTTCAGGATTTCAAGTTCATTTTTTGTCAATTGACCTGATTTTGCGATAAAATCCGTCATTTTATTAAATATCCTGTCGTTTGAAACCGTTTCGCGTCCCTTTTTCAGGTTGGCAAGCAGAAAACGCTTGTCGTTTTCAATATCCTGATTATAACCCAAAAAGGATGGCGTTTTGCTTTGTGTTGCAAATCGCAGGAATCTGATCTCAAAGTTTTGAGGTTGCAGCAGGGTGGCTTCCGTTATCGCCTGTTTCCCACGGCGAAAATAGCTAATTTTTTTGGCCGGATTGCCAAGACAGGCCGGTGCAGCAGCTGTCGCAGCACCATAATATGCCAGGAGCAGTGCATCTTTTGGCGGGTTTTCGCCGAAATCATTACTCAGTTTCAAGCCATTGCATTCATCTGCGCTCATGCCAAAATAGGTTTCACGGGCAAGGTTAAGGCTCACTTTCTGAGCCGAAACAAGTTCTGCCGCAAGGCTAAACACAAGGAAGGCCAATATTCTGATCATCATTGTTAGAGCATATTTAGTTGGTGCCTGATATAAGAGGTTACCAGAAGTTTGTATTTGGTGCTGTTGGGAATACGTATGCGCTCATTCATTATTCTTGAAGGGCGGGTTCGCTTAATTTTGAGAAACAGATTGTAAAAATAGACGTAAGCCATATAAACACCAAACCGTGCGCCACGAGGCAGTTTCCTGATGCCTTCGAGGCCATCGGCGAAATCAATTGCAATGTCTGCTTCAATTTTTTGTTTGGTTTCAACATCAAATTTCCTGAGGTCAATATTTGGGAAATAAGACCTTCCCAATCCCTGATAATCGGCTTTCAGATCGCGCAGAAAATTGATCTTCTGAAAAGCCGAACCCAGTCTCATAGCCGATGGCTTAAGTTCCTGGTATTTCTGCTCATCGCCTTCACAGAAAACACGTAAACACATTAATCCGACTACTTCAGCTGAACCGAGAATATACTCTTCAAAAGCCGGCTGGTCATACTCGATGTCCTGCAGATCCATTTCCATACTACGCAGGAATTTGTCAATCAACTCCTTTTCGATGCGGTATTTATTNNAGCTTCGCCTTATCGTAGTTGTGGAATGAATCAACAATTTCATCGGCAAACCGCACAAAACCATAAATGGCATAGATGGGATCGTGGAATTTACGGCTGAAAAACCGAATACCCAGCGAGAAAGAGGTGGAGTAAGTGACGGTGGTAAGCTTACTCGACTTTTTGGAAATCATATCGAACAAATCTTTCATAAGTATTTGGATTTGCTGAGTTTGTAAATTTCGTCGGCGACAATTTGCCCCGAGATTATTGCCGGAGGAACCCCCGGGCCGGGAACTGTTAATTGTCCGGCAAACAGCAGGTTCTTCACTTTTTTATTTCTCATTGATGGTTTCAGAAAAGCCGTCTGCATCAATGTGTTGGCCAGGCCATAAGCATTGCCTTTGTAAGCGTGGTAATCATTTTCAAAGTCGCGGTGGGCATAGCTGCGCATAAATACCAGGTGTTCTTTTAATTTTTGGCCAGTATAGCGTTCGAGCCGCTGCATCACCTCATCCAGGTATTTTTTCCTTATTTCGTCGGTGTCTGTAAGTCCCGGAGCAACCGGAATCAGTACAAATACATTTTCATGGCCTTCAGGTGCTACAGTAGCGTCTGTTTTGGAGGTGCAACTGATGTAGATTGATGGTTTTTCGGGCCACTTAGGATCGCCGTAGATTGATTTAGCATGGCCTTCAAAATCTTCGTCAAACAGCAGGGTGTGGTGGTCGAGTTTCGGAATACGGGTATCAAATCCCANNGTTTCGGGCAGTAATTGCTGCTCGATATGATGATAATCTCCTGAAGCGACAATGAAATCCGGCGTATAGGTTTCATTTCTGGTTTTCACCGAAACAATTCTGTTCTGTTCCATCTTAAGTGATTCAACTTCGGCGTTGTAGATAAATTTTACGCCCTGTTCCCTGGCCAGTTTTTCCATGGCCTCTACCACTTTATACATGCCGCCTTTTGGATACCAGGTGCCCTGCACCATATCGCTGTAATTCATAAGGCTGTAAAGAGCCGGTGTTGTATCGGCTGTTCCGCCAAGAAAAAGTACCGGGAACTCCAACATGCGGCGGATTTTCGGACTCTTGAAATATCGTCGGGTGTAAGCACCAAACGAGCTGAACATATTAAGCTTAAGTCCGGCTTTCAGAATATCCCAATGCAAATATTCCAGAAAAGAATGGCTGGGTTTGACAACAAATTTGCCCATACCGGTTTTGTATTTATAGGCCGATTCGTCAAGAAATATTTTCAGGTTGCTACTGCTGCCTGGCTCTATTGAATCGTAAAGCTTATAAATTTCGCCAAGATTTGCCGGTAAAACGACTTCATCACCTGGGCCAAAATAAATCCGGTACGAAGGGTCGAGGCGTTCAAGCGTGTAGTAATCGGCCGTTTTCTTGTTGAAACTGGCAAAGAAATTATTGAAAACCTCAGGCATCCAATACCAGCTTGGGCCCATATCGAAGGTAAATCCCTGCTGGCTGAATTGCCTTGCACGGCCACCCGGACTGCTGTTTTTTTCAAGTACGGTTACATCATAGCCTAAAACTGCCAGATTTGCTGCTGCAGATAAACCGGAAAAACCAGCACCAATTACGATTACTTTGTTATTTTTCATTTTAATTCAGATACTTTGCATAGACCAGAAATGTAATAGCTTATTACATTTTCAACAGGCTAGTGGTCGTATAAACAGCTATTTTATTCATTTGTTTAAATATTATGACGAAATACTAAACAAAAAATTGTCAAATTTCTGATTGGCCTTTAATATTCGGCTTTTCAGAATGGAAATAATGCAATATGCCTCATTTGTCCATCATACATATTCCTCTTCATATTAACTTTATATGAGGTAGATAAAAGCTCTGAAAAAGTTGTAAATTCGCCCCGAAATTTAACACATCAATCCAAACAAATTTAGATTTATGAAAAACCTGTTATTATTGATTATCACCGGTTTGTTGGTTTATGGTTGTTCTAACAGTAATCAGAATGCAACCAATAATGATGCACAAACAGACGATATTGCCATTGCGATTACTAATGATATGGAAAATGCACTTTCAGGTGTGCCATCATGGATTAATGAAGCCACTGTTGTTAAAATGCCCGAGGGTATTGCCGCGCATAGTGGTGAGTATGTTACAAGAGTTACCGAGCAGGAGGTTTATTCCTATGCATTCAGAGAAACACTGTCAAATATCAATTCAAAATTACCAACTGCTGTGATTGTTGAAGGCTGGGTTTACAGTCCTGTAGAAAATGCTTCGTTGAGTATTGCTATGGATATTAATGATAACGGTAACTCAATAATCTGGAAATCATACGTGCTTTCAGATGCAATTTCCGAACTCAATAAGTGGAATGAATTTGCTGCCCGCTTTGCAATTGATCAGCCAATTAAACCTGAATATCAACTAAAGATATTTGCTTATGGTGGTAAAAAAACAGCTTACTTTGACGATCTGAAAATATCATTTGAATACTAGTTCGTGTTACTTTTTTTGAGGTTTGAATTTTACCTTTTGGGAAACGGTTTTTATTTTCCTGAATAAACAATTTATTTGTTCAGCTTAAAAAGGTTACTATACCTACTTCAAACCTCCGGCAATTCATTATTTATGCTTTTTAGCTCACCGGTATTTCTTTTTCTGTTTCTGCCGATTGTACTTGCTGCTTACTATCTGATGTGGGCCCGGCTCCGCAACTATGTGTTGCTGTTGGCCAGTCTTGTCTTTTTTGCGTGGGGAGGTGTGAGTTATTCATTGTTGTTGGTATTCTCGGTTATCTTCAATTATTTAATTGGAATAGGCATTGGTAAAAATCCGGGAAGCAGGCGCTCGAAAGCATTCTTAACAGCAGGTATTGTATTGAACCTGTTGTTTCTCGGTATTTTCAAATACGCAGATTTTATTGTTGAAAATCTGAACGGCCTTTCAGATGTGCTGTCATTTAAGCCTTTTGGAGATCCCGGAATCGTTTTGCCTGTCGGAATTTCGTTTTACACTTTTCAGGCAATGTCATATTTGATTGATGTATTCCGGCGCGATGCAGAAGTTCAGAAAAACCCGTTTAATCTGGGCCTATACATCGCTCTTTTCCCGCAATTGATTGCCGGCCCTATTGTGCGATACCATGATATTGCCCTGCAGATAAAATCAAGAACGTTGGATTCTGCTTCTTTTGCTTATGGAATCAGACGTTTTATTATCGGGCTCGGCAAAAAAGTGCTGCTGGCAAACAATATGGGAATGGTAGCAGATATTGCTTTCGGCACGCCCATCGAAAATCTCTCCGGGCCCATTGCCTGGCTTGGTCTTATAACTTACGCCCTGCAGATTTATTTCGATTTTTCAGGTTATTCCGATATGGCCATCGGACTGGGTCGTATGTTTGGGTTTACTTTCCTCGAGAATTTTAACTATCCCTATATCTCCCGATCCATCAAGGAATTCTGGAGGCGCTGGCATATCAGCCTTTCTACCTGGTTCCGCGATTATCTTTATGTTTCGCTCGGGGGTAACCGCATCAGTAAGCGAAGAACCTATTTCAACCTGATTCTTGTGTTTTTTGTTACCGGCTTGTGGCATGGGGCAAGCTGGTCATTTGTCGTATGGGGATTTGTGCATGGGTTATTCCTGATTTTGGAGCGCTATACCGACAATAGGTTTCCCGAGGTTATCTGGAAGCCCTTCCAACATATTTACACACTTTTTGTGGTGTTGATGGCCTGGGTTTTATTCAGAGCCGATACAATCAGTTTTGCATGGTCGTATTATGGTGTATTGTTTGGCCAATCAGATGCTCCGTTAGATATGGGTGTTCTGAATCAATTCCTCAATCGTGAGTTTATTTGTTACTTTATAATCAGCTTACTGAGTGCTGCCGGAATGGTGGTAAAGTCAGGCGTTTGCCTCGAAAGGCTGACTATCCGGTTACAGGGTAACTATCCGTTTATCGCTGAAAGCAGCCGCATTATTCAATCTGTTTTTCTTCTGCTGATTCTGGCTGCCTGCTCTATGTACCTCATAACCACCACTTACAATCCGTTTATCTATTACAGGTTTTAAAGCAATCATGAAAAATAAATTCAGATTTTCCAATTATTTCCTGATAGTGCTTTTTCTGCTTATTCTGATTTCTCCGGTTATTCAGCAGGTTTTCAGGATTGTACCTCCAATGGAGAACAAGGAGAATCGGAAGCTGAGCGAAAAACCTGAATTTAACCCAGCATTGCTCGATCCGTATCCCGCTGCCTTTGAGTCGTGGTACAACGACACATTCCCATTCCGCAACCAGTTTGTGAAGCTTTATGCAGATATAAGCTTTGACTGGTTCAATAAATCGCCATTCCCCGATCAGGTTATAATTGGTAGTGGAAACAATTTGTTTATGGTTCCAAAGGAATTGGATACTTATCGCCGGAATAATCTTTTTACAAAGGAAGAACTTGAAAAAATCCGTTCAGAATTTCAATACCGGAAACAATATCTTTCGCAGAAGGGCATTGATTATTATGTTGCTGTTTGTCCGATAAAGTATTCTGTTTATCCCGAGTATCTTCCCTGGTATATTACTCATATGGATACCATCAGCCGTACCGATCAGTTTGTAAGCCTGATAAAGGAGCTGGGTATTAATATGATTGACCTGCGAGAAGTATTGGTAAATGCCAAGGACAGTGTTTCTGAACCATTGTTTACTGCAACCGATAACCATTGGAATGAATATGGTTCCTTTTTTGCCTACAGGGCTGTAATGCATCAGATAAAGAAGAAGCATCCGGAAGTCAAAATCCTTGGATTTTCCGATTATAACATTAAGCCTCAGAAGAGACAAGGGGGTAATCTTGCTCATATTCTCAACATGCAGGACAGGCTGATGGATGTTAAGTATGATTTTACACCTGTTATAAACAAACATACAACATCAATCTACCCTTCTCCCTATCCTTCTCCTTCTGATTTTCAGGAAAGCGAATTTTTTAAGGGATATTACATTCAGAACAGCAATCTCCCCAAAATACTGATCATTCACGACTCCTTCGGCAAGTTCATCCATCCCTATTTCAAGGACAGCTTCTCCCGTTCAGTTTTTATCTGGGATAAATGGCAGTATAAGCTGAATGAGCCTATTGTTGAAGCAGAGCAGCCTGATATATATGTTAGCATGACCCTTGAAAGTTTACTTAGCGCGCTGGCCGACAATTGTAAAGTCAGATAGATACTTCCTGTTTCGCTTTCCTTAACATTTGAGCTGCTTTCTGGCTTTATTAATGTTTGGAGGTTTCAGACATTCAAAAAGTATAATCTGAGGGTTTAATAATTGGATTTTGGTACCAAATTATTATATTTGTTGGAAATCAGAATCAGGTGGTTAAGGCAATTATAGTAGATGATGACAAGTCGGTTCACAAACTTATCGAACTGGCCATTGAATCAAAATGCCCACAGGTATCTGTTGTTGCTAATGCTTTTGGGGTGGCAGAGGGTGTAAAAGTTATCACCGAATTTAATCCCGATCTTGTTTTTCTTGATGTCAGAATGGTTGATGGGAGTGGGTTCGACCTGATTGGTCATTTTGAAAAGCCTGATTTCAAAGTGATTTTAATTTCCGGATTTCATGAATATGCTTCGGAAGGTTACAAATTCAATGCGATAGATTTTATCGTGAAACCCATACAGCAGGATGAGCTGATAGTTGCGATTAACAGGGCCGTTGATCTTATTACGGAAGATCGTGCAAAAGAGTCGGAATTTGCACAGAAGGTCAGTTCAAACTTATTGGACAATCAGAAAATTATTCTGAAAACGATAGATCAGATTTATATTCTAAACATAGGTGATATTATCCACATCGAATCCACACGAAATTATTCAACTGTCTATCTTGAAGAAGGGAAAAAAATCGTTTTTTCCAAACCAATCAAAGAATTTGAAGAACTTTTAGCCGGGAAGAGTTTTCACCGCATTCACAAATCGCATATAATCAACATCAATAAAGTGAGTTCCTACAATAAATCCGAGGGTGGAATTCTGATGATGAAAGATGGCTCCTGTGTTCCGGTCTCAACCCGTAAAAGAGAANNCGTATTCACAATTCTTAACGTTAAAAAGATAATCCCCGGCGTTTATACATCCTTTCCACGCGTTCGTACATCTCTTTCATACTTGCCTTTAAGAAGTAGTAAATTTGTTATTGTATAAAAGCAATTATGCAAACCTTTAAGCCATGAAAACAATATTGTTATTCATCGTACTGATCTTCTCCGGTTTAAGCATCTACGCCCAACAAATACAAAAGCCTGGTGAAGAACTTCGCAATCTTAACGGTGATTTGGTTTTGTTTTCTGATGTGTTGAAAACAGGTCATCCAGCAGTTTTAGTTTTCTGGAAATCAGGTAGCAGCAAATGCTGTGAAAATATTGAGACCATGCAGTCGGCCTGGCTCAGCACCCTTAAAAATGAAGGCGTAAATTTTATTGCCATTTGCGAAGATTGCGCTGGCTCATGGAGTCATGTAAAACCTATTGTGATGGCTAAAGATTGGGATTTTGAAGTTTACATTGACCCCAATGGCGATTTCAAACGGGCAATGGGCGTTACAACCATTCCAACTACCATTTTATTCGATGCCGGAATGAAATTGTTATGCCGCCATCCAGGATGGTGTTCCGGCAATGAAGATTTACTTTGTACAAAGATTATTGCACATCTTGAGGCTTCTAAAAATGCACTACATTAGATATTGGAATTCAGATGATGGTCGGGTAGTTTATACTGTTAAT
>DINP01000044.1 GCA_002426025.1 Bacteroidales bacterium UBA5537 | reverse complement strand
CACCTAGGCAACCTACCCTCGGATATAGGCATGTCACTTTTGACATATAGGCAACCTACCCTCGGATATAACCATATCACTTTTGACATATGGGCAACCTACCCTCGGATATCGGCATGTCACTTTTGACATATAGGCAACCTACCCTCGGACATAGGCATGTCACTTTTGACACCAATAAAATGGTTAATAGCATTATCTAATTCGCCTATAGGTTGGTGTTTCTGCCAGAGAGGCCGGAGGGAT
Organism: Bacteroidales bacterium UBA5537; assembly: GCA_002426025.1. Taxonomy (GTDB): domain Bacteria; phylum Bacteroidota; class Bacteroidia; order Bacteroidales; family Lentimicrobiaceae; genus Lentimicrobium. The sequence continues at coordinate 20,494 of DINP01000044.1, read as the reverse complement.
AGAATAGATGATGCTGAGACTCGGCTTAATTTAGGTGTGCCTTGATTAGTTCTGAATTACTTAATGTTATCATTTAAAAAACCAAGGTCCTAAAGCATCCAGTCTTTCTTCAATAAAACTAACAGCTTCTTCAACATTGAATGTCTCATTTTTAAAAAAGTCTGATAAATTGTGTGCATTTAACCACGTTCTTAAGCCTTCTTCATTTTCATAGTTGTTAAAGTTTTTGGAATCTAAATATTGATGAAGTTCCTTAAAGTGAGAGTCTGCCTTATTAGCTTCGATCGAGACACAAACCTGGATTTCATCATGATTGTCAAATTGATAAAAGCCAATCCAAAGACGACCAGTTTTTAAATTGCAAATAAGTCCTATTATCCTTTCCTGAATAGATATATCTTGACGAATTGGACTATTAGTTCTTGATTTTAACACATCTTTAACTCGTCCTAAAAAGTCATTCATCTTCCCTAAAGTTTCTGAGAAAGACTTGATTGCGTTAAGTTCTGTTTTATTGAAAGGAACAACTGTACTCATTTTTTCCTCTATTAAGTATTTGGAGAATTCTATTGATAATTGGTTTGTGGAACCGATAAGTAATTTATAAACTTGAAACCAACGAATGTGACTGAATGCAACATCTTTAAAATCTTCTGTTAACTCATAGTATTTAGTCAAAAAGACAAGATGTCTTTCTTCTGAATTTCGTTTTTTTAGCAATTCGGAGTATTTTTCTAATTGTTTGAGAGATTGAGTGTTGTCAACTTTACATTCAATAATTATTTCAATTTTCTCATCAACCAAAATGTATAAGTCTGGTCGCCCGTAGTCTTTATCAGCATATTGAGTTTTACAGACTAATTCTTTTGCATTTTTTATTTCTAACAATGCAAGAAATTTTTCGCGAAACTGGAGATCAACTATCAAGCATTGCGAGAGAATCTCAGTTAAATAATTTTCTTTGGCATTTTTAAATTCACTCTCTTTATACTTATATAATCTTCCAAAAAATGTTTCCATTATTGTTAGGTTTTTAATAAGCTTACTGCTAACGTAATTTTTAGCATACAGCGTATATTACTGACTTTTACATAGCTCCACAACAATAATTGAGCTACCCAAAACCCTCTGCTAATATAATAAGTTTTCAACTATCATAACCATCTACTAGAAATCAAAAAACCCTCCACCTTATATAGTGTTCGAGCAAATGGACTCAGGGTTTTTGCAAAATTATCCGTGCAAATCCGTTCTAATCTGTGTCATCAGTGTTCTACAAATAAGCTGGAGTTAAAATCGCTTTATTATTCAAAGCTAAATTCGGAAAATTGAACACTTAGTACAGAAAGAAAAATTCCATCCAAAAACCTTATCTTTGACCTTCAAAAACCATTTATAAAAATTATGAGCAAAAGACTTCCACTTACATTGATCCTTATTTGCATCTCCTTTCTGATAGCCATTCCGGCCTTACAAGCACAGAAAAAATCTCCGGAACCCAAAGAACCGGCTACCATAAAATGGATGAGCTTTGAAGAGGCCGTTGCGTTGAACAAGAAAAAGCCAAAGATGATCTTTGTAGATATCTACACCGATTGGTGTGGCTGGTGCAAGAAAATGGATGCAGAAACCTTCACCAATCCNNGAGCAAAAAGAGCCTATTCACTTTAAAGATCAGGACTTTGTAAATCCCAATCCCGAGAAACCAAAGTCAACCCACGCCCTGGCATCGGCTTTGCTCAAAAATGAACGGCTTTACCCTTCCTACGTTATCCTCGATAAAGCAAGCGACTGGACCTATAAACTGAAAGGCTATAAAACTCCCGAAGACCTGCTACCCTTGCTGAATTATTACGGCGATGGGCATTATCTGAAAATGAGCTGGACAGAATATTCTGCCCTGAATCCCAATTAATATCACAATTTTGCGATTCTGATTTCCCTAATAAGCAATCATTATGATACCGGAAACATTCAAAGCGATTGTAGCAGAAGAAAACAGGGACGGTAAAATCAGTCCAGTTCTGCGCGATAAGGATCTTTCGAACCTTCCTGTGAATGATGTACTGGTGAAGGTGCAGTATTCATCTTTAAACTACAAAGACGCACTTTCTGCAACAGGGAACCGGGGAATCACCAAATCGTATCCCCACACCCCGGGCATTGATGCCTGTGGGACCGTAATTTACTCTGCCGACCAGTCTGTAACGAAAGGCGATCAGGTTCTGGTGTGCGGTTATGATCTGGGGATGAACACTTCGGGCGGCTTTGGTCAGTATATTCAGGTTCCTGCTGCCTGGGTTATGCCCTTGCCGGAATGGATGGGTTTCAGGGAAAGTATGATGCTCGGTACAGCCGGTTTCACAGCAGCCCTGGCAATTTACCAGATGGAGCTTAATGGACTGAAACCCGAAAACGGGCCGGTGCTGGTTACCGGTGCCGGTGGCGGATTAGGCAGCCTGGCGATTAATATCCTGGCCCATTTAGGATACAAGGTTATTGCCGCAACTGGCAAGACGGATGAAGTAGATTATTTCACCAGACTTGGCGCTGCTGTAGTTATCGGCCGCGCCGAAGTGGATGATCAAAGCGGTAAATTGCTGCTTCGACCAAAATGGGCAGCGGCAATTGATACCGTGGGAGGAAATATACTTTAAACAGCTATTAAAGCTTGTCAGCGCCATGGCAGTATTGCCGTTTGCGGAAATGCACTTTCGCATGAATTTGAGGCTACCGTCTTTCCTTTTATCCTTAACGGGATAAACCTGCTGGGCATTGATTCTGCTACCTGCCCCATGGAATTGCGCAAACTTATCTGGAACCGTCTGGCTGTTGACTGGCGCCCACCCATGCTCGAAGAAATCAGCAGGGAAATTACACTGAAACAGCTTCCTGAACACATTGACCTTATTCTGAAAGGTAAAATCCGGGGCCGGGTGTTTGTAAATATGGATTGATGTCTGCGAAAGCAGTATTCTTTCTCTAACTACCTACAATTGCTATCGCGAAACTGGCTTATTTACAATCAATTCAGATTCTTAATCATAGCTTTTTTCATTCAAATATCCTAACCTCCAGGCACAAAAATTAGCCTCAAATATTGTTATTTACGAAATAAAATGCTACATTGCTGAGGTTAATCCTTGCAATTTGTCACCTCACTTAATATCTGTCCTTATGAAAAGAACTCACCTGATTTTAATGGTTTCCTTGCTGGTTTTCAGCGCATGTAAGCAGGATAAATCACCGGTTTGTGATGTTGTTGCTGAAAAGAAAGCAGTTAAACTGGCACTGGAGAAATACATTATTGCCAATGAGGCCCGCAACATTTCGATGATTGACGAGCTTTGGGCTAACGATACCAATGTATTAAGTCTTGGTACTGATCGTCAGGATATTCTGAAGGGCTTTGATGCTGTTAAGCAGAAGTTTTTGAGTCAATTTGAGCGCTTCGAAAACACATTTATCTCCTCACGCGATCAGGTTATTTATATCCATCCGGCATGTGAAACAGCCTGGTTTTCAGAGATGCTGCAGTACAATTATACAGTAAACGACATTGCAAAGGAATACAGCGATCTAAGGTTTACCGGTTTCCTTGAAAAAAGGGACGGAAAATGGGTTATTTTGCAAACCCATTTATCGGCCCCGGCAAACAGATAGCACTCCTAATGATCGTGCCCTGAATGATCAGACTTTTGATCTTCAGGCTTTTTGCAGCAATCAGAAAGATTTGAGTAGGCTTTTGGATCTGCCGGTAAATCATCGGCATCATAACCCACAGCATTAACTGCTTTACGGATAAGCTCAGGTGTGGTTTTAGCTGGTTTGTAGGTTACCTTCAGTATTTTGGTTTCCACATCGAGATTTGCTTTTGTAACGCCTTTTTCAAAAGCCATCGCCTTTTCGATGGTCTCCTTACACATATTGCATTGTGCCGAGGTTTTTATTTCCAGCTCTGCAGTTTTAGGGTTCTGGGCCGACAGCCCACTATTGAATACAATTGCCATAAGAGCAATTAGAAAGAGACTTAGTTTTTTCATTTTGGTTTGGTTATTAAGTTGTTCGTTATTCATTATTAGTTCTTCCACTATTCACCTCATCCGCCATTCGGGCACCTTCTCCTGCCTTCGACAATGCTTAGGCACCGCAAGGAGAAGAAACTACTCAGCCAACGCATTCGTCATTTGTCATTCGTAAATCGCAAATCCAAATCACTTTATCGTATACCTGATTCCNNACAAAATTGGTAAGGTTTTCAACACCCAGGTAGGCATCCCATTTTTTAAACTTGCGGGTAACCTGGGTGTGAATGGTGAAATAATCGGGTGAATATTCACCGTAGCCAGCTTCGGCAAGCAAAGGCGTGTTGAGGGGCAATCGGGTTTGCCCATTGTATTGACCGGTAAAATCAATTTTCCATTTGTCGAAACGGGTGGCATAGGAAAGAGTCAACAGCCCTTTATGCCGGCTAACCAGCGGTCGTTCGCGAAGTTCACCATCGGTTGTCGCACGGACATCGTTAAGACGATAGGCCAGTGTAATGTCAAACCGCTCAAAAAGTGCGGCTTCAGCGTTCACCTGGAAGCTGTTGGAGTAGGACTTTCCATCAAGGTTATAAATCACCATTCTGTCAAACGATTGATCAAGATCAATAATTACCTGGTTTATAAAATCGGTCCTGTAAAAGTCTGCAGAAAACACTGCATCCCGCTTTTCGCTTATTTTAATGGTTTGAGTAATATTCAAACCATAATTCCAGGCCTCTTCCATAGCGAAATCCCCGCGAAAAATCAACTGTCGTGAACTTAGCAACATACCGGTATTTTCAGCCAGAACTGAGGCGCTACGATAACCTTTACCAACGGAACCGCGCAAAACAGTTTTTTCGAAAAGGTTAACCTTGGCATGTAAGCGTGGGGTAACAATTGTTCCGTATTTATTATGATGATCAACCCTGATTCCGGCAATTATACTCAGTTTATCGCTGGGATTATAAGTATATTGAGCAAAAACACCAGGCACCGATTCTATCCGATTGAAGGTGGTATCGCGGAACGATTCATCATAATTATCGTACATCAGGCTAACACCTGTATTATAGGTATGTGCCGGATTTCCGATTTGTGACTGAAAAATTGCGTTTCCGTAAAAACCAAGCTGGCGGGCGTTGTATTCTGAATGTCCGAATACAGATTCCTGTTCATGATATAAACCACTGAATATCAACCCAAGACTGGCATTTTCTATATTACGGAATATAAAACCGGTTTTATCGTAAACCTGGGCACGGTTGGTGCGCAGCTTCATCACATAACTCCCGTTTTCGATAGCCTCATCGGTTTTTAGACCAACAAGCTGTCCTCCATCGCGCTCGTCGTGCAAAAAGTTAATTCCAAATTTCGATTCGGTCACTCCATGTTTTTCGTAATTCCAGCGGTTCGAAACATTAATTTGTCGCGAAAGCGGTTGATCCAGAAAACCATCGTCGTTCATATCAACCCGATTAAACTGGCCTGAAGCATGGGCAAGTACTTCAGTGCTAAGCTTGTCCTCGCGGATGATGTGTGATGCATGAGTATTGATTTCGTAGCGTCCTTCGCTATTACCATACAGGTTTAAAAAGAACCGGTCGGTATTGTCTGGTTTTCTGAATTCGGCGTTTATCTGACCGGTGGTGGACTCATAACCATTGATAACCGAAGAAGTCCCTTTGGAAACCTGTATGGATTCCATCCAGGTACCGGGAATGTAACTTAACCCGAATGCAGAACCGAGTCCCCGAGTAAACGGGATATTCTCAACCATCAACTGGCTGTAAACACCGGCAAGCCCAAGCATCTGTATTTGTTTGGCACCGGTTACTGCATCTGAAAAGCCGACATCAACCGTGGCGTTGTTTTCAAAACTCTCAGAAAGATTGCAACAGGCTAATTTTTGCAGCCCTGCTGTAGTGATAACCTCGGTTTTAATTGGTTTTAGTGACGAAATATAACTACCCGCCATCCGTTCTTTAATCTCGACTGTTTCAAGCTGGCTTCCCTTTTGAAGTTCAATTTCAACACTCTTGCCAGTTGAAGCAACAAGCAATGTATCGTTTAGATAACCTACAAAACTCGTCACCAGTTTTGCTGATTTACCATGTGGTTTTTCAATGGAAAAACGTCCATACTCATCGGCTACCGTGCCTGTTTGTGTACCAGCCCAATGCACATTGGCAAACGGCAGGGGAATTATCTTATTATTGGGGTCGCGCTCTACAATCTTTCCGCTTATCTGGCCCTGGCCAAGAGCAGAATGCGCAAGCATCAACAATAGCATGCTGATTGAAGCTATGATTATTTTCATCTTTTTAGTTTCTTTAGTTAAATAAGAGTGGATTGGGTTCAGCAACTCAGGCTAAAAGCAGAATTTTATTCATGTTTTCAATTATTTCCGGATAAACCAGAATAATAAAAAGCACATAAAATCAAACCGGGCTTTGTGCCTGATAGCTGATTTAGAAGAAACGGAAAGAAATCACAATCGGAAGGAGGAAATCCTGCGCCAGATACTTTCAACCGGAAACGTTGAAATAGCAAAAATGGAAAGATTTTCAGCCGAAACTGAAGTAATCGGCAAAAGGTATTGTATTTGACGATAAATGGCTGCAAATGCATTCACCTGAATCTTTTTTACATCAGGCAACAGGCATTCCGGCACAACCTTAACAAACAGTTTTGAATCATCGCAACAGGGCGCTTTATTGAAAGAAAGCAAAGTAAAATCAACTGCATTCTTTTGAGAACAGCAAGCATCACCATCCTGAGTATGATGATCTTCGGTTGCACTACAACACGGATGATTATGGGAGAGACTAAGTGCAATGGTATTCTCGGCATTGCAATGATGAAGAAAAACAAGCATACCCGATGCTGATAGCAAATAAGCTACCATCAATATTATAATGGATATATCCTTTAATTTCTTCATTTTCACACCTATCTTCGTTTGCAAAAATAGATAAACTCAATTGCTTGTATGAGTTTTTATGAAATAATTAACATATTCGAGGGTTTACTGAAATAGATCATCCAAATTCCTGCTTTCAATCAGTTATTATACAGAAATAAATCAATCCTGTTGTTTTCAGCGATGCTTATTCATTATAGCCCAGCGGAAAGACCGCTATTTTGAACCATTCTAAATTTATTGGCCTTATAAATATTTGTTAAAAACCTATATAACAATTCCTACATTTGTCACCTCGACAAATGTAGATACCTAAATACCATAAAGTATGGACAGTCAGTCACTTGTATTGTTTTTCATCGTTGGGGTTGTGCTGGTTGGAGGAGCCCTGCTCTTCTCAAGCTTTGTGCCACCTACCTCATCGAACCCTGCAAAATTTGAACCGTATGAATGTGGAATTGAGACCATTGGAGGTGCCTGGCTGCAATATACTGTAGGCTATTATCTCTTTGCAATCCTCTTCCTGATTTTCGATGTTGAAACCGTATTTATTTTCCCATGGGCCACAGTAATGGCCGAAACAGGGATTACAGCCTTTATCGAAATCGGAATCTTCTTCTTCATTCTGGGACTTGGCCTGCTATATGGCTGGAAAAAACATGCACTGAAATGGGAATAACAAAAAAGAAACAGGATATTGAGGTAAACGACTACCCCATTATTGAATCGCACGAAGGGGGCAGCATCATTCTCACCAAACTCGACGATCTGATCAACTGGGCGCGCTCCAATTCACTCTGGCCGCTTACTTTTGGTACACGTTGTTGTGCTATAGAGTTCATGGCCGTTGGCGCTTCTCGCCACGATATGGCTCGTTTCGGTTTCGAAGTAGCCCGCGCCACTCCACGCCAGGCCGATATGATCATCATCAGTGGCTCTATCAATTATAAGATGGCGCCTGTGTTGAAACGCCTCTATGATCAGATGGCCGACCCTAAATATGTAATAGCCATGGGGGCCTGTGCCGTTTCGGGCGGGCCTTTTTTCTATAACAGCTACGCGATTGTTAAAGGCGCCGACCATGTTATTCCGGTTGACGTTTACATTCCCGGATGCCCGCCACGCCCTGAGGCCTTGCTTTTTGGCATGATGCAGTTGCAGAAGAAAATCCGCCGTGAGCGCAACTATTCCAGAAGGAAAAAGGCGAAATAAGCTGAATTTAACCATTTGACAAGTCTCCAAATCATATAAAAATGACCAACGAGGAATTGATAACGGCAATCGGAAAGGTTGAAGCGGAAGCCGAAACCCGGCAAGGAGCCCAGTATGTTGAAACGACTGTGCCTGCTGCCAGGATGTATGATTTTATGAATCAATTGAAACAAGACAAGACACTGGCTTTCGACTACCTGTTTTGCCTTACCGGGATGGATCAGGCCGACCATATGCAGGTTGTATATCACCTCGAATCGGTTTTACATAAGCATGTACTGGTAGTCAGGGTAAAAACAGCTGACCGCGAAAACCCGGTACTTGACAGTGTCAGCGATATCTGGCCAACAGCCGAATTTCATGAAAATGAAGTGTATGACCTGTTGGGCATTCGGTTTAACAACCATCCCGACCTTCGCAGGCTTTTTCTAGACGAAAACTGGGGTTTCCCGCTACGCAAAGATTTTAAAGACGACATTCACATCGTATCACGATAGCTATGGCAGAGCTTAAAGAAGTAATGATTACCACCGACGATATCAAGACCGACGAGTATCTTGTAAACATGGGACCGCAGCATCCGAGTACACACGGTGTGCTGCGATTGCTGGTTCAGCTCGAAGGGGAAATTGTACACAATGTTCAGCCTCACATCGGCTATATCCACAGCGGAATTGAGAAGATGACAGAGTCCCTCTCCTATCCGCAGATCGGGCATCTGACCGACCGTATGGATTATCTTTCAGCACATATGAACAACGAAGCCGTTGCTCTTTGTGTTGAAAATGCATTGCAGATTGAAGTTCCCGACAGGGTTAAGTACATTCGTACCATCATGGCGGAACTCAGCCGTCTGGCATCGCATCAGTTGTGGTGGTGTGTTATGGGAATGGATATGGGCGCTTTAACCACCTTCTTTTATGGTCTGCGCGACCGCGAAGAAATCCTCGATATTTTTGAAGAGACCTGTGGTGCCCGCCTTACGGTAAATTACAGCATTCCTGGCGGATTGATGTTCGACATCCACCCGAACTTCCAACGTGATGTAAAAGCATTTATAAAGAAATTCAGGACCAAACTGCCAGAATACGACCGCCTGCTTTCGGGCAACGTAATTTTTACTGAACGTACCAAAGGCGTTGGTTTTTTGTCGCGCGAAGACGCTATTGCCTATGGTGTAACCGGCCCAACGGCCCGTGCTTCGGGTTTTGCCTGCGACCTTAGGAAACATCAGCCATACAGTGCATATTCCAAAGTTAATTTTAACGAAGTGCTGAGCGATGTAGGCGATACTTATGCCCGTTATCAGGTGCGCATTCAGGAGATGTGGGAATCAATGAATATTATTGAGCAGTTGATAGATAACATTCCGGAAGGCGATTATGCCATGAAGATGAAAGGCGTGATTAAACTTCCCGAAGGTGAATTTTACCAGCGGGTTGAGAGTGCGCGTGGCGAATTTGGCGTCTTTATCGTTTCTGATGGCAAGAAAAACCCTTACAGGGTAAAATTCCGCTCGCCTGGCTTCTCCAATCTGTTTGCTATCAACCATATAGCAAAAGGATGGAAAATTGCCGACCTGGTGGCTATTATGTCAACTTTCGACCTGGTAATTCCTGACATTGACCGTTAAACCTTTGAATAAAACATCGAAATTATAAAAGATGGCATTCAATATCTACGATTTCACAACACTGACAAAATCCATACACGAGGGTTTAACTGCCAGCTATTCGGCAACAACAACCCTGATAATTGAATGGACGATCGTCGGGGTGGCCTACCTGCTGTTTGTAGCCCTGTTTGGCCTTTTCCTTGTTTATGCAGAACGCAAAGTCTGCGCGGCCTTCCAGCAACGAATGGGCCCTATGCGCGTAGGCCCCTGGGGCTTGCTGCAAACCATTGCTGACTTTATCAAATTGCTGATGAAGGAGCTGATTACACCAAAAGAGGCCGACAAATTCCTTTATAATCTGGCCCCGTTTATTGTAATTATTGTCAGCTTCCTCGTTATTTCAGTAATTCCGTTTGCTCCCGGACTGCAGACTTTCGATTTTGATATCGGGATATTCTTTGTAACCGCAGTTTCTTCTGTTGGCGTAATAGGTATTCTGCTTGCCGGATGGAGCTCAAACAACAAATATTCGCTGATAGGTGCTATGCGTTCAGGTGCTCAGATTGTAAGTTACGAACTTTCGGTTGGCCTTTCGCTCATCACCATTATTATCCTGGCCGGCACCATGCAGATTTCGGGACTGGTTGAAGGCCAGCGCGAAATGTGGTTCATTTTTAAAGGACATATTCCGGCCCTTATCGCTTTTGTGGTATTTATTATTGCCGGAACTGCCGAAACCAACCGCGGCCCCTTCGACCTTGCTGAAGCCGAATCGGAGCTTACCGCCGGATTCCACACTGAATACTCTGGAATCAAATTTGCCTTTTTCTTCCTGGCCGAATACATCAACCTGTTTATTGTAGCTGCCATGGCAACCACCGTATTTCTTGGTGGCTGGATGCCACTACACTTCGGTAATTTTGAAAGCTTTAACCAGATTATGGACCTGATACCGGGGCTGTTCTGGTTTTTCTTCAAGGTGCTGGGCGTAATCTTTCTGATGATGTGGTTCAAATGGACCTTTCCCAGGCTCAGGGTTGACCAGATTCTGAATCTTGAATGGAAATATCTTCTGCCCATCAACCTTTTCAACATTCTGCTGATGGCAGCAGTAGTATTGTTCGGGCTGCATTTCTAATCCGTGAAAACTAAACCATGAAATCTGTAATAGCATACATCACCGAAATACTGAAGGGAATCTGGACCCTGCTTACAGGAATGAGGGTTACTGCAAAGTATTTTTTCACTCCCTGGAAGCACATCACCCAGCAATATCCCGAAAACAGGCAGACACTGAAAATTGCCGAACGTTTCAGGGGCGAAGTCATTATGCCCCACGACGAAAACAATGAGCACAAATGCACCGGATGCGGAATATGCGAAATCAATTGTCCAAACGGTTCTATCGAGATCATCTCCAAATCGGTGATGACAGAAGAAGGTAAGAAACGTCGTGCTATTGATCAGCACATTTACCATCTGGGAATGTGTACATTCTGCAATCTCTGCATTAAGGCATGCCCTACCGGAGCTATTGTGATGGGACAGAAATTTGAACATGCCGTTTGGGACCGCACCTCGCTTACCAAAGTGCTGAACCAACCCGGATCGAAAATAATGGAAGGCGTAAAAGACTAATGCAGCGCCAGTTAATCATAAACCGACAGATATAAAAAGCTATGAATAGCGAAATTTTGTTTTTTCTGCTTGCAGGCATGATCCTGGTCTTTTCAATACTTACCGTTACAACCCGGAGGATTCTCCGTGCGGCAGTTTACCTGCTCTTTGTGTTGGTAAGTACGGCTGGCCTCTATTTTATGCTGAACTACAACTTCCTGGCCGCGGTGCAGCTTACCGTTTACGCCGGTGGTATAGTAGTGCTCATCATCTTTTCTATTTTGCTGACCAGCCACATCAGCGAGCGGGCTAAAATGGCCGGAAAATTCCAGGGCGTTATGTCGGCTCTTGCAGTAGTTGCAGGCGCTACACTCACCCTGATTACCATCCTCAACTATTCGTTCCCTGCGAAATCGCTGAACGAAGTACCTTCGGATGTAAAATCCATTGGCCGGGCGCTGGTTTCATACAACGAGAACGGTTATGCGCTTCCTTTTGAAGTGGTATCCATACTTCTGCTGGCGGCTATGATAGGCGCAATTATCGTGGCAAGAAAAGAAAAAACTGCCGACAAAAACATTAAATAGTAAAACAGGAAGACACAAAAATATATCATCATGACCGGAACCATTCCATTACAGTATTTCCTGATAATCAGTACACTGATGTTTTTCTCAGGAATTTTCGGCTTCCTTACCCGCAAAAACCTGATCACTATGCTTATGTCTATTGAGCTGATTCTGAACTCAGTAAACATCAACTTTGTAGCATTCAACCGTTACCTGTATCCCGACAATCTGCACGGGCACTTTTTCACCCTTATCGTGATTGCCGTGGCTGCTGCCGAAGCCGCTGTTGCCATCGCAATCATCATCAACATTTACCGGAATTTCCGCTCCATCGAAGTGGACAAGGTAGATGAAATGAAATTTTAACGAATTATTCCGGGTTTCAACATAAGAAAGAACACCAAAAGGACTACAGCATTATGACAGATTACACTTACACATTGCTTATCCCGCTGATTCCACTGGCACTGTTCCTGTTTACAGGACTTACAGGGCATAAATTCAAACCGGTCGTTTCGGGGCTTATAGGAACAACCGGGCTTTTTGTAGTGACCATACTTTCCTACATGACGGCCATCCGCTATTTCTGGACCGACCATGTTGAAGGAATGGGCTATACTTCGCTCAAAGCTTTTGAAACTACCTGGATCCATTTCAGCGATAAGTTGACAGTCAACCTCGGAGTGCTGATTGACCCTATTTCGGTAATGATGCTGATCGTGGTGAGTACTGTATCGTTTATGGTGCACATCTACAGCCTTGGCTATATGAAAGGTGAAGTAGGATTTGCCCGTTTCTTCTCATTTCTTTCGCTGTTCACCTTCTCGATGATGGGGTTGGTGCTGGCTACCAATATTTTCCAGATGTATATTTTCTGGGAACTGGTGGGTGTTTCATCTTTCCTGTTGATTGGATTTTATTACACGAAACCGAGCGCTGTTTCGGCTTCTAAAAAAGCATTTATCGTTACCCGGTTTGCCGATCTGGGTTTCCTTATCGGGATACTGATGCTGTCATTTATGACGGATACTTTTGATTTTCAGACATTAGTAAGCCCAACCGGACCTGCAATTACACAGGTCGGTGGAGCAGCATTTTTAGGCCTTAGCGGCATTACCTGGGCTTTGATTCTGGTATTTATGGGCGGAGCCGGTAAATCGGCCATGTTCCCGCTTCATATCTGGCTGCCCGATGCCATGGAAGGTCCCACACCGGTTTCGGCACTTATTCACGCGGCAACTATGGTTGTGGCCGGTGTTTATCTCGTTGCCCGACTGTTCCCGGTTTATTCACTGGCAGCTCCCGATGCTTTGCATGTGGTAGCCTGGGTTGGAGGATTCAGTTCGCTCTTTGCCGCCATTATCGCCTGTACACAAACCGATATAAAACGGGTACTGGCCTATTCAACTATGTCGCAAATCGGATATATGATGCTGGCGCTTGGCGTTTCGGGCTATGGCGGACACGATGGACTTGGTTTTATGGCCGGTAATTTCCATCTGTTTACCCATGCTATGTTTAAAGCCTTGTTGTTTCTTGGAGCCGGGGCTATTATCCATGCAGTTCACAGCAACGACATGAAAGATATGGGCGGTTTGCGAAAGTATATGCCGATAACCCATATCACCTTCCTGATTGCCTGTCTTACCATTGCCGGGATTCCTTTCCTTTCGGGATTTTTCAGCAAGGACGAAATTCTGACTGCCGCTTTCCATCACAATATGCCGCTGTTTATTATTGAGTTTGCCGTAGCAGGCCTTACCGCCTTCTATATGTTCAGGCTCTATTTCAGCATTTTCTGGGGCAAAGAAACCCACTATCATCACACCCCACACGAAGCTCCGGCTACCATGACCATTCCACTGCTGATACTGGCTTTCGGATCTATTTTCGCAGGTTATCTGCCGTTTCACGAGCTGGTTACCAGCGATGGAATGCCATTTGAGGCGCACATAGAATACGCTGTAGCCATCCCATCGGTTCTGATTGGATTGCTGGGTATTGCCATTGCAACCATCATGTACCGCAAACAAACGGAAATTCCACAGCGACTAGCAACTGGTTTCGGATATTTTTACAACTGGGCATATCACAAGTTCTATATGGATGAAGTATATCTCTTTGTAACTAAAAAGATCATCTTCAACTACATTTCGCGCCCGGTTGCATGGTTCGACCGCCATATTGTGGATGGTTTTATGAACCTTATCGCACGTGTTATTGAGCGTTCGGCGTACCTTATCAAAGGTTTCCAGAGCGGGCGCATTCAACAGTACGGGTTTGTTTTTGTTTCCGGAACAATTGCTCTGGTAATCATATTTATTTATCTGTGGTAAAGAAAAGCATCGAACTATGAACATACTCACACTCTTTGTCCTGATCCCGGTTCTGACTACCCTGGCCATCGGGTTCACCAAAAACATGAAACAGACCAGGCTTGTGTCTGCTGTCGGGATGAGCATTCAGCTTATTCTGGCTGCCATACTGGTGTTTATGTACCTTGGCGAACGCAATGCAGGTAACACGGCCGAAATGCTGTTTACCTATGATGCCTTATGGTTTCCATCGCTCAACATTCACTATGCTATTGGTGTTGACGGCATTTCGGTGGCCATGATCCTGCTTACTGCCATTGTGGTTTTTGCCGGAATTTTCGCTTCATGGAACATGGATTTCCTGAGCCGCGAATTCTTTATCTCCCTGATATTACTTGCCACCGGGGTTTTCGGGTTCTTTATCTCGATTGACCTTTTTACTATGTTCCTTTTCTACGAAGTCGCGGTTATCCCGATGTACCTGCTTATTGGCATCTGGGGATCAGGGCCGAAGGAATACTCTGCAATGAAACTCACCCTGATGTTGATGGGTGGCTCTGCCCTGCTGATGGTCGGTCTGTTGGGCATCTATTTCTATTCAGCCCCATCGGGTGGACAACTTACCTGGAACCTGCTTGAAATCTCAAAAATCACCATACCCATCGAAATGCAGCGCTTCCTCTTCCCATTTACCTTTATTGGTTTCGGGATTCTGGGCGCACTCTTCCCCTTCCACACCTGGTCGCCTGATGGTCATGCCTCGGCCCCTACTGCTGTTTCAATGCTCCACGCCGGTGTACTAATGAAACTCGGAGGCTATGGTGCATTCCGCGTTGCTATTTTCCTGATGCCTGAAGCAGCACAGGAACAAGCCTGGATTTTCCTACTGCTAACTTCTATCAGTGTGGTTTACGGTGCATTTGGTGCCATCTGGCAAAAAGACCTTAAATACATCAATGCCTATTCATCGGTAAGCCACTGTGGACTCGTACTGTTTGCCGTGCTGATGATGAATCAAACCGCTTTCAACGGCGCCATTCTACAGATGATCTCCCATGGTTTGATGACAGCACTCTTCTTCGCACTTATCGGGATGATTTATGGGCGGACTCACACCCGAATGATCAACGAAATGGGCGGACTGATGAAAGTGATGCCTTTCCTCGGAGTGGTTTACGTTATTGCCGGTCTGGCTTCTTTAGGCCTTCCGGGATTAAGTGGTTTCGTTGCTGAAATGACCATATTTTTTGGTGCTTTCCAGCATACCGATTCCTTCCACAGAATTCTCACAATAATGGCCATTTCAAGTATTGTTATTACCGCGGTTTATATTCTTCGTGTGGTTGGTATTCTATTGCTCGGTCCCATCAAGGACGATCATTACCTGCATCTTGAAGACGCAAAATGGCACGAACGCCTTTCAACCGTTACACTGGTAATTGCAATTGCAGCCATTGGTATTGCACCACTCTGGCTTTCCGATATGATTAACGTCAGTCTGGGGCCTATTGTAGATAAAATTTCAATCACCGGCTTTCAGTTTGTAAGCCTGTTTTAGTTGGATTTACCCGCGAACAACCGGAAATATCATCCGGGAAACCGCTTAAATAAAAACTTTTAGATTTTGGCAGTATGACCATCAACGACTTCTTACTTATGCGGCACGAAATAATGCTCGTGCTTATCGCACTTATCCTGCTGATTGTTGACCTCAACCTGAAGCCCACGCAAAAACCGTGGATTATTCCGGTTGCCATGGTTCTGTTCATCATCCATATCATTGTCGGTTTTTTGCCGGCACCCGAAGGAACACTTTTCGGGGGCATGTTTAGGTCAACACCCCTGATCAATATGATGAAGAATGTGCTGAATATCGGTGTATTCATTATCATGTTGCAATCCTACACCTGGATTATGAAGCCCGAAAACAGGGAAAAGATGAGCGAGTATTTCGTACTGATGTTCTCTACCCTTGCCGGGATGTACTTCATGATTTCGTCGGGCGATTTCCTGATGTTTTACCTTGGCCTCGAAACAGCAACCATTCCTATGGCAGCGTTGGCAGCTTACACACATCATCAGACCAAATCGGCAGAAGCTGGTGTTAAACTCATTCTCTCTTCCGCGCTTTCATCGGGAATACTGCTGTTTGGCTTATCGCTGATTTATGGATCAACCGGAAGTATCTATTTTACCGATGTTGCTGCCAGCTTTGGCGCTGCCCCAATGCAGGTACTTGCTTTTCTGTTTTTCTTTTCAGGTATGGCCTTCAAAATCTCTCTGGTTCCATTCCACTTATGGACAGCCGATGTGTATGAAGGTTCACCGGTAAACGTAACTTCTTATTTCTCTGTAATTTCAAAAGGGGCAGCTTCATTTATCCTGATACTGATTCTTTATAAAGTCTTTTTCCAGCTTATCGAAGTTTGGCAGAATGTACTTTACATCATCTCAGTTCTGACGATGGTAGTAGGTAACCTCTTCGCCCTGAGACAGAAAAATATGAAACGCTTTCTTGCTTTCTCGTCCATTGCACAAGCCGGATTTATCCTGCTCGGTATGATGGCCGGTAGCCAGATGGGAATGACTTCGGTAATTTACTTTGTGCTCGTATATATCTTCTCTAACCTTGGTGCTTTCGGCGTAGTTTCAGCTATCGAAGCGGTAACCGGAAAAGTTGAAATGAGCGATTACAACGGATTGTACCGCACCAACCCCAGACTCAGCCTGTTGATGATGCTGGCGATGTTTTCACTGGCCGGAATTCCTCCGGTAGCTGGGTTCTTTGGTAAATTTTTCCTGTTTACCTCAGCAGCTTCGGCCGGATATTACTGGCTGGTTTTTATCGCCGTTTTAAATGCAACCGTTTCATTGTATTACTATCTGATGGTTGTAAAAGCAATGTTTATCAACAAATCAGACGAGCCTATCGCCTTTTTCCGCAGCGACAATATGACCCGTGCAGGTCTATTACTGAGTGCAGTTGGTATTGTGGTAATCGGTTTCTGGAGCCAGGTGTATGAGATGATTAACAATCTGAGTGTAGGCCTTTTTTAATTGCGGATTTCCGACTTCCGATTGCGGATTGAAGATTTCGGATTGAAGATGCTAACTTTGAGCTTTTTACTTTGATCTTTAAACTATTAACTATTAGTTTTTAACTTCTTAATTATGTCCTTACAAGCCAAACATATCGTTGAAGAAATAGACGGAACACGTTGCACCATAGTTGAAAAGGGTGCTTCGGCCAATCGTGTTGAGTTTCTGAAAGACCTGCTGACCTTTAACGGTTTTGAGGTGTTGACAACCGAAGACAAAAAAGAAGATGAAACTACAGTTTCGACTTTTACCATTGGGGTAACCGACCTGGTATTTAACCCGGTAATATCCGTGTATGAAATGGCCTTAAAAACCCGCGACGGTGAAAGGGTTTCGCCAGCCTACTGGGAACAACAAAAATCTGAGATCGTTGACCAATACTGGGTCCGCGACGAAGAAATTAAGGATGCAACTTCGGCCTGGCATCGCAGATTTGAATAGACTTGTCCTGATTGAATAAATAAATATCTCTGGTAATTGCTAGGGATTTTTTTTACCCAAATATGGGAAATTCTCAGTAGTTATCTACTCAATCTATCCTCTTCCATTGTCCCATTATATCATTATCCAGGTATTCAATTCTTCTTATCTGGAATAATCCTAAATAATCTATTATCACGTCCGGCATATGTATATATATAGATTTATAATTATCTTTACGTAGCGATAAATCTAATTACCTTAAAAACAAGCCTATGAAAGCACCAAAAAATCTTTACAATTGGCTTAGCCTAACAGGTTTTATCCTGGTTGCCAATAGTCTGTTTCTAATCCTGATATTGTTTCTGTTTTCAATATTTTCAGAACAAAGCAATTCGTACTTAGGCTTATATATTTATATTATTCTGCCTGCATTTCTGGTCCTTGGCTTAATACTTATCCCACTTGGAATAGTTTTCAGGATTCGTAAAAATGTCGGGGCTCAGCAACACGAAGGAGCCTGGCCTGTATTAGACTTCAATCAGCCTAAACATCGAGCTAGTGTTTTTAAAATAGTATTAATTACCATGGTTTTGATAGTAATATCATCAATGGGCAGTTACCAGGCATTTCAGTATACTGAATCAGTCGAGTTTTGCGGAAAATTATGTCATAAGGTGATGGAGCCTGAATATGTTACATATCAGCATTCTGCCCATGCAAGAGTTACCTGCGTTGAATGTCATGTAGGTGAAGGCGCTGACTGGTATATCAGATCAAAAATGTCGGGTTTATATCAGGTCTATTCCGTGCTCTTTAACAAATATCCAAGGCCAATTGCTACTCCGATACACAACCTCAGGCCAGCCCGTGAAACTTGTGAAAAATGCCACTGGCCAGAAAAGTTTTACGCACGTAAACTTCGCAGTCAACGCTCATATCTTACTGATTCAGCCAATACGGAGTGGAATATTTCCCTTTTAATGAAAATCGGACCTGAATTCAGCCCTATGGGTCTTACTGAAGGTATACACTGGCATATTAATAAGGATTTCAAAATCGAATATGTTTCCGATGACAAAAACCGCGAAAGCATACCCTGGGTAAAACTTACCAACCTTAAAACGGGTGAAGTAAAAATCTTTATGGATGAAGATAATCCGCTCGACAAAATTGCCCTCGATACACTCGACACTCGAAGCATGGATTGTATGGATTGTCATAACCGACCTTCTCATTTATATAAGTCTGCTCCTGATTATATTGACAATGCATTGATTTCAGGTTTATTCCCCAAAGATATACCTTATATAAAAAAAGCTGCAATGGAGGCATTGAAAATACCTTATACCGACAAGGATTCTGCAATGAAGTACATCAAAGATGTTGTACTCTCTTTTTATATGGATCAACACCCTGAAGTAGTTAAAAAAGAAGAGTTGAGGATTAATAAGGCTATAGAAGTTATACAGGGAGAGTATAAACTGAACGCTTTTCCGGATATGCGGGCCGATGCCACTCAATACCTTAATCATATCGGCCATTTAGAATCTGATGGATGTTTCCGCTGTCATTCGGACAGACACAAGACTTCTGCCGGCGAAACCATTTCAAGGGATTGCAATATATGTCATACCATCATAGCACAAGGTCCTACCGGAAATATCACTTCTGCACCTATCAATACAAGTTTAGATTATGTTCATCCGGTGGGGATAAGAGGAACATGGAAAACCGCTTTCTGCTCGGAATGCCATAAGGTGTTATATGAGTAAAAAGAGCTTTAATTCAGGAGAGGATAACTGGGTTTTTCAGCCTGTTATTGTTGTATCACAAAATAAATATGCAATTGGCTGATGAAAGTTTTGCTTACCGGAAGTACCGGATATATAGGGAAAAGATTACTGCATCAACTGCTTGACGATGGGCATGAAGTAGTGTGTTTGGTCAGGAATCTTGAACGCCTAATGGATGCTGAGCAGACACTGACAGGATTCAGCGGTATTGAAGCTGATCTCCTAAATCCAGTACCTGAAACCTATCATTCAATTGAGATTGATGTTGCATTCTTCCTGATTCATTCCATGTCAACTTCTATCAAGGAATTTATGAAGGAAGAGGCCAGATCCGCACAGAATTTTGCTGATTTCATCAGGCAAACCAATTGCAGGCAAATTATTTACCTGAGCGGGATTTCCAATTCCGATAAATTGTCGCGTCATCTGCAATCACGAAAAGATGTGGAGGATATCCTGAGAAACTCAGGAAAACATGTTACCGTATTAAGAGCAGGTATTATTGTCGGCAGTGGAAGTGCTTCATTTGAAATAATAAGGGACCTGATGGAAAAAATGCCATTTCTGATAGCTCCGTTGTGGGTAAATACGCTATGTCAACCCATTGCAGTAGGTAATATAACAAAATACCTGACCGGATGCATGCTGAATACTGCAACCTTTGATCAAACATTTGATATCGGAGGCTCAGAAATCCTTACCTACAAACAAATGTTACTTCAGTATGCAGAGGTAAGAGGTTTGAACAGACACATCTGGACCGTCCCGTTTATCAGCCCCAGGATATCTTCCTATTGGCTTTATTTTGTAACCTCAACATCCTATTACCTTGCAGTGAACCTAGTTGATAGCATGAAGGTTGAAGTAGTTTGTAAAGATACCCGACTCAGGGATATTCTC
>DINP01000071.1 GCA_002426025.1 Bacteroidales bacterium UBA5537 | reverse complement strand
TCTCAATAATAAAATAAGTGGATATGAGGGAATAAAAGTGACAAATGGAGCTGTAGGTTTAGAACTGATTAAACACTACCTAAATGATCATAATAAAGGTTCAGATGTTGGTGGTTTATTGGTTATTGGGTTAAATTTCGGTGGCACCTATGACTTCCTTCCCGCTCAAAGCAATTATGCTGGGCAACATGTAACAACCTCTCTAGCCGGATGTGGACATGCGATAACAATCGTAGGGTATTGTGATAATATTATGTACGATTTTAATGGTGATGGAATGTTTACAAATGATATTGACCAAAACGGAGATAATATAATAGATATTCGTGATTGGGAAATTGGCGGATTAAGACTGGTAAATAGTTATGGGACAGGGAATGGGACAAATGGATTCTGGTGGTTACCTTATAGGTTTCTTGCAAATAGAACCGCATTTGCGATTAGTGTTATTGAAAATGAACCACAAATTGTTTTAAGAATTGAATTACAGCATGAGATTCGAAAGTTTCTTAGTATGGGTACAGGATATTCAGAATTGGCAGATGCACAACCACCAAGTCTAGGCCAATTTACAGGGTATGATTTTTTAAAGTTAAAAGGCGGATTTTACCCAATGAAGGGTAATCAATATCCTAATCCAGCAATGGATTATGATCCGATAGAAATGGAATTAGAATTTTCCGGTAATCATGTTAATGCCGATATTGGTAAAGCATTTTTACTAATATTCCAACAATTCAATTTGCCTATTGGCACTTTAAAAAAAATGTCTCTAGTTGATTATCGTTGGGATGATACTTTCGAATTATTCTATGGACAGGAAGATATTCAAATTCAACAAGGTATTAATTATTATAGTATCGAATACGATCTAATCCCTCATGAAGCGCCCATTACTTCAAACATTACATTTGAAGCCAATATGGTGTCCAGATTCAAGCCAACATTGACAGGTAATTCAACCATGACAGTTAGCGATGGAGTAAGAATTGATATGTATAATAGCGAAATCATAATCGAACCTGGCTCAACTTTAGCTTTAGGAAATAATGTAGTTATTAAGGGTAAACGCGGAGTTAACAGGATTACCATTCGTGGGAACGCAGTGTTTGGCACTAATGTTAGTTTTATTGCAGAAGAAGGAGCACACCTATTTATTGATTTTGAAAATACTAATTTATCTGCAACAATAAATTCTGGATATTTCGAAAGAATCAACCTTAATGTTTCTTGTCACAGTCTATCACTTGTTGGTACTACAGTTTTAAGTGATAACAATAACAGACTTTGCGTTAAACGGGGGGCAATGCTAATTAATAATAATAGCCTTTTTTCAAACTTCGGAGATAAAATGTGGCGTGGCATCGAAGTCTGGGGCAACAGCAATGTTGAACAAGTGCCCACCACCAATCAGGGCATAGTGAAAATTATAAGTGGTGGTATTATCGAAAATGCAGAATGTGGTATTCGCACCTGGAAACCCGAGGCATTGCCCGATGGAACCGAAACACTCGATCCGGATAAGGATTATTTTGGCGGGATTGTAATGGCAGATGATGCTACATTTATTAACAACAAAATTGCTGTTGAATTTTTGCCTTATGAATACAAGAACTACAGCTATTTTGAAAATTGCGCCTTTGAAACTACAGCAGCACTGCCCGATAACTCGGTACCAAAATATTTTGTCAGCCTCTATTCTGTTTCGGATATATATTTCAAGGGCTGTTCATTTAAAAATTCATATACCGGGTTCACAAACTTAGATGAAAGAGGCATAGGTATTTATGCCTCGGAATCCGATGTTATTGTTGATCACCTTTGTATGGGCGGAACAACCCCTTGCAATAATTATAAAGCAAGTTCTTTTACAAGCCTTTACCGGGGTATATATGCAACGGGTGCCGAAAAACAACGCCTGTTCAGGGTTCAGAATTCCGAATTTTCTTATACAGTTAAAGGTATATACCTCAGTTCGATTGATTTTGCTGAAATTAACCTGAACCATTTTCAGGTATGGAACGAAGTGGTTAGCCTTAACCCTATAGGTTGCAGCCTTTATCTCGATGCCTGTACCGGGTTCACGATTGAAGAGAATACCTTTATTAACCCCGACCCAACCCGCAGGGGCATAGGCCTGATAATAAATGAATCGGGTGCTGACAACAATATGGTTTATAACAACCATTTTGAAAGGCTGAATTTTGCAACCATCGCGCAAGGCTATAACCGTTCGGGCAGTTCAGGTGTGACAGGCCTTTGCTACAAATGCAACGATTTTGTGGATAATGACAACGATATCAGGATGTCGCGCCGCAATTCAAATGTATTGTCGCAGCAGGATGGTATAGCTTATTATCAGGGGAAAAATGAACCCGGAAACAACCTGGCCCCTGCTGGCAATACCTTTACAACCGTTACCAATTCGAAGGATATTAGCAATTCGTGCAACTGGATTGTTTACTACCGTCACAACACCGGCCCTGCTTCTATTTTGCCTTCACCGGCCGATCTCACCACCCACTACCGGGTATTTGCAACTACCTATACAAAAAGTATATCGTGTCCAAGCCATCTTGGTACCGGAACCGAAAAAAGTGAAGCAATACTAAAGATGGAATTGGCCAACGAGGAGGCAGCTTCTACCCAAACCAGTCTTGATGCGGTAATTGATGGTGGCTCAACCCCCAACCTTCAGTCGGAAGTTATCACCAGCATACCCGAAGAAGGCCTCGACCTGCGCGATCAATTGCTCTCTGAATCGCCCTTTTTGTCTGATGTAGTAATAGAATCATCTATCAGCAAAGAAGATGTGCTGAACAATGCCATGATACGCGATGTAATGGTAGCCAATCCCCAGTCGGCCAAATCAGCGCAAATGGTTGAAATGCTTGATGCGCGAGTAAACCCAATGACCGAAGAGATGAAAAACGAGATACTTGCAGGGCAAACAATCCCCGGCGAAAAAGAAAACCTCGAAGCCGAACTCTCGTTCTGGAAACAGGAGGCCTGGTATAACTTTGGTACACTATGCCGATTGTATGCAAACGATACCCTGCACACATGGCAATCAGATACCATTGGTGTTCTGCTGGCTGGCGAAAGCACTCCCGAAGCCCGTTATAAACTCGCGTTTTGGCATTGGTTTAAAGGAAACCCAACCACGGCAACGCAGGTGCTGAACAATGTGCCGGCAGAATTTGCACTCGATGCAGCAGGGCTGGAACTACACACCCGGTACACAACTTTGTTGAATACACTTATTCAATTTGGAAGTAACCCCGATTTGGTATTGCAGACCGGCACCGATACCTACGAAGCCTTAATGCAGTTGAGCATGGCCAACGAAGATAAACCGGCGGCAATTTCGCGCAACCTGCTGCTAAGTGCAGGCCTTATAAGCTATGAAGAGCCTATAAAACTCGACGATGGACTTAAAACAATGCCGATTTATAAACCCGGAGGTGTTTCAGCTAAATCGTCGAAACTGACAGTATATCCAAACCCGGCCAATACCTTTGTTACCGTTGCCTGGAATACGCCCGAACAAAACAATGTATTGCTAAGCATTTATGATGCTGGCGGTCGCATTGTAGTTCAACAGAAACTACAGGGCAAAAACAACGAAACAATACTTGATATTACCGGTTTTGTGAATGGCACATACAAGGTAAGCCTTTCGCAAGGCAATAAAACCATTGCCACCGAAAAGCTTGTGATTACAAAGTAGATTGTAACAGCATTTAAAAAGGGAGTGTTCTGAAATAGAAAAGAACACCCCCTTTTGTATTTTATCCTTGCTTTGATTTATGGTATAACCGTGTTACAGGCTTTGCTTTTTAAAACCTCACCAAAACATTAATGTAACATCAAATAAGCGCAATCTCGATGCTGCCCTTCGGAGATGTTATTGTTTCCAAGCAGAAAACGGCAAACTTCACTGGGCGGGGAGTTGACGGTTGAGTAAGGCTTTTATCAAAAATCCTAAATCTGCTGGTTAAAAAATTTTTGTGGAAGTACTTTGGGTCTGATAAAATCATATTTTATTGATTATCTATTAATTAGCTTTACAGCTTATTCAGAATCAGTAAAATTTCATATTGAAACCATAAGGTCAGCTTTTTTTTGTAATTTAGCGCCCTGAAAAATAAAGAAGGGCGTAAAATTGAGCCTGTTACGGAGAGATGGCCGAGTGGTCGAAGGCGCACGCCTGGAAAGTGTGTATATGCCAAAAGCGTATCATGGGTTCGAATCCCATTCTCTCCGCAGAATGTAACTGAAATTTAACAACTCACACAATAAACTGAAACAAAAACAAGTTCCTTTTAAAACAAAAATCAATAACAATTAACTATGAAAAAATTAATTGCGTTTTTGACGGTAGCAGGAATGCTCACATTTGGGGTTACCAGCATTGTTATGGCACAGGATGAGGCTGCAGCGCAGACCGAACAGGCCGCCGACACAACAGTTCAGGAAGAGGCAGCCGCAGCTCCTCAGGAAACCCTGGTTGCTGAAGAAGAAGCTCCACAATCATTTCACCAGGTGCTGAAATCTAAATTTATCGAAGGTTCACCAGGATGGATGTTCCCGGTATTACTTGTACTTATCCTCGGCCTCGGTTTGTCGATTGAAAGGATTCTTTATCTGAACCTATCGACCACCAACACCCAGAAACTGCTGAACAAAGTAGAAACAGCCCTCGAAATGGAAGGAATTACTGCAGCAAAAGAGATTTGCAAAAACACCCGCGGCCCGGTTGCCAGTATTTTCTACCAGGGTCTAGACCGCCACGAAGAAGGCCTCGAAATGGTTGAAAAATCAATCGTTTCTTATGGTGGTGTATTAATGGGACGCCTCGAAAACAACCTCTCATGGATTGGTTTGTTTATCGCCCTTGCCCCTATGCTCGGGTTCCTCGGAACAGTTGTAGGTATGGTTCAGGCTTTTGATGCTATCGAAGCAGCCGGTGATATTTCACCAACCGTTGTTGCCGGTGGTATGAAAGTGGCCCTTTTAACAACCGTATTCGGTTTGATCGTGGCCATTATCCTTCAGATCTTCTATAACTACCTGATTTCAAAAATTGATGGTATTGTTAACTCAATGGAAGATGCTACCATTTCATTCATGGATATCCTGGTAAAACACAAAAACGTTAAAAAATAACTAAGATGCAAGAAAGTAGTCCATTAATCAATATTGGCCTTTACCTCACTTATATCCTTTTTGCCGTTGCTGCAATTACAGCAATTGTTTTCCCGATTATCCAGACTTTTGGTGATTTGAAGAAAGCAAAAGGAGGATTAATAGGCATTGGTATATTGTTGGCTGTATTGCTGATCGCTTTTCTCGTATCACCTGCCGAAACAGGATTGTTCTATGAAAAGCACGACATCAGCCCAACAGCATCAAGGGTAATTGGTGCAGGCTTGCTCGCCACTTATATTGTATTTGCAGGTGTTGTTATCAGCATTCTGTATGCCGAAGTGGCAAAATTGTTTAAATAAATTGTTCCCTTAAAAACAAGGATGAACTATGGCTAGAAAAGTTCCCGAAATAAACGCCGGGTCAATGGCCGACATCTCCTTCCTGCTGCTGATCTTCTTCCTGGTAACCACTACCATGGACGTTGACTCAGGCATCGTGAGGCGATTGCCGCCACCCCCGGAAAAAGATGCTGAAATTCCTGAAGTTAAGGAACGTAACATCTTCAATGTACTTGTAAACAAGAGCGACCGTCTGTTTGTCGAAGGCAAATGGGGCGAAATCAGAACGCTCCGCGCCGAAGCCAAGGAATTCCTCGCAAATCCGAACAATCGGGAAAATTTGCCGGAAAAGAAAACTGAGTTTATTCCAGGTCTTGGCGATTATCCGGTCTCTAAAGGAATTATTTCCCTCAAAAACGACCGTGGTACCTCTTATGATATGTACATTCAGGTACAAAATGAGTTGACCGCTGCCGTTAACGAACTCAGAGACCAGCTTTCAAAACAGAGGTTCGGAGTTAAATTCGCCGATTTGAACGATCAGGACAAAACGGATGCTATTTCAAAAGCCATCCCGATGTCAATTTCTGAAGCTGAACCCGAAGATATAGGAGGTACAAAATAATATGGCACGGTTTAAGAAAGAAAAGTCAGGAGAA
>DINP01000114.1 GCA_002426025.1 Bacteroidales bacterium UBA5537 | reverse complement strand
TCAGGCCTGATTCAAAAAAATAAAATATTTTTGCAAATAATCAGTTATTTAGTGAAACTGTTAACCGGCATATCCTTGAATACAAAATTTTTAACCCATCGTACCTCTTTTCTTTGGCTCCTTGCGGTGCTTTTTTTCGCGCCAGCCTGCTCAACCAAGAAAAATACCTTTACCCGCAGGGCTTACCACAATATTACGGCTCACTATAATGCTTACTGGAACGGCAACGAAAGCCTGAAAGAGGGCATTTCGGAACTGAAAAAGAGCGCCCGCGAAAATTACACTTCAGTGCTGCCGGTTTACAATTATGGCACCCAAAGCAATGCACAGGCCATTAACCCGAATATGGACAGAGCCATTGAAAAAGCGTCGAAAGTGATTCTGAAGCACTCGATGTATTATAACAAGGTGGAGCATGTTAAGTGGGTTATTCACAGCTATATGCTTATTGGTAAAGCCAATTTTTACAAACAGGACTATAATGCTGCCCGTCGCGCTTTCGAGCATGTTATCAAGAATTACAGCAATGACCCGGTTAAATCAGAAGCACAATTGTGGATAGGCCGCTGCTACAAGCAACTGAAACAATACGACAGGGCCACAGGGATGTATGCACTGATTACCTCTGAAAAACACGAATTGCAGTTGCCCTGGATTGTAAGAAAAGACCTTCCGCTTGCTTACGCCGATATGTATATTGAACAGGGCAAGTACAAAGAAGCAAAAGAAGCACTCAAGAAGGCCATTCCACTCAATTCAAATGGAAAACTCCGCACAAGGCTCTATTTTATCCTTGGCCAGATTAACCAGCGCGAAAAAAGGGATTCGGAAGCCGGCGAATATTACACTAAAGTGATCAAAGGATCAGCATCTTTCGAAATGGCTTTTAACGCCCGCATTAACCTTGCAAGGGTTTACAATGCAAACAGCAGCGATAAGCGAATGATTGTGAAGGAGCTTGAAAAGATGCTAAAAGATGCGAAAAACAAGGATTTCCGCGATCAGATATATTATGCTCTTGCTGATATTGCTTTTAAAGATAAAAACGATACCCTCGGGGTAAGCTACCTGCGCAAATCTGTAGCTACCAGTGTTACCAACGATTATCAGAAATCAATTTCGGCCCTCAGGCTTGCCGACATTTATTTTAAAAGTCCTGATTATGGACAGGCTCAGGCTTATTACGACAGTACGATGATGTTTCTGCCCAAGGATTTCCCTGATTATGATAACATTTATGCAAAAACAGATATTCTGACCCGTCTTGTGGGATTCCTGAAAACGGTGCATGTTCAGGATAGTTTACAGCACCTTGCAGGCTTGCCCGAAAGTGAAAGAAATAAGATAATTGACGACGCCATTGCGGAATACCTTCGCAAAGAAGAGGAAGCACGAAAAAAAGAAGAAGAGCAAAAAATGGCCGATATGGCTGGTATCGGACTTCAGGGCAGGCAGATAGTTGATCAGCGTGACGGAACCTCGACCATTGGTGGAGGGGGATGGTATTTTTATAATCCATCAGCAGTGAGTATGGGCTTTTCTGAATTTGTGCGCAAGTGGGGAAGGCGCAGGCTCGAAGATAACTGGAGGCTGAGCAACAAGCGCGAGGTGATGACCGACCTGATGGCTGATGAAACAGAGAGCCCGGCCGATACCACAGGTGGCGGGCCCAAAGGGGCAAGTGGGGAAAAAGGAAATAACAACCTAAGAACCAGAGACGCATATCTGAAGAATCTGCCGATGACACCCGAGAAAGTTGAAAAAAGCAATATTATGATTGCCGATGGGCTGTTTAATGCCGGAATTATTTTTCTCGAGGAATTGTTCGACAAGCCCAAGGCTATTGAAACATTTACCACTCTGCTCAATCGGTTTCCTGCTGACACCAATGCATTGCAGGCTGGCTATCATTTATACAGGGCTTACCGTGAATCGGGCGATTCAACGAATATGAACCGATACAAGAACATGATTATTTCAGGTTATCCCGATAGTGATTATGCCAAAATTCTGATCAATCCCAACTATAATCTTGAGCTTGAAGCTGCCCGTAACAGGGTAAAAACACTTTATGAAGAAACCTACCTTGCTTTTGAAAGGGGACAATACAGAACTGCAATAATCTACAGCAAAGATGCCCTGTCGAAATACAAGGATGAAAATCTGATGCCAAGGTTTGCTTACATAAAAGCGGTTTCGAGGGGTAAAACCGAAAGCCTCGACACTATGAAGGTTGAGTTGGCTCAGCTTATTGAGCGCTACCCATCAAGCGATGTGGTAGGCTATGCCCGCAAACTACTAGGAAAAGAAGTTGGTGAAAAGGATATTACCAAAGGTGCAAAAGGTGATTCTACCCTTGCTGCCGGTAAACCGCTTGATTTTTCGATGTACACTTTCAAACCGGGGGTTACCCATTTCTACGCGCTGATAGTAGATGGAACCGCAGTTAATGTTTATGGAACCAAGGTTCGTATTACTGACTTCAACACCAAGTACTACAGCACAGAGAATCTACAGGTAAACAGTGTGCTTCTGGATAACAACCGCCAAATGATAACGGTGAGCAGCTTTACTGAAATTGACAAGGCAATGCGCTACTTCAACGGGATAAAGGAAGATAACTACATTTTTTCGGGTATGCGCGAAGGCACTTTCGATCAGTTCCTGATTTCGGCCGAAAACTATCCCTTGTTTTTCAAAGAGAAGAATACTAAGGCTTACATGCAGTTTTTCCAGAAAAATTATCTCAAAGACAAATAGAATTTTAACCTGGATAAAATCACCAAAGCAATAATATGGCAAAAAATAACTTACCCGAAACCCCTTCATCAGCTAACCTGATTCAATCGGGTACATTTATTACCGGCGACATTCAGTCGAACGGCAACATCCGCATTGACGGTACCCTTACCGGCACTGTTGTAGCTGGTGGCAAGGTAATACTTGGATCAACCGGCTCGGTTGAAGGTGATATCAAATGCATTAATGCTGATATCGAAGGCATGGTAAACGGAACCATACAGGTAAAGGAGTTGCTTTCATTCAAAGCCAGCGCTGTTGTTAAAGGCGAAATATTTACCAGCAAGCTCGCTATTGAACCCGGTGCAAGGTTTAGCGGAACCTGCCGGATGGACAATACACCGGCTGTTGAATCGCAGCCAGCCTATGCCGAAGAGAAAAGCGAATAAGCCCGGCCGAAACCCCATGGCTTCGTATGCCAGGTATTCTGCTATGGCTATTCAGATGGGTGTGCTGATTGCAGCAGGTGCTTATGGCGGATACCTGATTGACCATTATCTGCAGATAAGGATTCCGGTTTTCACCATTCTGCTTTCCCTTGCAGCTGTTGCCGGAGCCATCTGGCTGATGATTAAAGAAATAAGTAATACAGATAACAAATGAATCATAAGTTAAGGATATTTACCAAACAACTGCTTATTCTTGCAACCATCACCGGACTACTGATTGTTGGCCTGATGTTTCTGATTCCTCCTGCCTTTATCAGCCCTACCCTGCCCTATTTGCTTATATTTTTCACTGCAGCAACCCTGCTTTCCTATTATTTTCTTCAGAAAAAGATGGAGGGATCGCCCTCGGGATTTGTTACCGCATTTATGGCCAATTCAATTATCCGATTATTACTCTACCTGGTGATTATTGCGGTATATGCTTTTACCAACAGGGCAGATGCGGTTAACTTTATCCTCAGCTTCTTTCTGCTTTACGTAATATTTACCACATTTGAAGTTAGTTTCTTTCTCAGAAAAAAAACAGAGTAAAAACGGGTTTCTAATTCTTTGCATTTCATTCACTTATAGGTTTATCCAGCTACTCATGGTCAAAAAACCCATTGGAGTATCTATTTACTTGCGCATAAAACATCATCCTCAGAAACAATTAACCAACTACCTTGTTTAATATATCAATCAAATCATTAAACAAACAAAAACAATCCGTGGAATACAGCATTCTCGTTAATAAAGATTAAATTTGATTTCTAATTCTGACAATATGATTTACATTACCCGGAAAGAACATTTCAATGCAGCACACAGGTTATTCAGGGCTGATTACAGCGACGAGAAAAACCTGGAAGTCTTTGGAAAATGTTCGAATCCAAACTGGCATGGTCATAATTATGAGCTGTTTGTAACCGTGAAGGGGAAAGTTGATCCGGAAACAGGTTTTCTGATTAACCTGAAGGAATTGAGCCGTATCATCAACAAACTGGTTGTTGACAAGCTTGACCATAAAAATGTAAATGTCGAAGTTGATTTTATGGCCGGGCGGCTGGCTTCATCAGAAAACCTGGCGATCGCAATATGGGAACAATTGGAAAAACCTGTCAATGATGCAGGGGCACAGCTCCACTGCGTAAAACTTTTTGAAACAGAAAGAAACTTTGTAGAATACTACGGAAACTAAAAACAGAGAGACATGAGCAGCGAAATAGTAAAAGATATGATCATCGAAAACATGATGGATGATTATGAAATACAGGATGGGTATCAAAAAAGGGATTTATACAATGTAAAGACCATAAAGAAACTCAGCACCCACTATCGTGAGATTTTGAAACTGATAGGTGAAGACCCCAACCGAGAAGGACTTGAGAAAACTCCGGAGCGCGTTGCCAAAGCGATGCAGTTTCTTACCCATGGTTACGATCTAAAGCCTGAGAATATTCTGAAATCGGCCATGTTTAAGGAAGACTACAAACAAATGGTTTTGGTTAAAGACATTGAAGTTTACTCTATGTGCGAGCACCACATGATCCCGTTTTTTGGCAGGGCGCATGTAGCATATATTCCCAATGGGCACATTGTTGGGCTAAGTAAGATTCCACGCGTTGTGGATGCATTTGCGCGCCGCCTGCAGGTTCAGGAACGTCTTACTACCCAGATTAAAGAATGCATTCAGAACACCTTAAAACCTTTGGGAGTAGCTGTAGTTATTGAAGCCCAGCACATGTGTATGAGTATGCGTGGGATTCAGAAACAAAATTCGGTTACCACCACATCGGACTTTACCGGCGCATTTCTTGTTGACAAAACCCGGGCTGAGTTTATTCACCTTATTGGCTCAAGGTTACATTAATATTTTCATGATGCAGAATAAGGCAGTAATTCGATAAAAATCCATCGGATTACTGCCATTTTTGTTTTTACTTTTATCCTTGCCTTAAAATCAACATAAATGAACCATCAGGAAATTATTGATAAAACCATACAATTTGTAAAAGAGGAACTTTCCGGAGCAGAGGGCGGACACGACTGGTGGCATATCTACCGGGTCTGGAAAACATCACTTACCATTGCAAAAATTGAAAATGTTGATTTGCTGGTAGTTGAGCTTGGTGCATTATTGCACGATATTGCTGATTCAAAGTTCCACGATGGGGATGAAAGTATCGGCCCAAACCTGGCCGGTAATTTTATGCTTTCGCTTGGCATTGAAAAAGACATTATTGTTCACGTTCAGCACATTATTGAAAATATCTCCTTCAAAGGCGGTAAAGAAGCACAGCGGTTTAAATCGCCCGAACTGGATGTGGTTCAGGATGCAGACCGGCTCGATGCCCTGGGTGCCATTGGCATTGCCCGTGCTTTCAACTATGGAGGCCACAAAAACCGTGAAATCTACAATCCGGATATAAAACCCAACCTGAATATGAGCAAAGAGGCCTACAAAAACAGCAATGCTCCTACCCTCAATCATTTTTACGAAAAACTGCTGTTGCTTAAGGATCGGATGAACACAGAAACCGGGAAGCAGATGGCAATCGGGAGACACAATTTTATGCTTGNNGAACATTGAACTCTTGATCTCTTAAATATTCCAGATAGTATAATTTTCTGCTTTTTGAGCAATATGCAGTTTAATGTGTTTATATTTGTGAAAAACAAAAAATAAATCAACAATAACAGAGATGACTAAAATTCCTTTCTCAAAAGACATTCTGAAAATCAAGGACATAGAGGCACTTGCCGATCACCTGGGCAATATGCTTAAAGAAGAAATATTCTTTAAGTACAAACGCAAAGGGGCTGTAATTGGCATCAGCGGAGGTATCGATTCTTCGGTTTCCATGGCTTTGGCAGCAAAATACCTGGGGCCTGAAAGAGTGTTCGGGGTAATGATGCCTGAAAAAGATTCAAGTCCTGATAGTGAAAGCATGGCAAGCAAACTGGCTAAAAAGTTTGGTGTTGAGGCAGTGGTTGAGAATATCCGTCCTGCGCTTGAAGGTTTTAAATGCTACGAACGTCGCGATGTGGCAATCAAAAGGGTATTCCCTGATTTTAACCCCTTAACTGATAAATCGAAAATCGGGATCAACAAAACGGGTCTCGATCAGAAACTGCCACCAGTATTTCATCTTACGGTTATTGATGCTGCCGGAAACCAGCAAAGTAAGATTATCCCCGTAAAGGAATATCTGCAAATAGTTTCAGCTTCTAACCTGAAGCAGCGTTGCCGCATGGCTATGGTTTATTATTATGCAGAAAAAATGCATTACTGCGTTATTGGAACCGCCAACAAACATGAAATAGATCAGGGATTCTTTGTTAAATTTGGTGATGGTGGCTCCGATCTTTATCCACAGGCAAACCTTTACAAAACTCAGGTGTACCAGCTTGCAGCCTATCTTGGAGTAACCCAGGAGATAATTGACCGCACTCCAACCACCGACACATACAGTGCAGAGCAAACCCAGGAAGAATTCTTTTATCAGCTTCCGTTTGATATTATGGACCCGATGTGGTATGGATTTGAAAATGGCTATTCAACCAGTGAGGTTGGTGAAGTGATGGGCATGACCGCCGATGAGGTTCAGGTTATTTTCGACAACTTTGCCAGGAAAATTAAAACCACTGAATACCTAAGGGCAAATCCTTATTACTTCCCATTGAAATAGCCGATTATGAATGTTTTTGATTACTTCTTCGAATCATCAGGCAAACTGAAGAAGGACGCCGTTGTTGGCCATGATAGCATTTCTTATCAGGTTTTAAAAGAAAAATCGTTTACAACAGCCACACAGTTTCATAAAAAACACGGAGAAAATAATTATGTGCTTATTTTAAGCGAAAACTCTGTGTTTTTTATCACTGCTTATCTTGCACTGATGAAATCGGGCAATATATGTGTGCCACTGAATCCGGCTATCGAATTAGAAAACCTCGACAAAGTAATTGAGAAAACCGGTTCTACGCTTGCCTTTATCAGCAAGCGTTATCAACAGCGCTTTGCCGGATATGGGTTTACCGTTTACGATAATGAGATTATATCAAACTGGCACGAATCAGCAGAAAAGGCAGATGAGTCTGCCTGGGATACCTCGTTTGATGATTCACGTATCGCGGAAATCATCTTTACATCAGGCTCAACTGGCGAGCAAAAAGGCGTAATGATTACCCATAGAAACATTATAGCCAATACCGATTCTATTATTGAATACCTGAAATTAAATACAAACGACACCATTGAAGTGGTGATGCCATTTTATTATTGCTACGGCCTGTCGTTACTGCATACTCACCTTAGGGTCGGCGGGTCGGTGCATATGAACAACTCATTTATTTTTATTGGTAGTGTTATTGATGATCTCGACAAATACAACTGCACAGGTTTTGCAGGTGTTCCCAGCCATTTTCAGATTTTGCTCAGAAAAACCAAGGACTTTAAAAACAGGAAATTCACTTCGCTGAGGTACGTAACACAAGCTGGCGGAAAACTTCATACAGCTTTTATATCTGAATTTATTGAGGCATTTCCTGAAATAAAGTTTTACGTAATGTATGGCCAGACCGAGGCCACGGCAAGACTTTCGTATCTTCCACCCGAAGCCATTCAGCGCAAGCTTGGCTCTATCGGCAAAGGAATTCCCGGCGTTACACTCAAAGTTGTGGATGAAAACGGTGAGCCGGTAAAGCCAGGCGAAACAGGCGAAATTCTGGCAAAGGGAGACAATATTATGGCTGGCTATTTTAAAGACCCTGAAACCACTTCGGCAACCATTCGCAATGGCTGGCTTTATACCGGCGACAACGCAACAGTTGATGAGGATGGATACATCTTTATGCAAAGCCGTAAAAAAGAAATTATCAAGGTCAGAGGAATCAGGATCAGCCCCAAAGAGATCGAAGAGGTCATTGTAACCTATCCCGGTGTAATTGACTGTACTATTTCTGCTGAGAGCGATGATATTACCGGCGAAGCAATAAAAGCAACGGTCTTTGTCAACGATGCTGAGCTTGCCGATTTCAGTGAAGAGAAAATCAGGCAACATTGCGCTCAAAACCTCGCTTCGCACAAAGTACCTCAGAAGGTAGTGTTTGATACCCGCCTAACCTTTAACTCTGCCGGNNTCTTTTAGCTTATCCAAATCAATTGTTTTGCCCAACGAATTGATATCAGCCTTAAATCTATTTTTAGCATCAGTAAGTCCAACTTTCTCCAGATGCTTGTCTACTCCTTCATAAACAGGCAGAATTACAAAAGTAAGTTCAATATTGTTTTGTTCGCAATACTCTTTAATCTTCAGCAACTCACTCATGTAGGTCTTGGGATAAGAATACTCCTCAAAAAACAGGTTTAACCTGAATTGTGCGAGATCTTCCATCTTATCGGGAGGNNTAATTCATAAATGCAACCTGAAAATAAATCTTCTCAAGCTTAACCTGATCGGCAGTAAACCAGAATGTTTCGAACATGGTTTTGAAACTCGCGCCAGGGAAACAAAAATTGAAATAATTCTCTCCGGTTATTTCCTGTACAAGGTCAACATTAATATCCTTTCCCTGTGAATCGCCTATAATCACATTTGAAACCGGGCTTCTCCTGAATTTAACTGTTTTCCAAAGAATATTACCACGAGGACTACTTTCATCTGTACGTTGAATAATTCTGAACTTATCCTTATCGCTTATGACATGGAAAACATTGAAAAAATTGTAAGGATCTACAACAAAAATAAACAGCATATAAAGAAATACCGGAATCAAAAACAGACTTCCCTTTATCAGATATTTTTTCATAGAATGTACTGCTTCAGGTTAAAATTTCAGATAAACAAAGGTATCACCAGCTCCACTATAATAGAATACCAACACAATAAGAACATAGTATCCGGCCCACCTGTATAAACGCGGTAAACGAAGGAAATATCCTGACACATCAACCCCTCTCTCCTGATAGATTTCTATTACAAAAAGCAAAGCAAATGAGATCAGAGCTATAAAAAATCCGATTCCATCGTAAATTAACCTATTACCCGACAACTTAAACTGAAAATCAACAAAAATGTGGGTAATAAAATACCACGCATCACCAATGGTGTGGGAGTTAAAGAAAATCAGTGTTAAGCAGAAGAATAAAAATGTTATTATCCTGCTTCCGATTACCACAAAACCCGGATTTAATTTAGATGCGATTTGAAGCCGCTTTCTTTTGGTTGTAAATTCATATACAATCGCTATTCCTTGCAAAACGCCCACCGCAACAAAAGTCCAGTTGGCACCATGCCAGATACCGATAACAAAAAAGGTGATGAAAATACCGGCAATGGCAGCTTTGTTGCCAAATCGCCGGTATTTTACTATAAATGGTGAAAAAATAAAGTCGTTGCACCACGATGAAAGCGAAATATGCCAGCGCCTCCAGAATTCACCGACTGTTCGTGAAAAGAAAGGGCGGTTAAAATTATCAACCAGGTTAATCCCGAAAATGCGCGCTATACCAAGAGCCATATCGGTGTATCCCGAAAAATCGCAGTATAGGTGAATGGTTTGTATTACAGAAACAAACAAAAGCGAAAGCCCTGTGTAGTTATGCATATGATCATACACCAGAAAAACCGGGGCACCGAGATTGTCTCCGATCACAACTTTTTTAAACATCCCCCATAAGAAAAGCCTTAAACCGGCTGAAACATTATCGGCATTAAAATCAATTTTAACGTTTACCTGTGGGAAGAAATGATTTGATCGCTCAACCGG
>DINP01000125.1 GCA_002426025.1 Bacteroidales bacterium UBA5537 | reverse complement strand
TTATGATCATTAAGATCAAAATTCCAAAATAATAATTTTACCAACCATGAAAAAACTAATTTTGATTACCGGATTATTTTTGCTTACTTTGAGTGGGTATAGTCAGTTTACAGTTGATGTTACAGTTACTGGTTCATGTGTATATCCACAAGAAAATACGTTTTATTGGGCTCATGTAAAAGTTTATCTTGGAACTGTGCTGATAGCTGAAGGACAAGGTACTTCCTCTACCGCATCAATTCCTGTGAATATAGACGAGTTTTGTGTTAATGACAATACCAAGCAATACACAATTGTAACGGATGCCATGAAAGCATATATTACACCTTTTTCAAGAATTTGTAAAGGAACAACGATCAGTTCTCTTCTTTATTCTTGTGAAGATTTTGTGACTGGAAACACGGATCAGGAAGTAGAAATGGAGTAAAAAACAAAGAATGCAAGTTACTTCTTTTTTCTTTATCAATTTGCACGCTGATTTTTAAATAAATTGAAGTAGCTTGCATTTTTAATAGTCTTCTAATTACTAAAAATAAAAGAACGTCTCTCTTGTTTGAAAATATAATGATATATATTCAAAAGTTATTAACTGCATTATTCTTTCTATTTCCTATCTTGGCAATAAGTCAAAACCAGGCAAATAACTGGTATTTTTCACCACGTGAAGGTTTAGATTTTAATTCAGGTTATCCTGTGATCATTGATAAAAGCATTGACTATATGCTTAATTCTACATGTCTATCCGACACGACCGGTAAGCTATTATTCTATACAGATGGGAATACAGTTTGGAATACTGATCTGGATACATTGCAGAATGGCTTTGGTTTATTTGCCGGAAATAATAATCAACCAGCTGTCATTGTTCCTAATCCCGGTAACTCAAATCAATACTATATATTTACTGTTGGGGGTGAGGATCTAGTTATCGGACTTAGATACAGCATTATAGATATTTCATTGGATAATGGCAAAGGAGCAGTTACCTCTAAGAACATTCTTGTTGATGAAGGAGTATGGGCACGTCATAGAGTTGCAGCTGTCAGACATTCAAATAACAGAGATTTTTGGATTATCACACGGACTAAAGACAATAATAACATTCAGAGTTGGGCAGTATTTCTTTTAACACCAACTGGTTTAGATCCAGTTCCAGTAATAAGTTATGCACCTAATATGACACTTTTTAATATAGCAATTGATGGTGAAATAAAAGTATCACAGGATAGAAAAAAAATGATCTCATTACATTCAAGTAACGCTAATCATCATGGAGCTCTGGATATTTCAAGTTTTAATGCTTCAACAGGGCAAATTATTCACCATTTTATGATAAGTGAGTATTATAGTTATGGTTCATCAAGGGGAATGTACGGGATGGAAATTTCACCTGATTCTAAATTGGTTTATTGTACGGTTTCATCTGATACAAACTATTCCTTGTTATATCAATATGATTTGACAAAAATTGATTCAGCTCAATTCGTTAATTCAGGAATAGTTATAGATACTTGCTATACAAAAAGATTACAACTTGCACCTGACGGAAAAATCTATGGGGACCATCTACAGGGTAATTCAGACAGATTCCTTGATATAATACATGACGTGTGGGCTCGAGACAGTGAATGCAGTTTAGTAAAAAATGCAATCTTTCTGGGCCCTGAAGTATTACAAAACCATCGGGTCATGCTTCCTACTTTTATGTCTGAATTACTCTATCGCTTCGTTTGGCAAGGCGGTCCATGTGCCAAAACTCCATTCACCTTCCGCCACCGCTTTATCCCTGAACCTGATAGTATAGTTTGGAACTTTGGTGATGGTAGTACATCAACTGATTTTAACCCGACGCATGTTTTCCAGTCGGGAGGCAATTATGAAGTACATGCACATGTTGAATACCCGGATGGCAGGATTGAAGAGACATCAAGGGAGGTGGAGGTGCTTGCAGCTCCTGGGCCCAGGCTTGGAAATGATACCCTGATGTGTAAGGCAGCAACGATTCAATTGGACGCAGGTGCAGGATTTACACAATATGTGTGGAATGGACAGTTCCCACCTGCCGGCCAGTTTTATACTGTAAAAGATACAGGTTATTACCATGTAAGGGTTAAGAATGAGCTTAACTGTTATGGCTCCGATACTATTCATATTGGCTTGTATCCGCCTGTTTTTCTTGATATTTCAAATGTTCAGATCTCTAACACAACCTGTGGTAACAGCACAGGTGCCATAAGAGGTATTCAGGTATCACCGGCTGCAACTGTTGAATGGCATGATGGCAATGGAAATCTGGTAGGAACAGAGATAGAAATTTTAGGACTACCGGCTGGGAATTACTTTCTGACTTTAAATGATACTACCGGGTGTATTACACAAGTTCCAACCCCTTTTAATGTAATTAATTCGGATGCATACCTGATAATTGAATCAGCTGATGGAAATAATGCCACCTGTGGACTATCAAACGGTAGTATTGAGGTTCAAACTTCAGTATTCAGCGACCTGCTCCTTTTTTCATCAGATGGCGGGAATACATGGTATGACAACCAGGGTATTTTTGATAATCTGCCTCCGGGAGAATACATGATATGGGCAAAAGACGCTCAGGGCTGCGAGGCTATTTACAATAATAATCCGGTATGGGTGAATAATTCAGGAGGCCCCGTGGTAACTTTCATCGGTTCAACCAATGCTACAGGTGCTAATGCGAATGGAACAATATCAGTTACAGCAACAGGTGATAGTCTGTACTATCAACTCAACGGTGGAGCTGCACAGGATTCCGGATACTTTGAAGCTCTGGCACCTGATGTGTATGATGTAACTATTACTGATAAATATGGCTGTGACACTACTTTAACGATAACTGTTACATCTGAAACCGGTTACCAGTTATCGGCACTTGCTGGAAAAGACCGGCAATGCATGTATAAGATGGCAACCTCCGTATTAAAGGTTTCTAACCTTAATGGCGTTAAAGATTTTAAAGCAACAGTACAGTTCAATAGCCTGTTGATGGATTGCATTGGTTATGATGAATTGTTTCACCCGGCTCTAGTTGTTACTGAATTCCCTAACAGGGTAGAACTGGAATGGCATGGGGCAAGTCCGCTTGCATTGAATGATACAACTACCCTTGCCAACCTTGTATTTGAAACAAGACAGACAGGATTGGCTGAAGTTCACTGGGATATACCCGGAAGCAGCTATTTCAAGGATGAAAACGGGAATAATATACCATGTGCCCCTATTGACGGAGAGGTAATAATTAGCGATCCGCCTGTATTGGTTACTAATGGAGATAAAAGTCTCTGTGAAGGTGATTTCACGGTAATATCAGGTGATGTTTTTCTGGGAGTACCACCATATGTGTTGGAATGGACAAAACCTGATGGGTCAACAACCAATGACACTCCAATATGGTTATTTGACTTGGGTGCTGATCAGTCAGGTAATTATATTATCTCAGTAAGCGATGATTACGGCTGTAATGTAAAAGATACAGTAACACTTAATGTAGTCCCACTACCCACCGCCAACTTCCCAGAAAGCCCCATCCCCTTCGAAAATCAGTATACCCTCGAAGCCCGGCAAGGCTATGCCTCCTACGAATGGAGTAACGGTGAAACCAATTACTTCATAACAGTAACTGAAGAAGGCGAATACTCCGTAATCATTAAAACCACCGAAGGCTGCGAATCAAGAGATACCGCCATGCTGGTTAATGTGGCAGTGCCTGTATATGTCCCGAATGCCTTTACACCAAACGGCGATGGCCTGAATGACTCCTTCAAACCCATCATCACAAAACCCGACCTCATAAGCCAGTACCACCTTTCCATATACAACCGCTGGGGAGAGTGCTTCTTTGAAACCAATGACACGTCAAGAGCATGGGATGGGAAGGATGAATTACCGGGGGTTTATAATTGGGTGCTGAGTTATTCAAATCAGATGGGGAAGGCGTATCAGATGAGGGGGGCGGTGACACTAATAAAATAGTTTCCTTGAACTAGCGACCCTCCCGACTTAACGTCGGGATGCTCTAACCAACTGAGCGGAAATAAAAAAAGCCGGCATAAACCGGCTTTCTCTTGCTCCCCTTACTATCAATAGTTGCAACTTAACTGGTGTTATTCAGGGGGTTATTTGTGTTATTAACAGTGTCTGATTTGCTGGTACAGTACCAACTGTCAATCTATAACCGCTGGGTACAGTGCTTCTTTGAGACAACAGAACCAACAGAGGGATGGGAAGGATGGCCCTGGCGGGGGGAGTAATGCAACCTTATATGACCTTCAGCTTAAAAACTGATTAACAATTGTATCCCATCGTAATTTTTATTACTTTTGAATATCATTGAAATTATTCATTGAAAATGAACCTGCAATACCTTACCGAAAACAACAACCTATTGCCCGTTTGCTGCAGCGTGGATGTTTCGGGGGGGGGTATTGTAACCCGGCTAATTGCTGCACAAGCCTGTTAAAACACTGCATCAGTAGTACAGGCAAAGACCTGCAATTTTCGGGTAATCTGAAGAGATTTCCTCCTTAGTAAAGAGTAAATATTCCACGGAATTTTTGCCATGGCTAAAATTCCATTTCATTCAATTTTTATTTACTCAAAACTATTTGTTATGAAACCAATAACCAAATTATTGTTAATACTGACTTTTTTGATTGCTACAAGCATAACAGTAAAAGCGCAAGATCCCACCTTCACAGTTAACTGGAATTCCTATTGTGAAGTTCAGAGCCATGATTCATATTACAAAGTAACCTGGGCTTTGATTTATATTCCAACATCAACTCCGATAGTTCAAGGTTTTAGTGAAAACCTTGGCTTGAATTTGTTATCCTGGTCAAAGTCTATAACTAATTGGGACTGCAACATTGACGATTATCCACTGAAATACAGATTGGTTGTAAAAGTAGAAAGATATCAGGACGATGATGAAACTATAACCTGCTCAGGTGAAGCACGATCTTCAGCATTAAGATGCAGTGATTTATACAATGGTGTTACCCTCACAGTAAACATGACCTATCCGTAATTTCTTAAAAACAGGCCAGGAGTTCCCATAGGCGCCTGGTCTGTTTTTAAATCATGATCATGAAAAATAATTTATTCTTTACAATACTTTTCTGTTTTTTCGTTTCCGATGTTTATGCCCAAAAGGAATCGAATAATTGGTACTTTGGTGAATATTCCGGAATAGCATTTCCTTCTGGAGTGCCTATGGCATTATACAATAGTGCCATGTATTCATGGAATGGCTGTTCAACTATCAGTGACACAACAGGCAACCTACTATTCTATACAAATGGCGAAGTAGTATATAACAGGAACCATCAGCAAATGCCAAATGGGTCGGGGTTGCTTGGGGGAAACGGAACCCAAAACTGCATTATAGTGCCATATCCAGGCAATCAGAAAAAGTACTATATTTTTACTGTTGGTATAGAGGAAAGCATCCCGCCTTACCCTTGTGTAGGACTTTACTATTCTATTATAAATATGGCTCTTGATGGAGGCCGGGGAGACATTGAACCATTTTTTAAAAACATGGCATTGTCCAGTTCTGACAAAGCTACTTACAAAATAACAGCTGTAAGACATCAAAACAATACAGATGTATGGGTTATTGTTCGCAATTTGAGTGCTCCTGATAATGAATATCATAGCTACCTCATCACTCCTGCTGGTATTAACACAATTCCAGTCAGATCTCCCTGTTTAACTTATGTCAACGCTACCAGTTCCGGAGGTGGCAGAGGGCAGATGAAAGTTTCTCCCGATGGGAAATTAATTTTTGCATCTATTTATGGCCTTCCAGGCAATGAAATCGGATCATTTAATGCAAGTACTGGTGAAATAAATATCTGGTTTACATTTTACCCCAATATAATAAATTCCGAAATATGTGGTGTTGAATTTTCGCAAGACACAAGATTCTTATACCTCTCTACTAATTATACTTCCATTTACAGCAGGTTAATTCAATACGACGTTTCTCTTCTTCCGGATGAAAGTTCATTTCTTTCATCAATGAAGATAATTGCTGAACCGGCAGGTGTTGCCAGGGACTTACAGATGGGCCCGGATGGAAAAATATATGTTGCCAGATACAACAAAGAATATCTGGGTGTAATAAATAACCCAGGCGAAGAAGGGATTGCATGTGGATATGACACTTTAGGTGTTTATCTTGGTGGACGGAAAAGCAGAAACGGATTACCCCAGTTTATTCAATCTTATTTTTTACGCTTCAGTTTTGAAGGAAATTGTGCCGGTGAGCCTATTCGGTTTACCCCAAACTTTAACCCACTGCCCGACAGCATTCACTGGGATTTTGGTGACCCTGGCAGCGGAGGAAACAATGTTTCCGTTGAGCTTAATCCACAGCACATATACAGCACAGGCGGCACTTACACAGTTACTGTATTTGTAAGATTCCCCGATGGCCGCACAGAAACTGCTTCACGCGATGTCATCGTAAGCGACCTGCCACAACCCTACCCGGGAAATGATACAACAGTATGCAAAGGAAGCCAGATTCAATTACAAGCAACTACCGGTTTCGAAAGCTACCTCTGGAGCACAGGCTCAACAGCTCAAAGCATCACTGTGGCCGATACCGGCTACTATTGGGTAGAAGCACTGAACACCGAAGGCTGCACCGGCCGCGATACCGTGCAGGTCAGTTGGTTTCCTGTACCCACCCTCAACGAAACCAACCTTATCCTCTCCCCCACCACCTGCGGTGGTAGCACCGGCGCCATACGCGGGCTAACAGTCAGCGGAATTGAACCCATTGTCCTTGAATGGAAGAACAATGCTGGAACGGTTTTATCAAACGAAGAAGATATTTTTAACCTGCCCGTTGGCAATTACTACCTGTGGGCTACCGATGGTAATGGGTGCAACAACCTTATTTCGCAATACACCATCAGCGAT
>DINP01000099.1:44819-45984 GCA_002426025.1 Bacteroidales bacterium UBA5537 | reverse complement strand
CGCACCCAATGGCACCAACTGGTAGTTTGGGGTAAGCTTGCCGAAATCTGTGGAAAATATCTGCAGAAAGGCCGCGAAATTGCTGTTGAAGGACGCATAGCCTACCGCGCTTTTACCGATACTGAAGGCAACAACCGCCTTATTACTGAAATTACCGTAAACGATCTCTTAATGATTAGTGGTCGCCAGGCCGGATAGAACAATTATTAAAATCAAACCAACCGAAAATCAACAATTTTCAAATACTCAGAATCATGAANNGAAATAATTGTTGAAGGGAAACTTGGTTATCGGATTTTTACTGATAAGGAAGGAAATAAGCGTTTTATAACA
Organism: Bacteroidales bacterium UBA5537; assembly: GCA_002426025.1. Taxonomy (GTDB): domain Bacteria; phylum Bacteroidota; class Bacteroidia; order Bacteroidales; family Lentimicrobiaceae; genus Lentimicrobium. Next base: position 45,651 of record DINP01000099.1, on the reverse strand, counting down.
GAAATAACTGTCAACGAATTATTGATGACAGGTGGCCGAAAAACAGGCTGATTATATATCCGGAAACCATCCCATGTGATGTTATATACAAACCAAACAAATCAAATTAATTAAATCTAAAAACCAACACCATGAATTCATTAAGAAACCGCGTTCAACTGATTGGCAATTTAGGAGCCGATCCCGAAATCAGGACCTTTGATGGCAATAAGAAAGTTGCCCGTTTTTCATTGGCCACCAGCGATGAGTACACCGACAAGGAAGGAAAAAAAGTAAAGCAAACCCAGTGGCATCAACTGGTTGCATGGGGCAAGCTTGCCGAAACCTGCGAAAAATACCTGAACAAAGGCAAGGAAATTGCCATCGAAGGCAAACTGACTTACCGGACCTGGGACGATAAAGAAGGCAAGACCCATAACATGACCGAGATCGTTGTGAATGAATTGCTTTTTATGGGCAGCAAAGAGAAAAGCTAAACGAGGTTTTTCATTGGGTCTGTAATGGGAGCGGTTTACTGCTCCCTTTTTTTCTTAATGGAAAATTATTGGCCAATTCAATTAAAAGTAAGTTCAGCAATCAGGCGAAAGAATATTTTATTATACCAAAAAATAACTGCTGAATTTTGTTGATAAATTATTTAAGTATTCAGATTACCAGATAAATACAGCCGGATTATTTTGTTATTTATTATTCTGATTCCCTTCGCAAAAAAGATTTGTTTATAATTAAATTTACAAATACAGTTAACACTATGAAGGTACTGATGATGATAAGTGCTGTAGTTACTTTTCTTTTTGGATGCAGGGCTCAGGAATCTACCCCCACAGCAGCA
>DINP01000099.1:0-44760 GCA_002426025.1 Bacteroidales bacterium UBA5537 | reverse complement strand
GTTTCAAAAGGATTGCCATTGCACAACTGCTGAATATACATTGATGCCTAAGGGATATGTTAAAGTAGTTAATAAATGCCGCAAAGGCGGATTCAACAAAAAGGTGAGTGGCATTACAGGCAAGGCCTTTGTAGTTGAAGGCAGTAACAATACCAAGCTGAAAGTCAGATTTTTCTGGCCGTTTAANNTTTGTGAATAAACAGTATTTACTGAAAACTTCGTACTATGGCTAAAATGAAACTGAATGATGAAGATGCCGGAATGATTAAAACTACAAAAAGGCCATCATTAAAAACGAAAAAGGTAGTTGCAAAGACAGGGAAACCCATATCTAAGCAAAAGCCTGTTGCAGAAAAGTCGCCTGAGCCGGTAAAAGATATAGTAAAGGTAAAAAATGTAAACCTATCGAAGCCCGAAAAAGCCATTCCTTTAAACGGAGCTCTGAAAAAGGCCCCGAAGCCAATTCCTGTAAAAGCGAAGGGTCCGAAAGCGAAACCAGCACCTAAACCTGCTGCTGAAAAGGTTAAGCGGGTTGAGAAATCCCGCCGGGAGCCTTTGATTAAGAATTTGCCTGCTCAATCAGCTCCGAAAGTAAAAGTGAAGACTGAAAAACCTTCAGGCCAGAAAAAGATATTTGTTATTGACACCTCCGTTATTTTATATAATCACAACTCAATCAACAACTTTGAGGATAATGATGTAGCTATTCCGATAACTGTGCTCGAAGAGCTGGATAATTTCAAAAAAGGAAACGACAACAAGAACTTTGAAGCCCGTGAATTTATCAGGATCATTGATGCGCTTTCTGACAATGGTACACTCACCAACTGGATACCATTGGTAAAATCGAAGGGCGGGCGTTTTAAGGTTATAATGAATGAACGGAGTGCGCTGGATGCCCGCGAAATATTTGACGACAACAAACCCGACCACCGCATCCTGAACGCTGCATTGTCTCTTACGCAGGAATATCCCGACCGAAAAGTAGTGCTCGTTAGCAAGGATATTAATCTGCGGCTGAAGGCCAAGTCCTTGAATCTCACTGCGGAGGATTTCCTTACGGGGAAAATCAAAGACGTGGAAGGGCTTTACACAGGAATCTCAACGATAAACAACCTGAGCAGTTCAATTATTGATAAACTGTATCAGCATGGGAATTGCCTTCCAAAAGAAATCGGGATTAAAAACCCGACTCCAAACCACTATTTTATTCTCAGAAATACCAATACCTCGGCCCTGGCTTTTTATAATTCTATCACCAAAAAGATTGAAAGACTTGAAAAGCGACCCGCCTATCGCATTAATCCCCGCAATGCCGAACAGGTTTTTGCGCTGCACTCCATTCTTAATCCCGATGTAAAACTGGTGACCCTTCAGGGGGTGGCCGGTACCGGAAAAACCTTGCTGGCTTTGGCTGCGGCTCTCGAACAAAAGCGGAATTTCAAGCAGGTTTTCCTTGCAAGGCCCATTGTTCCGCTCAGCAATAAGGATATCGGTTTTTTGCCCGGTGATATAAAATCGAAGATCAATCCATACATGGAGCCTTTGTATGATAACCTGAAATTCATTCAAAGCCAGTTTGGCGAAAAGGATAAAGAGTTCAAAAATATAACCGATTCTCTTGAAAATGAAAAGCTGGTAATTCAGCCACTGGCTTATATCCGTGGCAGGAGCATTTCGAATGTTTGTTTTATTGTTGATGAAGCCCAGAATCTTACGCCGCACGAAGTGAAGACCATTATCACCCGGGCTGGTCAGGGAACCAAGATTATTTTCACCGGTGATATTTACCAGATTGATACACCTTACCTCGATGCCCAGAGTAACGGGCTTTCATACCTGATTGATAAGGTCAAGCACCATTCAATTTACGCCCACGTGAGGCTTGAGAAAGGCGAACGTTCTGAATTGGCGAATCTGGCCAACGACCTGTTATAGCCTGAAAAGTTAGATTAGCAATTCTTGCAAAGAATTATTTTGCTTCGTAAACAACAGTAGTAACAGTCTGGCCAACAGCCTTTAGCGTTTCCTTGCTGATATTGCTCATATCGTCTTTTACCGTATGCCAGTATTCGAAAAAGCCCTTGTCCCGATCCTGGTCATAATCAATGATGTCAATCGTTGGGATCCTGAGTATGTCGTTTATATAGGAATGGTCATCGGTTATTGCACCGGTCTTTTTTGTCAGGAAGAAATTATTGTAACCAAGCCTGTGGGCTACATTCCACACTTTCCGCATAATGTCGGGCGCATAGTACATTGAGGTGCCTTCCATTGTAAAAGTTGCATTTTCGGCTCCAACCATATCGAGCAGTATGCCAAATCGTGCTGAATAACCCTGAACATGCGGATTTTTAGACCAGTACTGCGATCCAAGTGCCCATGAATCTTCGTGCTGGCCTTGCATTTCCTGAGGCTCGCCAAAATCTTCTGCGTCAAAAAGCACAATATCAACCCCAAGACCCGGATCATTGAGGCTCATTAGCCGGGCAATTTCAATTAAAACCCCTACACCACTGGCGCCATCATTGGCCGCCGGAACAGGTTTCTTTCTGTTGGCAGGATCGGGGTCGTGATCGGCCCAGGGCCGTGAGTCCCAATGAGCACACAACAGAACCCTTGATTTATTGTCGGGATTAAAGCTTGCTATAATATTGGTGGCGTTAATCATTGTTCCGTCGAATGCACGCAAACTGGCTTTTTGGGCTATCACATCCGGCGTAAATCGCTTTAGTGAATTTTCAATCCAGTCAGCACAGGCTTTATGGGCTGCCGTGTTTGGAACCCTGGGGCCAAAAGCTACCTGTGTTTCAATATACTTATATGCCGAATCGGCATTGAATTGAGGCACAAATACATTTTTAACTTCTTCCGGTTTCTGATCTTCGGTGGTACTGTTTTTCTTTGAGTGTTCGCCACATCCGCCAAGTAAAGCCATAGTTGCTGCAATGACGAAAATACCTGTTTTTTTCTTGAGTGTCATCAGGATTAATTTTTAGTCAAAAATTTCGGAAGCCTGGCCAAATTTTCCGGTAAATACCGATTCATGGGCCTTTCTGCGCTCACGGGGCGAAATCTCCATTTTCTTCAGGTTCTCATGCAGGATTTCAGGATCACCAATATATCCAACTGCAATGGCTGTTGCAACTGTATAATTATCAGGCACATCAAACAGTCTGGCCGCTTCGGTATTGTCGAAACCGCCCATCTGGTGCACGTAAATACCCAATGCTGATGCCTCGAAAGTAAGGTTGGCGACCGCCTGCCCAAGATCGTAAAGTGCAGCGGTATTGGTACCGCCTTTCGGAGTTGTTTTATTGGCTATGGCCAGAAAAAGCACCGGTGCCGTTAAAGCCCAGAGTTGATTAAATTCAACCAGCGTACTGGCAATCAGTTTATACGTTTCGCTGCCTTTCTCTCCAACAATAAACCGCCATGGTTGAATGTTGGAAGCAGATGGCGTCCAGCGGGCAGCTTCGAAGATGCTTTGGAGTTTTTCTTTTTCAATTGGCTGGCCGTTAAATGCCCTCGGTGACCATCGCTCACGGAGTTGATCAAGAATTGGATAGTCGTTTTTTGCTGTTTTAATAGTCATTCCGTTTTTTTTTAAAGTTTTTATATAACACGAAAGCGTTAAATAGGTTTTAGTTTTGCCAATTTTTAGAAAATAAGCGTAAATACTGTTCCTTCGCCGGGTTTCGACTTCACGGTAATAGTGCCTTTGTGAAGGTGCATTATCTGCCTCGACAAGCTTAGTCCAATACCTGAGCCCTCTTTTTTGGAGGTAAAGAAAGGCATAAAAATTTTATCAAGAATATCGGGTTTGATGCCGATGCCATTATCGGCAAAGTCAATACTAACCCTTCCATTCGCATTTACGGCTGCTGTCACAGTAATCTTTGGCCGTTCGGTTTCTTTAACTGCATCAATCGAATTGAGCAACAGGTTAATCATTACCTGATCAATCAGGTCGGGATCGGCAGTAATCATCAGCTCTTCGGGAAAAACCCTGGCATTGCAGGTAATTGCATACTTGTCCATTTTAGGTCTCAGCAGAACATGAGCCCTGTCGAAAAGCTCAGCCACCGGAAAATATCTGAAATTCGGACGTGGTATTCGGGTAAGGTTGCGGTATGTTTCCACGAAAGTGAGTAAACCCTGGCTGCGGTTTTGGATAGTGGAAAGTGCCTGTTGCACTCCTTCAATATCATCCTCGTCGAGCTCGCGCATTCTGACGATTTCATCTGAATTTTCGAGCAGCAGATCCTGTACTGTTGACGCGAGAGAAGAAATAGGAGTAATAGAGTTCATAATTTCGTGGGTAAGCACCCTGATCAGTTTCTGCCACGATTCTATCTCTTTCTCTTCCAGTTCAGTGCTGATGTTTTGCAATGAGACCAGGAGAAACTCCTCGCCCCGCATCCGGAATTCGGTAGCATAAACGGATAGTTGTTGTAGTTCATCATCTACCACCAGTTTGATCAGTTGCCTGTCACCGGCTTTCATGCTGAGCAAAAGCCCAGGAAGCTCCTGTTTTACTGCATCAAGATCCTGAATCTGCTTAAGGTTGTTGATTTTCAGAAGCCGTTTTACCGCATTATTAAAGATGTCAACTTTGCCATCCTTGCGAAAAGCAATAATTCCAATGCTAACATGTTGCACAACGGTTAACAGGTAGTTGTAATGCTCTTCTTTTTCAGCCCTGTTTTTTCTGAATTCCCTGATTACCTCATTGAAAGCACGGTTCAATCCCTCGAAACTGCGGCCAAGCCCCCGGTCGCTGAACGATGTACTGAAATCCGAATGTCGGATGCTTTCAAGAAATTGGGTGAGTTTGCGGTTGGTTCGTTCTACATAATGGATCAAGCCACCAATCTGAATCAGCGCGAAAAGTCCGGTAATCATGGCGGTGATTTCGTGTTGACTGCTGTTGGCCAGAATTACCAGCAACAGCAGATTGGCGGTAATCAGTGCNNTCTTTGGCTGCTTTGCTGATGTTGCCCCCATGCTTGTCAATTACCTTTCTGATCAGCAGTTTTTCCCTTTCTTCGAGGTTGGTAATATCTTCTGATGAGTCGCCCTGATCATTATCATCCATTTGTGAAAGGAAAAAGTCCTGCGGCAAAAGTATATTGCTTTCGCTGAGGATTACAGCCCTTTCAACGGCATGTTGCAACTCTCTGATGTTGCCTGGCCAGGTATGTTTCTCGAGCCGGCGGAAGGTCGCGGGGTTGATTCTTTTCAGTGGCATCTTATATTTTCTGCAATAGACCGTGAGAAAATGCTCAGTCAAAAGCGGAATATCTTCGTAACGCTCGCGCAGAGGTGGCAGGTTTATTTCAACAGTATTGATACGGTAAAGTAGATCCTGCCTGAATTTATTCTCATTCACCATCTGGTAAAGCGGCATATTGGTTGCACAAATCACGCGAACATCGATTGGAATTTCGCGGTTGGTGCCTAATCTCACAACTTTCCGGTTCTGAACAACGCTTAGTAACTTCGACTGAAGGTTAAACGACAGGTTCCCGATTTCGTCCAGAAAAATGGTTCCTTTATTGGCTGCCTCAAACCGTCCGGCCCGGTCTTCTTTGGCATCGGTAAAAGCTCCTTTTTTAAAACCAAAAAGTTCGCTTTCGAAAAGAGTTTCGCTGATTGCTCCAAGATCAACACTGATAAAGACTTCATCCTTACGGGCCGATGCTTTGTGTATGGCCCTGGCGATCAGCTCTTTGCCGGTTCCGTTTTCGCCCAGAATAAGCACATTAGCCTCTGTTTTAGCCACCTTCTCAACTGTTGCCATTACCTTCTGCATAGGCTCTGACTGCCCGATCAAATTGCCATAAGCCTGATCCTGATTGGCTATCAGTACTTTCTGTTTGCTTCGCAGATCGTCAATTTCCTTTTTCGTATGACGAACCTTCAGGTTGGCCGTTATGGTACCAAGTAACTTTTTGTTATCCCAGGGCTTCAGAATAAAGTTGGTTGCTCCTTCCTTTATACCCTGAACTGCCAATTCAATATCTCCGTATCCGGTAATAAATATGACCACAGCCAGAGGGTCAATTTCAATTATCTTGTTAAGCCAATGAAATCCCTCTTTCCCGCTGGTTGCATCTCGTGAAAAATTCATGTCGAGCAGGATCAGATCATAGCTGTCATTTTTGAGCAGAGCCGGGATGTTTTCAGGATCCTTTTCAGTATGAACTACGGTAAAATGCTGCTTCAGAAACAATTTCGCGGCAAGCAAAACATCCTGATCATCGTCAACGATCAGGATTCTGGCTTCAATTTTATTCATGAGAATTAATTTGCAGTTTATTGAACAACCCGTGTCTTTTCTTAAATTTATCAGCTAATATACTAAGATTGTTCGGAAACGAACAAGTATTAGAACGGGTTTGAACATCGGTAAATTGTTAATTAATTATAAAATTTTGTAAGTCGCTGTTTAATAGTACGATACCGTTCGTGGCACAATATTGGCTTAGGCTGTAACCATTAATAAACTGACTGAATGGATAGAGTAATTGAAAAGAAAAAGTGGACTACCGGAAAGCTGCTGGCCATAGGAGCGATCGTTATGTTTCTGGTTTTGCTTGTCTGGATGTTGGTTTTCAGAGATAAACGAAGCAGTCTCTATATTGATAGAAATCAGGTGACGATTGCCGTTGTTGAAAAAGGAAAATTTCAGGAATTTATNNGGAATTGTTGAAGCAGTTTTTGTGGAAGACGGTGCAATCCTGAAAAAGGGCGACCCTATCCTGAAACTCGCCAATGCAAATATGGAACTCAGCTACATGGACCAGGAAACCCGCATGTATGATGCTATTAACAACCTTTCGAATACCCGTGTGAGCCTCGAACAATTGCGATATACCCGCCAAAAGGAGATCATTCAGCTTCAGTACGAAATTGATAAAATCAAAACCGATTTCAGAAGAAAAGAGCAGTTTTACAACGATAAACTCATCTCGCTTAAAGAATTTGAAGATGCAAAGCGTGATTTTGAATTTTCACTGAAGCAACTTGAGATTACACTCAAACTCCGGAGGCTTGATTCAATTTCGGGAGTAACCCAAAGCAACCAGATCAACTCNNCTTTCTTCGTTTATCGTGGAGATTGGTGAAACTAAAAGTGCCGGTGAACACCTTGGTCAGATTGATATGATGGATGGTTTTAAATTAAGGGCTAGCATTGACGAGCGCTATATCTCACGGGTTTTTACCGGACAGAAGGCTGAGTTTGATCTGGGAGGCAAGGTTTACAGCCTCGAGATAAGCAAGATATATACCGATGTGGCCAATGGTTCTTTCCAGGTTGATTTGTTGTTTGACGGTCCTGAGCCGGATGATATAAAACGAGGCCAGACCGTGCAGTTGAGGGTGCAGTTCTCGGGTGCCAACGATGCCCTGATCGTCCGCAGGGGCGGGTTTTTCCAGGAAACCGGTGGCAACTGGATTTATGTAATTGATCCATCAAATAAGTATGCCGTTAAGCGCAGTATTAAAATTGGCCGTCAGAATACTAACAACTACGAACTGCTCGAAGGCCTCGAAGCAGGCGAACAAGTCATCATTTCATCCTACGATTCTTTCGGCGGGAAGGAAAAATTAATTTTCAGAAATTAAACAGATCAAAACTTAAAAACCCATTCCAATGATAAAGACAGTTAACCTAACTAAAATTTTCAGGACCGACGAAGTTGAAACCACTGCGCTAAACAGGGTTTCATTTGAAATACAGAAAGGTGAGTTTGTTGCCATTATGGGGCCTTCCGGATGCGGAAAATCTACCCTGCTGAATATTCTTGGACTTCTTGACAATCCAACGGAAGGTGAATATTATTTTCTGGGTAAAGAAGTTTCAAAGTTTTCGGAAAAGCAACGGGCCAATACCCGAAAGCAGAACATTGGGTTTGTATTTCAGAATTTCAACCTGATTGACGAACTGAATGTTTACGAAAATGTTGAGTTGCCGCTCATCTATCTGGGAATGAGTTCATCCGATCGTAAAAAGCGGGTTGAATCGGCGCTTGAACAAATGCAGATTACGCACAGGCGCAAGCATTTCCCTCTGCAATTATCGGGCGGACAGCAACAGCGTGTGGCAGTTGCACGGGCTGTGGTAGCCAACCCTCACCTGATTCTTGCCGACGAACCTACCGGTAATCTTGATTCGGCTCATGGAGAAGAGGTAATGAATCTGCTTGCTTCGCTTAACCAGGGAGGAACAACTATTATTATGGTAACCCACTCTCAGCGCGATGCTGAATATGCCCAAAGGGTTATTCGCCTGTTCGACGGCCAGATTATCAACGAGAATATTAAATCAGGACGCGCAGAATTACCGGTAATTTAATTATTTCTCAGATAATCTGCTGTTCCTGAATCTGTTATTTCTATGATTTTAAACTTCCTGACCACGGCCTTGCGCAGTCTCCTGCGCCAAAAATCTTATGCCATTATTAATCTGGCCGGACTTTCGGTTGGGATTGCATCCTTTTTATTGATAGCCCTTTATATTCAACATGAAACCGGTTTTGATAAGCATCTTGATAAGCGCGATAGACTTTTCAGGGTTGTTGAAATACAGAATGAACCGGGTGTGGGCGAGCAGCATGTTGCAATTACAATGGGTCCGCTGGCAGCCAGCCTTAAAGCCGATTTTCCACAGGTAGTTGATGCTGTGCGGATTATGCCGGCATTTGATATTCAGGTAGTTAATTATGAAGATAAATATTTCAGGGAGAAGGGTTTGTATTATGCCGACCCTTCCATATTCAACATGTTTAATATTGACATGTTGCAAGGGAATCCAAAAACGGCACTGCTTGAACCAATGAAAGTGGTTTTGTCGGAAAAAACAGCCTTAAAATATTTTGGTTCCACGGATAAGGCTCTTGGAAAATCAATGCTGCTTGGGAAGCGGAGTTTTATAGTTTCTGGCATCATTAAAGATCAGCCAGCGCAGACGCACCTGTTTTATGATATGCTGGTTTCCATGTCGTCAGCCGAGAGTCTGCCCGAGTTTGAATGGATGAAAGGCTGGGGCTCCAATTCGCTGATTACCTACGTTGAGCTTGACAGGCCCGAATCTCGTGTAAATGTTGAAGCTGGAATGGTTGATTTTCTGAAGAAGCATGTTTTTAGTGAAGACGATGGCTGGGAATACCTCGAAATGTACCTTCAGCCAATGAAAGATGTTTATCTTGATTCAGGCCATATCAAGTTTCAGAATGTCACAGCATCAGGCGATAAAAACCTGGTAATTGCTTTTACGGTTATTGCAATTTTAATATTGTTGGTTGCCTGTGTCAATTTTATCAATATTTCCATAGCCCGGTCTGTGAAACGGTCGAGAGAAGTCGGGATGCGCAAAGTACTTGGCGCTGATCGCCAGAGCCTTGTTTACCAGTTTATCAGTGAGTCGTTTTTGCTAACATTGGTCGCTGTAGTAATTTCTGTTGGTTTTATTGAGTTGGCACTTCCCGAAATGAACAAACTCCTGGCAACAGATTTTCATCTTGATTTTACCGGAAATTATCTTTTCAATATTGGCCTTATTGCCCTGCTTTTTATTATAAGCCTGGCATCCGGTTCATATCCGGCGTTTTATCTTTCGAGATTTCAGCCTGTGAGGGCGCTCAATGGCGGAAGTGGAATTAAAGGCGGTTCTGCCGGTTACCTGAGCAAAGGCCTTGTCGTTTTCCAGTTTATGATTTCCGTCGGACTTATGTTTTCGGTGCTGGTAATTAACGATCAGGTCAGGTACATCAGGGAAAAGGATATGGGCATAACTTACCGGGATGCTGTTTTTCTCAACTTTGGAAGTGGAGAGGATGTGCAAAAATTTGAACCCATGCGGAATGAATTTTTAGTTGATCCACGTATAAAAAGTGTTGCGGGCTGTTCGTTTTTGAATGGTGTAAGCGGAAGTCAGGGCCCTGTATTTGTTGATGATTCAGCTAAAACAAAACTCACTGTTAGGTTTGGCTATGTTGATTACGACTTTTTTGATGCCATGGGTGTTAGCTTTGCAGCCGGGCGTAATTTCGACCGGAATATTACCTCAGATAAGGGCGGCTCTGTTATCATCAATCAGGCTGCTGCCCGAAAACTTGGATGGAGAAATCCGGTAGGCAAACGATTTAATTCTGTGATGGGTGCCGACACCAGTTTAAAGCCTGAAGTAATAGGTGTAATTAATGATTATCATTACTTTTCGTTGAGAAGCCTGATCGAACCAGCCGTTTATGTTATGAATCCGGAGCGTTTCAGAGGGGTAGTTATTGGGCTTTATTCCCACACCAATCAGCAGGAGGTAATGAAGTTTATTGAAGATATTTGGCATGACCATTTTCCAGGAACTCCTTTTCAGCCTGTTCTTGCCAGCGAATTTGCATCAGGTAATTATAAAAATGAGCAAAAGCTTTTTTCATTGTTTATTTACTTTACCAGCATTTCTGTTTTGCTTTCCCTTTTGGGATTATTCGGACTAACATCCCTGCTGATAGAGCAGAAAACGAAAATTATCGGGATAAGAAGGGTGCTTGGTGGATCTGTCTGGAGAATAACAGCACAATTAATCCGTGACTATATGATTCTTGTTGTAATAGCGGGCTTACTGGCCTTGCCGTTAACGTATTACCTGCTCGAACAACAGTTAAACCAATTTGCCTATCATATTGATATTAGTATGTTCCACATGATGTATGCTGTGCTGTCGTTAACCGTCATAGCCTTCTTAACTATTGTTTACAAAGCCCACCGGGCTGCCAAAGCCAATCCGGTTGAATCTCTCAAATACGAGTAGTTGGTTTACTTCTACGAAGATGCCTTACCTGTTAGGAGAGCGTTTTTCTCCATGTTGTTTACAAATTTTGCATTCAATTGTAAGTAAATTCGTTTAAGCGATGCGGTTACATTGCCATGTTAAGCTGTTTTAGTATATGCCGATCTCACTTTTTCAAATTATTCTTTTCTTATCTGGAAGCCGGAATTACACATATCTGAAAAGGCATATTGATTAGTTCTTTATGGATTGAAACTGGTTAAGACAGTATTATCATTAAGTTAGAACCTATCTGATAAGCTAAATACTGGTATCTATTTTAGATTGTGAAACAGATTAACCTTAAAAGTAATGCAGTCGGATTGTGATTAATGAATGAATTTACACTGTTTACATTGTAGAAATATTCTGCAATAATTCGGTAAAAAGCACTATTGAAATCCATAAAAAACTAAAATACAATAATATAGATAATTTATGTTTAGTTTAATTGATAAATCCGATGTTGATAAAATCTATTCTTTAAACTAATCCGTCTATCGCGGAAAAAAATCCGGAGACAGTTCAAGGCAAGCAGAATTACATTATATTTGCAATCCATTAATCTTTAACACGATAAAAAGCAAATGAAAAACAAGTACATTGATCTGATTGAACAGACCTTCGACTTTCCTCAGGAAGAGTTTAAAGTGGAAGATAATGAACTTTATTTTCATAATATTCCTTTAATGGATATTATAAAGCAGTATGGAACGCCTCTAAAAATAAGTTACTTACCCAAGATAAGCCACCAGATTCAAAAGGCTAAGAAGATGTTTAATGTGGCCATCGCCAAGGCCGATTATAAAGGCGACTACCATTATTGCTATTGTACAAAGAGTTCACATTTCTCTTTTATCCTTGAAGAGGTGCTGAAGAATGAGGTAAACCTGGAGACTTCTTCCGCCTTCGATATTTTCCTTTTGGAAGCTTTGCGGGAGCAGGGTTTGATTAACCTGGAAAACTACATCATCTGCAATGGCTTTAAGCGGCCTCAATACATCGAGAACATCAGCAACCTGATAAACGAGGGATTTGAGAATACCATTCCTATCTTGGACAATAAGTTTGAGCTTGACCAGCTTGATAAAAACATAACCCGCAAATGTAAAATCGGTATCCGTATTGCTGCAGAGGAAGAACCAAAGTTTGAGTTTTATACTTCACGACTGGGAATCAGGTACAACGATATAATTCCTTATTACGAGGAGAAAATTAAGAATAACCCGAAGTTTCAGTTGAAGATGCTTCATTTCTTTATTAATACGGGCATCAAGGACTCGGCTTATTATTGGAACGAACTTTCGAAATGCGTGAATATGTATTGCCAGTTGAAGCAGATTTGTCCCGAACTGGATTCATTGAATATAGGAGGGGGTTTTCCGATTAAGAATTCATTGTCGTTCGACTACGACTATGAGTACATGGCCGAAGAGATTATTTCACAGATCAAGCTGATTTGCGACCGCAACAATACGCCTGAACCCGATATTTTTACCGAGTTTGGTTCTTACACTGTCGGCGAAAGCGGTGCAACCCTCTATTCAATTATTGACCAGAAACAGCAGAACGACCGCGAGTTGTGGGACATGATTGACTCTTCCTTTATGACTACCCTGCCCGATACCTGGGCATTAAACCAGCGTTTTATTCTGCTGGGGATTAATAAGTGGGATTCGGAATACGAAAGGGTTTTCCTTGGCGGGCTCACCTGCGACAGTGAAGACTACTATAATGCCGAGGCTCACGCAAATGCTATTTTCCTTCCAAAAATGGTTCCCGACGAGCCCTTGTATATTGGGCTTTTCCACACCGGAGCCTATCAGGAATCAATCGGGGGTTACGGTGGAATTCAGCATTGCCTTATCCCTGCTCCCAAACATATTATTATTGATGTGGATGAAGAAGGGGAATATACCACCAAATTATTTGCAAAGGAACAATCACATAAGTCAATGCTCAGAATACTGGGTTATTGATTTTACCCGTTTTTTTGACTAATTTAGCATTTCTTTTTTCAAAACACCGGCATAACAAGAGGAGGGGTCTTTCTGCAGTGCCGGAGTTTTATCGCATCTAAATTTCAAACAATATGAGAACCAGACAATTTGGCTGTCTGCCAAAGGAATATGCGGATTTCGACAAAGCTAAGGTTGTTATTCTTCCGGTTCCTTTCGAAAGCAATAGTACCTGGATAAAAGGCACTGATAAAGGCCCTGAAGCAATTCTGGAAGCCTCATGCAATATGGATGTTTATGATATTGCAACCGACAGTGAAGTGTATAAAGCGGGCATACATACAGCCGATCCTGTAAAAGAGCGTAAATCGCATGAGCGCCTGGTGAAAGAAGTTGAATCAAGAATTTTACAACTGCTTAAAAAGCGGAAATTCCCGGTTATTGTTGGTGGCGACCATTCAGTTAGTATTGGCGCTATAAAGGCGTTTGCCGGATATTATAAGGACAAGGATTTCAGTGTACTTCAGTTCGATTCACATGCCAACCTCAGAAACGAATTTAATGGTTCGTCTTTCAGCCATGAATGTGTAATGGCGAGGGCGGCTGAGTTGGCGCCGGTTATACAGGTAGGGATCAGAAGTATGAGTTTTGAAGAGAGCGAGGTTGTTCAACCTGACCGCATATTTTATGGCCATAATATACTGGATGGAAGCAATAAAACCTGGATGTACGACCTGTTTAACAAGCTTACCAAAAACGTTTATATAACGATTGACCTCAGTGTTTTTGACCCATCCATTATGGCTTCAACCTGTTCACCTGAACCGGGTGGATTGCAATGGTACCAGATGCTTGAAATGTTGTCCTTGGTCAGCGAAAAAACTAGCATCGTGGGTTTTGATATTGTAGGCCTTTGCCCGATGAAGTACAATAAAGCTCCGGAATTGCTGGCCGCGAAGTTATTGTACCAGTTGCTGACTTTTAAATTTGCGGGCAGTATCAAATAGAATTTTGAAATTTCAGAAAATAGAAAACCCGCCAATGAAAGCGGGTTTTTTTATTTATACTGAGATTTTGATATTACCACTTCAGCAGCCAGGCAAAAATCAATGGAGCTACAATAGTAGCATCGCTCTCAATTATATATTTTGGGGTGTCAATATCAAGTTTTCCCCAGGTAATTTTTTCGTTNNGCAATACCACCACCAATCTGGAAGAAGCCTACGCCCTTACCGGTAGAGTTTTTGCGATACCATTCTGACAAAAAGACCATGTATTCGATGCCGGTTTTCATGGTTGAGGGTTTCAGCTCGCCTTTGATGCAATAGGATGCGAATATATTGCCCATGGTGCTGTCTTCCCATCCTGGAACTATAATCGGTAGGTTTTTTTCGGCGGCAGCCAGCATCCAAGAGTGTTTCGGATCTATTTCGTAATCCTTTTCCATTACTTTGCTAAGCAATAGTTTGTACATAAACTCGTGCGGGAAGTAGCGCTCACCGGAGGCTTCGGCATCTTTCCATATTTTTTCGATGTGGTGCTGTATTCTGCGGAAAGCNNGCGCCGGTGCAACTGATTATTTGCACCTTGTCCTGACGGATTATTTCGGCCAGGGAGATGCCAAGTTCGGCAGTGCTCATGGCGCCGGCCAGGGTTATCATCATTTTACCACCTTCGGCCAGGTGGGTTTCATAGCCTTTGGCTGCATCAACAACTGAAGCGGCATTGAAATGCCTGTAATGGTGCTGAATAAATTGAGAAACAGGGCCTCTGTTCATAGGATTGAGTTTTTTTGCAAAGATAGGAAAAATTGCAAAGGGCAAGGGGCTCAGTGCGCTGGGCAAAGGGCTCAGGGCAGGTGAATTTACGATTTNNAAAATGAATAATTTCTTATTACAATACCCTGAAGCAACAGTGCACAGGACTCAGTGCGCAGGGCAAAGGTTTTTTAGGGATTCCGAAATTTTTATACAGAGTTACACAACTTGTCCAGCGAAACGGGAGAGGAGTCACAGAGGGACATGGAGCAACATATGTAATAATGCAGACAGGCAGATCCACAATCAAACCAAAGAAGTCTGATTATAGTTTGATATTTGAAAACTTATTATATTAGCAGTAGATTTTGATTGGCTCTTTTGAAAATTTAAGAGCTATAAATAAGTCAGAAATATACGCAATATGCGTATACACGCTTGTTAGCGGTTATTTTGTAATAAATAATAAATGAACAATGGGACATATATATCTTAAGTTTGACATTTGAAATGACATCATTCAGCCAATCCAATTAAAATACTAAGACTATGGAATATTTATTTTATCGACTTTGGCATTTGCTCATTAGGAATTCGGAAGAAGATATGCCACCTTTTGGTTCAATGATGATTTTTAGTATGCTTTTTGTTTTCAATATAGGAACAATAGAGAATTTACTCAATCATTTTTATAACATTGGTTATACTCCCAAAGATAAAAATGGGGTAATCCTTTATTCATTAATTCCAATTTTCTTAATATTAATCTTTAATATTTTTTATTTATTCAGGAGAAGAAATAAGATAAAACTGAAATACGAAAATGAGACTAAGTTGCAAAAAATAATTGGGAACATTATTTTATTTACTTATGTTATTTTATCAATAATAATAGCTTTTGTCGTTGGAAATGAATATCCAATAAGGTAGGTACAAGTTCTAAATACGACAATTAATATATAGACTTAAAAAAAATAAAACAAGTGCTAACAGCACCTTGCTGCAAGCGGGGTTTTAACAACAAAAAGATATAAAACAACAAGTAATTAACTAATTTAGTGGTCTGTCAGGAATGGAACTATAAACTCCCCGCCTGACAGCAAGCTGCGGAACGTTTTACAAAAGCATGTGAACGATACTGCAATATATTAATGACTTAAAAGCATATCTATCATGATCACCTAATTTAGTAATAGTTTGAAATATAATAGCCTGGGTTTATTTTATTCAGATACAGGATAAATTGCTACAGAGTCAAAGGGATTAAAACAGAAAACCTTATCTTTCCGCGCTCAATTTGCAGATTCGTATTATTAACTGACCTAGAAATGGCTGATTTTGCATTTGCCTGAAGGATAGTTGTTTGCAATTGAGTTTCAGGCATTATGACAAATCGGGACACCAATATTATTGTTTTTTATTTGAAACGGCAACTTGTTGTTGTGCTTGCTTTGGTGGCTTTAATATTTGACCCGGCAGGCGTTTCATGCCAAACTAATATTCCGGTGGTTGATATCTCAGCCGATATGGGCAACCGTTATTTTGACGCGGTTGATTACCTGAGGAAAAATACCTGGATGGCGGATACCCTTGAACTTCAGAAGATTCAGCCGGCCTTTGCCCTGAGCATTGTGTTTCCGGGCCTGGCCAATTATTCTGCTTTGCGCGATGTGATGGAAACCGGTGCTACGCGTATGTTATATGTGCAGTCGGGCCGCAGGTACTCGCATTATACGGTTGGACGTTTTCAGATGAAACCATCGTTTGCCGAACAGGTTGAGCGAAATGTTTCGAGGCTCAAATTGAGTAGTTATAAGTTTAACCTCACTAATACGGCAAAGGCAAGGGGCGAACGGGCGCGCCGGCTTGATTCGGAAGAGTGGCAGTTGCGCTATTTGGTTATGTTTATTAAGATAGTAGATAAACGTTTCAAGCACATTAAGTGGAAAACAGAAGAAGATAAGGTGCGGTTTTATGCCACAGCTTTCAGCGTGGGCTTCAACCGTGATGAAAGAACAATAAAGCGGATGATGACCAATAAGTCAATCCTGCGAAAGTATAAAAAGCCAAAATCGAAGTACCGCAGTGGTGATGTTGCCGTGTGGTTCTATTCAAACGATGGTTATTGGTTTGATGCCCGTGCAAAGCAGCAGGAAATTGAACAAGAGAATAAGGAAGCGAAGATTTCTGAATAGTTGATTATACAAAAGATCTTTATGAAGGGGTTGCAGATTTTGTGCGACCCGTTCTTTTTTGACTTAATGAAATCAGCAAAACCGATAAACTTACTTTCTGATTTGGCTGCCTTTTACAGCATAGAAGAAGATGTATAGATAGCAGATTGCCGGAACGATAAAGGCCCAGGTATATCCAAATGTTTCGGCCACACTTCCCATAATCAGCGGAATAATGGCGCCTCCAAATATCAGTGTATTGATTAAGCCAGATGCGGAGCTGAGTTCAGCAGAATCAAGGTTTCTGACTGCAAGTGCGAAGATATTCGGGAACATGATTGAATTGAAAAGTCCGATGGAAATAACGGTCCAGAGCGCGATCTGACCACTGCCAAAGCTTGTGGTGAGGTCTAGCAGGGCTGCAACCAGCGCAAAAACGGCCAGGGTGCGTGCAGCTTTACCGGTTCCGATTTGCATAATCAGAAAATTAACAATGGCAATGCCAAGGAAAATTCCGCCGATGTTCCAATCCCATCCGGTAACGAAAGATCCAGAAACGATTGCCAGCAAAAGAACTGGCAGGGCATAGGTCAGTTTCCTGGATAGGGTGATTTCGGAGAACATAAATGAACCGAAGAACCGGCCTACCATAGCCCCACCCCAATAAATTGCAGCATACTTCGAAGCGGTTTCATAATCGAGGTTAAGTCCATCGGCTTGCCCGAGATAGCTGATAATCAAGCCTGCATTACCTACTTCGGCACCAACATAAAAGAAAATAGCCAAAGCGCCCAATACAACATGAGGGTATTTCCAGATGCTTTTTTTTGCTTCTGAAACCTTGGTTTGGGCTATTTCGGGAAGCTTGATTATCATCAGTACAATTGCTACCAGCACAACAATAATGGCCATAATAATAAACGGGAACGATACCCTTGATGCGGCAAGAAGTCCCATTTCTGAGGTGATATTGTCAGGGTTTGCCGGTAGATTTAGGCCTTTGTATATGGCAATTGCAATAATCCAGGGAGCAACCATAGTTGCTATTGAATTCAGGGCTTGTGTAAGGTTTAACCGTGCCGATGCGCTGCTGTCGGGCCCGAGGGCTGCAACATAGGGATTGGCCGAAACCTGAAGAAAAACCACGCCGGTAGCCAATATAAAAGTGGCGATAAGGAAAACCGGGAAAATGTGCATTTTTGCTGCCGGTAAAAAGAGCAAACTACCCAATGCCATCAGCAATAAACCTAAAATCACCATCCGTTTGTAGCCGATTCTTTTTATCAGATTTCCGGCAGGCAGCGAAAATACAAGGTAAGCGATAAAGAATGATGACGAAAGCAGTTGAGCTGATGTTTCGGAAAGGCCAAATATTGCTTTAACCGGAGCACTTAGCGTAACAATAAAAGTAGTGGCAAATCCAAAGATGAAAAAGATGGAGCCAAAAGCGGTCATGCCAAGGCTGTAACTATTGTCTTGTTTGCTCATAAAAGTGGTTTGTTGTTTAGCTTTTAATAATTTTTAAGTAGTCTCTTAGTCCATTGGCAATGATATCTTCCGCAGAAAGGTTATTGCTGTCTTATCGTACACCTTACCAATAGGGTAAATATTAAACCGGTTATCCCAATAAGGTGTTTTGCTGTAAAACCAATTGAGCATATTCCACTGGCTTTTGGCAAAGTCGGGATCACTATTTTTCTTTGCCTCAAACTCTTTTCTGAGTTCCGGGTCTTTTTCCATCATTTCCCTGGCCATGGTCTCCATTACATAGGTTTCGCTGTATTCTTTCTGCTCAAACACCTGATTAAAGAAACCCCATTCAACAAAAGAGCCGGCTGATGCAGGTTCCAGGGCAGCCGCTATCACACGGGCTGTTCTCTGATCTGTAAAAACGATAAACGAACCTTTGGCAAACTTCCGCGATTCTTCAATATCGTCGTATTTGATAGTTACCATCTGCCGCCCTTCGTAAGGGGCTTTTTTGAATTCATAGTCACGGAATTTGTATGACTTTACTTTGATTTCGGCAGGTTCCGTCAGTTGGTCTATTTTAACGCCGTGCAGTTTGAGCCTTTCGGCAATCAATTTCCATTCAACAGGAATAATATAGGCTTCGGGCAGATAGGTTTCCACTGCCGGATAAGTTGTGTTGAAAAACGGCAGAGTCATGCTTAGCGGTTTCTGATTGTCGTAAATAAACCAATCGCCTCCTGTTAGGTCACTTTTCACATTTTTATAGTTATAGCCCTCAAATTTTATCATGGTGCTGTCTTTCTGACTGGTCTTGAGCAAAACCGGGAACTTCTGCGATCTGAATCCTTCAGCAGCAGTAGAAATATCGGCCATATTAATAAGGGTTTTCAGCGTTCCAGCCTGATGGTTCAGCACTTTAAGGGTATATTCAATCATGCTGTAAGTCGCATCAACCCTTGTTTTGTAGTCTTTCAGCATGTGTGTTTCGATGAGCAGGGCTGGCCGGTTCTGAATGGCGGCATATCCTTGCGAAATCATAGGAGGGGCAGCTCCGGTTTGCAGGCCGCTTCGGGGATCGTGCCAACTGCGGAACTGTACATAGGGAAAAATAAGGAAGCCAGATTCATTCATGCTTTTTGTTACGCGTGGTTCGTAAATTGTGTTGAGCCAGCGTGTCAGCCCCGAATCGAGGTTTCCAAAAACTTCAATATCATAGGTAAGGGCATACTGGTAATCAGCGCCATCGGTGGTATGGATATCAATAAAAAAATCAGGCAACCATTTGGAATACATTTTCAGCCATTGCTGCATTTCGGGTGTGTCAGCCTTTAAAAAATCGCGGTTCAGGTTCAGGTTTAAGGCATTGGTACGCCAGCCCATCTCTTCTGGACCGTTCTGGTTAATCCGGTTATAGGGGCCAAACCGCTCATGACCATCAACATTAAAAATGGGAACAAACAGTATGCTGACATTATCGAGTATATCTTTATGTTTTTTATCTATTAATATATCCCGCAACAACATAAGCATGGCATCTTTTCCATCCGGTTCACCGGGATGAATACATGTCTGAACCAGGGCAATAATTCTGCCTTTCGCCCTGATAGCTTCAGGATTATTGAGGCCATCCCTGTCTATAACCATCATCGGAATTTCACGGCCCTGAGGGCTGATACCTATATTTTGGATGGAGGCGATGGGTGATGCACTGCAAAGCTTGTTGCAAAAGGCGATGGTTTCGTCATAGCCAGGTGTTTTAAGGTTACCCGATGATTCGTAGAAGGTTTTCCAGTCTTGTGCCTGCAAGAGGTTGGATATCAGTAAAATAAAGGAAAGTATAAAAGTTCTCATAATTCTGGGATTAGTAGATTAGTCACGGGCAAATTTAGCAAAAGATGGCTGCAATCAATTGTTAAAATAAAGATTCATTAAGCCACAGGAAAATGAAAGTATTTGTGTCGAAAATAAACCCTTGCTGATTTGATTTGTTAATCAATACGCTCCGGACTAAAAAGAAGATATCTTTGCCCACTAATTTTGCCTAAAACTATGAAAATTTCAAGCTTGTTCCTACTATTACCCACTTTGTTTCTGATCTGTTTCTTAAGTAATGATTTATTTGCCCAGGGAGTCTCCGGCAGGGGAGGAGATCGCCCTGCTATAGGGATAATAAAAGGTAAGCTGATTGATGAAGCTACCGGAAATCCTATTGAGTATGGAAGTCTGGCAGTGTTGAGTGCCAGGGATTCGTCACTGGCCGGAGGCACCATCAGCGATCCGCGCGGAGAATTCAGGATTGATCAGGTGAAAACCGGGAAATACATCATCCGCATTCAGTTTATGGGTTATGAAACAAAGTATATAAACAATGTGATGATCAGGCCTGATTCACCCGAAGTTTATATTGGCACCATCAACATGCAAAACCGCGCTTCCGATTTAGCGGGTGTTGAAATTACCGGTGAGAAACAAATGCTGGTCAGCAATCTGGATAAAAAAATTATCAATGTAGATAAGAGTATTGCCTCTATTGGAGGGTCGGCTGTTGAAGTAATGGAGAATATTCCTTCGGTAACCGTTGATGCAGAAGGCAATGTTAGCCTGAGGGGAAGCAGCAATGTTACCATACTGGTTGATGGAAAACCATCGGGTCTTGCCGAGATGAGCAGCAGTGATCTGTTGCAGCAGATACCGGCCAGTTCTATTGAATCTATCGAAGTAATTACAAATCCATCAGTAAGATATGATCCTGAAGGGACTTCGGGAATCATCAACATCGTATTAAAGAAAAAGAGCCTTCAGGGTTTAAACGGAATGGTTTCAGTAACAGCAGGAACCGGCGACCGGTACAACGGATCATTGAATCTGAACTACCGAAAAGACCGGGTTAATTTCTTTGCCGGTTATGATAACCGCCTGGGCAGGTTTAAGTCAACAGGTGAGACAGAGCGGATTTCAACCTACGAAGGAATTAGCTCAACGCTGCTCCAAAGTCAGGAAATGACCAATAAGCGTAACATGCACAGTGTAAATACAGGATTTGATTTTCTGATCAATAATTTCAACACATTGACCTTGTCGTTTCAATACCGAAGCATGAATTTCGGGAACAAGGGAAATGTTAATTCCAGAACATTCAATGCCAACGATAGCCTTACCCGCGCTTTTGACAGGTATAGCGATTCTGACCGCGAGATCGCTTCCTATAATTATAACCTTTCTTATAAAAAAACTTTTGCCACCAAGGGCAAGGAGTTTACAACAGATTTTATGTTTACCGATAATGCTATGAGCGGGAATCAGCAGATAGAACAAACCGAGGCCTCCGGATCATTGGAAGTTATTCCGCTTCTTCAGTTCTCGGGTTCCGATAATACCAACAACATGTACATGCTTCAGTCTAACTTTATAACACCGGTTTGGGAAACAGGTAGGATTGAGACTGGTATTAAAGCAACGGTAAAAGACCTTGGCATGAAAAATTATCTGGAGGATTTTGATCGCGAAAGCAATGAATGGATTCTTAACCCATTGGCTAATAATTTCTTCGACTATTTTGAGCAGATTTATGCAGCTTATGGTATTTACTCATCATCGTACAAGAAACTGAAATACCAGGCTGGCGTTCGGGTTGAACAACTGATTTCAAATTCAGAGCTCACCCTGACCAATGATAAATTCGACCGGTCCTATCTGAGCCTGTATCCTTCGGTTCATATCGTTTACGAAAAAAATGCCACAGAGCAGTTTATGCTTAGCTATAGCCGTCGTGTTTCGCGACCATCACACAGGCAGTTGAATCCTTTTGTTGATTATTCCGATTCGCTGAATATCCGATACGGCAATCCGAAACTTGATCCGGAGTTTATCAATTCTTATGAGATGGGATGGTCAAACTTCTGGGGCAAAAATTCGCTGAATGCCACTCTTTTTTATCGTTATACCACGGGAATAGTTGACCGGATTGTAACGCTGGAAGAAAATGGCGTTACTTCCACCACCTACCGTAACCTGACAAGCGGAACAGCTTATGGCCTGGAACTTATTGGAAACCGGGAGTTTACCCCGTGGTTTAAAGCTAATGCAAATGCATCCTTTTTCAAGAATATTATCAATGGCAGCGAAATAGCCGGGATTGAGAAGGTGAACGGTGAAATGTGGACAATGAAGGTTAACCTGACTTTTAAAGTAACTAAGAGTGGTTCGCTTATGCTTGCCGGAAACTATAAATCGGCCGAAGTGGAGGCTCAGGACCGTGAAGAACCCGTTTATTTTTCAGATGTTGCTTTTAAATACGACTTTCTGAAAGGGAAGGCCTCGGTAAGTTTGAGAGTTAGCGATGTTTTCAACAGCCGTAAATTTGATTCTGAAACCAGGGGTGTTGGCTTTGTATCAACCAACTCACGAAGAATGGAAACCAGGGTTGGATACCTGGGATTTTCATACCGGATCAACAATTACAACCGCAATAAGGAAAAAGACCGGAACGGTCAGAACGACATGGAGATGGAGGAGTTTTAACTGACCCGTTGGCTGTTTTGGTGCTAATTTCGAAGGGATTTCTGAGGAATCAAATTATTTATCGCCAAAGGAAATTCCCATTTTACGGGCTTTCTCTATTAATGAAAAGTCAGAAGGAATCGTTTTAAGTTTGTTGCCAGCATCGCTTAAAGGAACTGAGGTAATATTCCCTTTCTGAGAAGCAACCATCTGACCGAACCTGTTTTCGGCAATCAATTCAACTGCGTAAGCACCGTACCGGGTTGCCAGGATTCGGTCCATTGGCGAAGGGCTCCCACCACGTTGAATATAGCCAAGGATGGTTTCGCGGGTTTCGAGGCCGGTATATTTCTGAATTGACTGGGAAACAAAATGGGCTGCTGAAATGCCTTTTGGTTTTGAAATCCCTTCGGCGACAACAACGATGGAATAAGGCTTTTTATTTTTTGCCCTGTTGAGAAGATGCTTGGCAACAACTTCTTCTTTAAAAGGAATTTCTGGAATCAGAATAATATCGCCACCGCCTGCAATGCCGGAGTATAATGAGAGCCACCCTGCATGATGACCCATCAGTTCAATAACCATAATGCGCTTGTGCGAATTGGCTGTAGTGTGCAAACGATCAATAGCATCTGTGGCTATCCAAACGGCTGAATCGAATCCGAAAGTAATATCAGTTCCCCACACATCATTATCAATGGTTTTTGGCAGGCCGATTACATTCAGGCCTTCTTCTGACAAAAGGGCTGCTGTACGCATGGTGCCATTGCCACCGATGCAAACCAGTCCATCCAGACCCATATCATGGTAGTGTTTCTTGATAAGTTTCGGTTTATCTGACTTCCCTGCACCGGAATTATCTTTTTTATAAGGCTTTTCTCTTGAAGTTCCCAGAATAGTTCCACCAAAGGTGAGAATGCCTGAAAGCTGGTTCTCTTCAAGAATTGAATAATCTTTATCTATCAAGCCAAGGAAGCCTGAAGATATACCATAAATTTCCATTCCGTATTCGGCAATTGCAGTTTTCCCAACAGCTCTGATGGCAGCATTAATACCCGGGCAATCGCCTCCGGCTGTCAGGATACCAATTTTTCGTGCTGTTTTTTTCGACCTGGCCATAGTAAAGAAGCTTATGAGGATTCGGAGTAGCGCAGCCGAAAGTACTATAAAATCATTTCTAATAACCGCAAGTGGCGGCAGAAATATTATAATTTTATTAACACAAGCCTGCCTTTATGGTATAGTTGAATATCCGACTGAAACTTTCAGTCTGAGTTTTGAAAGGCAGTTATAGCACTCAATAAACAGCACCAAATTACTAATCTGAAAAAATGGTATATTTGAAGCAATTCAGATATTAACTGATGAGGTTCCGGATATTAATTCTATTATTCTGCTATTTATGTTTGAGTGCACTAAGTCTGAGTGCTCAACATCCTGTTTACAGGCACTATACAGTTGATGATGGACTTCCCAGCACTGAAATATATCATGTACTTCAGGATTCGAAAGGTTACATCTGGCTTGCTACTAATATGGGAGTGAGTCGCTATGATGGCCGTACATTCAAAAACTTCGACAAGCAGGATGGCTTGCCTGAAAATACTGTTTTCGAGATTTATGAAGATGGGAAAGGACGGATTTGGTTTATTTCGTTTCCCTGTCAGTTGTCTTATTTTTATAGTGATACGATACATGAATATAAGTATAACGGTGCTTTAAAGAAACTGGCCGGCATAGGGTATATTCCGGTAAAAGGCTCATTTTTAGTGTATAGTGATGAAAGTGTCTATATAAGCTTTCTTTCGAAAGGGTTGTTTTATATTTCACCTGATGGAAAAATTATCCAAGAACCAAGCATTAGCGGAAAAAGAGGCCTCACAATTATCGAAAAACATGGGACGCTGCTGTTATCGCAGCTTGGTGGAAGTGCTGATAAAAAATTTGTTGAAATAAATACTTCGTTAGTTTCAGAAAAATTTTCTGTCAAAAATTCGCCTAACTACTCTTATTCAAACATTTACGCCTCATTTGATAAAAACTCAATTTATTTTGCACAGAATGAATATTTGTATAAGGTTACTGATGCAGGTAAGGTTTCTGAAAAAAATCTGATAAACAGAGTAATTTATATCTACTCAGATAACAAAAATAATTTATGGGTAGGCACCGATAAATCAGGTATTGTCTGTTTTATTGATGGTGATATAGACAGAAAACCTGATATTCATTACCTGGGTAACTATTCAGTTACCTCTGTTTGTCTTGATAGTGAGGGAGGCAAATGGTTTTCGACAATCGAAAATGGGCTTTTTTATTTACCTTCTAATGAATACTCATCTTTTACAACTGAAGATGGGCTTACCAATAACAAGATCAACGATATAACTTTATATAAAAATCAGGTAATTATCGGAACCCATGATCCTTTCATTAACATATTTAAAAATGGAGAGCTAAGTTCCTTAAAAGTATCCGAAAGTATCAATGGGACAATTTTTAAACTACTGAATGAGAATAATCAAAAATTATGGATTGGTACAAATGACTATTTGTACTTGCTTGAAAATGACCAAAAAACGAAGTACATAAATACTCATAAATCAACCCAACTGAATAAAAATACCAGAAATGTATTTAGTATTAAGGATCTTTTTCTCGATAGTAAAGGACAACTGATTATAGGTGAATCGCGGGGATTCTGTATTTTTAGAAGTGGAAAGATTTTATATAATTCATATTATGGGGGGAATATAGAATTGAGGATTGAAGCGGTTGATGAGTTTTCCACAAACAATTATTTACTTGGATCATTCAATGGCTTATGGAGGTATTCAAATGGAGAATATTCTTATCTTGGGGATAAGAATAATTTTTTTAAACATAGGATTACAGATATATTGCTTTCAAAGTCGAATAATCTAATGGCAATTGGAACGAAAGGTTCCGGCTTAATGCTTCAGTATAAAGATACGACCATGATCTTTACTAAAAAAACAGGTCTTTCTAGTAACTCTATTACTTCATTGTTGTTGTTGGATAACAAATTATGGGTCGCCACAAATTATGGTCTTAATGTTATTGATATTTCAAAAATCGAAAAAAAAGATTTTGAAATCACTAAATATACAAGGCTTAATGGATTGATATCTAACGAAATAAACAAAATTGCCGGTGATAGTAATAATATCTATATTGGAACAAGCCATGGATTAACAGTTTTTAATTATAAAAATTACAAACCCTTGAAGGTGCCTCCTCCAATTTACATTAATGCCTTCCGGGTAATGAAGCAGGATACCGTAATAAAATCAGGTTACAGGTTGAAAAGCAGCCAAAACCTGATTAATATTGATTTTATTGGTATTTCCTTCCGGGATGCAGGGAATCTCAAATACAAATACAGATTGGATGGATTGAATAGAGACTGGAATTACACTTTCAACACCCAGGTTGAATATGCTTTTCTGCCACCTGGAAACTATGAATTCGAAGTAATTGCTATTAATTCAGATGGTCTCGAAAGTGAAAACCCAGCCAGTCTGAGTTTTACAATTTTACCGCCGTTTTATTACACATGGTGGTTTATTGCAACCATGATTCTTTTCCTAACGGCGATAGCTTATTATTTATATTCTCTTCGGCTGAAACAAATTAAAAAGGAAAACGACCTGAGAAACGATATTAATTTGTACCGTCAGCAAGCTCTTTCGAAGCAAATGGACCCCCATTTTGTATTTAATACCCTGAATTCTATTCAGTCATTTATTATTAAAAATGACAGTCTGGCTTCTACACAGTACCTTTCAAAATTTGCCAAACTCATCAGGCTTATCCTGAATAATTCGCAAAATCAAGCTGTTCCGCTTGATGATGAGATTTCTGCCCTTACCCTGTATCTTGAGCTGGAGTCATTGCGTTTTCAAAAGAAATTTAAATTTGAATTGCTGATAGACCCTGCCATAAATTCATCATCCTGTTTTATTCCGGCGTTTTTGATACAGCCATTTGTAGAAAATGCTGTTTGGCATGGAATAATGGGGCTGAAAGGAACCGGCCATATTACCGTTGAACTTAAAAAGAACCACAACGAAATCACCTGTATTGTTGAAGACAATGGAATCGGCCGGGCAAAATCCATGGAAATGAAAACCCCGGAAGAGATTGCCAAAAAATCATTCGGTATAAAGCTTGTTGAACAACGGCTTGAATTGCTGAACAACCTTTATGACATCAATATGAAAGTTCTTTTTGTTGATCTTTACTCAGAAAATGGTAAGCCATCAGGTACCCGGGTAATCATTAACTTGCCGATGATATCCTGACCCACTCAGACATTTAATGTTTCCCCTTCTGATTTTGCTATTACTGCAGCTCCACAGGTGTCGCCAAAAACATTTACTGTCGTTCTGAACATGTCAAGGATTCTGTCAACAGCCAGCACCAGCCCAATCCCTTCGAGCGGAAGGCCGACAGCATTCAGCACAATTGTCATCATTACCAGTCCGGCCATTGGTATTCCTGCTGATCCCACAGCAGCCAGCAAGGCTGTTAATACAATTGTTAGCTGTTGTAAAAAAGTAAGATCAATCCCATAAGCCTGGGCTATAAATATTGCAGCAACACATTCGTAAAGCGCGGTGCCGTCCATATTGATGGTTGCTCCCAATGGAAGGGTAAAGCTTGAGATTTTGTTTGAAACACCATCTTTGTTTTCAACAGCTTCGATGGTAAGGGGCAGGGTTGCACTTGAAGATGAGGTGGAAAATGCGGTAAGCAGCGGAGTCGACATATTCCTGAAGTGTTTCCAGGGGTTTGCACGCACTGTAAGCCACATGGTAGCAGGTAGAGTTATCATTGAATGAATTAATAGCCCGGTAATAACTGTTATCATGTAGATTCCCAAACCAGAGAAAAGTTTTAGCATGGCATTGTTATCACCGGCATATTGAGATATTACAGTTGCCATAATTGCAAAAACCCCGAAGGGTGTAAGCTTAATTACTGCCAGCGTAATCTTCATCATTACTTCAAAAACTGCGTTGAAAAACCCAAGAATTGGTTTTTGGAATTGGGGCTTTACCATATTTGTAAAGAAGCCGAATGTCATGGCGAAGAAAATTATTGGAAGCATATCGCCATTAGTTAAAGAGCCGAAAATATTTTCGGGTATAGCCCTGAACAGAATCTGCCCAATTGATTGGTCTGCGGCCGGAAGCTCGGTTATAGCTTTAGCCTGGCTCAGATCAATACCTGTTCCGGGGCTAAGTGTATTGACCAGTAAAAGGCCAACGAGTATTGCCATAAGGCTGGTGAAGAAGTAGTACAAAACAGTTTTCAGCCCGAGCCTGCCTAGATTTTCAGGACTTCCTATACCTCCGACCCCGGAAACAATAGAACTGAAAATCAAAGGAATGATAACCATTTTCAGAAGTTGTAGAAACAGTGTCCCCATCCAGCTTACCCATGATACATAGGGATGAAAGTAAACAGCAAAAACGATCCCGGCGATTAAAGCTATCAGGATTTGCCAGTGTAATTCGGGTTTCTTCATCTGATTCCGGATTTATTTTTGTCAATCTGGGCCAAAGCTAAGGTGCTTTATGCAAACTTACTACTCTTGCCGGATTTTCTTCGTTGTGCCAGGATAAATTATTGCTACTTTTGAAATTGCTAGTTCCCGGTTTTATTATCCAATAAGGCCCAAAGAGGATTTGTATCATGATAAGAACTGTTCTGATTTTAGTTGTAACACTGGCTTTTGCCATTGACTTGTTTCCACAGCATCCGAATGTTGTAATCGGAACTTTGCGCGAACCTAATGAACCATCAATTTACATCAATCCGAAGAATCCCGATTTGATGATGGCCGGCGCGAATCTCGATAATTATTACTTTTCTGATGATGCCGGTTTGTCTTGGAGTGAGAGCAGAATCAGTTCCTCCACACTGGGAGTCTGGGGCGATCCTTGTATAGTAGCAGATACGCTCGGAAATTTCTATTTCTTTCATCTTTCAAACCCTCCGGGACCAGCTTGGATTGACCAGATTGTTTGCCAGAAAACCACAGACAATGGCATAAGCTGGAACCAGGGCTCCGGTATCGGGCTGAACGGTAGCAAGGCTCAGGATAAGGAGTGGGCAGTCGTAGATGAAAAGACCAATAACATTTACATTACCTGGACACAGTTTGATGAGTATGGCAGTTCTAACCCGGCTGATAGTAGTGTAATTTTGTTCTCATCTTCAGTAAATCAGGGTGATAGCTGGTCGGTTCCCGTAAGAATTAACAAAACAGCCGGTGATTGTATTGATAGCGACAATACGGTTGAAGGTGCGGTTCCGGCAATCGGACCCGAAGGGGAGATTTATGTTTCATGGGCGGGCCCGCTGGGTTTAATGTTCGACCGATCACTCGATGGAGGGCTAACCTGGCTTGAGAATGACATCTTTGTTAGTGAAATTCCGGGTGGATGGGATTACGCAATACCCGGAATTTCACGGGCCAATGGCTTGCCGGTTACCTGTTGCGATTTAAGTAATGGAGAGCACAGAGGAACTATTTACATAAACTGGTCGGATCAGCGCAACGGATCAGATGACACTGATATCTGGCTGGTAAAATCTACCGATGGCGGCGACACCTGGTCAGATCCTGTTAGGGTTAACAATGATCCTCCGGGAAAACAGCAGTTTTTTTGCTGGATGACTGTTGATCAGTTTACCGGAAAGTTATGGTTGGTATTTTACGACAGAAGAAATTACAGCGATGTTATGACAGATGTTTATATGGCTGTTTCAAGCAATGGAGGTGAATCGTTCACCAATTTCAAAATCAGCGAAAGTCCTTTCTTCCCGACAGAGGGCGTGTTTTTCGGTGATTACACCAATATATCTGCCACCAATAACATTGTAAGGCCTATCTGGACCAGGCTGCACAATAACAATCTAAGTATCCTTGCAGCGATCGTTGATCCTTTGATTGTAAATACCACTGGTTCAATACTTCAGCCATTTAATGGAACAAAAGTGTATCCCAATCCCTTTGCGGGAGATATTGCATTTTCTTTTAAATTAAACGAAGAAGCAATGGTTGATATTGATTTGTACAACTCGGTGGGACAGAAAGTATCTTCAATTATTGAAAACAGGGTGCTTTCACCCGGAAAATATCGCGAAAACCTGGTTGCAAAAGCGCTTAATCTGAAGCCTGGCATTTATTACATAGGTTTTTCGGCAGGTAACAAACACTCAAATCATAAAATAGTGTATGCACCATAGGTTTGATTCCCAGCTGATTTGCCAAATAGAACAGGTTCTGATTTTTTTGTACTTTCGCAATCCCAAACTCAAATTATTTTATAAATAGGATATTGATGGATGATCAATTTCGCAGAATACTGACCGGAGTAAGAGAATTATCACTTAAGTTGGGTGTAAGAAATTTAACTATAGATGTGATATGTAAGCATCTTCAGATTACAAAACCCGAGTTAGAACGCTACGTTAGCAGTGAATCTGATTTGGTTGAAAAGGTTCTCGAATTTGAACGCGAATCATTTAAATCTATTTTCGATCAGCATAATTTTGAGGAAGTTAATGCAATAGATATTCTGATGATTGTGAGCCGGGAAATGAACGACCGCTTCCTCGATCTGACACCATCCATCACTTCAGACCTTAAAACACTTTATCCCGAAATTTATCAGCATCACTTCGAGCAACGCATTGAGTTTATTTTTGGTAAGATAAAAATCAATATCGAAAAGGGTATTCGCCAGGGAATTTACCGCCACGATCTCAGCATCGAGCTTTTGGCAAGGCTATATATCAGTCGCTTGATAGATCTGCATAACCCGGTATTTTTCCCGCCCGATAAATTCTCATTCCCTGTTTTATTTGAAGTAATGTTCGAGAATTTCATCCGTGGAATTGCCAATGACGAAGGGCTTAAATACTTCAAAAAACAAAGGAAATCCTTCCAGTTTAACAAGTAATCAGAGGACTATTACTGACTGATTTTGAACAAACAGTTTATGTTGTCGTTTAGCAAGCGCAACATTTAGCTCAATGTCATTAACAAAACCCGATTTCTGGAAACAGCATAAAAGGCCAATTTTTGCATTGGCGCCAATGGAAGATGTAACCGATACAGTTTTCCGCGAATTGATAATGTCGGTTTCAGATCCCGGAAGGTTGAACCTGCTGTTTACCGAGTTTACTTCGGTTGATGGATTATGCCATCCTGTTGGAAGAAGTGCCGTTCTGCACAGGCTGCTGGTGAACGAAACGGAACAACACTTGCTTGACAAGCTCAACATCAAATTAATTGCGCAGATATGGGGTAACGATCCTGAGAAGTTTTATTCTGCTTCAAAGTATATTGCCGATGAATTTGACTTTGACGGAATTGACATCAACATGGGATGTCCGGTAAATAAGGTAGTGAAGCAAAACACCTGTTCGGCCCTCATTGATCAACCGGCGCTGGCCCTTGAAATTATTGATGCTACCATTAAAGGCTCGGGATTGCCTGTGAGTGTTAAAACCCGAACCGGAATTAAAACACATAGCACAGAGCGCTGGATAAGTCAATTGCTGCAGTCTGAAACAAAAGCTGTCACTCTTCATGCCCGTACCCAAAAGATGCAATCGCTATATCCGGCTGAATGGGAGCAGATTGCAATTGCGGTGCGTGTCAGGGATACGGTGAAGCCCGATGTGAAACTTATTGGGAATGGCGATGTTGAATCATGGGAGCATGGCATCCAACAGATAGAAGAATCGGGTGCCGATGGCGCGATGGTAGGCCGTGCTATTTTTTCCAATCCCTGGTTTTTCTCAGATACCCAATCTCAGAAGAGCGTAGATGAAAAATTGGATTTGCTGCAGAAGCATATCCGGCTTTTTGCCGATACCTGGCAATCAGGGCGCAATTTCAGTATTCTGAAAAGATTCTTCAAAATTTACATTCACGGATTCGCTGGTGCTGCAGCACTAAGAGCCTCTCTAATGGAGAGCTTTACTGCTGAAGATGCCCTGAAAGTGATAGGGGAATTCAGAAAAAGTGAAGCTGTTTAATTTTACTTTTGATATGGTTTGCTTTAGTTCAACCACCATTGAACTTTATTCATATTTAATAGAATTGACAGGGTTTGCCGTAGCAGCTTTAATGGCATGGAAACTAACCGATATGATTGCCACAACAAACGAGGTTATTGCTGCCAGCAAGTAGGTAACCCAGGTAATCTGCATATGATAGGCAAAATTATCAAGCCAGTCATTAAGGAAGTAATGTGCCAGGGGAATGGCAATGGCACAGGCAATCAGAACGAGGATAACAGATTCGCGGTAAAGCATTCTGAGTATGCCTTCAACCGACGAACCCAGCACTTTTCTTATTCCAATTTCCTTTGATCGTTGCATAGCGATAAACGATGAGAGACCCAGCAATCCGAGCAGCGCGATAAAGATTGATAATCCCGCGAAGGTGGCAAATACTGTGCCCAGTTTCGATTCCGACTGGTATTTGCTTTCATAATCCTTATCGAGGAAATAGTAATCGAATGGGCGGTTGGCCCCAAATTGATTCCATTTATCCTGAATATAATCAATTGTCGCCTGGCTATGCCCGGGTTTTAACCTGATGGTAAGTATGTTGAACGGGAATTGTGGAATAAACATAACCAGTGGCTCAATTTTATTGTGAAGTGAAGTATAATTGAAGTCTTTAACTACGCCGATTACCTTTAGCATTTGCCCGCCGCTGCCATCAATTTCAAAACCATAATGGATCTTTTTGCCAAGTGCATTTTTGCCCCATCCCATTGCTTCGGCAGTTGATTCATTAATAATAACAGCCTCGTTTTTATCGGTTCCCATGTCACGGTTAAAACTTCTGCCGGCAATAAATTCAAGTTTCAGCAATTCAGGAAATTCGTAATCACATGGTATCAGATTCAGCGCATATTCCTGCATTTTATTGTCTTTTTCAACACGCATAACCTGAATGCCATTCCCGCCTCCGGGCACACCGCGCGACATGCTGGCAGCCAGGATGGATGGATTCTGAAGCAACTCTTCCCTGAAATTGTCTATCTTTTTCCGGAAGGTTGTGTCCTGTACTTCAACAACCATTACATTGCTTTTATCGAAACCCACATTTGCATCGCGCATAAATGTAAGTTGGTTGTAAATCACAAGCGTTCCGGTTATCATGACCACCGAAATCACCAGCTGGAATGTAACCAGCACTTTACGCATCCAGGTGCCTTTGTTTCCGGTGTGAAGTTTCCCTTTCAACACCATTGCCGGCTGAAACGATGACAAAACCACCGCTGGGTATAATCCAGATAGGAAACCGGTGAGTAGCGTTATCATAATTATCCCAATAAGGATATTAGGATCGGATAAAAAGCTGAAGGTGAGCTTTTTACCTGATAGTTCATTAAATGCAGGCAGGAATAATTGCATAAGTGCGAAAGAGATAAGCAGGGCTGCTGCTGACAGTAAAACGCTTTCGCTCAGAAACTGCGATGCAAGCTGGCTTCTGTTTGCACCTACAACTTTGCGCAGCCCTACCTCCCGGGCCCTTGTTGCTGCCCGTGCCGTAGCCAGGTTCATATAGTTTATGGATGCAAGTAGCAAAATAAAAACAGCAACTATGGCAAACACATAAATATATGCCATGTTGCCAACCGGTTCGTCACCAGCAAGCTTCGAGGTATGATGAATTTTATCCAGNNATTGACATCAGCATGTCGAATTTAAGATGGGTATTATCGGGCAGATCTTCGAAAACCCCGCTTACCTTAAAGGAGTTTCCATTGCCTGAAATGATTGTTTTTCCATAAGCCTGTTCATTTCCAAAATACCTGGCAGCAGAACTCCTGCTCATAATTATTGAAAAAGGTTCATTCAGCGCATTGTCCGGAGTTCCCTCAATAAACTTCAGCGAAAAGATCTCGGGTGCTGTTGAATCGGCAAAAAGAACCTTCTTCTCAAAAAACTCCTTTTCGTTGTATTTCAACACTACATTGTCATTGGAAGAAAACCGACAGAATTTTTCCACTTCAGGAAATTCAATTTTCAGGGCAGGAGCCATGGCCGATGAGCTAACCGCGAATCTATCGTGCTTATTGTTGATGGTGAAGTCGCCTTCGAGCCGATAGATGCGTTCGTAGTTTTTAAAATGCTTATCGTAGCCAAGTTCATCATTCAGGTAAAGCAGAATGAAAAATGTTGCGGTAAGTCCAAACGACAAACCGAGAATATTTATGATGGAATAGAATTTATTCCTGCTGAAGTTCCTGCTTGCGCTGATTATATAGTTGCCAATCATAAGACGGGAAATTTAAGTTCATCAATTTTGCTTTAAAAACATGTTGGTTTGACGATCGGGTGAATAAGTAGTTACAAAGCTCACTCATATTTCAATGTTTTTGCCGGATTCTGCCCCGAGGCTTTATAGGCCCTGAAGCCGGTTACAACAAGTGAGAGAAATAATGAAATAATGCCGGATGCCAGAAAATACTGCCACTTTATTTCTGTTTGGTACGCAAATGAGTTGAACCAGTATTTTATTGCCAGGTAACAAATGGGCCAGGCAATCAGAATACTGATAATTATGAGTTTGATATATCCTGAAGTCATCAGTTTAATTAATTGCAAGGTTTCAGCCCCCAGTACTTTCCTTATTCCGATTTCACGGGTACGTTGTGTTGCCATAAACGAAACTAGTCCAAACAAACCCATAGCCGCGATGATAATGGTTAAGACTGACAAAATTGCAGATGCCTTCCAAAGGTATTCCTCTTCCTTGTAAAGCTTATCAAGTTCATTGCTGAGGAATTTGTATTCAAAAGGCCGCCCGGGAGCAAAAGCATCCCAGGTTTCCTTTATTTGTCTGATTGCTGCCTGATCCAGTCCGGGTTTGAATTTAACTGCCACAAAATTTGTAAAAGCACGGATTTCTCTTGGGTCCTCTTTAAGATTCAGGACAAGCGGACCCGCTTTGCTATGCAGCGAACTCGCGTTAAAATCCTTAAAAATACCAACAACTTTTTCGTTACCAATTCTCGAATTAAACTTCTTGCCAAGCGCATCTTCATTCGATTTCCAGCCAAGGTGCTTAACCATTGCCTCATTTATCAGGATTGATTCCATTGCATCAGTTGGGCTGTTTTTGAAATTGTTCCGCCCGGCAACTATTTTAATGTCAAACACTTCGAGGAAATCATCGCGGATAACGAGTGCCGGATAAAACTGCCATTTGTCGTTGGGATAGCCTTCGGGCCTGAACTCGTGGTTATTGTGGTCGGTGCCAACAATATAGTCAACGGCAGTAACTCCACTTACAGATGTCTTTCTGATAAGTTCAGCCTTAAAAGAGTCGTATTGTCCTACTATCGGCGATCTGGTTACCGGAATAATCAGGATGTTTTCCTTTTCAAAGCCAAGATTGGCAGTTCTGAGGTAGCGCAGTTGGTCGAAAGCCATCATGGATGCGGTAATTAATATAATTGAAAGGCTGAACTGAAGTACAACCAGCGCTTTGCGGCCAATTGAGTTTCCAAGACTTTTCTGACTTGTACCTCTCAACACTGTGACAGGACTAAATCCGGATTGATAAAGAGCCGGGTAAATTCCTGACAAGATTCCGGTCGCCATCCACAAAAGAATTACCCTGAAAATAAAATGGCTGTTGTAGAGGTAGTCCGATTTTATTTCTTTTCCTGAAAAAGAATTAAAATAGGGCAACACCAGTTCGATGGCTGCAAGCGCTAAAACAAGCGAAATGAGTGAAATAAACAGGGATTCGCCGACATACTGAACCATAAGTTGCCACCTTGTGGCTCCCGAAACTTTACGAATGGCTGTTTCGCGTGCCCGCCTCGTGGCAAATGCTGTTGCCAGATTGATATAGTTGATACAGGCAATAATGAGGATAAAAAAGGCAATTGCAGTTAAAATTCTTATGTAGGATATGTTGCCGTTTGGCTCTATTTCATAATCAAGTGCCGATTTCAAGTGGATATCAATGAGAGGCTGAGTGCCAAGAGTAATATGTTCTTTCTCAGCATCGTAGAAATATTTTTCGGTAAAAGCGGGAAGCATTGGCTTCAACTTTTCGATATCTGAACCCTTTTTCAACAAAACATAAGTCCAGAAAGGATTGTAAACCCAGGTTTCAGGCATTTTGCCGCCCCACAACATGCGAAGACTCGACATTGAAACCAGGAAATCGTATGAAAAATGTGATTGCGAAGGGCTATCTGCAATCAGTCCGGTGATGGTAATATTGGTTTTTCCTTCAAGTTTAATCACTTTCCCTATCGGATCATCGTTGCCGAAAAAGCGTCTTGCTGTTGCTTCGGTGATTAATGCCGTAAAGGGTGCTGATAATGATTCTGAAGAGTTTCCCCTGATAAAATTAAGGTCAAAAATGCCTGTGAAAGTTGAATCCACGAAGAAAAACCGCTTTTCGCGATAGCTTTTATCCCCATATTCGATGTAAAACTCTGATGACCATGAGTTGAATACCCGTGTCATTTTATCAATTATACCGGGATATTCAGCTGCCAGCGTTGGTCCAAGTGGTGCCGGACAGCTCGATGAGCGCTCGGCAACACCTTCAAAATCTGAAGTGCTTGTAATCCGGTAAATCCGATCGGCTTTTGAATGATACTGGTCAAAACTCAGTTCATCATTCACATAAAGCATTATAATGATAAAACACAAAAATCCAATTGATAACCCGATAATATTGATCAGCGAATGCAGACGTATGCGCGCCAGGTTCCTGAAGGCTGTTTTTATGTAGTTTACCAGCAATGACATATCGGAATTCCTCTGATTTGTGTCTCCTTGTTTTCATGAATCATGCCAGAAAGCATAAGCCTCACAGAATGAAGGATATATAAATTTACTTTTCAACTTAAACAAAATTGATGTTCGCATTTGGATGATAAAGTGTACATTACTGAACATGCGGGACTGTAATTGTGTCACCTTTTTGCAATAAGCACGATTTTTGAGTAACTTAACAATCTGAAACAGTCGCTATGAATATACCCCAAATAAACGAATGGAATAAAAGAGTTGATTACCTGCTTGAACATGGCCGCATTCTAGATGCCTTTGATAAAATTGCCACTGTGTTGCCTGTTGAGGTTTATAATATTTTTACCCAACAGTTGGAAGAACTCCGTTTTACCTATAGCAATATGCTGAATTATACAGTGAAAGGAGTTGACGATCCGCAGCGGACAGGCATTTACAACAGTTTAATTCTTAAAACTTACGACTTAACTGACCAGGTTAAACTCAATCTGCTCAATCAGCCAGGATTCAGGCTTGCCAGCATTAGGAAAGAGCTTGAAAAACAAATGAATTTGCACCAGGAGGACCTTGCCGACAACCTGCTTGGTATCTCGTTTGACTATGAGTTGAATGAAATGTTGCGCAGTACCGATCTTTACGATGATGAATCGGAAAGCGAATCGGCTTTAAAACATCGCGCAGCCATTCAACGGGCATTTAATTTTTTGTGGCTCAATAAAAAGTTTTCAGATGATGATGCAAAAGTTGTGGGTCAGATTTTTGAAAGTGATTCCTTTCCCTGGTACGAAAAGGCATTGCTTGTAAGTGCTGTAACGCTTGGGCTTGTCAGGAATTTCGATCAGCGCAGAATCGAACTGCTGATAAAACTCTATTCTCATAGTAATCCGCAGGTTTCGGTCAGAGCTTTGGTAGGAATACTGATAACATTTGGTCTTTACGACAAGCGGATCTCGATGGTTCCTCAACTGGCTTCAATAGTTCAGTTGCTGAAGGATGATGCTTCCTTTGAATCGGATACTTTTTCAATCCTCACGCAGATTATAAGGGCCAAAGATACGGACAGGATTACGCGTAAATTCAGGGATGAGATTGTACCCGATATCATAAAATTCAACGAGGACCTCAGCGAGAAACTCAATCTTGAAAAGTTGCTGGAAGCGGATAATGAAACAGATAAAAATCCTGAATGGGAAAAGTACTTCGACGATCAACCCGATCTGGTGCGTAAACTCGAAGATCTTACCAATATGCAAATGGAAGGCAATGATGTGTTTCTGGGTGCTTTTTCAATGCTCAAGAATTTCGGGTTTTTTAATGAAATTCATCATTGGTTTATGCCCTTTTATCAGCAACACAACGCGGTTGCAGGTGCGCTCAGAAACGAGAAGGATAGCATTCGCGAACTGGTGCTGAAGGGAGTTGAGAACTCACCTTACATGTGTAATTCTGATAAATTTTCCTTTGTTCTCAACCTTGCCCAAATGCCCGATGCGCAGAAGGAATTGATGGCCCAGATGTTTTCAGCGGAAGCCGAGCAATTTGAGGAGATGATGAACGAGGAGTTGTCTGACCCTGAATTGCGTAAGAAACGCATTGTAATTCAGTACATTCAGGATTTATACCGGTTTTTCAAACTGAATTCGATTAAAAATGAAACCGGCGATATTTTTCAGCTTCCGCTGGATGTGCACAACACCAGAACTTTATCAGGAATTATAACTTCAACAAAATTTTATCGCAACATTGCCGGCTTCTATTTTGATAGCGATCATTTCAGTGAAGCAAACACAGTTTACCAGAAATTGCTCGATTTGGGAGAAGTAAGTGCTGAAATTTATGAAAAATCAGGCTATTGCCTTCAGCAGGAGGGCAAATTCGACCAGGCAATTGAAATGTATCAGAAAGCCGATCTTTTTGATACAAACCGCAAATGGGTGTTGGGAAAAATAGCGCAATGCCACCTTAAGTCTTCGCGGCCACAGCAGGCACTCGAAACCTACCTCGAACTTTCACAGATTGATTCTGAGAATATGAAGGTTCATGCCGCGGTCGGAACCTGTTACCTGAATATGGGTGAATATGCCAGCGCACTTGAATGTTTTTACAGAATTGATTTTAGTGAACCCGGAACAGCGCATTCGATGCGCCCTGTGGCATGGTGCCTGTTTACCCTTAACCGCCTCGAAGAAGCTGATAGTTATTACACCCAGTTGATGAACATGGAGCCCAATGCATTCGACTATATGAATGCTGGCCATGTTGCTTTTAGCCAGGGTCAAAAACAGATAGCATCTGATTATTATGTCGAAAGTTTCAGGAAGAGAAATGGTGATCTCAAATCATTTATCGGAGCATTTAACGACGACCGCAAATTTCTGTTGCAGAATGGCGTAAATCCCGAAGATATTCCACTGATGCTCGATTATGTAAGGATAAGATACACAGACAGTAAGAATCAGGCCTGATTTTCGCTCTGGCTGTTTCTACGAAAAACCAGCGGAATTTTTTCCGTTTCCGGGATGCCGATTTCAACCAGTTCCCAGTCTTTATCGTAGGCATCAATGTGGTGTTTGAGAACCGAAAATTTCTCTTCGGGGGTAGGTGAAGATCCTTCCCAGGTTAGCAGTTCAACACGATACTGAAGGGTTTTTGATCGGCCATTGATACGGACTTCAAT
Source organism: Bacteroidales bacterium UBA5537 (assembly GCA_002426025.1). GTDB lineage: Bacteria > Bacteroidota > Bacteroidia > Bacteroidales > Lentimicrobiaceae > Lentimicrobium. Next base: position 5,545 of record DINP01000099.1, on the reverse strand, counting down.
CTCTACATTCTGTTCAGGTTCTGTATCCGGAATCAGGATAACGACTTCTCTCATGGCTGGCGTTTTTGGTCAAAAGGATATTAGCCAAATCTATGCCATTAATTCTAACATATTGTGAATGAGGGAAAAGGTTGTTATTCTTTTTACTAATTCCCGTTTACCGGAGATATTGAAAAGGTAGATTGTCCGTTGCCGGACATGGGTTTAATCAGATACAGAAGATCCCATCTTTAAGGTTCTTACGTTCCATTTTCAGCAACCATTCTTTGCGCCATAGGCCTCCGCCATAGCCGGTAAGCTTTCCATTCTGTCCAATTACCCGATGACAAGGAAGAATAATTGATACAGGATTCGCACCATTGGCAAGCCCAACCGCTCTGGCGCCATTTTTCATTCCAAGTTTTTTTGCAATTTCACCATAAGTAGTGGTAACCCCATATGGGATATCCTTCAGTAATTCCCAAACTTTCTTTTGNNCAGTTCAATATATCCGACCGGAGTTGAAATAAAAGCGCGGGCTATTGCTGAATTTTCAGAATCCATTCAGTTCCATGGTTACGGTCGGGATAAGCAGCAGAAAACCGAGAATGATGAGAATGATCAGAAAAGGAGTAACCCATTTTACCCATTTGTTAAATGGTATCCTGGCAACGCCCAAAGCACCGATAAGCACGCCTGAAGTTGGTGTGATCATATTGGTAAACCCGTCGCCAAATTGAAATGCCATTACCGTTGCTTGTCGTGATAAGCCTATGAGATCAGAAAACTGCGACATAATCGGGATGGTAAGCGCGGCTTTTGCCGATCCGGAAGGGATAAAGATATTGATGGCGGTTTGTATCAGGTACATAGTGCCCACTGTCGCAATATTACCCATTTCCGACATCGAGCTGCTGAGTTTATGAAGCAGGGTATCAATCACCAGCCCGTTGTTCAGAATGATAATTATCCCGCCTGCCAATCCAACAATTAATGCCGCTGACATAATATCTTTTACACCTTCGAGAAACAATTTGGTGATGGTATTGGGCGAATAGTTCATGGCAATGCCCGAAAAGAGGCCAAGGGAAAGAAACAGTGTAGCAATTTCCATCACATACCAGCCATATCCCATAACTCCCACAATCAACAACAAAATAGTGAACATCAGCAGATTAAGTACAAAGAAATGTACCGATTTGAGCAAGGAGAGTAATCCGGTAACGATAAACAGGCCTGCAAGGGCCGGCAATACAGGCCAGGTAGCCGATGAATTTCCGATGCTGAGTGTGGTTGAAGGAATATCGAAAGCGTAATAAATAAACACGCCCGAAAGAAAAATCCAGGTAATCCAGGCTGAAATAGGCGTGTGGTAATCAATCTTTACATCTGCCTCCTGCTGGCGTGACCGCCAATAGGCATCTTCTTCATAAACAGGAGATTTGGACGGATTCTTTTTAATTTTTCGCATGTAGGTCAGCACATAAGCTATACCGACAAGGTTAATCACTATCCAGCAGAAAAAGCGATATTCAATTCCTGAGAACAGGGGTAAATGTGAGAGTCCCTGTGCGATACCTATTGTAAACGGATTCAGCAGGGCGCCGGCAAATCCGAGACCGGCAGCTACATAACACATGTTTACTCCAATAATGCTATCATACCCCATACTTATAGCAAGGGGTACGAAAATAATTACAAAGGCTATGGTTTCTTCACTCATACCAAAAGTAGCTCCAAAAACACTAAACATCAGCATGATAAATGTTACAATCATGTTGTCAACGCCCAATTTCCTGATAAAACTGTTTCGTTCAAATTTTCGCGCTTTTGCAAGGAAAGCCATGATACCAACATCTATAGATTTGCTATGGTTTAATATCCAGAAAGCTCCACCAATCAACAGGATAAAGGCAATGATGTCGGCCCGCTCGACAAATCCGTCGAAAAGAGCAGAAAAAATCTGCCAGGTCTGGGGTGCATTATCAATATAGGTGAATGAATTATCGGCAATTACTTCCCGGGGACTTCCATTTACTTCCACCATTTTCCGGTCATATTTGCCGCCCGGAACAACCCAGGTTAATACCGCAGAGATAACAATAAGCAGAAATACAATTACGTAGGTATGTGGAAATTTTCGTCCGGTAGCCATAATACTATTTTAAAGTAGATGACAAAGTTAAAAAAATGACCTTATCAGGCTAAAGCTAAATTTGCCCGGAACTTAAATAGCCAGCAGATATTTACCGGAATAATGATTTATTGCAAATACAGTAAGAGCTGAAGCTTTTTCTAAAAAGCCAGATTTGTACGATCGTTTTTTGCCGAAGTCAGGAATTTCAATCTGATATTCACAATTTCCGGGCGGTTTCCAATCCTGACCGGAGGGCCCCAACCGCCAAATCCCGGCGAAACATAAAAGTGGGAATCGCCTTTCTTTTTGTAGCCTGCGCTGACTTCGTAAATGGCCTGTGTTATATAATTCAAGGGCCATATCTGACCATCGTGGGTATGACCCGATAACTGTAGATCAACTCCGGCGGCGGCGGCATTCTGTAAATCAAAAGGTTGATGGTCGAGCAGGATTACAGGCAAGGCTTTGTTGGCTGATTCAAGTAGTTTCCCTAAAGTCAGGCGCGATTTCCCTGTGAAACGTGGTTTGTCCCTGTCTTCTCTACCGGCTATGTAAAATGCGTCGGAAACTTTAATAAGGGTATCGCGAAGCACAACGATACCATGCTCCTGCAGATATTTTACGGCTGGTTCAGCTCCCCCGATATATTCATGATTGCCGGTTATTCCGTAAACGCCCATCGGCGCTTTGAGCTTTAGCAGCGATTCGCCAAGATTTTGCCTTATAACCGGTGCAAGATCTTCATCTACAATATCGCCGGCAAGTAAAATAATGTCAGGGTTCAGTTTATTGATTGAATCTACCAGTTTGGTCATCCTTTTCGGACCGATAATTGTCCCCATGTGAATGTCGGAAACCATGGCAATGTTCAATTCTTCAAGGCCATTGGCCTGTTTGTCAATGTCAAGGTTAAGCCGGGTATAAACCGGTGAAATTGCATTCAGATAGCCGATAAATACGGTTGATAAAACTACAAACAGGGTAATGCCCATCACATTTGTTGTGGCTTTTGGTGTTTGCCATGAGCCCGGCAGGAAACCGATAAAATGATTTGAAACCCTGATTAAATCAATCAGGATAACCGACAATAAAAAATAAAACATAGCGGCCAGCCAGAAAGAACCAATCCAAACCAATACATCGCTGAATGGAGATTGATGCAATCTTTCAAGGAAACGCCCCAACACATAGGATTCGGCGACAAAAATAAAAACCCACCTGAACCACGATTTTATGCCCGATTCAACCGGCAGGGCCTGCATGGCACGATGGTAGATATAATAATTTACTGCACTGTAAATTAGTAAAACAACAGAGAAAAAGATAAGGAACTGGTAATTCTTCATGGTTAAAATTGTAGTCAGAGGTAAACAGATAAATTCCGGTTTTGTTCCGGTTTAACCATGTGTTCCCTTGCTAAAACAATCTATAATAAAGAAAAATCAACTAAGCATTTCAGAAGTCAACTCTAATGGTTTAGCGTTTGCTTTCCAGAAATTTCATGAGTTCTTCTTTGCTTTTGCTGAAAGTAAGAGCATCTGCGACCTTATAGTAGTTTTCACGGTCAATGGTATAATCCCAGCCGAATTTAGCAAGCTCGAGCCTTGAATCCTCAAAACTGAAGAGTCTTACCAGGTCAGTCATCTGAGTTGATGTGAAGCATAGTTTGCTCCTGATAATCTGTTTGGCGATGGTAAGTTTGGTGCTGTTAAAGCCCTCTTTCTGAATGGATTCCTTTATCTGTAGAAATTCATTGGGGGCAACTTTGCATTGTGATGGCGGAACAACCGGGCCAGGAACCGGCCTGCTGATAAATTCGTTATACGCAGCTTTGTTTTGGATGTGCGCAAAAAGCTGGCTTCCGAAAGGCAGGTTATCAAGATCATAAATTGACATATAGGCTGTCTTGAAAAAACTCAGGCGATTTGGCTCAGACGATAGCAATGATGCAAGTTTCATAGCTTGTGCAACGCTGAGGCAGTTATTTTGTGTTATTTGGGTCAGCAGCAACATACGGTTAGCCTCCGAAGAGTTTCCGGCGACCTGTATGGCTGCTTTTTCAAATTCGTTTTCACGGATGGGGAATTTGCAGTTTGCCGGGCCTTTATAATTTACGAAAGCCGGGTAATCAAGCGGCGGAAAATTAAGGTTGATAGGTGGTTCATAGGGTGGGAGGTAGTCGGTTGGATTACCTTCCATGGTTTTTACGAAATCATGCAGCATAAAAACAGTTGAGAAATAGGCAAATTCATCGTAGACAAAATAGAAATTTTCTTTATCAACTGTATTGTACCAGGCCGTTTTTACAAAATCAAGTCGGTTGAAATCATCAATAAACAAAGTTGCAATATTTTTCACCTGATCAACCGAAAGGCAGTTGTTCACAGCGATAGCCGAAGCAACCTGTAACTTTAAATCTTCCGATGGCTGAATTGCAACTGATTTTTGTTTTTGCCTGTAAACGTGTTCCGGCAAGGGCACTTCGCATCGCTGTGGCCGCTGAGCATAACTAAAAGCTGATAAAAAAATCAGGAGAATGGCAACAAGTCTTATTTTCATATTATGATGTTTTAAAAAGTAATTATTTCATCCATTCAAATGTGCGGTAATGCTCGTCAGTCATACCAATTGCGGTGTAAACCTTACGGGCAACGGCATTGGTATTGTCAACGTAGAGGCGTATGCCCGATACGTCTTTGCGCTGATTCACCTCGTTTTTTATAAATTCGTACATAGCACCAAACACTCCCGCTTTGCGGAATTCGGGCAATACATAGACTGATTGTATCCACCAAACCCAGGCATTCCGCCAGTCGCTCCATTCTGGAGTTATCATCAAACAGCCACAATTAATGTTTTCCGCTTCTGCAACAATATAAAAACCTTTTCCAGGATCTTTAAAAACTGAAGCAACACCGTTTTGAACGATTTCACTATCCAGGTGAATACTCTCGGTTTCGAGCGCCATGCTAAGTTGGCCTGAAATAATAAATCCGGCATCTTCGTACTTAGCGTATCTGACTCTGACTGTATTAATTTTTTTGTCCATTTGCAATGTGAGTAAACCGGAAAAAATATTCTGCAATAATAATTATCTTTTACAGGTAACAAGGCTTTTGTTCTGTAAATTATCTCCGGCGGTTTAAATGTTTATTTTTGCAGTGCCCAAAAAAGGTAATTGCTGATTTTTAGGTGGCAAATATAGAAGAATATCAATAACATAAAAAGCATGAGCGAGCAGATCAAACATGAATGTGGAATTGCCATGATACGGCTGTTGAAGCCCCTCGAATACTACCTGAACAAATATGGCACTTCGACATGGGCTTTGAATAAGCTGCATCTGTTGATGGAAAAACAGCACAACCGTGGTCAGGATGGTGCAGGGATAGCCTGTATTAAATTTGATCCCAAGCCTGGTGAAAAGTA
>DINP01000127.1 GCA_002426025.1 Bacteroidales bacterium UBA5537 | reverse complement strand
AAGAAAATATATTCACTTACGCAATTTTCCTTAATTTTAAAACCAACTAAAATCAGTATCTCAAGTATTTTGTAGCTATTATTGATTATATCCGTTCATCCTAACGCAAATATATCAACTAAAAAACGGAAATCAAAATTCAGAATAAAATATTTATAGTATTTTTTACAGTGAATTCAATTAAACTCCACTTGCAAGGCAATTTATTGGGGAATAGATATTAATTTGTCTGGTTCAGGAACTCCGCATTCTATATTTATACTTCAATCAAAATGAGTATTCATGAGATTCATCCGTGCAAAAACAGCTTTATAACGATCCTATTGATTCGAAGTTTTTTTACCAACAGCAAGTAAATACCGCGCATTGTTGCAAAACAGGGATTTTAGCCGACGGTCGGTTTCAAGTACCTTTAATGCTGCCTTTTCTTCTGATTTTAACTTGCCGGGATTCGCAAAACAGGTGAATGCATCCTTTCCAAAGCCGGAAAACATGCCGATTGGTTCAACGCATTTAACATAAAGATTAGAATCCCTTAACATCTGTTTTAGCTCTTCAACTGTTTGAGCATTATAATGAGGATGGGTGTCCTCCATAACCTGATTTATAGCTTCAAAATCCCTTGTTTTGACAAAACGATAAATATAATATCCCGGTGTCCTATGTGAAGTTATCAGCACTCCTCCAGGCTTCAGCAATGAAGCAAGTTTTTGAATGTTTTCAGCAGGATCGGGCAGGTTATAAAGTAGTTCAACACACAAAATCACATCAAATGATTCAGGTGGGAATGCCTTGCAAGTCTGATGAAGGTTCTCTTTTCTGAAAGTGATCTGTGTGTAACCTTTCAATTGTCGTTTGATAAATCTGAAAAAACCTGACTTTATATCGGTGGCGGTGATCTTCATTCCGGCATTGGCAGCAGGAATAGTAAACCGCCCCATCTGACAACCTATATCTAGCAGCGATTTATCATTTTGAAAAAATGGCAGAATATGGCTGGCATACTCCTCAAAATAGAAGCGCTCAGCTTTGTGGGTGTACATATTATGCGGCGGAACTATCCTGTAAAGGATAAAATTATAAGCTCTTCGGAACAATGACATGCTAATAGTCTAAATGATATAGGATTATTTCATCACTTGCAGCATCAAAAAATGCCGGCAACAAAGACGCCTAATGATTAGTGCTCTCCCTTTTCCATATCCCACCAGGTATCTTCAAAAAAGTAGGCATTCACAAGTGATTTGGGGGTAAACTCAAAATAATAGTTTACCGGGGTAATAGCTTTTGGGGCATCATGCCAGAGTTCGCCAGTCGGCTCTTCAGGTTCAAAAATTCCCTTGATCCTGCTTTTAAAATCAACCGGCGACCGTTTCCTGGAATCACAGATAACATAAAATGGTTTTCCAGCTTCGCGGCATACCAAAGCAATGGGATAAGTGCCAATTTTATTCGTAAACCCATCGGTAAACACATTATCGGCTCCCATTACTGCAAAATCGATCTCATTGATAAACCGTCCAATAGCAGCTTCATTAATAAAGTGTACCTTACATCCAAGGTCACTTAAAGCCCTTGCCTGCAATTTGCCTTCATAAACCGGCCCCGACATGGTTTGATATACCGATGGAAAAATATTATGGGTTGCCAGATGTTCAAACAAAACATGAATGCTCGAACTATTGCTGTGCAACAAAATTCTTTTATTGCTGAACTTCACCAGCCTTTCCATTTTTTCAGCCGCCTGCCCTACGCTTTCATGCCAGATTTCATTGTAACTTCCAATAAATTGTTCGATTTTATGGATGGTTTTTTCAGCAGGCCAGTTGTTCGCCTCTACCTGGTCTAGAAGATCGTAGAACTGCTGCATAAAATGATGAAGTACAGCCAGGTCGGGAAAATGGTTGGTGACTTTTTCAAGATTTTCGCGCAGGTATTGAAAATCAATTTCCCTTGCATTGATATAGGTTTGGATGCTTCTGATAATTTTATCGAGAATAGCTGCAGATCCTGAATAATTATCAGAGATCAGATCACGAATTTTTAATTGAAATGACATTGGGTGCAAGTATCAGAATAACAGGATGTTGAACCATGGTAATTATACTCTGATTTCAACCATGAAACCGGAATAATTCAAAAATGATTACCTTTGCGAAGATAAATCATTCAGTTCAATTTAACCCATTCAATAGTATGTCAGAAAGAATTTTCGATAAAGTTAAACCCGGTGTTGTTACGGGTAATGATGTTCAGGAAGTATTCCGAATTGCACGGGCAAATGGTTTCGCGCTTCCAGCTGTAAACGTAGTTGGAACCGATTCAGTTAACGCGGTGATGCAGGCTGCCAAAGAGGTAAATTCTCCGGTTATTATTCAGTTTTCGAATGGTGGCGCACACTTCTATGCTGGTAAGTTTCTGAGTAATGACGGCGAACGTGCTGCAATAGCCGGTGCTGTTTCAGGTGCAAAACATATTCATTTGATGGCTGAAATGTATGGCGTTCCGGTAATTCTGCATACCGATCATGCAGCCAAAAAACTACTCCCATGGATTGATGGCCTGCTTGACGCCGGTGAAATCCATTTTAAAGAAACCGGCAAACCGCTTTTCAGTTCGCACATGCTCGATCTTTCGGAAGAATCGCTTGAAGAAAACATTGAAATATGTAAGAAATACCTGACCCGCATGAGCAAATTAGGTATGACCCTCGAAATTGAACTCGGTGTTACCGGAGGTGAAGAAGATGGGGTTGACAATACCGATGTTGACAGTTCGAAACTTTATTCCCAGCCATCAGACGTAGCATTCGCCTACGAGGCTTTGATGAAGATCAGTGATCGCTTTACAGTTGCGGCCTCTTTCGGGAACGTTCATGGTGTTTATAAGCCGGGTAATGTAAAACTTCAGCCAGTTATCCTTAAGAATTCCCAGGAGTATATCCAGAAGAAATTCAACACAGCAGAAAAACCGGTAAACTTTGTATTTCACGGAGGATCAGGCTCTAGCCGCGATGAAATCCGCGAAGCCATTTCCTATGGTGTTATCAAAATGAACATTGATACCGATACCCAATGGGCAACCTGGGAAGGAATCAAAGATTACTACAAGAAAAATGAAGCTTACCTGCAAGGCCAGATTGGCAATCCTGAAGGTGATGACAAGCCCAACAAGAAGTTTTATGACCCACGTAAATGGCTGAATGAAGCTCAGAAATCGATGATTGCCCGTTTAAAAACAGCATTTGAAGATCTGAACAACATTGACAGGAATTAACACTACTGATTCAATAAAAAACCCCGGTACCAATCTGGTCCGGGATTTTTTATATGTTTTTTCGGCTATGCTTAATAGCCCATCGAAATAAGAATTTCCTTTGGGTGAATGCTCAAAACAGGAATTGGTGAATGATGCACCATTTGCTGAGCATATGGGCCCAACCAAAGGTTTATGGCCGTTTTTTCTTGTTCAGTCATAATGGAGATCAGGTTTGCATCAACTTTCTGGGCATATTCAATGGTTGAAGTACTTAAATTTTCAGCTTCAAGTTCAACCACAATATTCTTCACCCCGTTTTCTTTCAGGTACTTAACAGCTTGTTTGGCATAGCTCATTACCCTGCTGCGAACATCCTCAACAGTAGTGGTATAAACTGCAACTACATGCACCTCAGCATTAAAAGCCTTGGCAAGTTCACAGGTAAACGGTACTTTCTGCCGGGTTTCCATGGTGCTGTCCATTGGCATCACAATTCGTTCAAGATTTCGGCTTATTTCGATGCCTGAGCGGATGGTTATAATCGGGCATGGTGCAGATGTAACTATCCGGTTTGCATTGCTACCCATCCATAATTCTTCAAAGCCTGATGAACCATGGGTGCCGGCAACAATCAGCCAGGCATCTGATTCCCGGGCCTGGTTAACCACCTCTTTGTAAACTTTTCCTTCACGGATAATATAATCAATCTTTGATTCGGGGAGTTCAGGACCATATTTATTAATCAGTTTTGTAAACTGATGTTCAACCTCATCAACCAGGTCGTCAGACATATCGGATGACAAAATGGTTTTTGTCGTATATGGGTTGTTCACCCACAACATCAGCAGATCCGATTTGGAATTGCGGGCAATGCTGACAGCATGTTCAAGAGCGTTGATGGAGCAATCGGAAAAGTCAATTGCTGAAATGATTGTTTTCATAAGTGGCCTGTTTTGGTGGTATTACAGAATGTTTGGTTCAGCTAAAATATAAAAATTCCGCCGCTTATCAAAACACTAGTAAAAATATGCTTCACGGAATTCATTATCAATTTAAGAAAATTTAATCGTCCCGGCAAATATTACAGAACAGTTCCAGAATAAATCTGGCAATATTTCTGCAATGTATTTATAATCTGATCATTACTTGTAACTATTTTGCATCCAGAGTTAAATGTCAGTAGATTAGTCTTTAGCAGGTGGAGGTGGATTTATTTTATCGGCCACTGCAAAACTATTCGGATAATCGGCCTGTACTGACTTAATAAATCCTTCGGCTTCGAGCCTGGTTCGGAAATCGCCAACCCTCACCCTATAGTAAGGCTCTTTAAAAGAAAGATAGGCATTCAAATCGGGATGAAGGTAATTAAAATGGTTTAGCGCATCTGTAGCTCTTTTTTTCGAGTTTGCACCGGAGTCAAAAAATATCTGAACCCTCCATCCATCAAGAGTACTCTGATGTTGATTCAAATAGATATGCTTGGCAACGAGTTGGTCAATTCTTGGGTCGGCAATAATTTCTGCTCCGCTATCTTGTGCAACAGCAATAAATCCGGTAAAAAAAAGCAATAACCCGAATAAATATGATTTCATAAATGATTAACGTGTTGAAATGGCAATTATTTCTTTGGGCTGAATACTTAAAACCGGCACAGGTGAATAGTTGACCATTTGCTGGGCAAAAGGCCCGAGCAGAATATTTGAAGCCGAGGTTTCCTGCTCAGTCATAATGGCAATAAGATCAGCATCAACCCGGCGGGCATATTCAATAGCGGCATTGGTAATATTATCTGCAACCATGCTTTCTGTACTGTAATTAACTCCGGCTTCATCGAGTAATTTCTGGGCAAGCCTCGCATAATTGTCAACTTTGCGCTGCATTGCCTTTATACTGGTTGTATAAAGCGACAACAGATGTACATCGGCACCAAAAGCTTTGGCAATCTCCATGGTAAAGGGCACCTTCTGACGGGTGTCGAGCGTAGCGTCAATAGGCAAAATAATACTGGTAACACCTTCGGGTTTAATTACACAATCATGCCTGATGGTTAAAACCGGACAAGGCGCATAGGAAACTATGCGATAGGCATTGCTCCCAATCCAGAATTCTTCATATCCTGTAACACCATGCGTACCCGCAATAATCAAAGAGGCATCATTAAGCCTGGCCTGGGTAGCAATTTCCTGATAAACCTTTCCTTTTCGGAGCTTATACGACAATTTGCCGGGCTTTAATCTAACCTTGTAGGTTTTTATTATTTCCTCGAAGTTTTTGCTGGCTTCCTCGCGCCATTCGTTAACTTCCTGAGTAAAGCCAAAATCCTGGGTCAAATGGTTGTCAACCCACACCATTGTTACATTACTTTTTACCCGGTTGGCAAACTGAATGGCATAGTCAAGGGCATGTAGTGAACCCTTCGAAAAATCGATAGCAACTACGATGTCTTTCATGGCGCTTTCGTGTTAAGGTTATAAAGTGCTAATTTATTAAAATAATCAATAGGTTTAGCCTGAATCTGAATTGGTGCATCAGATTAAATTCAAATTGTACATAAACAAAATAACCCCGGCTATTTTTGTGTGGTGTCAACATACTGTTTATATGGATTAAAGTAATTTCTGAATAAATGATTTTCGCAGCCTTCCAGCAATAATCCATTCGTATTTCTGCCCTAAATAGAATCTCACTTTATCACTGAATATTGCAACCGTTGCCTTACACTGCAGCTGCTAATTTTATTACCTTTGTCCAGTAATAACATTTCAATGAACGAAAACCTCGACGCTAACAGCGAACACCTCAGCCCCGCCGAGATAGAGATCGAAAAGGTACTTCGCCCTTCCGATTTTACCGATTTTTCGGGACAGCCAGGCGTAGTTGAAAACCTCAGGGTTTTTGTGCAGGCAGCCCGCCAAAGAGGTGAATCGCTCGATCATGTTTTGCTCCACGGCCCTCCCGGATTAGGAAAAACAACACTGTCGCATATTATCGCCAACGAATTAGGTGTAAATATCCGTATTACCTCAGGTCCGGTACTCGACAAACCCGGTGACCTTGCCGGACTACTTACTAACCTTGAGCCCAACGATGTACTTTTTATTGATGAAATTCATCGCTTAAGTGCAGTTGTTGAAGAATACCTTTATTCTGCCATGGAAGACTATCGTATTGATATTATGATAGAAACCGGCCCCAATGCCCGGAGTGTGCAGATAAACCTGAACCCGTTTACCCTGATTGGAGCAACAACACGTTCGGGGCTTCTTACTGCTCCTTTGAGGTCGAGGTTTGGTATAAATGCCCGACTTGCTTATTACGATGCCGAAACACTCGAAAAAATTATAAAACGTTCGTCGGGAATCCTGAAAGTTAAAATTACCAACGATGCTGCAGCCGAACTGGCACGACGCAGCCGTGGCACACCGCGTATTGCCAACCTTTTGCTTCGCAGGGTACGCGATTTTGCTCAGATAAAAGGCAATGGATCTATTGATCTGGCGATTTCACAGTTTTCATTGGCTGCACTGAGTGTTGATAAAAACGGTCTCGATGAAATGGACAACAAGATTCTGTCCACAATTATTGATAAGTTCAAAGGTGGGCCAGTCGGGCTTACCACCATTTCGACTGCTGTTGGCGAAGACCCCGGAACCATTGAAGAGGTGTATGAGCCATTTCTTATACAGGAAGGATACCTTATGCGCACTCCACGTGGCAGGGAAGTTACCCCGCTGGCCTATTCGCATCTCGGGAAAATCAGGCCCGGAAATCAGTCGGAACTATTCTGAAATCTGAGCTAATATTCAGGAATCTGAATTTGTAGGCTTTATCAAACTATATGATTCAAAAAACCGGCTATTCAAACTTAATTAAGCAAAAAGCCACGGAACTGGGATTCGATTTTTGTGGCATCAGCAAGGCACGCAGGCTCGACGAAGAAGCACCCCGGCTCGAACGCTGGCTTAGTGAAGGCAGGCACGGCAAGATGGCCTATATGGAAAATTATTTCGATAAACGCCTCGATCCCCGTTTACTGGTTGAGGATGCAAAATCGGTAGTTTCCCTGATGATAAACTATTTCCCAACAGAACCAGCCCGCTATGAATCGCTTTTGAAGGTTTCAAAATATGCCTGGGGAAAAGATTATCATTTTGTGATAAAAGAAAAGCTTCAGATTCTGGTTGATGCGCTAAAGGATGTTACCGGAGATATAAATTACCGGATTTTTGTTGATTCAGCACCAGTACTTGATCGTGCCTGGGCTGTAAATGCCGGGTTGGGATGGATTGGCAAAAATACCATGCTGATAAGCCGCCGGAATGGATCCTATTTTTTCCTTGCTGAAATTATTACCGATCTCGAACTGGAATATGACAATCCTTTTGGTGGCAACTATTGCGGAGATTGCACCCGCTGTATTGACGCCTGCCCAACCGCTGCCATTACCGGACCGAGGCAACTCGATGCCACAAGGTGTATTTCCTACCTTACCATTGAACTTAAGGAAGCTATACCTCAGGAATTTAAGAATAAAACCAATAACTGGATTTTTGGTTGCGACATTTGTCAGGATGTTTGCCCCTGGAACCGGTTTTCAATTACCGGTAGTGAGCCGCATTTCAAACCATCAGGAAACTGGTTAGAATGGTCGTTAAAAGACTGGCAGAATCTTGAGAAAAATACATTCAAGCAAGTGTTTGGGAATTCGCCAGTTATGCGGGCGGGTTTCCTCAAACTGAAAAATAGCATTAGCTTTGTCGGCGATTTTGAAGGTAAATCAGATGAATAAAGATAAAATGAATATTGAAGTTAACTCTGAAATAGGGGTTCTTGAAGGTGTTATCCTGCACACTCCGGGAAGCGAAGTTGAAAATATGACTCCGAATACCGTACAGAAGGCGCTTTACAGTGATATTCTGAACCTGAATGTTGCTGGAAACGAGTACAATCAGTTTAAAGGGGTACTCGATAAAGTCACTCGCACTTTTCAGGTGCGCGATCTGCTGAAGGAAATATTGCACAACGACAAAGTTAAGACCGGACTGGTTCAACGCATCGTTGATCACGAAAAAGTTCTGGGCATTCATGATGATCTGCTTGAGATGGATCCGGCTTCATTAACTACTGCCCTTATTGAAGGTGTTGAACTGACCCGTGATAATCTGTCGAAATATCTGACCAAGGAACGCTTTGAGCTGGAACCCCTGCACAATTTCTTTTTTACAAGAGACGCCTCAATATCCATTGGAGATCAGGTATTTATCAGCAAAATGGCCAGTCGTATCCGCGACCGCGAATCCATCATTATGGAAGCTATTTTTGATTATCATCAGAAATTTAATACACAAACCGTTAATCCAGAGTGCAGCCGGCATTTTTGCAAGGATTTCAGTTTTGAAGGAGGTGATTTCCTGGTAGCCCGTGAAGACATTATCCTTGTCGGAACAGGTTCACGTACAACACCCAAAAGCATTGATTTTCTGGTTGANNCCCGAATCGTTTATTCATCTCGATATGGTTTTCACCTTCCTCGATCGCGATTTGTGTATGATTTATGAACCGTTGATTATGCACTCAAGCAGGTTTTTGACCATTCATATTTCCATTGATAAAGGAAAAGTAACAATCAACGAGGAACAGAATATTCCTTCTGCCTTGCGTGCTCTGGGGATGGATCTGAGAACTATCAATTGCGGCGGTACACGCGATATTGTAACCCAGGAGCGCGAACAATGGCATAGCGGCGCCAACTTTTTTGCTATCGCCCCTGGCAAAGTGATGGGTTATGGGCGCAATCTTTACACCCTTGAGGAGATGAACAAGCATGGTTTTTCTATCCTGAAGGCAAAAGATATTATCAGTGGCAAAGCTGACATCAATGCACACGAAAAATGTGTGATCACGATTGAAGGGACTGAACTTTCGAGGGGCGGCGGAGGATGCCGTTGTATGACCATGCCGGTGCGCAGGGCTCCTGTGGAATGGTAATAAATGAAAATATGCTTGCTGATCGGTCGAATCAGCCTGCTAATGTACAGAAAACCAATTACTAACAGATATGAAATCTTTCTACAAAATCCTGACTATGGGTATGATGACAGGCTTAATGTTTTCAGGGAATATGAATACTGAAGCGCAAACGAATGGGAGCGGCAGTTTCCATGTTGATTTTACAAAATACAAACTCGATAATGGCCTTGAGGTTGTGCTGCATCAGGATAAATCAGACCCGATTGTATCGGTGGCCATTCTTTTTCATGTAGGATCGAGTCGCGAAAAACCGGGAAAAACCGGATTTGCTCATTTCTTTGAACACATGTTGTTCCAGAATTCTGAGAATGTGGGTAAAGGCGAATTTTTCCGCAAAATTGACGATCTGGGAGGAACCTTCAATGGTGGCACCTGGAATGATGGAACCGTTTATTATGAAGTGCTGCCCAAAGACGCACTCGAAAAAATCCTGTGGATGGAGAGCGACCGCATGGGATTCCTGATCAATACAGTTACCCAATCGGCACTGGAACGCGAAAAGGACATTGTGATAAACGAAAAACGCCAGCGTGTTGATAATCAGCCTTACGGACATACGGGTTATGTGATTGATATGAATCTGTTTGACAAAACACATCCTTACTCCTGGCAGGTTATCGGCTCAATGGATGATATAAGGGCAGCTACCCTTGATGATGTTAAAGAGTTCTACAATCGCTATTATTCGGCGAACAATGCTACCATGGTAATTGCCGGTGATTTCGATGAAAAAGAGGTCAAAAGCCTGGTTGAGAAATATTTTGGGGAGTTTAAGCCGCGCACCAAACCCGAAGCAATGAAACCGGCTCCGGCTGTGCTTTCGCAGACAAAAAAACTCTTCCATGAAGATAATTTTGCCAAACTTCCTGAGCTTAACATAGTTTTCCCGACGGTTGAGAATTATCACCCTGATTCTTATGCCCTCGAAGTATTGGCCGACCTGCTTGCCGATGGGAAAAAGGCGCCGCTTTATAAGGAGATTGTCGAAAAGCGCAAACTCGCCCCAAAGGTTTCTGTTTACAACAATTCGATGGAACTCGCCGGCAAGTTCAATATCATAGTCAGGGCTTTTGAAGGTACCGATCTTGATAGCGTCAGCGATGCCATCAATGAAGCTTTCAGGCAATTTGAAACCAATGGTTTTACCGATCAGGATCTACAGCGAATTAAAAATCTTCAGGAAACATCATTTTACAACAGTATTTCGAGCTTGCTTGGAAAATCATTCCAATTGGTTCAGGCAAACGTATTCGGTGGTGATCCTTCGCGTATGATGGACGATGTTCGCCTGCTGAATGCTGTAACCCGTGAAGATATTATGCGTGTTTATTCAACATACATCAAAGGAAAAAACTTCCTCGCTACCAGTTTTGTGCCGAAAGGCAAACCCGAACTCGCGCTTAGCGGATCAGAAAAAGCAGATATTGTTGAAGAGCTGATTGAAGAAAGCGATTCGCAGGATGCTGCAGTTGAAGAAACGGAAGAGAGGTTTGAAAAAACGCCCAGCACCTTTGATCGCACTATTGAGCCGCCACTTGGCCCGAAACCATTACTGAATGCCCCTAATGTGTTTACTTCAAGCCTGGCAAACAAACTGAAAGTTTATGGTATTGAAAGCCATGAATTGCCACTTATTCAATTCAGTATCAGGTTAAAAGGCGGACAACTTGGCGAGGATCCTGACAAACCGGGTGTAGCACGTCTGCTTTCAGATCTGTTGATGGAAGGTACAGCCAATCGAACACCCGAAGAGCTTGAAGAAGCCATTGGCCAGCTTGGAGCAAGCATTAACTTTAGCGCCGGAGCCGAAAACATGACGATTACAGCGAATTGCCTTGCCCGAAATTACACGGCAGTGCTGGGCATTGTAGAGGAAATTCTGACCCAGCCCCGATGGGATGTGACTGAGTTTGATCGCCTTAAACAGGCGGCAATCAGTAATATAGCCCAACGCAATGCAAATCCAAATGCCATTGCCGGCAACATTTTCTATAAGATGTTATACGGAGAAAACCATATTTTTTCAAAGCCGGTTACCGGAACTTTGGAATCGGTAAAGCAAATTGGCATCGAAGACCTGAAAAGTTACTATAAATCAAATTTTTCACCATCAGTGGCAAGTTTCCATATTGCGGGTGATATTTCGAAGGACAATGCCCTGAAATCATTGAAGTCAATTGAAAAAAGCTGGACCCCGGTTAAAGTTACTTTTCCCGAATACAAAATACCAGCATCCCTTGAAAAGGCTCAGATTTACTTTATTGACATTCCCGATGCAAAACAATCGGTATTAATGATTGGATCGCTGGCCATGGCACGCAATAGCCCTGACTTTTTCCCGGCCACGTTTGTAAATTATAAGCTTGGCGATGGCTCAGGTTCAAAACTGTTTGAAGTGCTGAGACTTGAAAAAGGCTACACCTACGGGGCTTATTCCTTCTTTATGCCACGCACGGTCGCCGGCCCATTCCTGGCCAGTTCGAGTGTTCAGTCAAAGTTTACACTTGAATCAGTGAAGCTTTTCAACGAAATTCTTGGTAGTTATGGGACTTCTTATTCTGAGGAGGAACTTGAAACTACCCGCAATGCTACAATTAGAGCAAATGCCGGTAAATTTGAAACCATCAACAGCCTGATGGGTATGTTGCAGGAAATCAGCACATACAACCTTCCGCTCGACTTCATCAAACAGGAAGAATTGCTGGCCGAAAAGATTACCCTCGAAGAAGCCAAATCTTTATACAGCCGTTATATCAGGCCTGATAAAATGGTTTATATCATCGTAGGTGATGCCCGTACACAGTTCGACCGCCTGAAGGATGCCGGACTTGGTGAGCCATTGCTGCTTGATATTGAAGGGAATCCTATTAAGGAATAATTATTGAGAAAATTTAATCAGGTAGGGACATTGGCAACTTTGTCCCTACTTTTTTATCAGGGCATATTTCCGGTCGGTCCAGAACATCAAAGCCATTAAAAGAACGATACTGATTACCGCTCTTGCCGAATAGATATAAGCCAGGTCTCCTTTAGAAGAGATTAAGGCAAGTCCGGCAGCCAGCAACATCCCGCCCCAGATTATGTAACTTTCGCTGTTTACTTTTGTGTTTATCATTCGGCTTACTACCGGGAAATAGGCGATAACCAGAATTCCCTGTACCAGTAAATTTGTAATCAGATGGTTTTGTGTGAATAACCAGAATGCAAGAATCAACAATACAAACAAAAGGCAGCCAATATCGAACCGGTTAAACCGTGTGCTGCTGTCGCCAAAAAGAAGAATGGAAACAGTAACAGAACTGACAAAGAACAAATCGGTGGTATTCAATATATTATCCCACAGGCTGTGATCGCCTTGTTTCATATAGGTCACCAAACTGATACCCACTGCAAGGGTAAAGAAAACCCACATCGCCAGCGAAGGCCTGATTTTCTTATTGTAAATCAGCCAGTAATAATACCCGGTCATGGCCAGGTTTAAGAATGTTACGCTGTAGATTGATAGGACTTTCAAGGGTATAAGGGTTCAAGAGTTCAAAGGTTCAAGAATTCAAGGCTCAAAAGTTCAATACCCTAAGTTAGCGCGCGCTACAAGTGCGCGCAATCTGGGGTGATCCGTGCTACCTAACGGGTAAAATCTCCTTCAAAACCTTCGTAACCTGGTTTTCCAGCTCGCTGACAGTCCCATCGTTGGTCAGCACGAAATCGGCCATCTCAATGCATTTGCGCAGGTTCTGATAGTTAGGATTGTCGGAAGTCATTTCACGGGCTTCGTTCTGAATGAATGTTTCAAAACTGATCTTATCAGTTTCTGATTTGCGCTCAAAAATCCGGTTATAGCGAATTTCAGGATCTGCATCAACGGCAAGCAGATAGAAACTACCTTTTTCCCTGAGCGAAACAATTTCGCCAGGGGTACGGATGCTCTCTATAATGCAGTTCTCACCGGTTGAAAGGGCTTCGCCATAAAGGCAATCTACAATATAACTTGGAGAGTGTTTTGAACGCAGATCATTGGCAACCAGCACCATACTGTCGCGGTTTACAACCATGCTGCGTTTCACAATTTCTTCGCTGATAAAACCACGAACAGAATAATGAATGAACCCCATTTCCCGGACAAGGAAATCAACAATAGTGCCTTTACCTGCACCCAAAGTTCCGGTAATTCCAATTATAATCATTAAAATGGCACTGAAGGATATGAGTTGAAACTGTGTTATTGCTTGTGATAACTTTGCAAATGTATTGAAATATCAAAACAAACTTGTGGCTAAATCATTTCAACAGGAAATCAGGAGGGAACATTTTACGTCAATTTGCGTAAACAAATTCAGGAATCAGTTAATCAGGGAAATTTTCAGGGATTACTTCTTTATTCAGGATGATGAACGATAAGTTAACGGGTTGGATTATTCTTTATCACAAGCTTCTTTTTTATCGGAAGTTCTCTTTAAGCCATAAGCTACACTCATTCCAACCATCAGAATAATTCCGCTGCCAATGGGGGCATTTCCTCCGTTAGCTGTTCTGAGGTTCAGGTCGGGAAAGAGCGTTTTTTGCGAAGTTCCGGCAAGTGCAATTAAAAATGATCCAGCAACCAATAGAATGATTAATAGAGCTTTACGAGTATTCATTTTAATTCAGCGATTCGGGTAAGTGTAGTTTGTTCGCTAATTGATCGTAAAACCTTGTAAAAGTAACCCGGTAAACCACAATTTTCTCATTGGCTATTCGGGCCTTATTTTAACCATGTAAAATCCTGGGACAATGATTTATTATCAGTACAATAATTTGTTGTATGGATACCTTACTACATGAATATCGTAAATGGCTTTATAAAGCTGGATTCTGAATTCATCTAGGTGCGTCTTTTTAGTGGCTGAAATAAACTGTGCCGGACTGTTCATTTTGGCAATCCAGGTGCGTTTCAACTCTTCGAGTGTTATGTTTTCTTTTGTTGACGGGCTCAGATCGCCCTCTTCCTTTTCGGTGAATGAATAGGCATCAACCTTATTAAAAACCATCATTACCGGTTTGTCGGCAGCTTTAATATCTGCAAGTGTTTGATTTACAACTTCAATCTGGTCTTCAAATCCCGGATGCGAAATATCAACCACATGGAGTAAAAGATCGGCTTCCCTGACTTCGTCAAGCGTTGATTTAAACGATTCGACCAGACTGTGCGGCAATTTCCGGATAAATCCAACGGTATCAGTCAATAAAAAAGGCAGGTTATCAATAACTACCTTTCTAACTGTGGTATCGAGCGTGGCAAAAAGTTTATTCTCAGCAAAAACATCAGATTTGCTCAACAGGTTCATCAGCGTAGATTTGCCAACATTAGTATAGCCGATCAAAGCTATCCTTACCAGTTTTTCCCTTCCACTTCGCTGAGTTACTTTTTGTTTGTCAATATCTTTTAATTTTTCCTTGAGCAATGAAATTTTATCGCGGATAATCCGGCGGTCGGTTTCAATCTCTTTTTCACCAGGGCCGCGCATTCCAATGCCTCCACGTTGCTTTTCGAGGTGGGTCCACATACGTGAAAGACGGGGCAACAAATACTGAAGCTGAGCAAGTTCAACCTGGGTGCGGGCAGTAGCTGTGCGGGCCCGCTTGGCAAAAATATCAAGAATCAGAGTAGTTCGGTCAAGCACTTTGCATTCCAACTCCTTTTCGATATTACGCAACTGTGATGGGCTTAACTCATCGTCAAAAACCACAGTGCCAACCTTTTCCGTCTTAATAAAAGCTTTGATCTCTTCCAGTTTTCCTGATCCGACAAAGGTTCGTGAATCAGGCTTATCGAGCTTTTGCACAAAACGTTTAACAGGATCGCCACCGGCAGTTTCGAGCAGAAACGACAATTCATCCAGAGTTTCCTTTACCCGGGCTTCATCCTGACGGCCGGTAATTAATCCTACAAGTATAGCAGTTTCAGTTATGGGGGTATTTTCAATCATTCAACAGTATTTCAAAAACGCTGCAAAGATAGTGGAAAGGAAGATAGTATGTGTAGATACGCCATGCCTGGCGTATCTACACACAATCACAAATGTATTGTATGGATTTTTAACTGTGTATCACCACATATTTAAATCAAAATCTCAACTAATCAGCCATTCAATGAGCCACTTTTTCGAAAAACGGTGTATGTGTGAGTATAAGAAACCAATTAAATCAAAAAAATCATGAAAAAGTTAACCAAATTTTTGTTATCGGCCACTTTGGTGGCCTCTCTGTTTTTGTTTAATGCCTGCGAAAAGGATGATCCGCAGTCAAACAACAACCAGCCTGAGCTCACCATAGGCCCTGATATTATTGGGATGACTGGTGTGAGCAGTCTGATTGCTGTTACAGTCTCTGACCCAGATGGGGATGCACTTTCCCTCGTCTGGAATATTATTGAATCGCCCGCTGGTTCTGCACCCGATCTTATCGAAAACAGCACAGCATCGGCAACTTTCACCACCAATATCGCAGGATTGTATAAGGTAGAAATAACTGCAAGCGACGGACAGGGCAAAAGCGCTTCAGGTGTGGTAACACTTTATATTGGNNGAAGATTATCCTGATTACTACGCACTTCAATCCGTGCAGGTTACAGCTGGTCTTACGCTGGAGCCAGGTGTGGTCATTGAGAGCGCAGCCGATGTCAGGTTGTGGATGAATGGGAATCCCGCTTACCTTAACGCCGTTGGCACCAATGCCAAAAATATCATCTTCCGGGGTATGGACAAAGTGAAAGGGAGCTGGAGAGCCATTCACATCGCCTCGAATAACGTGAATAACAAGCTTGATTTTGTGCAAATCATGCATGCCGGCAGTAGTGAGGTAAGCAATCAGAAGGCGGCACTTCTTCTGCAAAGTAACACCAATACGCAGGCAAGTATAACCAACACCCACATCTCGCAATCAGGTGGATATGGTTTATATATTGATGGTGATCATGGTAATATTACCACTTTTGCCAATAACAATTTCAGTGACAACGAAGCCGCACCTATACGTTTTGGGGCCGAAAACATGTACTTTCTGGATAAAAACTCTGTCTACCAGAACAATGGTATTCAGGCCATCGAAATAGCGACTGGATCAAATGCTGTTTTCAGGACATCAGGCACCGTGCCTGATCCGGGACTTCGTTACGATATTTACAGCAGTCTGGAATTAAGAGCTGAAGTAACTTTTGAATCAGGCGTTACCTGTCTTTTTGATCAGGGCAAACGTTTATGGGTTACTTCAGATGGCGCCATCATTGCCAACGCAGTAACTGACCCTATCTCATTTATGGGTATGGTTGATGCACAGGGCGCCTGGTTCGGTATTGAGATAGCCTCTCCATCGCCTCTCAACTTGATGAACGGCGTTATCATCAGCAATGGCGGAGATTCGGGTGGACGCGGGGCCAACATTTACCTTTTCGGCTCTTCACCAGGTTCAAATCTCAACATTACCAACAGTGAAATTTCCGACAGTGAAACCTGGGGAATCTGGGCGACTTCGGGTAGTGTTGTCCTCAACGAAAGCAACAACACTTTCAGCAACAATGCCTCAGGCAACGTAAGGATTGATTAATCCCTGAATCTAGTTAAATCAAATCCTGAACTTACCCTCTGTTGATGAATTTTCGAAAAAAACATTGACGGTTGGTTGGTTTCTTCTAAGGCAAGCTACTTCGGTGGCTTGCCTTTATTATTCTTATATTTAAAGAGAAAGAGTCAAATATCGCGAATCGTAGCCCGATCATTTCAGCAGTTCCAGCTTTTTCTTCACCACCAGAACCTTTTCATCGCTTTCGGGCAGATAGGTTAGGTTTTCGGTTATGGATTTTTGATAAAAATAACGGGCAGAATCGGGTTTAGCGGTTAGTTTATAATAATCCCCGGCAAGGCTATAGGTGTAGGCTCGCTGACGGGCATGGATATTGTCAGACTTGGCCATAACAAAGGCTTCGGCGAGATACTTTCTTGCGGAATCGGGTTGCTTGGCCGTGATAAACAGCGACAGCAGGTTGTTGCCTGAGTATATAAGATGCTGGTTTACCTTACCGGGATATATTTTCTGCCTGATTTGTTGCCCCAGTTTTAAGGTGCGATAAGCACTGTCGTACAGCCCCGTTTCTGTAAAAATAATGCCGGTATTGTCGAGGGTAGTAGCCGTTTCGCGGTGTTCAAGCCCATACAACCGCACCGCAATGGAAAAGGCCTTTTGACTATGCAAAAGCGCGGCCTTGGGGTTGCCAGACTGTTTCAAAACACCCATCAATGCATTGTGATTGGCCATGGTACCGGGAAAATTCTCGCCCATCAGCGACTCGCACAGCTTAAGCGATTTGGTAAGATAACGAATGGCCGGTTTTGGTTGAGAACGATTTTTATAAATCACCCCAAGCACGTGATAGCTTTCGGCCAGGTTGATGTTGTTTAATTGCGGCCAAATCTGCTCTTCGAGGGCAATGGCCTTTTCGATCAGCACAATAGCACTGTCAGTTTTTTCAAGCTTTTGAAAAATATAGGACTGATACTTAAGCGAAGCAGTGAAAAGGCTGTCCTTTTCGGGATAATGAATTCCGGTATACAAGCGCATCACCTGTTTCATCATTACAGCAGCAGAATCGTAATTTCCTTTGTCACGCTGATAAAGTGCCAGTTGCTGCACCGCCTGAATGTAATTTACTGACAATTGCAAGGAAGAATCACTGGCAAGTTGAAAAGCTTTGTGCAATGCCTCGCCGGATTTGGTAAAATCGCCCAGTGAACGGTACAATTTCCCCATGGTTGTAAGCATTTCCAGCTTAATTTCAGCAGAACCCTTGTAATCCTCAGCCTTTAAAAATCCTATATCTAGAAACTGAAACACGGTCATGGTATCGCCCTTGTTTACCGAAGGATGAGCCGCCATAAACAAGTCAAGCAAGAAATTCTTGGTGGCCGCGGAAACCTGCTCGTTTTTCAGCGCAAGGTCGCGTTGTAGTCTGGCTTCTTTTGCCTGCCACAGACTCACCGCAGTGCCCGCAATCAATGCCAATAAAATCAACACAAATGCGATGCTTGCCGTCCGGTGGCGCTGCATGAATTTAGCTACGCGGTACTTCAGGTTCTGGTCCAGAGCCCCTACGGGCAAATGCTGACGAAAATTCCGCACATCATCCAACAATGCGCCTGCCCCTGAATACCTGTTTGCAGGATCAACATGAAGACACTTTCTGAGAATGGCGTCAAGCTCATAATCCAAATTCCCGTCAATTTTCCGATTTTCAGCGGCTTGCAGCATTCTTTTCCAGGCAGTTTTTTCATCCGGGGCAGGAAAGGTTTCCGTTTCCGGAAATTTCCCTGCAATTAACTTATGCAGCAGCATCCCCAATTGATATACATCCGTGGAAACGGTTAAAGGTTCACCCGAAAGTTGTTCGGGTGCAGCAATTTTTGGTGTCCCTATAAATCCACGCTGTCTCTGGTGTGATGAAGTAATGGCAGTGGCAATGCCGAAGTCTAGCAGCTTCAAATGACCGGCTTCATTCACCAGTATGTTGCCCGGTTTCAAATCGAGGTGCAAAATAAGGTGTGAATGGGCATAGGCCACAGCTTCGAGCACCTGCCCAAAAAGGGCGAGCCGCTGGTTTATGGTCAGATTTTTCTGTTCCACATACTCATCAATGGGAATGCCCTCAATCAATTCCATGATAAAATAGGGCACATTGCCTGAGGTAATGCCGGCATCATACAAAGTGGCAATATTCGGATTCCGGAGTTTGGCCAGAATCTGATGCTCTTCGGCCTGATGCAGTGCATCTTCATGCTTTAATGCCTTGGCGGGAAGACATTTTACAACTACCTGCTGTTCAAAATGTCCATCATCCCTTTCGGCAAGATACACATTGCTCATACCGCCTTTGGCAAGGAAGCGGACGATGCGGTATTTGCCTACCTTTTCGTCGATCTCCAGGCGCGGAAGGTCACCAACGGCAAGTCCCCTGGCCAGGGTTTGCTGCATTTGCTCAAAATATTCAATGGCTTGTTGCTTGTGCTTAAGCATATTCACGAGCATTTCCTGCAATGCATGATTATTGCCACAAGCTTCGGCAATAAATGGCATTCGCTCCTCTTCCGGCATTTCGAGGCACTGCTCATAGATATGCTCCAGTTGTTCGAGAGAATAAGCCATCATCAGGAAGTGTAGTTTTTCTGGAGATTGGTATAGAGCCAATCGCGCGCCAGTTGCCACTTGCGTTTTACGGTGGCCGGCGAAACTTCAAGCACATCTGCCGTTTCGGCAATACTCAGGCCCGAATAAAAACGGCATTCCACAATCCGTCCATATATGGCATCCTTTTCTTCAAGCAAGCTGAGAACATCCTCGAAATCAATAAGTTTATCAGAGGCTTCATCCGACAAGGAGATTTTTTCTTCAATTTCATGCAGCCTTTCGGGAGCGGTGCCTCCACCCCGTTTTTCACGATGTTTGTTGCGGGCGGCATTCAGCATAATCTGCCGCATGGCTTTGGCAGCCACCGCAAAAAAATGGGTATGGTTTTCCCATCCACCCTTTCCATCAGCCATCTTAAGGTAAGCCTCGTGAATAATGGCCGTGGTATTCATGGTATCTATCCCCTGAAAATTAAAACGGATATTCCGTGCAATGGCATACAACTCGCTGTAGATATGCGGAAAAACCTGCTTCATGGCTTTTTCATCGCCATGCGCCGCAGGACGTATAAACTGAAGGATGCTTTCAGGGGGAACTGCCATGCTTAAAATCGTTTGGTAATAATCTAACAACAGGGAAATGGGGGTTTTGTTAAAATGGTAGAGAGAAGTAAATTGGATTTCTAGTCTAATACATTACTTCAATTTGATATTATCGGGTTGTAAAATTTGATGTAAACGTAAATCTAGCAACTCAATTGCTAATTTTGGCGTAAAA
>DINP01000051.1 GCA_002426025.1 Bacteroidales bacterium UBA5537 | reverse complement strand
CCTGATACTGACGATAAACACAATGGAATTGGTGGATATGCATACAACAGTGAAGCCTGCTTTGCCTGCCATCCAACAGGCGATGCAACAGGAGGTTTCAACCACAACTCCACAGCATTTCCGTTAACAGGATCGCATACAACTACGAACTGCAGCGACTGCCACACCAACGGATATGCCGGAACCACCACAATTTGCGGAGACTGCCATGAAGGCGCGTACAACCAGACTTCCAATCCTGATCACAATTTGATTGGCATTCCGATAAGCTGCATTGATTGCCATACTACTGAACCAGGCTGGCAACCGGCTACATTTGCAATACATAATGAGTATTATCAACTAAATGGAGCGCATAGTGCAATTTCTAATGACTGTGCAACCTGTCATAGCGGAAATTATAACAGCACCCCAAATACCTGCGTTGGATGTCATCTCAACAACTACAATCAAACGAATGATCCGCCCCATGCTTCGGCACAATTCCCTACTGAATGCCAGACCTGCCATACCGAAAACACATGGTCGCCTTCAACTTTTAACCACGATGGGCAGTATTTTCCTATTTATTCGGGTAAACATAACGGGGAATGGAACACGTGTTCCGATTGTCATACCAATGCCTCGACCTATGCCATCTTTAGTTGCATTGATTGCCATGAACACAATCAGCCGGACACTGATGATAATCACCAGGGAGTGAGTGGTTATGCATACAATAGTGAAGCCTGTTTCATGTGCCATCCTACCGGAGATGGTTCATCGGGATTCAATCACAATTCTACCGCCTTTCCCTTAACGGGATCACATTCAACTACCAATTGTACCGATTGTCATACGAATGGATATGCCGGAACTACAATGGTTTGCGGTGATTGTCATGATGGGGCTTATAACCAGACCTCCAATCCAAATCACAGTTTAATTGGCATTCCGTTAAGCTGCATTGACTGCCATACAACTGATCCCGGTTGGCAACCCGCCACATTCCCCATTCACAATAATTATTATCCCCTGACCGGTGGGCATTCAATTGTTGCTAATAATTGCGCTGGTTGCCACAACGGGAATTACAATACCACATCTTCAAACTGCTCTGATTGCCATACAGATAATTACAACCAGACCTCCAATCCAAACCACAATTCCCTGGATTTATCAAATGACTGCGCAAGCTGCCATACAACGAATCCGGGTTGGAACCCTGCACTTTTTCCCGATCACAATAGCTATTATGTACTTCAGGGAGCCCATATCGGAATAAATGATTGTGATCAGTGTCATAACACAAATTACAATTCAACGCCAAATACCTGTGAAGGATGCCACATAGGCGATTACAATCAGACCAACAACCCGCCCCATGCTTCAGCACAATTCCCTACAGATTGTGAGACATGCCACAACCAATCGGTATGGGTTCCTTCAACATTTAATCATGATGCCCAGTATTTTCCGATTTATTCAGGCAACCATAACGGGGAATGGAATACCTGCTCCGATTGCCATACCAATCCTGCTAATTATGCCCAATTCAGTTGTATTGATTGCCACGAGCATAATCAATCAAGTATGAATAGTGAACATCAAGGTGTAAGTGGATATACATATAATAGTATTGCATGCTTCAATTGCCACCCGAACGGAAATTCTAATAAGAAGTTTAACAGGCAGGAATTCAGGCAAAATTAAAATTTCAAAATGAGAAGGTCACTGCTGATTATTCTATGTTTTTTACTTTCGGCTTTTATACTTAAGGCCCAAACAGGAACAGAGCCGGTTGAAGGCATTGTTTCTTATGTTACGTCGCAAAGTGTTTATGTCAAATTCAAATCAACAAAAAGCATCTCTGAAGGTGATACTTTATTCAGGATCGCACAAGGTAATAGAATTCCCGTATTGATGGTGAGAAACCTGTCGTCAACATCCAGTGTTTGCTCACAATTAACATCAGAAAAATTTAAACAAGGTGACAAGGTATTTGCTTATAGCAGGTTGCAATCTGATTCAGCCAAAACCATTGCTAAAGTTGATGTTTTACCCGAACAACCTGATAAGCCCCAGCCAGTTCCGGTCAATGATTCTCTCAGCCTGTCCGGGGAATCCAAACCTGTATCACAGCAAAAAGTGAACGGAAGGGTTTCGATAGCTTCATACTCAAATCTTTCCAATTCCCCTTCGGGCAATTCACAACGCATGAGATACACGCTTTCGCTGAATGCAAGGAATATTGGTAACTCTAAATTATCGGGTGAGTCCTATATTTCATTTGTTCATAANNGTAAATTATGAAATAAGCAAAAATGCAAAGGTTTGGGCAGGAAGAAAAATAAACCCGAAATTGTCGAATATGGGGGCTGTTGATGGTGTTCAGTTTGAGATAAAGACCAACTCGATCACAACAGGAATTCTGGCCGGCTCAAGGCCTGATTACAGTGATTACGGATTCAATACGTCGTTGTTGCAGTATGGGGTTTATATTAATCATGAAAAAATTCTGAAAAAGGGAAATTTTCAAAGCTCACTGGCATTTGTTGATCAAAAAAATGCAGGAGTAACCGACAGGCGGTTTGCGTATCTGCAGCATAGTAATTCAATTATCAAAAACCTTAGTTTCTTTGGCTCGGCCGAGTTTGATTTGTATCGTTATGTTGAAGAGGCTAAGGATAATTCAGCCAGGCTATCCAACCTGTATTTATCATTGAGATACAGGTTCAGAAGCCGGGCTTCATTGTCGCTTTCATACAGTAATCGCCAGAACATTATTTATTACGAAACCTATAAAAGCTTCCTCGACCGCCTGCTCGAAACTGAATCGCAACAGGGTTATCTTTTACAGGCAAGCTACCGACCAATGAAAAAACTGTCTGTTGGGGCTACCGGTGGTTACCGTTTCAGGAAAAGTGACCCCCGCCCATCAAAGAATCTTTATGCTTATGCTACCTATAGCCAGATTCCCGGCTTAAATGCTTCGGCAACAATCTCTGCTACCTTGATGGAAACCAGCTACCTTAACGGGAACATTTACAGCCTTGGTTTGACGCGCGATCTGATTCGTGGAAAGCTAAGCAGTACTTTTACCTATCGCTATATTGATTACAGGTTTGTCAATTCAGCATCGGGCCAGGTTCAAAATAACGGTGAATTGAGTTTTAACTGGAAAATTATCAGGAATTTAAGCTGTTCTATTTATTATGAAGGGACATTTGAAAAGAAATATACCTATAACAGGTTTTATGTTCAGCTTTCCAGACGATTTTGAAAAGAAACCTCCTTGATTTAAGAAACCATTTGACTGTGCTTCTAATCTCCCCAGAGGAAATAAACAAAGCGCATCTGTTAACTGTGTGTTAGGTTGGGGCTGCACACCTGCTATGTTGTGAGAAATAATCACTAATCCTTAAATAGCCTTAACAAAACCAGTAATCCAGACTCAGCTTGTCTGCTTGGACACACAAGCATGTCCGGTATGACAAAGAAGTCAGCGGCAAAGTTTCTGACGAACGTTTAATACCAATAAGCGTTATCGTATCTCCCAGAAAAATACTTAAATTGCCGCAACTATTCCTGTAGTATGTCTTTTCTCGCAATTCTGTCTGTTGCCCTGCTGATAACCTTAGTAACCCAATACTATGGGAACATCAGGTTTAAGTTTACCGGCGATTACAACGACCTTTACAGAGTGAGCAAAAAGCATCGCAGCAAGCAGGCGGCGACTGATGCGGTACTGAATGAAAATTACCGTTACTATATCAATCTTTCCCCGAAAGGGAAAAATAAATTCCTTGCCCGCTTGACCTATGTGATGAACAGGGTTCAATTTACAGGTTATGAAGGTCTCGAGATTACACAAGAGATGAAAACCTGTGTGCTGTTTGCACTAATTCAGCTCACTTATGGACTTAAACTCTTCCATTTCAAACGATTTAACAGATTTATCCTGTATCCGGAGTCATTTTATTCGCGTTTCTTTAACAGGAACCTGCTTGGGCTGACCTCCGGACTCGGTTTTGTGACCTTATCGTGGTCCGATTTTCAGGAAGGCTACCTGGTTCCTAACGACAAGTACAACCTTGGTCTTCATGAGATGGCTCATGCGCTAAGGCTGGAACTTATGGAATATGGAGAGGCGAATGTTGAGTTGCAGCACCTGAGTAACGAGATAGACAAGCTGGCGCTGCATGAGCAGGATATGGCTTTGAGGGGTGTGCCCTCTATTTTGCGGGATTATGCCACAGTCAACAAGGAAGAATTTTTCTCGGTTAGCGTAGAGTATTTCTTTGAAGTGCCCGATACACTGAAACAAAATAAACCAGAACTTTTCGCCATGCTGTGCCGTATGCTGAACCAGAATCCGCTGAATGCCAGCAATGACTACCGAAATATTTAGAAAATAAGTAACTTGGGCTTAAGCTTCTAATTGTGAAATGTATTGTAAAATAAAAAACCGGTTCAGCCGCAGTCATTTCTATTTAACAATATACCTTTGAACAAAGCAGAACCAGCTGCAACCTGGAATGATAAAGAAGTCAGAGGCAGAGCTTGTCTGCTTAGGCCTGTCTGCGTGCGCAAGCAGGCAGGCATACAAGCAGGCCTCTGACGAAC
>DINP01000050.1:12122-23840 GCA_002426025.1 Bacteroidales bacterium UBA5537 | reverse complement strand
GAAGCCGAATATTGCGACCGTGTGACGATTATGGTTGATGGGAAAATTGAAGGGTTGGATTCACCCGTCAATTTGAAACTTCAATTTGGTGGAGATAATATGGACGAAGTATTTTACAGGCTGGCAAGAAAAGCAGAAAGAGTTGAGAGTTAGTCGTTAATAGTTATAAGTTATTCAATGAAACAGCTATTAGTTTTTATACGAAAAGAATTTTATCATGTGTTTCGCGACAGGCGTACGCTGCTCATCATGTTTGGAATGCCGCTCATGCAAATTGTATTATTTGGCTTTGCGCTGACAAGCGAGGTGAAAAATGCCGACATCCTTGTGGTTGACAATGCTAAAGACGAACATTCACAAAAATTAATCAATCGCTATAAAGCCGCACCGTATTTCAATTTGAGCGAGAAACAGATTTCCTATAAAGACATCGAAAGTGAATTCAGGAAGGGAAATATCAAAGCTGCGATCGTGTTTCCGCAAAATTTTAGTACAGACCTGATAGCAAATAAAAAAGCCCAGATGCAAATACTTGCCGATGGTTCAGAACCGAACATTGCAAAAATGCTCAATCAATATATCTCAGCTATTACACAATCCTATCAACAGGAACTCAACAGAACCATTCCTCCATCAAT
Source organism: Bacteroidales bacterium UBA5537 (assembly GCA_002426025.1). Lineage (GTDB taxonomy): Bacteria > Bacteroidota > Bacteroidia > Bacteroidales > Lentimicrobiaceae > Lentimicrobium. The sequence goes on along the minus strand of DINP01000050.1, from coordinate 23,202 downwards.
TACAATCATTCCCGAAACAAGAATGCTGTATAATGAAGAAGAAAATGGATCCATGAACTTTGTGCCTGGTGTGATGGCGTTGATTTTAATGATCGTATGTACCGCGTTAACATCCGTGGCTGTTGTTAGGGAAAAAGAACTTGGTACGATGGAAATTTTACTGGTTTCTCCTTTCAAACCCGTAATGGTTTTGGTAGCTAAAGCAATACCGTACCTGGTGTTATCACTCATCAACCTTACATTTATTTTATTACTTGCAATATTTTTAATGGGTGTACCCATGGCAGGAAGTATCTTTTTATTTTACCTTTTAAGCACGCTATTTGTCAGCACCTCGCTGGCTCTGGGATTGCTGATCTCCAATGCAACAGATTCTCAACAGGTAGCTTTGCTAATTTCAATGATAGGAATGCTTTTACCCACGATCATATTCACGGGCTTTTTGTTTCCGCTGGAGAATATGCCAAAATTTTTTCAATGGTTTTCACACATCGTACCGGCAAGATGGTACTATAGTGGTGTGAAATCAATTATGCTCAAAGGGCTCGGGCTTAAATATATCTGGAAGGAGCTGTTGCTGTTAACCGTTATGACAATTGGGCTGCTTACACTGGCGGTAAAGAAATTTAAAATTAGATTAGCCTGATTTTATCAAGAATTTTTAAAAATGAAAGTTTTAAGATTTTTACTTCAAAAAGAATTCAAACAAATTTTTCGCGACAAAAGTATTGTAGCGATGATTTTTGTATTGCCAATCATTCAGTTGGGTGTACTCCCAATAGCGATGAACTTTGAAGTAAAGAGTGTGAACCTGGCGATTGTTGATAATGATCACAGCACTTTATCTTATAAACTCATTAATAAAATTGGCGCATCAGGATATTTTAAAATTGTTGCAGCGGAACCAACTTTTAAACAAGCACTTGAAAACATCAAAAAAGGAACGGCAGATATTATTTTGGAAATTCCAAATGCCTTTGAAAAAAACCTGATGAGGGAAAACATGCAGAAACTGAACATGAGTATTGACGCGATTAATGGTACAAAGTCGTCACTCGGAAGCGCTTATCTGGCAACAGTTTTGGCCGATTTCAATAGTAATATTCAATTAACACAAAATAAGAAAGTTGTTCAGCCGGCAAATATTGATATCGAATCATCTACCTGGTTCAACCCGTACGCAAATTATCACTGGTATATCGTTCCGGGTATTTTGGCGTTTCTTCTAACAGTTTTTGCAGGATCAATTTCGGCCTTGAATATTGTGCGTGAAAAAGAAGTGGGAACCATCGAACAAATCAATGTAACGCCAATCAGAAAGTGGCAATTTCTTTTAGGAAAAATGATTCCCTTNNCCCTTCTGGCTAATGGGAATGTTTATATTAACGATCGGGATGTTAGTAGCGGTTATATTTTACGGCATCAGGCCTGTCGGAAGCATTCCGATGTTGTACCTGCTGTCTGCTTTGTACCTTGTGGCACTGCTTGGGTTTGGCCTACTCATTTCTACCATGAGCAATAACCAGTTGCAGGCAATGTTTATGTCATTTTTCTTTTTGATGATCTTCGTATTAATGAGCGGCCTGTTCACTTCGGTTGAGAGTATGCCAACATGGGCAAGACATATTTCACAAGCGCTGCCGATCACTTACTTTATGAAGGCAATCCGGATGATTATCTTAAAAGGCAGCACATTCTCAGATGTAGCATATATTTTCGGAGTATTATCAGGCTTCGCCATATTGTTAAATGGACTTGCAATTTGGAACTACCGGAAAACAACTTAAAAAAAGCAGGCCTAAACCTGCTTTTAAAACACCAAACCAAACGTATGAAACTTCTTTATCTCCCCCTTCCTGTTACTCTCCCGTTACGTGGAGAGTGATTCTGATAAGGGCAAATACCATTTCCATTTCCCCTTCTTGTGCTGAAAGCGGCATTGCTATTTTTGTTCTGGCCATTACCACGGCCGTTTCTTAATCCCTGACCTTGCCCACGGCAGGTACCAACATTGTCACAAATTCCGTCTTTGTTATTATCAACATAGGCCGGACAATTTTTATTGGTGCCGCGTTGCCCATTTCCTGTTTGTGCCGACAGCGTTCCCCCGGTAATAATCATAATTGCTGCCGCAAGAATTAACTTTTTCATTTTGCTTAAAATTTATTTTTTATTAATTTATTGAATCCTTAAATCGTCGCCATCCCGGCCCTCGGCCCTGTCCGTTTCCTCCTGTTTGAAACCAGTGATTTGGCTGGGAATTAACTCCCTCGTTATCAAAAAGCGGTGCAAAGATTTTTTCCAGTTTCACTGCCTGCCCGGGGTTGCAAATTCTTTTTATTTTCAGGTAAAAATCAGCGGTTCTTTTTTTAAGATCGGCATGCCTGATACCGATCGAATCTGAAATGTTTTTAATTTTGATTGAATCTGGTGTTTCTTTTTGGAGCTCTTTAAACATTGCCAACTTTAGTACATCAATAGCGGTTATAGTTGAGAATGCCTGCTGCCTGAAATCAAAATTTGCATTTCTGAATGTATCCACCTGATCATTGTCAAAATCGAGCTGCTGCCGCATGTAGCGCCCGTTTATCATTTCGCCATTTGTATTCAACAGCACTACGTCTTCTTTCACTTTTTTTTCGTTGTAATTGTGATAAACGATCGTTGCAATTNNCCACCAGCCATATTAAACCTTTTCTGCTCCTCATTCTTCACCAATTGTATAATAAAAACCAAAATTCTCTATCTGTGTATCGTTAATACACAAAACCTTCTCGTTATTCGTCCGCGTTGAATAGGTCGAACCTAAAGCAACACCGCCTGCCACAGCACTTACGAGCCCGCCAACCACCAAAGCAAATTTTAAAGAAGGATGAAGTATCGTGTTTTCAATCACCGGGCTGGTAATCTTTGTCATTACCCTTGTTGATAAGAAAGGGTTCGGCCCGGTTGATCTTTCCTGGTCAACAAACTTTTCAATCATATTTTGCACGTCATCCTTCTTCATTGTCTTTCTTTTATATAGTTAGACAGGCCAATGCTTATTTTCCTACGTATCGGTTTAACTTTTTTTTCAAATTAATTTTTGCCCTTTGTAAAAGTTGTTCCACCGCCCCCTCCGTAATGTTCATAACTGATGCAATTTCTTTTTGAGATAACTCTTCGTATCTACTCAGAACAAAAGCCGTGCGTTGCTTTTCTGATAAGGAGTTAATGGCCTTTTGAACAATTCTAAATTCCTCTGCTTCCTCCATTTGCGTGATAACGAACTTCTCCTTCGTTGGCAACTGAAATGAGTCTGTAAATAAAGACCAGATTTTCCTTCGTTTCTCCTTGTTTAGAAAATTAAGGCAAAGATTAACCGTGATTCGGTAAAGCCAGGTATTGAACGCCGATCGGCCCTGAAAAGATTTGAGAGAATAGTAAGCCTTTACAAACACATCCTGAGTGATTTCTTCCGCGTTTTCTTTTTGATGAACGAACCCCATAACCGTACGAAATACGTTTGATTGATATTTTTCTACAATCAGGGCATACTTATTTTGATCGCCATTAAGTACATTCCGTATGATATCGGAATCATTCATTTCACTCTGTCAAAAATGATTAGACAGCTTTATTTGCAAAATCCTATGCACGCATCGCAAAGCTCATTTAAAAAAGAGGATGGAAAAATAATGATGAAAAAAATTGCTAATCGAAAGAGTTTTGCAAAAATGGAACGGTCCGCTAATTGCATTGAGGTCATCAACAACCAAAAACTTTCTTCCGTCCATTCATGTTAAACTAAAACGTCGCCTAACCTCTTTTCTGCGCCTTTCCTTCCTTTATCATTTTACTTTTGATTTTTCAATTGGTATGTATAGCAACAAAATTCCTTGTAGTACATGAACTCCAAAACCTGAAAAAAAAACAGTTAAATGCTTGCAGATTGAGTGCATAATTAACAACACAAAAGTATTGGTTTTAGCCGCTCCTGTTCATGATTATAATCAATTATGACTAATATCATGTTTGTTTTGAATGATACTCTTCATAGCTTTGGTTGTTTAAGTTTTTCTAGGTAAAACATACTTCAACTTTTACCAGATCAACATAAAAAATAAAAAAGATTGTATGAGTACCGGTAAAACATTGCCAATTGCCGACCTGCCGCAAGACGATCCTCGCGTAAAGCAATTGAACGTTAAAATGAAAAAAGAAGGGTACAAACCCGATGCCCTGATCGAAATCTTACACAACGCGCAAAACAGTTACGGCTACCTCCCGTTGAATGTATTACAGTATATTTCAAAAGTGCTGAAGTTGCCGCCCTCAAGGGTTTTTGGTACAGTTTCGTTCTACCATTTTTTCTCTATGAAATCTAAAGGGGAGCACACATGCCTGGTTTGCACAGGAACAGCGTGCTACGTAAAGGGCGCCCAAAAATTACTTGACAGTATTGAAGGTAAATTTGGTTTAAAACAGGGGCAGGTAAGCGAAGATGGTAAATTAGGTGTGCAGGCTGCACGTTGCATTGGTGCATGTGGCCTCGCTCCCGCTGCGATAGTTGATGACGAAGTACAGGCCAAAGTAATCGCCGATGAATTGATTGCTAAACTCACCTCAAAACTGCAAGCTCATGAACAGAACTGATTTTAAAAATATTATACAGGCTGAAAAAACCAAAGAACAAAACGCTCACACTAAAAATAAAATCCTGGTTTGCTGTGGCGCCGGCTGCATTTCTTCCGGCTCCGAGGATGTTTTAAAGAAATTGCAGGAGGAAATTAAAAACCGCGGGCTCGAAGACGTTGAAGTAATTCCTACGGGCTGCATGGGCCCGTGCAATCAGGGGCCATTGGTGAAATTCAATCCGGGAAATACCGTTTATCAAAAAGTTGATTGTAGTAATATTGGCGAAGTAGTTAAAAGCCAAATCGTGGATAAACAACCGCTGGAGGACATGCTGCTATTTGCCGAAAGCCGCGAAAAACCATTTGTGAACGCAAATGAAGATCCCTATTATAAAAAACAAATGAAAATTGCTTTAAAGGATTGTGGTGATTTGCATCCTGAAAAAATTGAAGACTATCTTTTGAGCGATGGTTATGCGGCTTTAGATAAAGCATTATTTGAAATGAGCCCCGAAGATGTGATTGCTGAAATAAAACAAAGCAGGATTCGCGGTCGTGGTGGCGCAGGGTATCCTTCCGGATTGAAATGGGAAACTGTTTACCGTTATGTGAACGATCAAAAATATGTAATCTGCAACGGGGATGAAGGCGATCCAGGGGCGTTTATGGATAGAAGTGTGCTTGAAGGCAATCCGCATCGCGTGCTGGAAGGAATGGCGATTGCCGGTTACGCAATTGGCGCCAACAAAGGGTTTGCTTACATACGGGGTGAATATCCTTTAGCCATCAAACGTTTTGAACTGGCCATCAGGCAAGCCAAAAAAATGGGCGTTCTTGGAACAAAAATTTTAGGCACTGATTTTTCTTTTGATGTGGAAGTACGCATTGGCGCCGGCGCTTTTGTTTGTGGTGAAGAAACCGCACTTATTCATTCAATGGAAGGTTTGCGCGGAGAACCAACTGTAAAACCGCCATTTCCGTCAGTTTCGGGTTACATGGAAAAACCTACAAACGTGAACAATGTGGAGACTTTTGCCAATATTCCTGTGATAATAAATAAAGGTGCCGGTTGGTTTAATAAAATTGGTACCGAAAAATCAAAAGGAACAAAGGTTTTTGCACTGGCAGGTAAAATCAACAATGTGGGGCTGATCGAAGTTCCGATGGGAACAACGCTTCGCGAGGTTATTTACGACATTGGCGGCGGAATTAAAGATGGAAAAGAATTCAAGGCCGTTCAAACCGGTGGCCCGTCAGGTGGGTGTTTGACAAAAGAACACCTGGATATTCCGATTGATTACGACAACCTGCTGGCTGTTGGATCGATGATGGGATCGGGCGGTATGATTGTGATGGACGAGGATGACTGTATGGTTTCAATCGCCAAATTCTATCTCGATTTTACAGTTGAGGAATCGTGCGGAAAATGCGCTCCATGTCGTATCGGAAACAAACGTCTGTATGAAATTCTTGATAAACTTACCCAGGGCAAAGGTACCCGCGAGGATATCGACAGACTACGTAACCTTAGCAATGTAATTAAAGACACTGCACTTTGTGGACTTGGACAGACTTCACCAAATCCGGTGCTTTCCACCATTGATAATTTCTGGGATGAATACATCGAACATGTAGAGGAAAAGAAATGCCGATCGGGACAATGTAAAGCATTGCTTCAATATGTAATTGAACCCGAAAATTGCGTCGGTTGTACCGCATGTGCCCGCAATTGCCCTGTTAATGCAATTGCTGGTGAACGCAAGGGTATTCACGTTATTGATCAGGCAACCTGTATCAAATGCGGTGCCTGTCTCGAAAAGTGCAAGTTCAATGCAGTGTTTATCAAATAATTAAACCCGGAGAAGAAAATGAAAAACATAAAATTAACTATAGATAATAAGGTTGTTGAGGTTGCTGAAAAGACTACCATTCTAAAAGCAGCCAAAGAAGCGGGAATCCACATCCCGACACTTTGCTACCTGCACCTGCACGACCTTGATATTGAAAACAAACCTGCCGGTTGCCGTATTTGTGTGGTTGAAATAGAAGGCCGCCGTAATCTGGCTCCGGCCTGTGTTACTGAATGCACCGAAGGCATGGTTGTAAACACCCACAACATCAGGGTACTGAATTCGAGGAAAACCGTGCTTGAACTGATTTTGTCGGACCATCCGACCGATTGCCTTATTTGCGCAAAAAACGGAAACTGCGAACTACAGTCGATGGCCCAGGAATTTGGCGTAAGAAAGATTCACTACGAAGGAGAGCAGTCTACTTACCGTGAAGACACCTCCCCTGCTATTATCCGCGATGTTGACAAATGCATTATGTGCCGTCGTTGCGAAATGATGTGCAATGACGTACAGACTGTTGGTGTGCTGTCGGCTGTAAACCGCGGATTTATGTCGGTGGTTGCCCCTGCATTTGAAATGAACCTCGACCACAGTGTTTGCACCTATTGCGGACANNCCAAGACGGTGATTGTACAAACTGCTCCTGCTGTCAGAGCAGCACTTGGTGAAGAGTTTGGCATGGAAGCCGGCACACTGGTAACCGGAAAACTGGCCGCAGCTTTGCGCAGACTTGGCTTTAACTACGTATTTGATACCGACTTTGCTGCCGACCTTACCATTATGGAAGAAGGCACCGAATTACTCGACAGGCTTACCCGTCACTTGAACGGAGACACTACGGTTCCCCTGCCGATGCTTACTTCATGCTGCCCTGGCTGGGTTAGTTTCTTCGAACATCAGTTCCCAGAAATGATTGATATTCCATCAACAGCCCGCAGCCCGCAGCAGATGTTTGGCGCTATTGCCAAAACCTATTTTGCCGATAAAATCGGGGTGAAACGCGAAGACCTGGTTGTTGTTTCCATTATGCCCTGTCTCGCCAAGAAATACGAGTGCCAGCGCGATGAGTTCAGCACCAATGGCAATCCCGATGTTGATTTCTCGATTTCGACCCGCGAGCTATCACATCTGATAAAACAATCGAATATTGATTTCAGATCGTTGCCCGATGAGGACTTTGATCAGCCTCTTGGTGAATCAACCGGAGCCGGAGTTATTTTCGGGACTACCGGCGGTGTAATAGAAGCTGCCTGCCGCACTGCCTATGAAGTTTATACCGGTAAAAAACTCCAGAAGATTGCATTCGAAGAGTTGAGGGGAATGGAATATATCCGTGAAGCTACCATTGACTTTGACGGACTTCCGATTAAGATTGGGATTGCCCACGGACTTGGAAATGCACGCAAATTGCTGCAGGATATTAAAGATGGTAAATCTGAATATCACGCGATTGAGATTATGGCCTGCCCTGGCGGATGTATTGGTGGTGGCGGACAACCGCTTCACCATGGAGATTCTTCAATAATAAAAGCTCGTCAAAAGGCTATTTATTCGGAAGATGCCGGAAAAACCATCCGTAAATCGCACGAGAACCCATATATACTGAAACTATACGAAGAGTTCCTCGGCAAACCACTGGGCGAAAAGTCGCATCACCTGCTTCATACCCATTACTACGACAAAAGCAAGGAGATAAAAACCATTGATTAAATCAACATTCGGGCGGCTGTTGCGACATAGCCGCCCCAATCATAATCAAACACAAAAAGAATTCAGATCATGGCAAATATAAAATTATCAGCAAACAAACTCGAAGAGCTCAGGGGAGTTTGCAAATCGTTTAATAACGAAAAAGGCGAACTGATTAATGTACTGCACAAGGCGCAGGGCATTTTCGGATACCTGCCTGCCGAAGTGCAGGAGGTAATCGCCAAAGAGCTTAATGTATCGCTGGCGCACGTTTATGGCGTGGTTTCGTTTTATTCATTCTTCACNNGTTGGTGAAACCACACCCGATGGTAAATTTTCGCTGGCCTGCCTGCGTTGCGTTGGCGCCTGCGGACTTGCACCCGTGGTACTGGTGGGCGAAAAGGTCTATGGCCGCGTAGCTCCCGATGGTGTTAAAGAAATTGTAGCAGAATACAGCAAGTAAATAGTTCTCATGTTTTGTTTGGTAACGGCCGGGCTTATGTCTGGCCGTTTTTTTTGAGGATTGAGGATACACTGCCTTTGACGAATCTGGTAAGGTAGCTGAAATTGCACTCATGCAAAAGTGGCTGGTTAAAAAAGAAACAGATGACTGATTGATGATTTATATAGATAGTTTATTACATTTGATAAAACAAGTTAGCACACCGTTCATCATACATTTCCAACCAAAAAAATTGGGTAATGCATGATTTTGCCAAATCAATAAACAAGTTTAGTGGAAATGGGTAATGATCAGGATAAAATAATGCAGTATGTTAATACCGGAGAAGTTAACTCCGGTGGTGCTAATACCATTCTAAACTCAGGGGCAATTGGCTCATGTTTAGTCATTACTGCATACGATCCGGTTATGAATGTTGGAGCAATGGCTCATGTTATGTTACCCGGCTCATTCCGATTTAAGAATCAGTCACAGACTACCATGTATGCTGCTGATGCGGTAGAAGAAATGTTAAGTCAACTGAACAAAATTGGAACCGAAATAGAAAATATTGAGATTTGTTTAGTTGGCGGAGCTAATGTACTCAAACGTGAAAACGACTCTATTGGAAAAGATAATCTGGATTCTGTTGAGAAGCTGCTAAGTCAAAAACAAATAAAAATTAAAGCCAGGTCAGTTGGAGGCTTCGAAAGAAGAACTGCTTTATTCGATATTGCCAAAGGATGCATCTATTTTACAGTGGGTGATCAAAAACAAAAAATACTCTGGCAAACCGGGAGTAAGCAAAAATAATATATCTTGCTGTTAATTAACTAAAAGGTCAACTAATGGATGAGTTAATCAAACTTCACAAAAAGATTTCCGAGTTAGAAGGGAATGAACGCCTTTATAAGGAGACTGAAAAAAAACTGCAAGCAGCTATTCAGCAACTTCAGGCCAGCGAACGGGAATTGAAATCCAACCAGTTAACACTTAAACAAACACAAAAAATTGCCAGAATTGGAAGCTGGGAATGGGACGTTGCAAGCGATATTGTAACCTGGTCTGATGAATTATTTCAAATTTTCAGATTGAATCCTGAAAACGGTGCAGTTTCATATGCCGATCATCCTAAAATTTATACCCCTGAGAGTATGAATCGTTTGGATACGGCAGTGAGGCATACTCTTGAAACCGGCGAACCTTACGAAATTGATCTCGAAATAATAAGAGGTGATGAAACAAATGCATATTGCACTGCCAGGGGTTTTGCAAAAAAAGATGAAAATGGGAAAGTGATCGGACTTTATGGTTCTTTTCAGGACATTACTGAACGGAAACAGATGGAAGAAGAACTCCTGAAAAATCAAATACGCTACCAAAAAGCACAGGCCATAGGACATGTTGGGAATTGGGAGTATGATCCGATTGCAACAACTTTCTGGGCATCGGATGAAGCAAAAAGAATATATGGCTTTAATCTGGATACAATTGATTTCTCGACTGAGATGGTGGAAAATTGCATCCCCGAAAGAGAACGTGTTCATCAGGCTCTGGTTGATCTTTTGGAACACAATGAAGAATACAATTTAGTATTTGATATCATAACAAATGACAAAGGGATAAGGAAAACCATTCACTCAGTTGCCGAAGTTGAACGAGACGTATCGGGCAATCCATTAAAAATTACCGGTGTTATTAACGATATTACCTTACAAAAAAATACAGAAGAACATTTAAAAGCACTGAATCAACAATTACTTGCCAACGAACAACAACTTAAGGCTGCCGTTCAACAGCTTCAGGCAAGTGAGCAGCAACTAAAAGCAGCGGTTCAGCAGTTACAGGCAAATGAGCAGCAACTCAAAGCTGCAAATCAACAATTGGAAGCCAGCGAAAAAGAACTGGTCGAGACTAACAAAAAGTTACAGCTTGCGAAAGAAGAAGTTGAAAGGAGTGAGAAATATCTTGAAAATATCATTAAAAATATAGCAGATCCGATTTTTGTAAAAGATGAGGATAGCAGGTTGCTGCTCGTAAATGACGCTTTTTGTCAACTTTTTGGATTAAATAAAGAGAATATCATTGGCAAAACTCTTGCAGAAGATGTCACTCCGGCAGAGCGGGAAAGTTTTCTTAGAATTGATAAAATGGTACTTAATACCGGAGAAGAAAATATCAATGAAGAATCACTTACAGTTCGAGGTGGTTCGACAAAAATAATTGCCACCAAAAAGTCGAGGTTTATTGATGAAAAAGGAAGAAAATTTCTTATTGGAATAATTCGNNTCTAACGATGGCTTGTTTGATTGGAATCTTGAAACCAACGAAATATATTACTCGCCAGGATGGAAAAAAATGCTTGGGTATGAAGATCATGAAATTCCGAATGATTTCTCTATCTGGGAGAACAATACTGCCCCTGATGACGTAAAGAAATCGTGGGAGATGCAGCAGAAACTCATTTCGAAACAAATAGA
>DINP01000050.1:11138-12094 GCA_002426025.1 Bacteroidales bacterium UBA5537 | reverse complement strand
TATACCCGGGAAGAAGTTATTGGAAAGTACTATAAAGATTTTCTTCATCCTGAATGGGAAGATCATTTTGAGAAAAATTTTCCTGCGTTTAAAAAGCGAGGTTATGTGAACGATGTGCACTTTAAAATACGGCATAAGAAAGGACACTACTTAGATATATCATTTGAAGGATGCATTGGCTATCACCCTGATGGTAGTTTTAAACAGACTTACTGTGTATTTCAGGATATCACAGAACGTAAACAATTAGAAATTGAACTAATAAGGGCCAAAGAAGAAGCTGAAGAAAGCGCAGAACAATTAAAACGTATCTCTAATAATATCGTTGATGGGATGATATTTCAGTTGGCCATGCCTGATGAAAATACGCGGAAATTCAACTATGTAAGTGATGCTGTTACCAGACTTTATGGCTGCACGCCTGAACAGGCAATGGAAAACGCTAACTTTTTGTTTGGGAAAATACATCCTGGTGATATAGATGAATTTATTAATACTGAGCAACAATCACTGAAAGACATGTCTGTTCTCAAAACAGAATGCAGGGTTATAAACCCTGATGGAAGTGTGAGATGGTCATATTTTATATCTCAACCAAGGATTATTAATGGAATTGTTTGTTGGGATGGTATTGAAGTGGATATAACAAGGCAAAAACAGAATGAAAATGCGTTGCTGGAATCAAATCAGGTGATTGAGGGGATTATGAATTCTATNNATGACCAACGCGTGATTAATAGTGGTTTGCCCCAATACCAGATTGAGGAACCACAAACTACCCCCGATGGAAAACTTCTAACACTATTGACCAGTAAAATTCCATTAAAAAATTCACAGGGTGAAATTTATGGTATACTTGGCACTTATACAGACATAACCGAACGGAAACAGGCGGAAGCATTATTGAGGGAAAGTGAAGAACGTTTTAAAGCGCTTCATAATGCGTCGTTTGGGGG
>DINP01000050.1:0-11024 GCA_002426025.1 Bacteroidales bacterium UBA5537 | reverse complement strand
CGTACGCCTATGAATGGGATACTTGGTTTTACAAACCTACTGCAGAATCCTAATCTTGACGGTGAAGAACAGCAAAGATACATCGAGATCATTAAGAAAAGCGGTGACCGCATGTTAAGTACGGTAAACGATATAATTAATATTTCAAAAATTGAAGCTGGCATGGTTGAAATTTCAGTTTCGGAGGTAGATATAAACGAAGTATTGACAGATTTACATTCATTTTTTAAACCTGAAGCAGCGAAAAAGGGCATACAGTTTGTCTATAAACAAGATTTTGAAGAACCTGATAGTAGAATTTTAACAGACCATGAAAAATTCAATTCTATCGTAACCAACCTCATTAAAAATGCGATTAAATATACAAATGAAGGCTTAGTTGAGTTTGGTTATAATATTAAAAAGGATAGTGGATTTGCCGAATTGGAGTTTTACGTAAAAGATACCGGATCAGGGATTCAAAAAAACAGGCAGCATGCCATTTTCGATCGTTTTGTTCAGGCCGATATCGAAGATAAAAGGGCTTTGCAGGGATCGGGATTAGGATTGGCAATTTCCAAAGCTTACACTGAAATGCTGGGTGGAAAAATTTGGGTTGAAAGCGAAGAAGGTAAAGGTTCAACATTCTATTTTACTATTAAATACAACTCAGTATCCGAATCAAAATCTAATCCCAAAACTGATGCAACGGCTTTAAAAGGGAATGGCGCAAATAGAAAACTTAAAATATTGGTTGTTGAAGATGATGAAACATCTCAGCATTTGATTTCTATTATGGTTAACAAGTTTGCCAAAGAAATAATAAATGTAAGCTCTTCAAGGGAAGCGATTGAAGCCTGCCAAAATAATGCGGACATCGATTTGATCCTAATGGATATACAGTTGCCCGACATGAATGGGTATGATACAACCCGGCAGATTCGGCAATTCAATAAAGATGTGGTAATACTGGCTCAAACAGCTTATGCCTTAACCGGGGATAAAGAAAAGGCAATTAGTGCGGGGTGTAACGATTATATTTCGAAACCCATTAATAATGCAGAATTGATTTCCCTGATACAAAAGCACATCAAAAAATAATTAAAAGTTTACTGACAAAAAACACCAGTAAATATAGCATATTGCATGAGGAAACAGAAAATGAGTTGGCTGCATTTATTCGGGATAAAATGTTATATCAGTGTCATCTGCGCTCTGATATAGGCATGTCACCTTCGCCAGATTTCACTCGTCCCAAGCCCCTCTCCTAACTTCGGCTTCAGTAGAACCATTTTACTATTTATCTTGTTTTGTAAATAAAAGAAACAAAATCAAGGAAAGCTAAACTACAATATGAATCTTTCAGTAATTAATTGATGAACAACAAAAATGACAAAGTATGGATGGAGAATACTATAAAACGAAAGAATCAGTTAAAGAATACATCGAATTAGCAAAAGACGTTAATGGATCAGAACTGATTGATAAACTAAAACAGGTTTTACCTCTAAAATCAGATTTGCTTGAAATTGGGTCGGGTCCGGGGACAGATTGGGCGATATTGAATGAATCTTATACAGTTACCGGTTCCGACAATTCACCTGAATTCTTAAAGTATCTGATTGCAAAATATCCAAATGGTGAGTTTCTTAATATTGATGCAATTTCAATTAGAATTGATAAAATGTTTGATGGAATTTATTCAAACAAAGTCTTGCACCATTTAACGGATGATGAACTGATAGAATCAATAAAAAGGCAGAGTGAAATCTTAAATATTAATGGTATCGTTTGTCATTCCTTTTGGAAAGGTAAGGGTTTCGAAATTTTTAAGGGACTTTATGTTAATTATCATAATGAAGAAGAGATCAGCGATTTTTTTGAGGACTATTTTAATATTCTTTCAATATCAGTTTACCAGGAATTTGAAGAAGGCGATTCAATTTTACTGATCGGNNTATCTACGTATTATTTTGAAATCTTTATGCGTATCTGCTTATTTACCTGAAATCTTCAATGCAATTTTACCACCCAGCCAGGCCATTGGCAAATAGGCTAAAACGATATCAGTGACTGCAAACCAGGTTGGACCCGGCAGCATATAATTGACTGCAATGCCTCCAATCAGAAATAGAACTCCGATTGACAATGAAAATATCATTTTGTGGCTTGCAGCAATTAAACCGGCAATAAGCGCACCTGTCAGGGTGCCAAAGGCATGGGCCAGAAAAGGAAAAATAAAATATTTAAAATCGAGGGTTGGCATTATTGCTGCCAGAGCGCTCATATCATTGGGATCAATTCCCATTATCGGGAACAACTTATGGCCGGTTTGAACAAGCCCCATATTTACTGCACTTCCTGCCAGCCATCCGACAACTACGGCCAGAATATTTCGTAGGATTGGATTCATTTTATTCCTTTAGGTTTGTGAAAACTTTGCCAATTATTTACTCTTCTCAGGAAAAACAGCGCTGCTATTCGTCCTGTTTGGTTAATTTATCAAGAATATCATACTTGGTCTGCCTTTCTTTCCAACGGTCACGGGCAAATTTTTGCATGTCGGTGATTGTATCTTTTTCATCAATTATTTCAAGACCAAGCAATGTTTCAATAATATCTTCCATGGTTACAATGCCGTCCAAACCACCGTATTCATCAACAATAAGGGCAATATGCTCTTTTTTTTCCAGCAATTTCTCCCACAGCGCATATAACACGATGGTATTAGGGACAATAACAATATCCCGCTTAATATCCCTAAGTTTCAGGTCGTGTTGGTCTTCTGCAAGTTTTTCGAATACAGTTTGCCTGAAGACATAACCTACTATATTTTCATCATTTTCAGCATATACCGGTATCCTGGAAAACTTCAAATAGTCTTTGTTATTTAAGAATTCTTGTAACGACAGGGTTTCAGATGCAACTGCAACAACCACCCTGGGCGTCATAATTTCAGTTACTTTAACATTCTTGAGTCGAAGTAAATTTTGAATTATTTTATGCTCCTTTTCTGTAAAAACGCCTTCATCTGTTCCAATACTTGCTAATGCGGCTATCTCCTCCCGGCTTGTTGTTTGTTCCTGCCTGCTACTGGAGATCATTTTTGTAATTACTGCTGAAATTACAACCAATGGATAGGTTATAACTATCATACCTTTAATGGTAAAAGATGCAACTCTTGTAAGGTTTCTCCAATACCTGGCTCCAATAGTCTTGGGGATAATTTCGGTAAAAACTAAAATCAATACTGTGAGGATAGCCGAAACAATTCCAAAAGACGTTTCTCCAAACACTTTAATCGCCTGGGCACCAACCCCTGCTGCACCAACAGTATGGGCAATGGTATTTAGTGAAAGAATCGCTGACAAGGGTTTGTCTATATTATTTTTCAGATCAAGAAATGTTTTAGCCCAAACATGGCCTTTTTCGTACTTAACAATCAGAAAGGTTTGCGGAGTTGATAACAATACCGATTCAGCGATGGAACATAGAAATGAAACAACCAGTGCAAGGAATAAATAGGCTAAAAGTGCTATCATCTTTTTTTTGTCAAAAATATATTATTGTAAACCAAGGCTATTTGCGATTAACAAATAACTTATTTTATGATTTTTCGAAATCATTACAAATTTAGAAATAAAGCAGTCCCGCTAATACAGGTTTTAAATTAATCTGTCATCAGAATAAAACTTATTATGGCTAACTCTTAATAAATGAGCAAATTTTCAGCAAAACCACCCCGCCGTTATCCATCTCCAGCCTCCGGCTTAATCAAGATTGCCTGTTTACCAGATAATCTTCAGGCAGGCAACCCAAAGGAAAACAAGTATGTGATTTTCAGCATAGCTATTAATTATACCATAAAGTTATTACCTAATTTTACAGCGCAATAATACTTTGCCATGTATCAAACTATAAGAACTTATATTAAGCCGGAGATAAGGATTGCCGACCTTGTATTTGAAAACCCATACCTGCTGTTGCTGCTTGAGCATTTTAAGCTCGACCTTGTGATGCACGATAAAACTGTGTCGCAGGTTTGCAGCGAAAATAACCTTGACGAAAAGGTGTTTATCACGTTTGCCAACCTGTACAATGGATTTTCACCAGCAGATGCCACTGGTTTTAACTTAAGCTGCATTAACACGATAATTAAATTTCTGAATAACAGCCACCACTATTTTACGCATGATAAATATCCTGAAATTCAAGGCTATATAAAACAGTTGCAGGATAACAACCCATCGGCCGAGATCAGGATGATTGGGACTTTCTTCGACGAATACTTTATGGAAGTCAGAGAGCATCTGGTTTACGAAGAAGAGGTTGCATTTCCCTATTTCAGAAATCTGGCCGACTCCAGCAAAGCAACTATGGATGGTGGGAAGACAAAATTCTCAGGTGCAGAGTATCTTGAACATCATACCGATATAGAATCGAAACTCACCGATCTGAAAAACCTGTTGCTGAAGCATGTTTCATTAAAGAGCGATCCGGTTATCAGGCGTAAGCTGATATTCAGCCTGATTGAGCTTGAGTATGTACTGAATATTCATTCGCTGATTGAGGAAACAATACTGATTCCGCTTGTAATTAAGCACGAAAGGAAACTCAACATTGGGTAGGGGCCTTTTCCATATCGCCATAATAGAAACTTCCTCCATTGTTTACGAGGGGCTTGCCAATATATTGCTGAAATCGGAACACCATTATAAACTCTACAGACTTGAGCACTTTGAAGAGTTTATGCAATCTGATTTAAAGGATAAAGTTGATTTGATTATTCTGAACCCCACAATGGTGCAAAACAATACACGAAGTTTCCTTCAGTCGAAAAGGGCAAATCCGCGCTTATTGTGGATTGCGCTGGTATATTCCTATTTCGATAAGGATATTATTGACCTATTTGATATGGTACTGCAAATTAACGATTCGCCAGAAACCATTGCAAATAAAATCTACCGGCTGGCTCAGTCAACCGAAGGCGGCAACGAAATCCGCCAAAGCGAACAGATTACCGAAAGGGAAACGGATGTGCTGATACAGTTGGTGCATGGCCTTTCGAACAAAGAGATTGCCGATAAACTGAATATCAGTATTCATACCGTGGTAAGCCACCGCAAAAACATCATTCAGAAAACAGGCATCAAAAGCCAGGCAGGTCTTGCCATCTATGCCATCTCCAATAAGATTGTTTCCCTCGATTCGTTTCCCGATCCTGAAGCTTAGCTCAATATCCCTTATTTAGGGGATAAAATGCCCCTAAATTCATCAGAACAAGCGATTGCAGGCTCTATTTGCTATCGGTTACTTTGTGCCTGTAAGTACAAACATAAACCGATATGAAAATACTGGCACTACTTATTCTTCTGTCGTCTCTCTTTTCAGGGATTTCTGCCCGAACTTCGGCTATAAATGACTCCACCAGCAACAGCAACAGTTCGGTCCAGCATACTATAACTCCCCATTACCAGGCTTTTACCAAAGATTTTTCCTATTTGGCCGACCTGTGTACCAATATAAGTGGCGGAATAAAAACAGGCAGCAATATTATGGGTATGGCAAATTTTATGGCTGGTTTCAATACTGAATATGCCGGGCTGTGGAAAGGCGGGCAGTTTTATATAAATGCAGCAGCCACTCATGGCAAATCACTTTCGGGGGAATTTACCGGCGACTACCAGGTGGTTTCAAATATTGATGCAGGCGATCACATCTATTTGCATGAGCTATGGTACCGGCACTCTATTTCAGGATTTGAAGTTACGATTGGGCTGCAGGATATGAATGCTGAGTTTGTTAACAGTGAAAATGGCAGCCACTTTATCAACAGCTCATTCGGCGTTCCATCGGTAATTTCAGGAAACATTCCGGCACCCATTTTCCCACTTACGGCACCGGGAATAAGCGGTAAACTCTCAATATCAGAGTCTGTAATACTGAAAGCCGCTATTTGGGATGGTTGCCCTACTGCATTTGATCGCAACAGAAACAATCTCAAGTGGCACCTGAAACGGGATGATGGAACCTTGCTGATTGCAGAAATTGAAACCGTTAGCCGGCTTATGAAACTGCCTGGCAATTTCAAAGCTGGCAGTTATTACCATTCGGGCTTTGCAGAGCTGGCAACAGAGACCGGTAATAAAACAGAGGTCTTTAAAAATAATTACGGTTTTTATTTCCTGGCTGACCAAACCTTTTGGAGAGCGAATGCAGGTGAGCAAGAGCTTGCTGTATTTATGCAGTTGGCTATAAGCCCTGCCAGCGTAAACAGCCAGCATTTGTATACGGGTGGCGGCTTAAACTATTCGGGATTTTCGCGAAAACAGGCATCTGATGCAATTGGCTTAGCGTTTGCCTGTGCCATGTTTAACCAAAGTAATATTGGGCATGAAACCACAATTGAAGTGTATTACAAAAAGTGCTTCGGCGAACACCTATTTATTCAACCCGACCTCCAATATGTTATTAACCCGGTCGGAACCAGCGGATTGCTGTCCAACGCGTTGGTTGGTATATTAAGGTGCGGGTTGATATTATAGATGATGGTTTAATAGAGTGGTTAGTGCAAACTTACCTCACCCCGTACCCCTCTCCAGCCTTAAGAGTGGCTGCATTTTACTTATTATGAAGGATGGAGTATAAACCGAACCAGGTTATATTCTACATTCCTTTCCGCCTACAATTAATATTTTGTGCATCAATTTTATTAGGTGGTTTATTTCTACATTTGTGGGGGAACGATCAATTTATCCTATGCGCATGTCGTCATAGTAAAATGGCAGACTGAATACGCAGAATAACAAGCAGAAGAACACTTAACTATGAAAGCAAACGGAAAATCAGTAAATGAAATTCTAACCAGCCTTCCCGAGGACAGGGCTGAACCTTTTAATAAACTTCACGATGTAATTGTGAAAAACCTGCCCAAGGGTTTTGAAGCAGCCATTAGTTATGGCGGCCTGGGTTATGTTATTCCGCATTCAGTTTATCCTGCAGGCTACCATTGCAAGCCAAGTGAGCCGCTTCCTTTCGCGGGAATTGCTTCACAAAAGAACTCAATTAATTTTTACCACATGGGTATTTATTCCGACCCAAAACTATTTGATTGGTTCGTAGCGGAATATCCCAAACACAGTAAGCAAAAATTGGATATGGGAAAGAGTTGTGTCCGCTTTAAGAAGTTAAATGAGATTCCCTTTAACCTTATTGGTGAATTAATGAAAAAAATGAGTGCTGAAGAATGGATACATATTTATGAAACGAACTTAAAAAAATAAAACTACAAACCGCCTGGCGAGTAACTTACCTGCAAGTAGTTATTCTTTTTCGCATCCATTTACTTGAGGGCTTTTCTATTACATTTGTTGGGAAGGGTAATGTAAACCCTATCCATTGTGCCGCTTGAAAAAAGACACGTTTCGATGAAAATATTTCAGGAGAATATTGATAAGCAATTTGAATTTAATCAAGGGAAGAACCTTTTTTATAATGGAATACTTAATTCATTAAGATTCAGTCCTGAGACATTAAATGCGATTGAAAAGATAGATTTGATTGATGCAGACGCTGAAAGTTTGCTGATTGATTATTTAACTGACAGATCTGTTCAGGAGTTTTGTAAGATTAATCAATACTACACATTCGATAAACAAGCCCACTTGATTTTAAGGAGTTTGTATGTTGATTTATTTACAAACATAAAAAAACGCGATGCCTCAATTGAGTCAATAGCCGAAAAGCATTATGATAATTTGATAAAATGGTTGCAGGAGACAAACTCATTTGCAGAAAAGATTTATACCTCTAAAGGTGAGATAATAGAATCGGTTGCATGTTCAGAATATAGTCCTGATTTGCAGCTTGAGATTTTACAAATTGATATCGGCCAGATAATCGAACCTGTATTGGATATTGGATGCGGAAAACAAGGCAGCCTGGTATTATTTTTACGTCAAAAAGGTATTGATGCTTACGGATTTGACAGATTTGCATACAGCGACGCGGCCCTCACTAATTCTGATTGGTTTGAGTTTAACTATGGAAAAGATAAATGGGGGACAATAACCAGCAATCTTGGATTTTCAAATCATTTTCAGCATCATCATTTTCGGAACGACGGCAATTTTATTGACTATGCAAAGAAATATATGGACATTTTGAGTTCGGTGAAGATTGGAGGCAGCTTTCATTATGCTCCTGATTTACCATTTGTTGAACAGTACCTCGATAAAGATAAATATCAATTGACAAAACATAGCATTGGCAATTATGAATTTAAATCAACCAGAATAAAGCGGTTAACATAATGCACAATGGCACAATTAAGCAGACTGCCTCAGTTGCAATAAAACAATAGCCCTCTCCCACTATTCAGCCTGCTATCCTATTGAAATTCGTGCACACGAGCCCTCCCGCCGAAAAGGCGGGATTCCGCTACGCTCCATGTGCCTTGTGCCATTCTTCACCCAGGCAACCTATCCTCGGATATAGGCATGTCACTTTCGACACCTATNNCTATATGAGTAAGCCTTTCTTATCGGCATGTCACTTTTGACACCATCATAACCGAGCCTCAAACATATATAGGTAAGTTATTATCGGTAAAGTCTTTAATTTGAACCAGAGCAATGGCAATGATTTATACTGTGTTTTATATATTACCATACTATTGTCAGTTAAATGTTGAAAACTAATTTTATCTATTGGGGCTTTTTAATACAATAATCTTTATAAATTCGCGTATCTGTTATATATTACTAACCTAAACACTATTTATTTTATGATTAACTTATCAAATTATTTCAAACTACAGTTTGACGATCCTAAACTAAGCGATGAGCGTATCGCTAAATTTGCAGAGGTAGCCCTTGCCCGACTGCAAAACAACAATCCCGAAGGCCAGTTTACTGCCCTTATCGCACCCTTAAACGATGCACTTACCCTGTTCAGAGCCAAACAAAGCGAAAAGAGCATTTACAAAGCACAACGCGAAGGAACTACCGTTACCGTTGACAGCAAAATGGATGAATTTCGTAAACTGGCTCTGCAACGCGAAGGTTTAATCCGCGATTTATTTGGCACCGATTCGCGCGAGTACCAGGAGTTTTACCCACTTGGCACTCACGAATACACTAAAATGAACAAGACCAATGCCGAAATGCTGATGAACCGTATGATTGCAGCCTACACCACCTACAACGACAGATTGCCCGAAGGCCGTTTGGATGAGTTTACCAAGCTATTTAACGAGTACAAAGCTGCCCGTGCCGAGCAACTCGAAAAAGCTGCCGGGGTAAGCGGTAAAGTAGCCGAAAAAACCAGTGGCCGTGCCGCACTCGAAATGCAGTTGCAGAAAAACCTGCTTACTCTTGCCCTTGCTTTTATGGGTCAGCCCGAAATGTATATGGTTTACTTTGAGCCCAGCCTGCTTAAACCTTACAGGCATAGTTCGCGCGAGCGCAGCGCAGGCACCGACGACGATGAAGATGGGAGTTATACACTTGAGTTAGAACCCATGAGCACCCGCCGCGCCGAATTTACCGTTGCAGCAGGCGAATTGTTAAACCTCTACAATGGTGGCGACACCCCGCTAAGTGTTTACACAGCCGTGGCAGCCTCCGACCCAATGCCCGCCAACTCGGTGCTGCTTGAGCCCGACGAAGAAATGGAAGTGAATGTTAACGATATTGGCCCGGCAGGCGCTGGTTTGCTGATGGTGAATAACAATACTAATATGGCAGGTAGTATTTCTATTGCTATGATATAGTTTGTTAATTGTTGTTTTTATGCACAATGGCAGCCTTGTTGGTTTGGGGCTGCCATTGGTGTTTTTATTAATTGGGTATTGATTGCCAGGCTATAAGCAAGGCCATTACTTTACCCCATTCTCAACTATGGCAATCTCTTCGTCGGTAAGCCCATAAAGCTGGTAAACCAATTGGTCTATCTGGGATTCGAGGTCGGTGGTGTCGGCTTGAGGGTTTTGGGATTTAGTCTTATTTATTTTCTTAACTAGCTCATTTATCAAATCTTTATCTGTAAATGGTTTGACCGGAAACAACTTACAATTCTCTATTAGGATTTTCTGGAATAATTCTTTTTCAATATCCAAGAATAAGTATTTGTGATAGAAATTAATCACTTTACTATTTAGCAATGCCGTTAGTTCAACCACTGAAATATCAGACTTGGGAATTATTGCAAACCCAATCTGTGTAAAGTACAGTGCTTCATCGGAGTATCCTGCATATATTTTTGGAGGATTACCAGAAACAATTTGCCTAACTATTACCCGTGTTTCAGTAAAAAATCGCTCTTCTCTTGAAGCACCAAGCCACGAACCATATTTGATATACCCATGTACAGATTCGTCGACAAAATAAGGTGTGATATTTTCTCCCTTAATCAATGGTTTATATTCATCTGACAGCTTTTCAGCAGAGTGAAACTCTTTATTCTCAATTAATTCTTTTGAATGACCTCTATATTTGTCATATGGAGTAATTCCAAGCGAAAAATCAGCAATATCTCCTAAAAGATAGCCATTACCATGTATTTTCGTTAAAGGTTTCAGAATATCATCAGAAATATAAATATTGAATTTAGGTTCACTATAAATCCCCCATGACTTTTTTGGAACAAAATATTTTGCCTTTTCATCTATTGAAACAATCTTCTCATTCTTACTATAAGCTAAAGCTCTGCAAAAGTCGAATGATTCCGATTTCTTAAATTCTATAATAACAGTTTCAACAGTTGCATCTTCAAAGACTCTTTCTGGAAGTTTTACAATACCATAAATCTCATTCTTTATAAGGTTTCGCAAACTTTGATAGGATGACCCCATTAGAATAGAGTTCGGAATTATAAAAGATAAAAGTGCAGAACATTTAAGTAGGCTATTTCCTCTCTCAACAAAAGTTGAATAAAGATTAACCCTATTTGAAGATGAAGGGTAATTAGCAAAGATGAATTTTACAAGATCATTATCCAGTTCCTTCAAGTCAACATACGGCGGGTTCCCGATCACCACATCAAAT
>DINP01000142.1 GCA_002426025.1 Bacteroidales bacterium UBA5537 | reverse complement strand
GAAAGAACCTATACCTATCAGGATCTGAATTATGGTCAGGAATACCTTGCCGGTGTTGCTGCACTGTTCAGCTCAGGCTATTCAGAACTCGATACTTACAGGTTCAGGTCATTGTTCCTCTATCCTCCGCAGAATCTGCAGGGTGAAAGCCCATATCATACTGACTATGCTCACCTGTGGTGGGAGCAGCCAGGTGGTGGTGGTGGTGCCGGCGGTAGCTTTATTGAAGATTTCGAAGCCGGAGTTTTAAGTGATGGATGGGAAATCATTCAGACAAATACCTCTGCAGGTGGTGGAACACCTTCACACTGGACTGTTAATGACTATGCATCTGCTGATTTTGCGCCATTTGGCACCTATCATGCAGGTTTGTGGTGGGATTACGATCATCAGGACGAATGGTTAATTACACCTGAAGTTGCCTGCGGTGCTGGTTCAACCCTGACATTTGAGTCAACTGTTTATGAAGGATCAACCTATCTCGATCACTATTATGTTAAAGTTTCTACCGATGGTGGAACAACCTGGACAGTGGTTTGGGATGCTTCAACCTTAACCGGTGGTGGCTGGAACTACTACGACTATCCATATTCAATTGACATGAGTGCATTTGCAGGCGAAGATATTAAGATCGCCTTCCAGGCAATTGATGGTGATGGTGCCGGTTTGTGGTACATCTGGTTTGTTGATAATATTGCTTTTGGCGCGACCGATGGGCCTGTTATGTTCCCGATCAGTTCACTGACTAAAATCAGCAACTCAACAAATCGCACTTCAGGCGACCGTATTGCCCGCGATGGTAATACAGCCCGCGTTGCCAATATAGCTGAACGTGCTAACCGCGCAACCATGGGTCTGATAGGTTATAACCTATACAGAGACGATGCTCTGGCTGCTTATGTTGAGCATCCGACTACAGAGTATTTCGACCTTAACCTCGATCCGGGTACCTACAGCTATCATGTAACTGCCATTTATGACCTTACTCCTTACGGATTTGCCGGTCAGATTGGTGAGTCAATGATTGAAGGCCCGATTGATGTTTCTGTTGTATATGGTTATGAACTTCCATTTACCGAAAACTGGAGTACAGGTTTGTTTGAAACAAACCAATGGACAACCAGTGGNNCTTTCATTAACCAGTTCATGGATTGATGGCACAGGTTTTATTGATGGTAAGATTTACTTCGATTTCGACCTGAAGCTTGATGACGTGAACGCTACCGGCGAAGAAAGCCTGGCAGTAGAAGTTTACAATGGCTCAGCATGGGTTAATGTAGCTACCTATACCGCTAATGGCGATATGCCTTGGGAAATGAAGCATGTTGATATTACAAACCAGGCCAAAAACAAGGTATTCCGCGTTCGTTTCAACGCGAAGGGTATTAATTCCCTCGATATCTTTAACTGGCTGATTGACAATATCCACATCTATCGTTATTGTCCTCCACCTGTAAATCTGGTTTCCCAGATTAATTTTCCAACTAATGATGAGGTTCATCTTACATGGGAAGCTCCTGCCGGTGGCGGAACTGGTGGTGTTTCAGGATGGCTGATGTGGGATAATGGAACCAATGATGACGCTATTGGCCTCACAGGCGGTGGCACATTCAGTGTTGCTGTTAGGTTTACCCCTGCCCAGCTTGGCGAATTTGCCGGAACCAGTCTTACCAAAATCCGTATGTTCCCATACGGGCCAAATGGTACGATTGTGCTGAAAGTTTGGACAGGCGCAAATGCCAGTCAACTTGTGCTCACGCAACCTGTTTCTGCTTACACAGCCGGACAATGGAACGAGTTTATGCTCACCACCCCGGTTCTTGTTACCGGCGCAACTGAGTTGTGGTTTGGTTATACCGTTACCCATAACGATGTTGATTATGTAGCTGGTTGCGATGCTGGTCCTGCTGTTGCCGGATTTGGTGATATGATTTCACTCGACGGTTCAGTTTGGGAATCAATGGCAACTGCATACGGTCTCAACTACAACTGGAACCTGCAGGGTTTTGTTGAAACTCTTGATGGCGTTACTGCACTGCAGCCTATCAGCGATAATACAGTTTATGGACCTGTTTCAAAATTAGTTCGTGGTAATCTGCCAATGCTTCCAAATGCAACATTATCAAACACAAGCAATGGAAGCCGCGAACTGATGGGATACAATGTATATCGTGATGGAACGCTAATTGGTAATACAATCGAAACCGAGTACTTCGATCCAAATCTTCCGGATGGATACTATTGCTATTATGTTACTGCTGTTTACGAAGATTGCGAATCAGAACCTTCAAATGAGGAATGCGAACTCGTAAATTCAATAAACTCAGCTACCATCAATGCAGTATCGGTTTACCCGAACCCATCCAATAACGTGGTTAACATCGAACTCACCAACGACATCAGCCAGATAGTTATTTATAACTATGTAGGCCAGGTTGTTTATGAGCAGATAGTAACCAAAGACAAGAACATTCAGTTGAATGTACGCACTTATGAGGCCGGAGCTTACCTGATTAAATTTATAACCAACTCAGGCGATAGCTTCACTAAAAAAGTGGCTGTTACACACTAATCGTTAAATCGGTATTATAGAAAAAGGCCTCCGTTTGGGGGCCTTTTTTTGTTCAGTCAACATTTATGCCGGAAAATCAACAATTTCTCAATCTTTGAATAGGGGTAAAACGCATATTGATTGTCTATATAATAACCAACATTTATTATTGAATAGAAATAATTTGTCTCTGGTTTTCTGCACCCGCTATTTCTCCGATTTTGTATCGCCATTCTACCCAGTTGTTGAGCTTAATATTTTCAATATTTTCTATAAAACGATATAATTATGAGCGTATTCGCCAAATCCAGCATTTTTTTGTCAATGCTATTTTTTACGCTGATAAGCATTATTACAATTCAGCCCTCCCACGCACAATATCCTCCTCACAACCTTTATGTTGACAGCTTAACCCTTGGTGCCCAATGGGATGAACCACGTGATATTCTAGTTGATGAGGATTTTGAAAATAATGAATTCCCTCCAATGGGATGGCAGGCTATTAGTCAGAATACGACTGGTTGGTTTGTTACAATGGACGGTAGCAGCGAGAATTTTACAATTCCTCTGCATTCAACCTATGTATTAATCAGTGATGAAATAGATAATGGTAATGGCTGCTGCGATTATCTGATAACTCCAGCGATGGATTGGACCAATCTACCTGATTACAGATTGAATTTTTCGAGTTTCTATAACGGGGCATATAGCCAGCAGGCTTATGTTGAAATAAGTACTGATGGTGGCGAAAATTGGATGGTTATCCATAATCTTAGTCCTTATCCTTATGGATGGCGGGACCTCGAAATTGATCTTTCACAGTATTCGGGCCCGAACGGACTTAACAATGTGTTACTTGCATTTCATGCCGATGATAATGGAGGATGGGCAAGCGGTTGGGCTATTGATGATATCACTATTTCATCTGGAAGCGTACCGGTTTTGAATTATCAGATTTATCTCGATAGCGTTTTTATCGGGAATACAGATGAGACAAATTATACTTTTCAGAATCTCGTTTATGGTCAGGAGTATCTGGCAGGTGTAGCTGCAAATTACAGTATTGGGCTTTCTGAACAGGAGACCTTTAATTTTGTAAGCTATTTTCTATATCCTCCCCGTAATCTGCAAGGCACAATGCCGATGGGTACCGATTTTGCCTATTTGACCTGGGAACATCCCGATAATGGAGAATCATCCGATAACATCCCATCAGGGCTTTCAGGATATAATATCTACAAGGATAGTAGCCTGTTGGCATATTTGGATTACCCTGCCGGTGAGTATTATGATCTGAATCTGATTCCGGGGTTTCATAGCTATTATGTTACGGCAGTTTATGATCTGACAGACTACGGTTATCCCGGTGAAACCGGCGAATCTATGATAGAAGGGCCTGCTCAGGTTGATTTCATTTGTTGTAATTGGTTGCCATTTATCGAAAACTTTAATACCGGGCTATTTCAAACCAATCAATGGACAGTTGATCAGGGAAATTGGAGAATTGCCGGTTCCACCGGTAATATTGCTCCATCGGCAGAGTTTTACGCTTATCCTGAAACGACAGATTACTCTCAATCCCTAACCAGCTTTTTTATGGTAGGTACTGATATTATTGATGGTAAGATATTGCTTGAATTTGACCTGAAGCACACAACAGTAAACCCAACCGGTGCTGAATTTCTGGCGGTTGAGATTCTTAAAAACAATTCATGGGTTAAGGTAGCTGAATACAGCAATAACGGTAGTTATGAATTTGTGACCAGGAAAATAAATATCACAAATCAGGCACTTGGAAACATCTTCAATATTCGTTTCAGGGCTCATGGGGCCAATTCAGCCGATATTGAAAGCTGGTTTGTTGATAATGTTCATGTTTACCGGATATGCAGTGCTCCTTCGAATCTGTATGTTACCATGAACTTTCCCGATATTTACCATTTTTACCTTTCATGGGATTCACCTGCAAATGTTGTTGGGGATTGGCTAGCCTGGGATAATGGGTTTAATGATGATGCCATTGGCCTAAATACGGGAGGAACCTTTAGTGTCGCAAGCAGATTTAGTTCTGCTCAGCTTTTGGAATATTGGAATTCCAGTCTAACTAAAATACGCCTGTTTCCTGCTTCACCAGGAGGGACAATTATCCTGAAGGTATGGAGGGGAGCCAATGCAGGTGAGCTTGTCTATGTGCAACCAGTTTTGGCATACACTGCCGGCGAATGGAATGAATTCATCCTAGAAAGCCCTGTTACGATTGTTCCTAATCAGGAGCTCTGGTTTGGTTACACGGTTTCTCATGCATCTGACCAATACGTTGCCGGTTGTGACGATGGCCCTGCTATTGCTGGTTTTGGTGATATGATTTCTATTAATGGTTCAGAATGGGAATCAATGTTAACTGCGTATGGGCTTGATTTTAATTGGAATTTGCAGGGCTTTGTTGAGGGAATTAATTCTAATAGTGAGGTGCCTTTTCAGCCAATTGAAGAAAAAGTCGCCTTTCATAATAATTCTAAACCCATAGCTGGTCATTTACCGAAATCGGAAAAAGCATTCGTAAAAAAAGATATTCCTATGAATCAGGATCGCAGTTTTTTGGGTTATAATGTTTGGTATTTCGGCGATTTTGTTGATTTTACGACTGATACATTTTTTTATCATGATGTTCAACCTTATACCAGTAGATGGTGCTATACTGTTACAGCGGTATATGAAGACTGTGAATCTGATTTCTCAAATCAGGCTTGTGTATATATTGATAAACTAAATCATGTTGATGCTGGTAGAATCAAAATCTACCCTAACCCATCCAACAGCATAATAAACATCGAACTCACCAACGACATCAGCCAGATAGTTATTTATAACTATGTAGGCCATGTTGTTTATGAGCAGATTGTAACCAAAGACAAGAACATTCAGTTGAATGTACGCACTTATGAGGCAGGAGCTTACCTGATTAAATTTAT
>DINP01000109.1 GCA_002426025.1 Bacteroidales bacterium UBA5537 | reverse complement strand
CATCAGGCAAATTGTTTTTATCTTTGCCATGAAGAGCTAATTCTGTTAATATGATTAAACGCGCTGTTTTCCCAGGTTCATTCGACCCCATTACCTTAGGGCACGAAAATATTATCCGCAGGGCAATGCCTTTATTTGATGAAATTATTGTTGCCGTTGGCCTGAATATAGAGAAGAAAAATTACTTCAAAGTGGAAGACCGCATTGACTGGATTAAGCATGTATTTGCCGACTGCCCCAATATTAAGGTTGACAGCTATTCGGGACTTACTGTGGACTATTGCCGCGATATAGAGGCTTCTTACATACTGCGCGGCCTGAGAACCTCGGCCGATTTTGAATTTGAACGCACCGTAGGGCAGGTAAATAAAAAGCTGCATCCATCTATAGAAACAATTTTCTTACTTACCACCCCTGAATATACCTCTATCAACTCCTCGATAGTGCGTGATGTTTATAAAAACGGGGGCGATGTCAGTAGTTTTATCCCAAAAGAGGTAAAGCTTCCAAAGGTTTAGCAGGAAGATTCTGCGTTCTTTGCTCCTCGTACTGCGTTCCTTGTCCTTAATTGGATTACTTTTCAAGAATTCAAAATACAGAGCTACAACCTAGTATTCCGGCCAATTTAATTATCATTAATTTGCCTGATATTGAATAACCGGCAGATTTGAGGGGTATATATTACACTGAAGGTAGTGAGATCATCGCTCGGAGCGACGGCCTCGCTGAGGGTAGTAAAAATGGGGATCTATGGTGTCCCGACCGCAATCAGCTGATTATTCAGCCTCTTCGCTATCAGTTTCAGCCTCGAAAATGCTGAAATTCACCTTGCTGTATTTCCTATGCTGGTAAAAACCGGGCAAGGTTGAGAAATCATAATCGTCTGAATGTTCAAGAATCAGCCAGCCGTCGGGCTTTAGCAATTTGCGATCAGCAACAATAAGGGGAATAGATTCAATTCCTTCGAGTTCGTAAGGTGGGTCGCAGAATATAATATCGTATTGGTTTTCGCAATTTTTCAGAAACCTGAATGCATCGCTGCGAAAGCAGAGCACGGCTTCAAACCCGAAATCTTTCGCGGTTTGCCTGATAAAGTTAACACAGCGCAAATCGAGGTCAATACTTGTTACCCCGGTAGCTCCACGCGATAAAAACTCGTAGGTAATACCTCCGGTCCCGGCAAAAAGATCGAGTACACTTACTTCACTCAGATCGAAGTTATTGACGAGTATATTAAACAATGCCTCTTTGGCAAGATCAGTGGTTGGCCTTACCGGGAGATTTTTTGGCGTGTGGATTAGCCTGCTTTTATGTGTTCCGCTGATTATTCGCACAAGCCAGAGTTTAAAAGATCGAAGAATTTATAGTCGTTTGAAACCGGTAACGATTTACCCGGTTTCGCAATTTCTGGATTCTGCATAAAACTAACATGCCTTATATATTGCTGAAGCAAAGCAAAAAGCGCCGAATCGGGCTCAAGCAAACCCGACAACATAACCGGCACATTCTCAGGATTTAATGCCAGTTGATCGAGCACAAAAATAAGGTAATACACAAGGTCCTCGTTAGCTTTCCACGAAAAACTATTGCAATACCTTAACCTGCCTTCGTTCAGCACAATAATATCGAAAGAGCCCTGTCTTACATTGACAAAAACCGGATTCTGCAGCTCGTTGTGCCTGTAATGCGGCAAAATGGTTTCAATCATGGCCCCGGCATGGTGCAGCATCCTTGCAGAGCCAAAATACTGCTCAATAACTTCGTTGATGCTCTTGTTTACAGCGTAAACAAGCCAGGCTTCGGCTGCATTCAGAAACTGCTCATGAACAACGTTGGTTTGCTCATGCTGATGGGCAAACGTAAGATATTCCGCTTTGCTTTCGGGTTTGTACAAGGCATGTGGAATAAGCGTGTAGGTTGGACTGTGAACAATAAGGCTTACATGCCTGAAAGGGTTTAATATCCACTCATGCTTTTGCAAGAAATCCTTGAGGCGATCGCTGAAGAGTGTTTTGGCGGTTTCACCCGATGAAAACGCAGAACCCTGATGCAGCAAAACCGATTCGATGCCGATATAGCGCGAAACGAGATGGGAATAGACAGAAAAAGAAAGTCCATCCGGATCAATACGGATGGACAAGCTATATTGTCCGGTTAGCGCCTGATCGAACAAACGGTCATAATAATTGACCAACGTCAGGGGTTCACCTGTCATAATTTCTTTTAATTATTCCCAGTTACCGTCGGTTGAAGCCTCGGTAAGTGAGCCCATTTTTAATCCGGGATAGCGGTTCATTACTTTCTGACGCTCAGCCAGGTTAACAACATCCTGTTTTCCAAGATCGAACAGATAGTATTCATAAGGCACAGTGATTTCGATAACGCTTACAATAACACCACCCTTGTCAATTTTATCGGTTTTCATTTCAAACTTACGGCCTTCTGAAAAAGGAATAATCGGAAGATCCTGAAGTTTGAAGTTTGGCCTTTTTGAATACAAAGAATCGGCAATTTTAATAAAACCAATAGTATCGTTGATTGAACGGGTAAATGTTGTGTCGGTAGGATCAGCAACCATTTTAACCACGGGAATCTGACCGGTTTGCAGAAAATCAATCAGCGTATCGAAACTACTGGTATAATGGTTGTTAAACTGCTTGAAGAAATTTTGAGCTGTGCGGATATCCTTCAGCCTGTTTACGATTTGTGTATTCCTGGCATTAAGCTGCTCCTGGAAACGGATTGGCCTCATAATAGAAGCATAAAGAAAGTAGGCTAGAACAATGACGACTACTGCCAGAACAATCTTAACAATATTGCTTTTCATAAAAAAGTGTTTTTTTGCCCTGCAAATGTATAATAAATTTTGATTGTCAAGCGAATTTTAAACGATGAATTAACTGAATAATAGCAAGTGACCAAATGATTTGTTGTGAGTAATTTTCGGGGAGAATTGTCCATCAAATGTCATAAACCGATAAAAAGAAATAAACTATTCTTGTTTGAAAACCTGATTCAGACAATCTGCAACATCAAAATTATAGTTCGATCAATGGTAACATGGATTGAAATGGCGAAATGCATCGAAACCTTATTAAAACAAAAGGTCCCAAGATCATAAAGGTAGTCTGCAAATCATATTATTTAACAAAAAAAAATTGCATGATTCGTCCCATAATAAAATATTCTGCCTGACACGAAAATTTATATCTGTTAGTGAAAGAAATATGAAAATGAGTGCATAGCTCTTTAATATCAGCCCTTTGCACCATCCTTTTGCAGAATTTAACATTATTTTTGGCACGATTTTTAATGTTAAATGAATATATTTGCGACCTAAAGCATGAAATTATTAACACAAAAACACTAAAAATGAACAAAACAAAGATGATCTCGGCTACGCTGATTTCTTTATTATTACTGGCTTTTACAAACATTTCAAATGGACAGACCAAAGAGGATGCCACCAATGCTTACAACCGTGGTGTTGAACTTGCGTCTTCAGATTTGCCTAAAGCGATTGAAGCGCTGATTCAGGCAGCCGATGTTGCTTCAAAAGCCACAGACGCCGCCGATATCCAGAAAATGGCTGAAGACCAGATTCCGTTACTCCAGTACAACTATGCTACTTCACTTTACAAGGAGAAAAAATTAGCTGAATCCATTGATAATTTCATACTTGCTTACGATTATGCTGTAAAATATAACGACAATTCGACCAGGGCCAAAGCCAGCGACTTGCTGCCTAAGCTCTATCTGTCGAAAGGTAACAGCGAAATGAATGATGGTGAATTAGATAAGGCAATTGCCAGCGCGGAAAAAGCCATATCTTATGATTCAACTTATGCAAAAGCATACTTAATAAAAGGCTTAGCGTTGAATAAACAGGGAAAAGCAGACGATATGAAAGTTGCTTTGGATAAAGCCATAATGCTGGGAAAAGCTACCAACGATGAAAAAACTGTTGCTACAGCCGGCAAAATATTAGTTAACGGATATGTTAACGATGCGAATGCAGCTTTCCAGGCAGGCAAATTCAGCGAGGTTGTAAGCCTTACCAACGAAGCTATAAAATATGCCGACGACAACGCTGATGCCTATTATCTTTCAGCTTTAGCCAACAATAAACTCTCAAACTGGGATGATGCCATAAGCGCAGCTGAAAAAGGGCTAACTGTAGAAGAGAATACTGCAGCCAAACTATCGCGTTTCTATTTTGAACTCGGTATGGCCCAGGCCGGAAAAAATGATACCGGTGCCGCCTGTGCTTCATTTAAGAAAGCAGCGATTGGCCCACTTGCCGAATCGGCAAATTACCAGATCAACACCGTGCTTAAGTGCAACTAATCAGATTTTTGAAAAAATAAAACAGGCTGCCCGTAAGGCAGCCTGTTTTATTTATACCGGAATAAAACTGTTTATTGTGCTTTAACTTCCTCAGAAAAAGTTATTAGATAACCGTTGATATCGAAAATTGAAAACTCGTCGTGACCATAAAATGAGCGCTCCATAGGCCTGGCAATCTTCACTTTGTCCTTTACTAAAGTGTAAAAGTCCTTAATATTGTCCATCATCACAAACATCAGCCCGCTTGCACCGGTCGGGAAACCCTTTAATGCCGGAACTCCAGCTTCGAGGCTTTCCCTGTCCTGAAGCATGATTGAAACATTGCCCGAAGTAATTTGCGCCCATACAAGCCCGTTTTCACCGGGAACGCTGTTAGTAAGGCTAAAACCGAGGATGTTAACATAAAAATCAACCGCTTCCTGAACATTGTCAGCAATCAGATTGGGTGTAAGAGATTTCAGCATAATGAAAGTTTTTAAATGAAAATTGGAATTATTCAACATTAAGTTGCTGATAATCAAAAATATTATCGGCATAAACCAATTGCCCGGTGTTGTAATCAACAACGCCAAACAGATGTTTCATCCCATTCGAAATAAGCAGATGCTTCACTTTAAGCGTGAGGTTGTAGGACGCTATCTGGTAAAAAACATCATCATTCAACTCTACATCAGGCGCTTTACATTCAACTATTAAAACAGGGTTTCCATTCAGGCCAAAAACGACAAGATCGAATCGTCGCGGCATCCGGTTAACGGTTAAACCCCGCTCGCAGGCCATCATGTGCAAAGGAACCTGCTTTTCTAAAGTCAGATATTGAATCAGGTGTTGCCTTACCCATTCTTCGGGAGTTAAGGCAACAAATTTTTTCCTTACCGGATCAAAAACCTGCAGTTGGCCTTGTTGTTGCCTGGTTCTCAGCTTATAATCGGGAAAATTCAAATCGGGCATCTATTGTTCGTTAGCACGAATAAAACTACATATTTTTATGAAAAGCGCTACATTTGCCGTAACAAAAAGAAACCTATCGTTTTGGTTCTGATCTTATCCATTAAATCCTATGAAGACCAAACAGGAAATAACAGAAAACTGGCTGCCCCGCTATACAGGCACCAACCTCGATGAATTCGGAGAGTATATTCTACTCACCAACTTCAATCATTATCTTGAGCTTTTTGCAAAATGGAACAAAGTTGAGATAAAGGGCCATAACAAAGCAATGCCAAGTGCTACTGCAGGTGATATCACTATGATAAATTTCGGTATGGGCAGTGCCAATGCCGCCACAATTATGGATTTGCTCGGAAGTATAAAGCCACAGGCAGCTCTGTTTTTGGGTAAGTGCGGAGGTTTGAAACGCAAGGCAGAATTGGGTGATCTGATTTTGCCTATAGCAGCCATCCGGGGTGAAGGAACTTCTGACGACTATTTCCCGAATGAAGTCCCTGCCCTGCCGGCATTTAACCTGCAAAAAGCAATTTCAACATCAATAAGGGATTTCAGCCGCGATTACTGGACAGGAACCGTATATACCACCAACCGCCGGGTGTGGGAGCACGATGAAAACTTTAAGGAATACCTGCGGTCAATCAGATCAATTGCCATTGATATGGAAACAGCCACCATTTTTAGTGTTGGCTTTTTTAACGAAATCCCGACAGGTGCTTTGTTGCTGGTTTCTGACCAACCCATGATTTCGTCAGGAATTAAAACTGAAGAGAGCGATAAACATGTAACCGAAGAATTTGTTGAAACCCACCTGAGTATTGGCATTCAGTCGCTGAAACAATTGATAAACAAGGGGCTGACCGTTAAACATCTCCGTTTCTGATCAGGTTTTATACAAATGGCTGCAAGTTTCGAAAAAATACAGGCTGATATTAAAAACAGGATATTTCATCCGGTTTACCTCCTTTCGGGTGAGGAACCCTATTTTATTGATCAGATTTCAGATGCAATTGAAAACGGTGTGCTGACCGAAGATGAGAAAGGCTTTAANNAAACGCTATCCCATGATGGCAAGCCACCAGGTAGTGATTGTAAAAGAAGCACAGGAAATAAAAACCATTGACGAATTAAGCGCTTATGCCGACAAGCCGCTTAGTTCAACCATACTTGTTATCTGTTATAAGTATAAGAAGTACGATAAGCGGAAATCACTGGCGAAAATTGTTGAAAAGAAAGGTGTGTTTTTTGATTCGGCCAAAACAAGAGACGAGAAAATGCCGGCATGGATTACCGAACATGTTGGAAAAGAAGGATACAGCATCTCGCCGAAAGCGGCAGCAATAATGGCCGACTATCTCGGAAACGACCTGAGCAAGGTAGTAAACGAGTTGAGTAAACTTTACATCAGCATCCCGAAAGGTTCACAGATTACCGATAAGATTATTGAAGACAACATTGGTATCAGCAAGGACTACAATATTTTTGAACTTCAGAATGCGCTGGGAACACGCAACATAGTAAAAGCAAACCGCATTATAGCCTATTTTGCATCAAACCCCAAGGACAACCCGTTGATCAAAACCATTCCCTTGCTTTACAATTACTATATTAAACTTCTGATTTACCATTACCTACCCGATAAATCGAATAAAGAGGCGGCAGCAGCGCTCAGCATCAGTCCGTTTTTTGTGAGCGACTACCAGTCGGCAGCCCGCAATTATTCGATCGAAAAGCTGAAACAGATCGTCGGTTTACTGCGAGAGTATGATCTTAAGAACAAAGGGATTGACAATGGATCGGCCAACGAAAACGACCTGACCAAGGAACTTATTTTTAAGATTCTGCATTAAATCAAACGGCACCAAAGGAGTTTAAATATTGCTCAGCAAAGTCCTATTTCCCTTTTGGTTTTTTAGCCTTCTTTTTCTTTTTTTCCTTCCTGCGATGATGAACCTGTGGATTGTCGCTGTACATTGCATTTATAACCGAAGCAAACTTTTCAGAGAGGTAAGTCCGTCTTACTTTCATGGTAAATGACAATTCTCCTGTCTGAACAGTCCATTCCCTGTCGAGAAGGGTAAATTTCTTCACCTGTGAAGTGTGATCAAGCGATTGGTTCAGCTCAGCAATATCACGTTGAATACGATTGAGAATTGCCTCCTTCCGAATCATCTCTGAACTATTGGTGAAGTTAATTTCTTTGGCATGACACCATGATTTCAGGTACTCAAAATTGGGCACAACCAAAGCTGCGGGAAAATTGCGGTTTTCGCCTACGACCAGCACATTTTCGATAAATGAGGATTCTTTAAGCTTATTCTCTACAATCTGTGGTGCAATGTATTTACCACCCGATGTTTTGAAGATCTCTTTTTTTCTGTCGGTAATCCTGAGGTATTTCCCATCAACCAG
Organism: Bacteroidales bacterium UBA5537; assembly: GCA_002426025.1. Taxonomy (GTDB): domain Bacteria; phylum Bacteroidota; class Bacteroidia; order Bacteroidales; family Lentimicrobiaceae; genus Lentimicrobium. Next base: position 5,026 of record DINP01000109.1, on the reverse strand, counting down.
TTCACCAACATCACCGGTGTGAAACCAACCATCTGCATCAATAACTTCAGCCGTTTTTTCCGGGCGGTTGTAATAACCCATCATTACGTTTGGCCCACGACAAAGAATTTCGCCATCAGCGGTAAAGCTAACTTGCACACCGGGAATTACAGGCCCAACAGTTCCAAACTTCACCCCGCCGGGCTCGAAATTTCCCGTGGCAATTACCGGTGAGGTTTCGGTTAAACCGTAACCCTCGATAATCTTCATACCCGCAGCCCAGAAAACAGCAATCAGTTTAGGGTTCAGGGGGGCTCCACCTGAAACAATAAAACTGATATTATTGCCAAATGCCATCCGCCATTTGCGGTAAACCAGATAATCGGCAATCATCAGCTTTAAGCGGGTGATTGGTCTGTGCGATTTCTCAATATTATATTTAAACCCCTGCTTTAATGCCCAAAAAAACACCATTTTCGTCAATCCATTCAGGTTTTTGCCTTTTCGCAGGATGGCAGCATAAGATTTTTCAATTACCCGGGGAACTGCACAAAACATTTCGGGTTTTACCTCCTTCAGGTTATCGCGAATCCGGTCAATATGCTCAGCGTAATAAACAGAAATGCCCAGATATTGATACAAATAATTTAACATGCGTTCATAAACATGGCACAAGGGCAGAAAACTGAGTGCTTTGGTAACATGCATACCATTCAAAATGCCACTGACCGTAGTAAAATTGCTCACGAGATTTCTATGCGAAAGCATTACCCCTTTTGGATTTCCGGTTGTGCCGGAAGTGTAGATTATTGTGGCAAGGTTATCGGGTGTAATCTCTTTATGCAGTGCGGCAAGCTTTTTAAAATCCATTTGATTGTTCCCCCTGTTGATAAAATCCTCCCATGAACAGGTCCCGTTAATCTGTTCAATTGAAACTATTTCACCAGAGTAATCTACGCCATCCAGCGCTTTGTTTATTCTTACAAAAGCATCCTTACAACCTACGATAATCAGTTTTACCGATGCATCCCGAAAGATAAACCGGTAATTTTCAACACTCAAGGAAGGATAAACTGGAACATGTACACACCCAGCCAGCATAATACCCATATCAATGCAATTCCACTCGGGCATATTGCTCATGATGGTGGCAACCCGGTCGCCAGGGTTAAGCTCCATCGAAACCAGTGAACAGGCGATCTTTTCAGAAAAGGAAACATAATCAGGGGCAGATAGCGGATGCCATTTGCCCTGCTTCTTATTGCAGAAAACATTTGCTTTCGCGGAATAATCACCGCGGTAAAGCTGAAGCAGGTCGAAAATCCGGCTCACATTGGCCATGGCACCAACTGTATAGGTTTATTATGATTTCCCTGGCGGGCTAGTCATTATCATCAAGATCGAAGATTTTTCTGATGGTAGCATCGTATTTTTCATTGATAAACTTGCGCCTTAACTTAAGTGAGGCTGTTAACTCGCCGGTATCCACGGTCCATTCATGATCAATCATCTCAAAGCGTTTAACCTGTTCGGTTGTCCCGAAGAACTTATTGAACTTATCAAGCTCCTTCTGAAAACGCTTTTTAATCCTTGGCATGGCAACCATTTCAGCATCGGTTGTATAGGGTATCTCTTTGATTGCACACCAGGCTCTTAAGTGCGGAAAATCAGGAACAACAAGTGCAGCAGCAAATTTCTGGTTTTCGCCAATAACCATCAGCGTATCAATAAAGGAAGATTCTTTAAACTTATTTTCGATCAGTTCAGGACTGATGTATTTGCCGAGCGAGGTTTTGAAGATTTCCTTTTTACGTCCCGTAATCCGCAGATGGCCACCGGGTTCAATATGGCCAACATCACCGGTGTGAAACCATCCTTCTGCATCAATTGCTTCAGCAGTCAATTCAGGTTCATTATAGTAACCCATCATTACATTGGGGCCCTTGGTGAGAATTTCCCCATCATCGGCAATAGAAACCGAAACGCCATTTAACGGCCTTCCAACTGTACCGAAACAGTTTCCATCGGGCTCAAAATCGTTAACAGCAATCACAGGAGAAGTTTCAGTAAGTCCGTACCCTTCCAGAACAGGAATTCCGGCAGCCCAGAAAACACGCGACAAGCGTGGTTGCAACGCAGCCCCTCCCGAAACAATCACTTTCACGTTACCACCAACTGCTTCACGCCATTTACTGAAAACCAGCTTATTGGCCAGTTTAAGTTTCAAACTGTAGAACCAGCCATTGGCATCATTCATTTCGTAGCGAAGGCCAAGTTTCACTGCCCTGAAGAAGATAAATTTCTTAATTCCGGTTAGCTTTCGCCCGGTTCCTATAATCCGGTCGTATATTTTTTCGAGCAGGCGTGGAACTGTACCCAGAATATCGGGTTTAATCTCGCGCATATTATCGCCTATGGTGGCCATATTTTCGGCATAATAAACCGAAATCCCAAGATACTGAAACAGATAATTCAGCATCCGTTCATACACATGGCAAAGCGGCAGATAACTCAGTGCCCTTCCTTCTTCGCCTATAGGCGGAATATGTGCCACCGCCTTGAAGTTGCTGATAATATTTGCATGGTTCAGCATTACTCCTTTGGGATTGCCGGTGGTACCAGATGTATAGATAATGGTAGCCAGATCATTGGTCTGTATGGTTGACCTTATTTCGTCGAGCCTGGAAGCATCGGCATGTGCGTTTCCAAAATCAACAAATCCACTGAATGAATCGACCCCTTCGGTGTCTTTAACCGCGTAAACACCTTGCAGGCTTTCCACTTCGGGTAAAATATGCTCTATCTTACGGTAAATATCTTTACCCGAAATAAAGATAAATTTAGCTCTGGCATGATTCAGAATGTACTTATAGTCTGATTCACTGATGGTTGGATATACCGGAACATGAATGGCTCCTGCCTGCATGATTCCCATATCGAGGAAATTCCACTCGGGGCGGCTGGGCATAATCGTGGCAATGCGGTCCCCTTTTTTTATTCCATGTGCTATCAAAGCATAGCTGATGGCATCAGCAACAGAGCGGTATTTATCAACCGAATATTTTACCCATTCCCCATTTTCTTTCCCTGCAAGTACATCCTCTTTTGTCTTGAACTTAAGTTCATAACGCGACAAAAGGTCGAATAGACGGGTAACATCATCCATAGGCATTTTTTATTTTCAAATAAATAACTTTTCAATCTGTGAGCTGTACTTTTTTGCAACAACCGAACGCCTTAGTTTCAGCGTTGGCGTCAGTTCTCCTGAGGCAGTGGTCCATTCTGCTGGCATAAACTCAACCCTTTTAATCTGTTCGGTTGCGCCAAAGCTTTTGTTGTAATGATCTATTACCTTCATCAATCGCAGCTTAATGCGCTGATTGGCAATCATCTCTTCGTCGGTGGTATATTCAACCTCTTTGATTTTGCACCACGATCTCAGGTGATTAAAATCGGGAACAACCAATGCCGCAGCAAACTTCTGGTTTTCACCAACAACCATCAGGTTATCAATAAACGGGGATTCCTTTACCTTGTTCTCCATCAATTCAGGAGCGATGTATTTGCCGAGCGAGGTCTTGAAAATTTCCTTTTTACGGCCGGTAATCCTCAACTGGCCTTCCTCTTCAAACTGGCCGATATCGCCGGTATGAAACCATCCGTCTTTATTGATTACACTGTCGGTCAGTTCCTGATCTTTGTAATAGCCAAGCATAACACCGGGCCCTTTAACCATTATCTCTCCATCTTCGGCAATTTTAACTTCAACTCCACGCAATGGAGGGCCAACGGTTCCGACTTTAATCCCATTAGGGTCGGTGCTGGTAACTGCCACTACCGGAGAGGTTTCGGTAAGTCCGTAGCCTTCGTAAACCGGCAAACCGGCAGCCCTGAATGTTCTGACTAATCTTGGTTGAATGGATGCCCCCCCAGAAACGATTATTTTAAAATTGCCGCCGAGTGCATCGCGCCATTTGCTGAACACCAGTTTGTCGGCAACTTTATGTTTCAGTTTATACCAGGGGTTGTTTCTTCCCTGCACATCAAAATGCAAAGCCAGGTTTACAGCCCAGAAGAAAACAAACCGCTTGATCCCCTTCTGCTTCCGGCCTGTAGCCTGAATCTTATCGTAAATCTTTTCAAGCAATCGAGGCACACAACACATCATATCGGGTTTAATTTCCCTGATGTTGTCGGTTATAGTGGCCAGGCTTTCAGCATAATAAATCGAAATACCGAGGTATTGATACAGGTAATTCAGCATCCGCTCATAAATATGGCACAATGGCAGAAAACTCAATGCTTTCCCATCTTCACCAAACGTAGGGATGTAAGAAACTGCAACGAAATTGGAAATAATGTTTTTATGCGAAAGCATCACTCCTTTCGGATTTCCAGTGGTTCCTGAAGTATATATGATGGTTGCAAGATCGTCGGTTGATATACTTTTTTTGATTGCATCAACAATCTCCGGCTCAGGCTTTGACTGCCCGAGTCCGGCAATATCATATATATTCCGGAACTCATTACTGTATTTAAAAGTTATTATTTCCCTGACAGATGGACAATTTTCTGCAACGGTTTTTATCCGCTTTGCCAAATCATCTCCGGCCACAAAAACCAGTTTAACTTCAGCATGACAGAATATATACTGATAATCTTCCTGGCTGATAGTTGGGTAAACAGGAACATGAATCGCGCCGGCCTGCATAATAGCCATATCGAGAAAGTTCCATTCGGGGCGATTGTTGGTGATGGAAGCTATTTTGTCACCTTTTTTAATTCCGGAAGCGATCAGGCCACTGGTAATATTATCGGCCATCTGGGTATAATGGGCTATGCTGTATTTTTTCCAGACACCATCTTCCTTACAGGCCAGTGCATCGTCCTTTGGCTTATAACGTGCAGCATAGTTTGGCAACAGGTCAAAAATCCTTGTAATTGTCATAGTATCCGTAATTTAAGTTTTTCAGTAAATCTATCAGAACAATGCTTATTTGTTATCAGGATGACCGGGTTCCCCTAACGGCTAAAATTCAATCCTGAA
>DINP01000143.1:4756-13229 GCA_002426025.1 Bacteroidales bacterium UBA5537 | reverse complement strand
TGATCGTAAACCTATTTGTGTCAACCCAAAAGAAATAAAATTGGGATATGTATTTGCGCTTTGAATAGTGTTACTTCGTTGAAATTATTGAAAATCAATTCTTATGAAAGAAGTAGTAATTGTATCAGCAGTGCGTACCGCAATCGGCAACTTTGGCGGTGCATTGGCCGGTGTTACGGCAACTGAGTTGGGGATAACTGCAGCCAGAGAAGCAATCCGCAGAGCTGGAATCAGTCCTGATGAAATCTCAGAATCCATCATTGGAAATATACTTTCTGCAGGGCTTGGCCAGAATGTGGGCCGTCAGATTGCAATAAAAGCCGGTATTCCGGATACAAAACCAGCCATGACCATCAACAAATTGTGTGGGTCCGGCCTTCGTGCTGTTTCCATGGCTGCGCAGTTTATTATGCTTGGTGATGCCGATGTAGTGTTGGCTGGCGGTACTGAAAGTATGTCGAATGCGCCTTACCTTATGATGCAGGGCCGAACGGGCTACCGCATGGGACATGGACAGATTCTGGACAGTATGATTGTTGACGGACTTACTGATTCGTTCAACAACTACCACATGGGAATAACAGCAGAAAATATAGCAGAACGCTGGAAAATAAGTCGTGAGGAGCAGGATGCCTTTGCACTGGAAAGCCAGCGAAGGGCTGAAGAAGCTCAGAAATCCGGTCGTTTTGTTGACGAAATTGTCCCTGTGAGCATTCCTCAGCGTAAGGGTGAGCCGATAATTTTCGATATGGATGAATTTCCCAAACACGGACTGAAAGCCGAAAAATTAGCTGCATTGAAACCCGCTTTTAAAAAGGACGGAACAGTTACCGCAGGCAATGCCTCCGGAATAAATGACGGAGCTGCCATGCTCATCATTATGTCGGGCGAAAAAGCTGCTCAGCTCGGGTTGAAACCCCTGGCCAGGATTTTGTCTTACGGAAATGCGGCTCTTGATCCGGCAATTATGGGATATGGGCCGGTTCCGGCAACACTGGAGGCACTGAAAAGAGCAGGTCTTACTATCAATGATATTGATCTTATTGAGGCCAATGAAGCCTTTGCAGCACAATCACTGGCAGTGGTTCGTGATCTGAAACTCGATCCTGCAAAGGTTAATGTAAACGGAGGTGCTATTGCTTTAGGGCATCCAATTGGTGCTTCAGGCGCAAGAATTCTGACCACCCTGATTTATGAAATGAAACGCCGCAATGCCAATAAAGGGCTAGCTACACTTTGTATAGGCGGCGGACAGGGAACCGCATTAATTATTGAAAACATTAAATAATCCAATATCATGAAAAGACTTGAGAATAAAATCGCAGTAATTACAGGAGGTGCAGATGGACTTGGCCGTGCAGCAGCAATTATGTTTTGCGCCGAAGGAGCTAAAGTTATGATCTGGGACATGAACGAAGAAAAAGGCGAACAAACTGTCTCCGAAATAAAGGCCGATGGGGGAGAAGCCTTTTTTGCAAAAGTAAACACCGCCTCATATACTGAAGTTGATGCAGCAACTCAGGCTGCCATTGCCCAGTTTGGCAGAATTGACATCCTTATTAACAATGCCGGTATTACCCGCGACGCATCCATAAAAAAGATGACCCCGGAATTATGGCAGCAGGTTATTGATGTTAACCTGACAGGCGTTTTTAATTGCGCCAAATGCGTCAGTGCCGGAATGGTTGAAAAAGGTTATGGTCGCATTGTCAATACTTCATCAGTTGTTGCGCTTTACGGAAATTTCGGGCAAACGAACTACGTGGCAACCAAAGCCGGAGTGATTGGAATTACCAAAACACTGGCGCGCGAACTTGGCCGCAAGGGAGTTACTGTTAACGCAGTTGCCCCCGGATTTATCGCCACTGAGATGGTGAAGAAAATGCCTGAAAACGTATTGAAAGCCATGGAAGAAAAAGTTCCGCTTGGCCGTTTGGGCGCTCCGGAAGAAATTGCTTCTACTTATTTGTTCCTTGCAAGCGATGAAGCAGCATACATTAATGGTGCTACCATCAGCGTTGATGGCGGTATCACGATTTAATTTATCCTTAGTTGATTAGTTGATTCATTTTTTGTGAAATTTTAGCACTTCAAACTAACCCAATGGCATCAATACAACAAGTAACCGGTGGATGGATATTAATCGCCCTTTACGCGATTGCGATTCTGTTTTTTGTAATCCGCGGTGCGTTGCGAACCAAGAGTATCAGCGATTACGCGGTTGGGAATTTTAACTTTTCACCCTGGTTTGTAGGACTTTCGCTGGCTGCTGCCATGACAAGCGCCGCTACTTTTGTAATTAACCCCGGTTTAATTGCAGCCTATGGAGTAAGCGGAGTGCTTTCTTTCGGAATATTTTTCCCGCTGGCCTCGCTGGTTTCTCTGGTATTGCTTACCAAAAGCTTTCGCAGATATGGCTCAACAGTAAAAGCACTTACACTTGCCAACTGGATTGGCAGTCGTTACAACAGCAAGGGATATGCCTTATTTATTGGTTTCCTGTCTGTTTTGCTGCTCACTTTTATTGTGCTGATCCTGGTTGCAATCACAAAAGTACTAAGTAAGTCATTGAACGTTAATGAGATGTATGTTTTACTTGGCGTTGTCGTCTTCGTGTTTGGGTACATGATGTTTGGAGGCGCCAATTCTATGGTTTATACCAATACCATACAGGCAATGGTAATGGTTGTAGTAGCCATCGTGCTTATATCCTCCGGATATCCATACCTCAAAGACGGGCTGTTCTCATTTTTTAATAAACTATCAGCCATTGACCCTGTATTAATAAAATCAACAAACACAGGTAGTCCGCTCTTCCGCGATTTTTTTGAGATTATACTTGCCCAGATGATTGTTGGCGCGGCCGTAGTATGCCAGCCTCATATTATTACCAAATCATTGTTGTTGAAGAAAGAGAGTGACGTTAACCGGTATCTGGTTGCTGCAGTAATCATTCAGGTTCTTTTTTATTCGGTAATTGTAACCGGCTTGTATGCCCGTCTCACTTTTCCGGATTTGACGGCAAATGGCAAAGCTCTAAATGTAGATGGGATCATTCCTGCTTATGTCGTACAGGTTTTTTCACAGGGATGGGTTGCCATTCTGATCGGACTGGTTGTAATCTTAGGCTTGCTTAGCGCTGGATTATCAACAATTGAAGGACTAATTCAAAGCCTGAGTACCACGATAACTTCTGATATTATCAAGCCATTGTTTGGTAAACACATTGCAGATGAGCGGAAGTATATACTCATCAACAGGATAGTGATAATCGGAATGGCTATTGCATCATTTGCAGCAGCCCGCTCTCAGATTCTACATCCCAATCTGAGTGTAGCAATTTTCGCACAAAACGGGGTTTATTCATTCTTTTCTATCGCTTTTGTACCTATCGCATTTGGAATCTTTCTGAAAAATACTTCACGCAATACCGCTCTGACCGGATCAATCACGGCATTGGTAGTCTATTTTCTTGTTTATTATCTGTTCCCGTGGCTGGTTAATGCCCATGGCATGAGTTTTGGCTTCTTCGACAGATACTTTACAGGGAAAGTTCAAAATCCGGCTATTGCTGCAGCCAGTGCAATTACTTTTTCAGTTTTAGCTGGTCTGATAGTATATATTTCAACCAGAAAACAACTTCCGGCAAAGACAGAAATCTAAATCTGCAATTACTATGAAGGCAAACGAATCAATATACAAGGAAAAACTCATTAGTATTGAAAAGGCTGTCAGCTTTATAAAAAGCGACACTGACATTATAGTGGCACAATGTGCGTCGGAACCTCAGGGCTGTATGTCGAAATTTCATCTGGCCAAAGAACGGGGTGTAACTGATGTTAAAGTTTTCTCAGTTTTAACCTTGAAGCCTTATGATTTTTACATGAAGCCCGAGATGAAAGGTCATTTTGAGCTTTGTAGCTGGTTTCATGCGCCGGGATCACGGCAGGCGTTAAAGGCCAAAACGGGTACTGTCACCTATGTTCCCAATATGCTTCACCGATCGGCAACCGACCGGCTGAAAGTGCGCAAACCGCATATGTTTTTTGGGACCTGTACTCCACCTGATGAAAGGGGCTATGTGTCTTTATCACTGGGGATTACCTATGAAAAGGACATACTGGAAGCTGCTGAAATAACCGTACTCGAAGTCAACGATCAATTGCCTCGCACGCTGGGCGATACACACATTCATATAAGTGAAATAAGCTATTTTGTTGAGTTTTCACAAACACCTCCTACGTTGCCGGCACCACAACCCGATGATGTTGCAATGAGTATCGGAAAGCATATCGCCGATCTGGTGGAAGACGGATCTACCATACAATTAGGAATCGGAGATATTCCAAATGCGGCAGCTTTGTCATTAATTACCAAAAAAGATCTTGGTGTCCACACTGAAATGATGGTTGACAGCATGATGGAATTATACGAAGCTGGTGTTATCACAAACAAAAGAAAATCAGTTCACAAGGACAAGTTTATCTGCACCTTTGCCATGGGCAGCGAAAAGTTGTATAAATGGCTCGATAACAATCCCTGTGTTGAATTCCTTCGCGGAAAGTATGTTAACGATCCTTGCGAAATGAAGAAAAATAGCCGGATGGTGTCCATTAATACCTGCATTATGGTTGATTTTACCGGTCAGGTTTCCAGCGAATCAATTGGTATTGAACAATATTCAGGCACCGGTGGGCAGACTGATACTGCAGTTGGAGCAATTGAAGGTACAGATGGTCTGGGAAAGTCTATTATTGCCTGTCGTTCAACTGCAAGGGGCGGTTCTATCTCAACCATTGTTCCGGTTTTACCCGAGGGAAGTGCTGTAACCCTTCACAGAAGCCACACAGATTATGTTGTGACCGAATGGGGGAGTGTGAGACTAACCGGAAGAACTGTAAGAGAAAGAACACAAATGCTGATTTCAATTGCACATCCTGATTTCAGGGAAAGTTTGAAAGCGCAGGCTGAAAAACTTGGTTTTTTATAAATTAGAATAAAATCCGAATAATGCTTCCAATCAAAATAATAGGAACAGGACTTTACGTGCCGGGAGAAAGTATTTCAAATTCAGAATTGCAGGGCCTTACTGGTCTGGAATTCAAATTGGAGAAACTCGAAGATAAACTCGGGGTTTTCAATCGCCACATCGCACATCTACGTGGAATTGAAGAAACTACCGCTGATTTTGCCACAAAAGCTGCACAAAGTGCAATAGCCAATGCCGGTATTTCGGGCGATGATATCGGCTTGTTTATTGTTGGTACCGACACACCGGAATATATTTCACCAGCAACATCAATTCTGGTGCAGGGCCGGATTCAGAAGCAGGAAACCTGGGCTTCAACTTTTGATATTTCAGCTTCCTGCGCAAGCTTTACCATTGCGCTCGATAATGCGGTCAGAATAATGGCTACCGATTCTTCCATCAGATTTGCTGTAGTGGTTGGCGTTTACAATATGCCTGCATTTCTGAGGCCTGACGATGCATTTGGCTACTCTTTGTTTGCCGATGGGGCAGGGGCTGTGGTTTTAGGAAGAGGTGAAGATGAAAATCAGGGTTATATCGGGAGTCAGCTTCTGACCGATGGCACCCAGTNNATGGTGGTTAATAAATTGCTCGCAAAATACAAACTCAGTGTAATGGATGTAGATCATTTTATATTTACGCAGATTAACCATTCCGTAATAACTGAAGTGATGGAAATTCTTGGTGTCCCGATGTCGAAAACCACCACCATAATGGATAAATATGGCTATACCGGGTCAGGATGTGTTCCAATGGCATTTCATCATGCTGTTACTGAGGGCCGGATAAGACGAGGTGATCGGGTGCTTTTTATGGCATCTGGTGCGGGATTGGCAGTTGGAAGCAACCTGTTTGTTTATTAAAATAACTTCATTCTATGACAAACCCGCAAATGCTTGATTTTCACGTTGGAATAGTTGGTACCGGCATTTACATACCTGCACCGCGCATAACTGCAGCAGAGTTGTCGCAAAAAACAAATGGAGAGTGGAGCGAGGAAGCGATCATCCAGAAACTTGGAATTATTGAAAAACCGATACCGGGACCTGGCGATGGAACTCAGGAAATGGGTGTCAAAGCGTCGCTCGATTGTTTGAAAAATACCGGGGTTTCTGCAGAAAAAATTGATCTTATTCTTTCTATTGGCGAAGAGTGGAAGGAATACCCCTTAACCACAACCGGGATTTATATTCAGGATCGGATTGGTGCTGTAAATGCCTGGGCGCTTGATATACAGCAACGTTGTTGTACGACTGTTGCAGCGATGAAGATTGCAAAAGACATGATGTTTTCGGATCCTGATATCAATACAGTTCTGATTGCGGGAGGTTACAGAAACGGCGATTTTATTGATTATAATGACTCTTCGGTTTCCTTTATGTTTAACCTTGCTGCCGGTGCCGGAGCTATTTTACTTCAGAAAAATCTGGGCAGAAATATTTTACTCGGAACCCATATTATCACAGATGGTACAATGGCCCGCGATGCTGGTGTAGAATTTGGCGGTACGGAAAAACCGATTACCCGTGAAAATATTTCTGAAGCCTATTGCTCACTAAGAGTTTTTGACGAAAAACACATGAAAGCCAGACTTAATGAAGTATCAATGAGTAACTGGATGTTGTGTATTGAAAAGGCTTTTGAGAAGTCAGGCTTAAATTCTTCTGAAATGGATTACCTTGCAGCACTTCACTTTAAACGTTCATTGTATTTCGGTTTGGTAAGGCAACTTGGATTGACTGATGAACAAACGATTTATCTGGAGAATTATGGTCATCTGGGACAAATTGACCAGATTCTTTCACTTCATCTTGCACAGCAAGCCGGAAAATTGTCAGAGGGAAGCATCATTTCTATGATTGCCGCCGGCATTGGTTATGCCTGGGGCGCAAATGTAATAAAGTGGGGCAATTTAAAGTCTAAGGTATAAAATGCATTTGTATACTGCACAATAACAGTATATTAACACATTTAAAACCATCTGTAAACGTTTGGGTCAACCCATTAAAATGTATCAATGAATCGTAACTTAATTTGCAATCAAATATCTTTAACCCAATTAACCAAACAACCTAAAAATCAACCAAAATGAAAAACAGAGCATTCTTATTTCTTTCTATTGCATTCGCTGCATTAATTGGTTTTTCCTCTTGCAGTAAAGATGAAAATCAGGCGCCAAAATTTAAATCTGCTGAAGTTTCAACTGACAACAAAACCATTACGGTTACTTTTTCTGAGTCAGTTTATGCAAATGCTGATAACACAGGTGCTCTTACAGCCTCTTCACTTTTAATAACAGCCCCGGCCGAAGTTGAGTTTACCTACACTGTTGATCACACTGCCGGAAGTGCAACTGCAATTGTCAATCTTACTATTACTTCGGTTGTTCAGGGAACTGAAAAGTTCACTATTAAACCTGCTGCTGCTACTTCAGTTTACGATAACGAAGGATTGGCAATGGAAGCTTCACAAACAATTGAAACTAATGCTGCAGCTCAAGACTTAGGTATTATGGGCAAGTGGTTATCAGAAGGTGAAAATGTTGCTCCGCTGCTGGTAACTTATTTCAATGTATTGAAAGTTGATGCCGAATTCAAAGCTGACTACACTTATGTTGTTAATCAGTATAATATTGGCAATACAACCACAACTCCAGATATCATTTTTACCGGAACCTATGAAATTGAAAAATCAACTGTTGGAGAAATCTGGACAGTAACCTGCAATCAGGAACTGCCATATGCTGCAATTGCCTCAGGTATATTTGAAGTTAAAACAAATCCTGAAGTACTATGGTATGAGGTTGTTCAGACTTCCGGAACACAAAATGTACCTCCCACACCTGCTGCCGGATTTGGAAGCTCAAATGGTGGAACTCTTGGCGTGCTGAATGTTCAGAAATTTGTTCGTGTTCAATAGCTGATCGGATTGCTTTAATCAGAAAGTTAGAGAATTATAAATTAAGGCAAAGCCGCAGTTGATTTGAACCCGGCTTTGCTTTTTTTTAATCATTAAAAAGTACTCCATGAATAAAATTACAACAGTATTATTGGCAGGCCTGTTAACATCAGTTAACCTGATAAATGCACAGACTTCTGACGAAAAGCCCATCACTGAAGCCAATAAATTTAATCTGTTCAGTAATGACATGCCTTACAATGTAAAGGCAAACAGGGAATTCCAGTTTCTGGCCTTTTATATAAATCAGGCTGTTATTTCAAATATGTATCCTAAGGCCAGCCTTTTCAACGGGCAATTGGTCGGACGGCTTTTTGGGCCAAACTCCTCAACTACATCTGATACGGCTACTTCAAGTTATGTTGAACAACGCCTTATCCCATTCTTTATTTATCAGCCCAAACTCTTCAATGGCAAGGCAATTCTGAGAGCTTCCTTTGAAATTGACTGGACCTGGGGCGATCAGGCTTATGGCATTAGTGGAAA
>DINP01000143.1:0-4718 GCA_002426025.1 Bacteroidales bacterium UBA5537 | reverse complement strand
CTCACAGAACTGGTATATCAGCGTAAGCTAAGTATGCAGTGGAATGTAGGTGCTTCTGCATATTATGTGCGTGATCGTGGCAAAGGCCAGGGCGGTGTGTCTGTTTTTGGCGAAGGACTGGGCAGTACTCTTTCTGCTTACAATGGTTCTTTTGTATTTGATATTCCAAGAGATTACAAAGCAGATATTGTATGGTTGGGTATGAATTTCAGTAAAAACCCTGATTTCTGGCTTGATCCGCTTCAGATAACCGGTTTTTTAAATTTCAATCTGGGAAGTGTTAGGACTAATAACGATGGTTCGTACAACAAAGCCGCTGATATTTTCGGTTTTGCCGGAAACCTGAGAGCAGCCTACAGATATGGAAGAACGTTGAATGATAATATTTCGGCTGATTTTATTTATGCATCAGGAGATAAAAACGGGATTGATGATCAAAAATACAGTGGGGTAATTACCGGGAATACATGGGGAATGCCTGCCAGTATCTTTGTTGGAACAGGTGGTTATCTTTTATTCCCACATGCCAATGTTGTTAATAGGTTTACTCCGGCAGTATCTGACATCTCCAATATGGGATATGGACTTATCGGAGGTACCATGAATGTGACCCGCGACCTGATTCCCAATAGAATGTATGTCAAAGGTGGAACTGCCATGGCAATAAGCCCGGTTAGCCCTCAGCAGGGAGGCCGCTTACTTGGTACCGAACTTAACGCTGCGATATCTTACTCATTTGGCCCCTTTATGAGCCTCGAAATGCATGGTGCCTATTTGTGGTTAGGCGATTTTTACGACAGTCAGGACGATGCGTACGGATATGCTGTTAATGGTAATAGTGACACCCGACCGGTTAACCCCTTTACGGTTTTCATTGTGTACAAGTGGTTGTTGTTCTGATAATTCATGAAAAAAAATTACGAAAATGAAAACACTTTCCAAGATGAAAACCAAACTGATAGCACCACTACTTTTATTGTTCCTTGTGTCCTGTGCTCCATATAAGAATATTCCGAAAATCAGTTCAATGAGCGACTTAAAGTATGACTACCAGGTGAAGTATGCTAATCTGAGTGACAATATCAAACTTGCCTATATCGACGAAGGCAAAGGAAGCGAAACCATTATAATGATTCATGGTCTTGGCAGCTACCTGCCCGCCTGGAAGAAAAATATAGGTGAATTGAGCAAGTATTACAGGGTAATTGCAGTTGACCTTCCGGGTTACGGAAAATCATCAAAAGCTCCACACAGCGGTAAAATGTCGTTTTATGCCGGCATTATCGCTGAGCTTATCCAGAAACTCGAACTGGGTCCTGTAAATCTGGCAGGACATTCAATGGGAGGGCAGATTTCAATGGTTCTGGCGCTCGAAAAACCTGAACTGGTAAAAAGGTTGATTCTGGTTGACCCTGCCGGATTTGAATATTTTCATGCCGGACAGAAAAACTGGTTCAAAGAAGTGATGACGCCTAACCTTGTAAGGCTTACACCGGTTGATGCCATTGAAACCAATCTGGCCAGTAATTTCTTCAGAATGCCTGACGATGCCCGTTTTATGATAGAAGATAGAATTGCCATGCGCGATGCTGCTGACTTTGAAGCCTATTGCCTGGCTGTAGCACGTTCGGTTTATGGAATGGTTGATGAGCCGGTTCTCGATAAACTTTCAGCAATTAAAATGCCGACGCTTATTTTCTTTGGTGAAAACGATATGCTCATTCCCAATCGTTATCTTAATCCGGGATTTACGGTGAAAATTGCTGAAGCAGGTGCAAAACTGATAGAAGGAAGCAAACTGGTTATGGTTCCCAAATGCGGCCATTTTATGATGTTTGAAAAATCAGATGTATTCAATACTGAAACCAGAAAATTTATTAATTAAACCTGATTTTCTGATAAAATTCAATAGTGGGAGCCTTCTACAGAGGTTCCCATTATTTTTTGTAGTAATTTCAACCCAAATTCCGTTTTATGAGGTTGAAACTTGTCACTTTCAGCGATTTTGCAAATCATCTGTATCCGCACGAAGCTGATTACCTGTTGAGTATTCAAAAATTCGATAAAAGTGTCAACAGGCAAATTCTAAACGTACTGCACTGGAATTGCCATAATCCGTTGAAGCCTAAAGAATATGATCCGGATATTGACAAGCGATCATATTCCTATATTAAGACCTGGATTACCCAGGCTCTTGAAAAGGCTAATGTGGACAGGTTTTATGAATGGCTTGCCTTTACCGAGAAACAGGTAATGATTGATGCTATTTTGCCGGAAGAAGAAAAAGAGATTCTCTCCTATATCAAGACCATTACACCATCTCACTATTTTTTTCTGAGGTTTTATGAACTTGTACAACACTTCAGGGATTATCTGCTTATCAGGGTCAGAACCCAGTTTTATAAACCGACCAACGACTATCTTCAGAAATATGAATCGGCTTATTATTCGAGCTTAGGTATTAACAGCAAGCTAAATCAGGCAGCGGAAGAGATAATTCGTCAGCACGAAACCCTTGATGCTGATCCAATACATTACAATGATTTTTTGCAATCAACTTTCAGTAACCCAGCTCTTGATGGTTATACCCGATACAGGGCTGCGGTAAGGCTTACATTCCTCTACTATAATTACCGTGAATTTGAAAACCTGAGAGTTGTTTACAATGAATTGGATACACTGTTTAAAACAGATGCTTTTTACTCGAAACGAATCCTGGC
Organism: Bacteroidales bacterium UBA5537; assembly: GCA_002426025.1. Classification (GTDB taxonomy): domain Bacteria; phylum Bacteroidota; class Bacteroidia; order Bacteroidales; family Lentimicrobiaceae; genus Lentimicrobium. The sequence continues at coordinate 1,998 of DINP01000143.1, read as the reverse complement.
CAATTACTATTCGAACCGGGCCATGATGCACAACAAGCTGAATGAACTGGAGCTGGCTGCTAAATACGGATATTTGTCAATCAGGCAGAAAAACAGCGATTATCTTTTTTATCTGGCCAACCTTTGCGGCGTTCTATTGAGAAGTGGGAAATATGATGTTGCGCTTAAATTAATGAACTCCTCAATTCCTGAATTAAAAAAGACAAACAGTTTTTACAACAGAATTGGTTTTGTGAGCTTTTACACGCGAACACTCATCTATAATAAAATGTCGAAAAATGCTGTAAGTTATGCTTCAACCTTTTTGGATGCCTACAAAAAAGAGATATTTGAAACACGCTGGCACCTGTTTTTTTCGGCTTACCTTCAGGCTTTGCTGAGCGATGAAAAGTACAGCCGCTTGCTGTCTGTTGCCAGGCGCTATAATCTGCTGACCTTAGAGAAGAAAATTATTGATAAAACAGCTTATATGCCTGTATTGCTCTGGTATCACGAAGTGGCACTCTACATGGAAGGTAAACAAAGCAAAGAGAAGCTTGAAGAAAATATTGTATCATCTGCACAGACCTTGTTGGTTAACAAATACAAATCAGGGAGAATCAATGAATTACTGGATAATCTTGCAGATTCGATACCGGTTGAAATAGCAGGAATCCGGAGCCGGATTTTTGTATAAAGAGATGAGACGATGTTTTACCGGCATCTGAGAAAACTGGGAATAAAGAGATCAAATAAATACAAGGAAATAATTTTTACACATGAATACCACTCCTGACCGGCCCGCACCAATTATTACGGATATAGAAGTAGTCCCATACAAGCGCCGAATGGACCCGCAGGAAGCTGTGGATGCTCTTATTGATGGATATTCAGTGTTGGTTGTTGATTTCTACAGCAGTGGCCTTGAAGTGCTGAGATTTTTGAAACAATATGTAAATCAGAAGTATGTTGATCAATCCTTCGCGGGACAGCGGGAGGCACGTGCCGCTTACCGCGATCTCTCGAACAGGCTGCTGTTAAGAGTAAACAGCCACAAATTGGTTGTAAGAAAAGCGCCTGTGATTGGGTGGTTAAAGATACTCTATCCCGATTTGAATGAATTTCTGATGCCTTTCCCTCAGGTTCAGGGATTAAACAGTTCATGGCAGTGGTATGAGAAAGGTATCTTTATTCCTGTTTTGAAGCAGAAAATTAATCCCTGGTTCGGAACCTATTTCCCAACCAGGTTCGAACATCTGGAACTTTTCGATCATTGGCTGAAGAATTACAGGGGCGGAAAAGAAACTGCCTTTGATATCGGAATCGGTAGTGGTGTACTTTCGTTGATGATGCTGAAATATGGGTTCGGTAAAATTTATGGAACAGATACCAATCCAAATGCAATTATCGGGATGAATGAATACAGTAAAGAGAATAAGTTGTCAGGTAAATTAAGTTTGCTCTATGGAGATTTATTTGCAGAAAGCAATATACCAACTGAACTTATTGTTTTTAACCCGCCCTGGCTGCCAACGTCCGATGGTTCGGATGGATTGGACACAGCCATATATTACAGCGAAGACCTGCTTCCCCGCTTTTTCTCCGAAGCTTACAGGCGGTTGAAAACAGGGGGTAGGGTAGTGTTGCTTTTCTCTAATCTGGCAAATATTACTGAAGTTGCCATCACGCATCCAATTGAGACCGAACTATTAAGTGGAGGAAGGTTTGTTAAGGAATTGCTTGTTCAGAAAAAAGTACGTCCTGCTTCAAATAAAATAAAGAGAAATCAGCATTGGCGTAGCAACGAAATGGTTGAACTGTGGGTATTGAAAAAGTATAAGTAAATCACAAACATAAGATTATACAAGTAGTCAGAGCTTTCACTTTAGAAAAATTAGAATTAAAGTTATAGTTGAAGATCCGGAGTTGAATCCGGGTTTTCAGTACCATACATATTTTTTTATATATACTGCTGCAAACCTGCAGTACCCTATAAAATTTATTTTTATGACCATTGCA
>DINP01000029.1 GCA_002426025.1 Bacteroidales bacterium UBA5537 | reverse complement strand
CGACTATTATAATTCAGGGGCAGGATTGCAATCAGACAGAATAACAGCCAACTTTAACAGCATCTTTGTGGGTGGAGGCTACCGGCAACGTATCTCAAAAGGATCCTATTTCTTTATTATGGCCTTGTGGAATATTAATGAAGGTGCTCTTTCGCCTTATTCTAACCCTGTTTTAAGAATGGGCATGGTATTTGGCAGATAATTGAAGTATAATCTTAATTCCGGCGATATAAAACCTACATGTAAATGATTTTCTTCAGTAATCCACAATTGCTACCCGAACACCTAATGAAAATAGATGTGTCGGTTATGTGGTTAGCAAATGCATTTACATCCCTGAAAATAAAGCAATTAAGAAACAGGCCTTATTCAGACCGGTTACTTTGTTTATGCTATTCCTTCTTTGGGAATGTGCTGAAGTATTTCCAGTGTCAGATCCCAGAATTTCTGCACCGTGTCTATTTTCAACCGCTCATCGGGAGAATGTGCCCCTTTGATGGTTGGCCCATAGGAAATCATATCCATTTGCGGATACTTCTCCCCTATAAGTCCACACTCCAGCCCGGCATGGATGGCCAGCACTTTTGGTTTGGTATTGAATAATTTCTGGTAGGCAATCTTCGAAATATCGAGTACAGCAGAATTTGGATCAGGAGTCCATCCGGGATAACCGTCGGTATGCACGGCCTTGCCACCTGCCAGATTGAACACCGCCACTACCATATTACCAATATCGTCTTTAGCCGACTCAACAGAGCTTCGCTGACTGGTTGTTATCTCTATCCTGTTTTCGTAGGTTTTGACAGACGCCAGATTTGTTGAGGTTTCAACGAAATTAGGAATGTCGGCTGACATAGCAATTACACCATGAGGGCATGCATACAGTGCATTTATCAGTCTTTCCTGAGTAGCCGCATCGAACATAAAATCAGGAAGATCGGCTGATTTAAACTGAACATTCAATCCGGGTTCCGTGGTTTTAAACTCTTTTCTCACAGTTACATTATAATCCTTTGCAAATTTTTCAAAATCAGCAGAGAAACGCTTCGGAACAATAACCATAGCTGTAGCTTCACGGGCAATTGCATTGCGCAGGTTACCACCGTCAATATTCGTAAGGCGGAGTTCAAAACGGCGATTGGCTTCCCATAAGAGGCGGTTGAGAATTTTATTGGCGTTACCCAGACCTTTATTGATATCATCCCCTGAATGTCCACCTTTCAATCCACTTACTTTGGTAACATACCCCAGCATATTGGCGCCCACCGGCACTTTAGAGTAGTTCATAGTAATAACTGTGTCCTTGCCACCGGCACAACCAATAAATATTTCACCTTCATCTTCCGAATCGAGATTCAGCAATATGCTGCTTTTCAGCAGATCGGGCTTGAGGCCGAAGGCACCAGTGAGACCCGTTTCCTCGTCAACGGTAAACAAACATTCTATAGGGCCATGAGCAATATCATTGGCTTCGAGCAGCGCAAGCTGGGCCGCAACACCAATTCCATCATCGGCCCCTAGGGTGGTTCCCCGGGCTTTTACCCATTCTCCATCAATAAATGGCTGTATAGGATCAGTATCGAAATCGTGCAGGGTATCGCTGTTTTTTTCACAAACCATATCAATGTGGCTTTGCAGGACTACTGACTTAAGGCTTTCCATGCCGCTTGTTGCCGGTTTCCGGATAAGGATATTACCGATTTCGTCAACAATGGTTTCCAATCCATGTTTTTCGCCAAATGCAACCAGGTAAGCCGCAATTTTCTCCTCTTTTTTTGAAGGACGGGGAATTTTGCAGATTTCCTGAAAGTACTTCCATAGTGCAGTGGGTTGCAACTTATCCAGTTCTTTGCTCATGTTATTTCTATGCTTTAGGTGAAAATTTTATTACTACAAACCTACAGGTTTTTGTAAGAATTTACAAATCCCGTCAAATAAATCAATTTACTTTGATCAGGATAGGATAAAAATTGTTTGCAAACGTCGCTTCTTTACGCCCAAAGCGCCTTTCAGCAAAAGCGTAAAACTATTGCCGGATAAGTTTGCCACCTGATGTTCCGTTTCTGGTTCGCATCTGGTAAAAGTAAAATCCGGAAGGCCATGCGTATCCGTCAATTTTGATTTGGTGAGAGCCTGCTGAAAGTTGAGGAAAAGTTTGCTCATAAACTTTTCTGCCATCGCTGCTGAACACACTCAATAATGCCGGACCTGCCACTGAGGTTTGAAAATCAATGCTTGTAATGGTTTTAAAAGGATTTGGGAAGGTTTTGGAATTGAATATCTCCGGAGTTTGGTTCACACCAACAATGGTATCAACTGCCCTGATCTTTATATCATCTACAAACCAGGAATACCAGAGATTGGTTCCATATAAATTGTAAGCATGCCAGGCAATTCGAATATCCTCACCAACATAATCATTCAGGCTTAGATGAACATCTTCGTCATAAGAACTTACACCAGCCGGATAATCAAAGGCACTCCAGATGGTTTGCCAGTTGAACCCGTCAGTCGAAACTTTTACCAGATATTCATCGTAATCGTAGCTTCTTAACCGAACAAATGTTTTAAAAGTGAGCACTGAATTAACTGTAACAGACACTTCGGGTGAAATCAGCCATTCATTCTGCTCATTGCCCTGGAAATCCCATTCCACTGCCGCTTGCCGCTGACCTTCCGGTGGAAATACTTCCCAATCAACTTCATCGCTGTCGGTGTAATAAACCATACCATAGTCATTCCAGCTGAGCCATGTCAGTGGTTCGCCGGTTACAGTCCAACCTTCGGGAGGAAATGCTTCTCCTTCAAAACCTTCTTCCATAATGGGCTTGATCCAATCCCAATGCAAGGTGTAATAATCTGACCAGGCAGTATTATTGAGTTCATCAGTGAGCCAGAACCTGATTTCACCCTGAGTGTGATCGGTTTGTCCGGCTACAATTCCTTCATAGGTAAAATCGCCCTGGGTTCCGCTGGTTTTTGTCATTACAACCACCTCTGTCTGCCCGTTGATGGTTAATTCCCCGTCAAGCGTAGCAGGCATATCAGATACATCACGAACGATCAGCTTAAGATTCATTTGCTGTTGCGCGTAAACCTGTGTACCACCCAGTGAAACCACTACCGGCGGATCTAAATCAATGCTGCTGGTATTTACCTCAACATCATCAAGATACATACTCCATCCATAGGCGCTTCTGGCTTTGAAAATAATCCATGTGCTTCCCGGATGGTTGAATGCAAATTCATACTGATACCAACCTTCATAAGGAACCTGTGGATAGAAGTTAATAGCCCTGCTGATTGAATCAAGAAAAGTTGCACCCGCAAGATCAGGAGTTGAATTATAATAAACATCAATTTTATCGTGGCGGTTGTTGCTCGGATCTTCGGAACGAAAAAACCAAAACCGCAGCACATTATCATCTGTCAACAGCAATTCCGGACTGATCAGAACAGCCTCCTCCCCGATAGAAGCATTAAATGAGTTGTACTTCGCCATGGCGATACTACCATCATGAGGTAAACAAGCAGGCCATTGACCAACGGTAACCCTGACAAAATCCATATCCCCGGCTACAATCGGATATCCGAGCCATCCCGTTGGCGGAAAAAGATCATTCTCGAATCCTTCATTGTAAGGAAATTCAGTGATTTGTGCATGCAGATGAATTGCCCATCCTGCTAACAGCAGTAAAAAGTATATTCTTTTCATTCAGATGATTTTTATATGACCCAAAAATAGGGTATGTAAAAATCAAAAAAAAATAAACATTCATGTTTATTACTTGAATGTTTATGGATGATAATTTAAAGGTTTGATAAGAAGCAGGAAAAAAAATTGAATCGTCATCCTGTTGAGCATGGGCAAGCAAAATCTTTCACAAAAAGCAGGTTTATTTTATACTTTTCAATGCACTGATGGTAGCAGCAGGGTCCTGTGATGAAAAAACGGCATTTCCGGCAACCAGCACATCGGCTCCGGCGCTGTATAATTTTCCGGCATTGTTAAGGTCAACGCCACCGTCAACTTCTATCAAGGCCTGAGATTTTTTATCATTAATAAGCTTTCTGAGCTTAATAATTTTATCATACGTTGCTTCAATAAATTTCTGACCGCCAAAACCGGGATTTACCGACATCAGCAGCACCAGGTCTACATCGGCAATAATATCTTCGAGGCCGGAAACATTGGTATGTGGGTTAAGAACAACTCCTGCTTTCATACCCAGATCGCGAATCTGATGCACCGCCCTGTGCAGATGGGTTACCGCTTCGAGATGAACACTCAGATAATTTGCCCCGCAATCGCGGAAAGTTTCAAAATAACGTTCAGGCTGCACTATCATCAGGTGCACATCGAGCGGCTTCTTAGCCAGCTTGCTGATGGCTTTGATTATTGGCATTCCGAATGAGATGTTGGGCACAAACACACCATCCATCACATCAATATGAAACCAGTCGGCTTCACTGCGGTTGACCATTTCGATATCTTCGCCCAAACGGGTGAAATCAGCAGAAAGGATTGAAGGGGCGATCATCAAAAATTAGTTAGTAGTTTATAATTGACAGTTAACAGCTAATGGCTTTTATAACAAAAGGAAATGAATTGTTTTTAGCGGTACGAAGATAAAAAAAAGAGCAGTCAGAAGTGCCGCTCTTTTATCTTTTTTATCCAAGGTAAGTTTTCAGGATTTTGCTTCGCGAGGTGTGTTTCAGCCTACGGATGGCCTTTTCCTTAATCTGCCTCACCCGTTCACGGGTAAGGTCGAATCGCTCGCCAATCTCTTCAAGGGTAAGTGGATGTTCGCCACCCAATCCGAAATAGAGGCGGATAACATCAGCTTCGCGCGGAGTAAGCGTTGAAACAGCCCTTTCGATCTCCTTACGCAATGATTCGTAAAGCAGTTCCGTTTCGGGAGTTGGTCCGTCTTCGCTGCGCAGAACATCGTACATGTTATTGTCTTCGTCCTGAACTAACGGGGCATCCATAGAAACATGGCGGCCTGAATTGCGCATTGATTCCTTGACCTCGTTCTCGCTGATTTCGAGTAATCCGGCAATTTCATCAAAGTTTGGCTCACGCTCATATTCCTGTTCAAGTTTAGCATACGCCTTATTGATCTTGTTTATTGAACCAATTTTGTTGAGTGGCAGACGCACAATACGCGATTGCTCGGCCAAAGCCTGTAAAATTGATTGCCTGATCCACCAAACGGCGTACGAAATAAACTTGAATCCCCTTGTTTCGTCGAAACGCTGGGCGGCTTTTATCAGGCCTAAATTGCCTTCGTTGATTAGATCGGGTAAACTCAATCCCTGATTCTGGTATTGCTTTGAAACTGAAACAACAAACCTTAAATTTGCTTTGGTAAGTTTCTCGAGCGCGGCACGGTCGCCTTGTTTGATCTTTTGCGCCAGCGCTACTTCTTCATCAGCAGTAATCAACTCAACCTTACCTATTTCCTGCAGATATTTATCAAGCGATGCAGTTTCGCGGTTGGTAACCTGTTTTGTAATTTTTAGTTGCCTCATTTTACTCCAATAAGAATTTACAGTGAACCTTTTTACGAAAAAATCAGAATAAGGTTACATTATTTGTTATCCTGTTCCGGTTTTGGAAGTAAAACTTTCCGCGAAAGCTTGAGTTTTCCGGTTTTGCTATCAATTTCGATGAGTTTAACATCTATTTCGTCGCCTACTTTTAGCACACTTTCTACTTTATCGAGACGTTTCCAGTCAATTTCTGAAATGTGTAACAGCCCATCTTTACCGGGAAGTACTTCAACAAAGGCACCAAAAGCCGTGATATTTTTAACGGTTCCGTGATAGATGGTTCCGATCTCCGGAATGGCAACAATGCGTTTGATTTTTTCCCTTACCGCATCAATTGATGCTTTATCGTTGGAAACAATATCAATAATACCAAATTCACCAACTTCTTCAATCACGATGGTAGAGCCGGTTTCGCGCTGCATTTCCTGGATAACCTTTCCGCCTGGTCCGATTACGGCACCAATAAATTCTTTCGGAATTGTCATTTTCACAATACGTGGAACATGTGGCTTGTAATCTTCGCGCGGATTGGTAATGGTTTTTGCCATTTCACCCAGGATGTGATGACGACCTTGTTTGGCCTGCTCAAGTGCCTGAACCAAAACTTCGTAAGGAAGTCCGTCAACTTTAATATCCATCTGACAGGCAGTAATACCATCAATTGTTCCTGTAACTTTAAAGTCCATATCGCCAAGGTGATCTTCATCGCCCAGGATATCGCTGAGAACAGCAAAACGATTGGTTTTGGTATCGGAAATCAGTCCCATGGCTATTCCTGAAACTGGTTTCTTCAGTTTAACACCAGCATCCATAAGTGCCATAGTACCGGCACATACGGTTGCCATTGATGAAGATCCGTTTGACTCAAGAATATCGCTGACAACACGGATGGTGTATGGATTATCCTCTCCATTTGGGAGCATCGGCTTCAGCGCACGCATAGCCAGGTTTCCGTGGCCGATCTCGCGTCTGCTGGTGCCCATCATCCTTTTAACTTCACCCGTTGAGAATGGAGGGAAATTATAATGCAGAATAAACTTAATTTTTTCTTCAATAACAACACCGTCAATTACCTGTTCATCGAGTTTGGTACCAAGCGTAACAGTTGTAAGTGACTGGGTTTCGCCACGGGTAAATATGGCAGAACCATGTACAGCCGGCAAATAGTCAACTTCGCACCAGATGGGGCGGATTTCGTCGAGTTTACGTCCATCGAGACGCTGACGTTTATCAAGAATTACGTTACGAACCGCTTCTTTTTCAATATCGTGGTAATAACGTGAGATCATAAATGCCTTTTCCTTGGCTTCTTCAGCATCAAGTGTGGCGATAAACTCTTCTTTTATAGCTTTAAATGCATCTGTACGCTCATGTTTTGCGGTAGCGTGACTGGCAATCTCAAATATCCGGTTGTAAGCAAATTCGTGGAGTTTTACTTTCAGATCGGGATCGTTGTTTTCGTGGCTGTATTCACGTTTCGGGTTGGCTTTGGCCACCATTTCAGCAAGTTCCAGCTGAGCCTTACACTGAATTTTGATGTGATCGTGCGCAAATTTGAGTGCTTCAATCATGTCGGTTTCTCCGACTTCTTTCATTTCTCCCTCAACCATCATAATATTATCAATGGTTGCTGCAACCATAATATCAATATCAGCCAGGGCAATATCTTTGGTAGGAGGATTAACAACCAGTTTTCCATCAATACGGACTACCCTTACTTCAGAGATGGGTCCGTTGAACGGAATATCNNATATTTTCATCGGATGAGATGAGTGTAATAATTACCTGTGTTTCAGCATGAAAATCATCGGGAAACAATGGCCTTAAAGCCCTGTCAACCAAACGGGCGATCAGTACTTCATAATCAGAAGGACGTGCTTCGCGTTTAAAAAATCCACCGGGAAATCGTCCGGAGGAGGCATATTTCTCACGGTATTCAACCGAAAGAGGCATAAAATCTACATTTTCGGCGGCTTCTTTTCGGGCAACTACGGTAGCCAAAAGCATGGTATCGCCCATTCTAACAACGACAGAACCATCTGCCTGCTTGGCCAAACGGCCGGTCTCGATAGAAACGGTCCTTCCGTCTCCAATGTCAAAAGTTTTTACTATTCCTTGCATATAAAATGTTGTGAAATTGGTGTTTAAGCATCCCGCGGAATCTCCGCGTTAAACGGCCACAAAAATACTGTTAAATTGTATAGGGTTGAAAAACCAACAGAAATAATTGGTTTTGTTTGATACAAAAAGAGGCAATTAAAAAATTGCCTCTTTAATATTGTGATGATTTCAGGTATTACTTCCTGATATTCAGTTTCTTAATGATTTCCCTGTAGCGTTCGATCTCTTTATCTTTCAGATAATCGAGCAATCTACGGCGCTTACCTACCAAACGAACCAATGAACGCTCGGTAACGAGGTCGTTACGGTTAATTTTCAGGTGACCGGTAAGGTGTTGAATCCTGTGGGTGAATAGTGCGATCTGGCCTTCTGCAGAACCTGTGTCTGTAGCAGTTTTGCCATGCTCGTTGAAAATATTCTTTTTTACTTCTGGTGTTAAGTACATCTCAATAAAGTTTATAGCTTTTGTAACGGGCTGCAAAAATAGAACAAAATTCTTATTTGCACAATCATTTGTTGTTTTTTTTTCAAAAACCTTTGTTTTGTCAAGGTATTTTGGTTAATTACTTGTATTACAGTGATTTATTCATCAAGCAATGAACCACTCAACTGTTTGAGGCTTATTTCGAGCAGCCGGACTTCAAATATGGCATTGATCAGTCGTTCGTTGGCAGATAACTGATTTTTCTGGGCTTCACGGAATTCGAAGCCCGAAAGTTCACCCAAACGGAATCGTTCGCCGGCAATTTCAAAATTTATCAGAGCAGTCTGAAGGTTCTGTTTTTCGAACAATACCATTTGCAGTTTACTGGTGTAGGCCGCATAAGCAGAAAGAAGCTCTGCACTCAGTTGTTCGAGGTATGACTGGTGCTGAAGTTCGGCACTTTCGATGCCTACACGTGCATTCTGTTGCTGCCTGCTGAGGTTAAAGCCATCAAAAACATTCAGATTTGCCGAAATACCATAATTAAATCCAGTGGAGCGGCTCGATTTTAAAAATCCTGATTCGCTGCTCTGATCGTTGTAATTGTATCCGAGGTTCAATCCTAAGACAGGTGATCGCCTGCCTTTGATATCGCGCAGGTTGAGCATTGCCAGTTGTACATTTAATTGACTCATCCGTAATTCAGGATTGGATTGTTCCATTTTTGCTTTCAGTAAGGAAAAGTCCAACTGAGGCAGCAACACAATGGTATCTTCGACTGTAAAAACTGTAGCGGCATCTCTTGCCATCAGTACATTTAGCGAAATGGATGCTTCGGTAATCTGCTCCTTCAAATTCAACAGCAGCGATTTGTCAGTGTTCAGATCAACTTCGGCCTGAAGCAGCCCAAGCCTCGAACCAGCACCGAGCATCAGCATCTCGTTGGCGATTTCAACCCGCTCCTCACCCAGTTTTACAGCCTTCTCGAGCACTGAAGTTTTCTGCTTTAACTGGATTATATTGTAGTACCCGCTTAAAACCTCAGCTATTGTACTTTCAATCCTGATTTTTGTGTTTAATTCACCTGATTTTAACTGATGTTTCAACTGATCGTAGGTATTGAACATCCTGAGGCCATTAAAAAATGTCCAGTTTACGGATGCACCGGCTGTTAATGCATTTGCTTTTGCATTATCGCGGTTGTTGGTAGCGCCCGATAAGTACTCCTGCTCGGTATTGGTAATGCTGTTGCTCTGTCCAGCTGACAGATCAACTGTGGGCAGAAATCCTGCATTACCCCTACTCAGGTTATTTTGCAGCACAGTTTCATCCAGCTTAGAAATCCTGATCGAATAGTTATTCTCCAGTGCCAGGGTAACGGCCTGATCGGCTGTTAACAATTGCGGATAGGCCACGCTTGTCGCGAAAAGCGTAAAAAATCCTGCCAAAGCAAGCCAAACCGCCTTGAAATTCATGTGACTATAAATCCTCTTTACCATTGGTAGTTTTATTATCAACCATTTCCTCAACATTAGAAACTGACCGGGTTTTACCCGAGATATACTCGTACATGGCAGGCACTACATACAAAGTAAGTAAAGTTGAGAAAGTAAGCCCGCCAATAATGGCCGTTCCCATCGAAACCCTGCTTGCAGAACCAGCCCCAAGGGCAAGCGCAATCGGAAGTGCACCAAGAATTGTGGATAAACTGGTCATTAATATAGGTCTGAAGCGGCTTACCGATGCTTCGTGAATAGCTTTCATACGGCTGAGTCCGGCCGCTTTGCGCTGATTGGCAAACTCTACAATCAGAATCCCGTTCTTCGTTACCAGTCCAATAAGCATAATAACCCCGATCTGGCTAAAGATATTGAGCGTTTTATCGAAATACCAAAGGGTCAGCACAGCTCCTGCAAGCGCCAGTGGAACAGAAAACATAATGATAAACGGATCGCGGAAGCTTTCGAATTGAGCCGATAAAACCAGGTAAATTAAGACCAGTGCCAACAGAAAAGCAAAAACCAGGCTTGATGAGCTTTCGGCAAAATCCTGTGATGCGCCCGTGAGAGAAGTTGCAAAGGTATCATCCAGCACAATGCCAGCAATACGGTCCATTTCAGCAATTCCATCGCCAATTGTCAGCCCGTCAGCCGGATTGGCCGAAACAGTAGCTGAAACAAACCTGTTGTGTCGGAACAACTGAGGAGGATTTACATCTTCCGCAAGAGTAACAAAGTTATCGAGTTGCAGCATTTCACCACGGTTATTACGTACAGTTAGTGCACGAAGATCGAGTGGTTGGCTGCGGAAAGAGCGCTCTATCTGACCAATTACCTGATACTGTTTGCCATCCATAATAAAATAGCCAAAGCGCTGACCGCTGAGCCCGAGTTGCAGTGTCTGGGCTATGTCAATAACCGACACACCCATATTCCGGGCTCTTTCGCGATTGATATTTACCTTGACTTCGGGTTTGTTGAAACGCAGATTTAAATCGGCAAACTGAAATTTATCACTTTTCTGAACTTCGGCCATAAAAGCCGGGAGGATTTCTTTCAGCTTGTTAAGATTTGGCGCCTGAATTACATACTGCACTGGCAAACCTCCACCTCCTCCCCCACCTATTGACTGATCCTGGGCAACATAAGCGCGCGCACTGCTGAATTTCTTTGCTTCTTTAGCTATAACAGAAGCGATTTCCTGCTGGCTGCGCTTGCGTTTATCGGGAGTTGACAGGCGGATTCGTGCAAAACCAGAGTTGGTACCACCGCTCCAGCCGGGCGATGTAATGCTAATCAGCGCCTGTGTTTCCGGCACTTTCTTTTGAATCATTGAGGAAACTTCAGTCATGTACTGATCCATAAATTCAAAAGTCGCCCCCTCAGGTGCTGAAGCAACCAAACGCATCCCCGAACGATCTTCCAAAGGTGCAAGCTCCGACTGAAGCAAGCGCCCCAATCCAAAGATCATCAAAACAGAAATACCGCTAATAACCAGGGCAAGCCATTTTTTCTTCAGAAACCATTGCAGGGAATCGCTGTAAGCCTTATTCAAAGCCACGAAAAACGGTTCTGTTGTATTGTAAATCCAATTGTGCTTTTCGCGCCGCTTCAATATTTTGGTTGAAAGCATTGGTGTTAACGTAAGCGCAACAAAAGAAGAAATGATAACGGAACCAGCCAGCACTATTCCAAATTCTCTGAATAGCCTTCCGGTAATGCCTTCAAGAAAAATAACCGGCAGAAATACCGTTGCCAGCGCAACAGTAGTCGCAATAATTGCAAAAAATATTTCAGCAGACCCCTGAATACCAGCCTGAAACGGAGGCATTCCTTTTTCTATTTTGGCATAAATATTTTCGAGTACCACAATGGCATCGTCAACCACCAGACCAATAGCAAGCACAATTCCGAGCAATGTGAGTACATTGATGGTAAAATCGGCAATGTACATGATAAAGAATGCACCAACCAGTGAAATCGGGATAACAATTACAGGAATAATGGTTGTACGCCAGTCGCGGAGAAAGAGAAAAATGATAAATACCACCAGGATAAAAGCCAGATAGATGGATTGCTCAACCTCTCTAATTGATTCGCGGATAAACTCTGTTGTATCGAAACCAATACCTACAGTCACATCTTTGGGAAGGTCTTTTTTGATCTGTTCGAGCCTGCGGTAAAATTCGTCGGCAATCTCAATATGATTGGAACCCGGCTGGGGAATAATAACATCCCCAACCATTGGAACGCCATCGCGGCGAAGGATTGAGCGGTCATTCTCAGGACCCAATTCCGCATACCCTACGTCCCTGAACCTGACAATATTATCGCCTTCCTGTTTCAGAATAAGACTGTTAAAATCTTCAGGTGTTTCAAGGCGGCCCATAGTGCGAACCGTTAATTCTATCGCTTTCCCTTCAATACGGCCGGATGGAAGCTCCACATTTTCGCGCTGCATTGAATTCCTGACATCAACCGGGGTAATTCCAAATGCAGCAAGTTTTGCAGGGTCCATCCATAAGCGCATCGAATAGCGTCGGGCTCCCCAGATGGTAATCTGGCTAACGCCAGGAATGGTTTGAAGGCGTTCTTTAAAGATACGTTCAGCTATTTCATTGATTTCGAGCAAGGTGCGTTGCTCACTTCGAATATTGACAAAAATTATCGGGCTGGCATCGGCATCAGCTTTGCTTACAATGGGTGGATCAACATCGGGAGGCAAATTCCTGACAGCAACTGATACTTTATCGCGTACATCGTTGGCTGCAGTTTCAAGATCAACCCCAAGGTCGAATTCGACACGGATATTGCTCCGGCCATCGCGGCTGGTTGAGGTAAGCGTGCGTATTCCGGCTATACCGTTTACAGACTCTTCCAATGGCTCGGTAATCTGAGATTCGATCACATCGGCACTTGCGCCGATATAAGATGTACTGATACTTACAATCGGCGGGTCAACGCTTGGATACTCCCTCACCCCTACCGACAACAATCCTATTACGCCAAAAAGCACAATGGCAATTGACATAACCGTTGCCAGAACAGGACGCCTGATGCTTATTGAGGATAAACTCATGGTTTTTGCTGGCTAAGTTGATCAATCATCAAAGGCAATCCAGCCCTGATCTGAAGTATTCCGGTTGTCACCACGGTATCGCCTGCTTTCAGGCCATCCAATACCTGAACTGCATCGCTGGTGCGGATCCCGACTGATACTTTTATTGCTTCAGCCAAACCAGATCGATAAACAAAAACCTTATATCCACCCAGTTCAGGCACAATGGCCTGCGCCGGAACGGTGATTGCATTATCCATGTGACTGAGCCTGAACTCAACCCGCGCAAAGCTGCCGGGATTCAGCTCATTTTGTAAATTGCTGTACAGAGCCCTCACAGTCAGTGATCGGGTCTGAGGATCAATACGGGGCTCAACGGCATAAACTGCAGCTTTAAAAGGTTTTTCGTTGCCTTCGATGGAAAACTGAACAAGGCTTCCCTTTTTTACAGAGGCAGCAAACCTTTCGGGTACAGAAAATTCAATTTTTACAGGTTGGGTGCGTGTTAGTGTTGCAATGCGCTGACCAGGCATTACATAAGCTCCTTCACTAACTTGTCTGAGGCCGATTGTTCCGGAGAAAGGAGCCTTGATGCGGGTTTTCATCAACTGGGCATTCAGAATGCCCGTCTCAGCCTGCACTGTATTGAGTTCGGTGAGTGCTTTATCGTAAACTTCCTGGCTCACAGCCTCACGTTCAAGCAACGTACGCTGCCGCGCTTCCCGTTCAGCAGCAAGTTTTAGTGTAAAACTATTTTTTTCAATTTGAGCCAGTAATTCAGCATCGTTGATGGTTGCCAGCAAATCTCCTTTGCTGACTGCAGCACCTTCCGTAAAACGGATAGAAGTGATTCTACCGGAAACTTCTGCACTCAAATCAACCTGTTCGTCGGCCAGCACTGTGCCGGTAGCTACAATCACATCGGACAATCCTCCGGGAGATAAAACAACCACACTAACAGGCAGTTTTTCCTGAATGCCGGCAGCTTGTTCTGTTTTTCCGGCTGGCGCTGATTCGAACCAACCGGACTTATTTCCTATAATATATGCCAATACCAACAATACTAATATTATTGATAAAGAGCGTTTTAACAATTTATTCATAGTTTACAAGTTGCTGCTTTGCCAAAGCAATTCTTTTAATAGTGAAATGAGACAGAGAGTTCTTTCCTATTCATCACAAAGTTAGAGATTGCAAAGCTATAACAAATATAGATTTCAGAACCAGGTTGCCAAAACCTGACTGGATATAAAAGCCAAACCCGCCAAAAAAGGCGGGTCTGGTCTATGAATTTACCAAAATTTGGACAGACTCATTATTTTACAATAAGTTGGTATTAACAGT
>DINP01000045.1 GCA_002426025.1 Bacteroidales bacterium UBA5537 | reverse complement strand
CGGTGCATGCGATATCAGCCGTGGCTGTTTGAAAGCCTTACAGGAAAAACACGTCAAGTGTTACAAAAATTGAAGCGGATTTTAGTCTGAAGGTTTTCATAAAGATTATCGGTTTTTGAACAAGGGCAAAAGTAATCAAATTTAGTTATTGACATATATTGGATTTATTTTTAAAGCTTATTTGGGTTGAGGTTTGTATTAATTTTCACAAGGCCGGTCCTTTGAAAAAATGTTGAGCGAGGCCGTCACTCTTAGAGACGACCTCGCTAATGTTCAAAATATTATGCCTCTGTGTAGCAAATTAAAAAGCGGCAGAGCCGCGGAATATTTATAGAATACGAAGTGACAATTATTATAAGCCCTGTAGGGGCGGAATATTTTGTGGGATTGATGGCTTTGCTAAATTTTAAAGTTTGATCTGTTTCTGTTAAGTATATTTTAGCCACTATACTCCAGGTAGAATAATGAAGAATTATTATATCGGATATTCAATTTAATCTTATATTAGCACTTCGGAAAAATTACTAAATTAAAAGAAGGAATAAGTGTTTGTTGAAGAACTTTCTTATTCTTTGAGTTTTCGGGAAATTGCTTAAGAACCTGACTTTAGAAGTGGTCATACTTACCTTGTTTTAATGATTGGACGTTACAACCAGTGAATATGGTTATCCGAATATTTATCCAGAATGCGGGATAGCCTTTTAAGAATAGAATTAAGAATTAGAATAAATTGTACTTTTTATAATCTCAGCGCGCCATTATAGCAATGAAAATTATCAAACAAAAACAACTAGTATGAAAACATTATTTCTAACAATCGCCCTTATTGGAGCTGGCATTAGCCAAATAATTGCTCAAAACAACGCTCCGGTTGCCGTCTCTGATTCAATAGATGTATTGGAGCAGGTTCCGGTGTTGATTGATGCAAAGGCAAATGATTATGACCCGGATGGGGACGATTTCTTTTTAGCCATGATTAATCCTTTACTTGGAGATGCCAATATTGAAAATGAGATGATACGCTATAAATCATCTGCTTACAATGGCGAGGATTATATTCGCTACACCATCAGGGACAACCAAACACCTCCACTTAGCTCGGCGCCGGCAATGATTAAGGTAAATGTATTGTTCAATCCCGATGTGCCGGTTGCTGTGGCTGATACATTTGAACTGATGCAACTGCTACCCCATAACATTAACCTTGTTGCCAATGATTATGATGCCAATGGTGATATACTAAAAATTGGAGCTATTACAGCACAATCGAACTGCACCGTTCTTATTAACCCTGATTCTTTGTCTGTAACAATTACTTCCTGGCTTCACCCTTTAAGTACATTCGATTATTATGTCAGGGAATCCAATACTGAAACAGCTTACAGATCAAGGAGGGTAAAGGTGAGGGTTTTAAACACCCCCAATCCAGATATGCCTGTTGTTATGCCTGATACGGCATACACAACCGGAGGTATTGGCATTACCATTCCAGTAATGGAAAATGATTATGACCCGCAGGGAGATTTGATTGAAATTAAAACCTTCACCCAACCCAAGCATGGTACAGTTGAAAAAATCGGGGATTCACTCAGGTATTTGCCCGAACTCTCATATGCAGGTGCTGATGAGTTTGAATACTGTATAAGGGAAAAGATTGAAACAGGCATTTATACCGCCAATGCCAAAGTAAAAATTTACGTAAGCAAAAACCCTAATTGCCCGGTGGGTTTGCCCGATATCGCTTCAGGAACCACTGCAATACCCATGATTATTGATGTATTGCCGAATGACTATGACATTAATGGCGACTCCCTCATAATAAAAGATGTGAGCACAGGAACCATAACAGCCGATAATAAAATACTTTATCAGTCCTCGCCGCTTACGCTTGGCCAGGACTCTATTACCTACAGAGTAATGGAAGCCGGCAACCCCGCATCCTTTTCGGAATGGACAAAAGTTAACATTCAGCTTGCTGTAAACCACGATTTGCCGGTTGCCGTTTCAGATTATGCAACCACCCATGCCGGTATCCCCATCGCTATCAGGCCACTGCTGAACGATATACTCAATGCGGAGGACACGCTAATCCTCAGAAGTACTGGTGTTAGTTCCGGGTCCATTCATCAGGGAATTGCTTACTTGACAAATGATACTGTTATCTATGTTCCTGCTTTCCAGGCCGAAGGCACTGAGGTAGTTAATTATTTTATCAGAGGAAGAGAAAGTACCTTTCCGATCGCTATTGGCAAAATATATGTGAACATTATTAAGCAACCATACTACGATTCGCTGGTGATTAATAATATTAATGCAGGGGTAAATGCCGATGGTGCATTGTTCTCAAAAATAATGCGATTACCTGGTGGAATCAGTGGCAATATTTATGATGACGAAAGGCCGTCTCATTATAGATTTCCGCATGATGCGACCACGAATACTATTTTTTCAACTATATTGTGGATAGCTGGAAAGGGAGAAAACGATACACTTCACATGTTCGCTGATATGTATTCTGCCGAGGGGCTTGAATTACAGTCAGGGCCAGTATCAAATACTTACGACACATCGTATTATCTCAAGTTCGGAAGAACCTGGAAGATAAACAAGGCCCAAATTGACTATCATAAGCAAAATTACTCGATGCAAGGCTATGTACCTACTGAAGCAATCAGTTTGTGGCCGGGTAATGGAAACCCAGCCCTTGGCGAAGCCGCACAGTTGGCTCCTTACTACGATCAAAACAACGATGGATTATACAATTGTATGGATGGCGATTACCCATTAATACGCGGTGATGAAACCATTTTCTATATTTTTAATGATGATGTTCACGGAGCGATAAATAATGCCCTTCCAATGAAAGTAGAAGTACATGCAATGGTTTATGGTTTCAACACACCCAATGATACTGCCTTGTATAATACAGTGTTTGTACATTATGATATATTCAACCGCTCAGCAAATACCTATCACAATTGCTTTATTGGATTAAACACAGACATTGATATTGGGTTTGAAACTGACGATTTTATTGCCTGCGACGTTAGCCGAAGTACCTATTATGGCTATAACGCTTACGAGTTTGACGGCAACGGACAATTCTGGGCCTATGGCGATAATCCGCCAACACAGGCAGTTACCATTCTTTCTGGCCCATATATGGATGAAGATGGCATTGACAACCCTGCCGGTGGCTGCGATGAAAGTGTTAATGGACTCAATTTTGAAAATGATATTGTTGACGATGAACGATTAGGCCTTTCTGTTTTTTCAACGCTAGATTTATATTTTGATTTCGGGATAATTGAGCCCCCTACATTAGGTGCATACCATTACTATAATTTCATGAATGGCTTATGGAATGACGGAACCAACATAATGTATGGCGGTGGCGGTCGCTATGAATTAGGTGCAGTCGGTCCGGAATGCAGGTTCTTTTATCCCGGCGATTCCGACCCGCTTAACTGGGGCACATCATGCAATTTACCCGAAGGTGGTTATAACCAGGGAAGCCGTTTCTGGACAGAAGAGGAAGCTGGCAATAAGCCCGAAGACAAAAGAGGAGTTGGAAGCATGGGGCCGTTTACTTTCCATCCGGGTCAGATGCAGGAGGTTGATATTGCTTATGTTACCGGTCAGGGAAATGCAGGTGTTGCCTCATCCTTGCGTCAGATGTTCAGGAATATTGATAGCCTCAGATATGCTGTAGCTCTCGGCCAGTTGATTGTTCCCAGTAATGAGCTGGGTATAAAACCAGGCGATGCAACAGGCTCCGTAATTATTTATCCGAATCCGGCTTCTGGGTTAATTACTATTAAAGGTTTGCCACCTTTCTCAAGTGCGGAGTATGCTGTTTATAATCTTCAGGGATTGCGCGTTGCCGAAGGAAAGTTACTGGCAGGCAGCAGGCCCGAAATTGGTGTTTCGCAACTTACCAGAGGGATGTATGTTGTAAGGATTACAACTGGTAAGGCGGTATTTTCAGGTAAGTTTATCAGGAATTAATTCTGATTCCTGGGGAGTTGTTGATTTTTATTGTCTTCTCTTCAATAGATAGTGAGGTCGTCGCTCATAGAGACGACCTCGCTAAGTTTTGGATTCTGCCCGTTTTTTATCTTTCTGTACTTTTTCCTTGATGAAAAAGTACCAAAAAATCAAGGCTGCGTGAAAAAGGCTAAAAACCTGTCTGCCTAAAGCAATCAGGCAGGCTGGCAGGATTCTACTAGAAAAAATAAGCCTGCCTGTATGCCACAGGCAGACAGGGTTGATACTACCTTCGGTCTCTTGACTGTTGTGT
>DINP01000135.1 GCA_002426025.1 Bacteroidales bacterium UBA5537 | reverse complement strand
GCCTATGCTTCGACCAATCAAGGCGAAAATTACAAGGACTGGAAAGCGCCGTGGAGCGGGAGAGAGGGATTGCCTCTGGTGATTCTCAGAGGCTATTAATTGGGGGGGCTATCTGTAAGAAACCGAGCAGATCGGTGGTTCGGCGCGAGATCATGACAAAATTGAACCCAAATTGCCTGAGACCATCGACGGTGAAAAACCCGAGTTAAGTAAGAATGAACCCACGCTTTATGAGACCGACTTGAGATCATCGAGCTCAACCCATTTGTGTGAGATTCGGAATTTTTACGATATATTAAAGGTTAATTAGGATCGCCGCAGCTATTAAGAAAGCCACGGCAGAACTAAGGAACCTTGCGATGATTTTCTGAACGATTTTTCTAGTGGTTTTTCTGGCTTCAAAATCATTTTCATCCTACCGCCCAAAAAACGTACGTTTTCCTGGCATCGTTGAGCCGGTACGCACCCGATGGCCGAGGAGTGGACTTGTCCATCGCTGCCGGCTTGCCGCTCTGATCCGTCTCAACTGGGTGGACCGCACCGGATTATCTCGGGTTCGTCTCAACAAAGGTGGGCTGATTCGCACGGAATGTGGGCCAATGTGTCGCTCCAGTCTCACCCAGTGTGGGTCGAAATTTACGATGATCTCGCACCGAGCCGCCGATAATCTCGGTTTCTTACAACTACCGGTTGCGCTTGCTCCTTGGCCGGTCCAATCCGGCTACTGCATAGCGCGATTGCCCTGTACCCTGCCCGGCTTACCGGCTAGTCGATGACCCATCCGGCACTGATCAATTCATCGGTGTTCTTAAAAAGAAATTCACAGCCTGTTTTTTTATCGACTACCTTTATGACTCCATTAAGTAGATTTGCGATTTCGATATAACCGTAACAAGAGTTAATGTTTTTCATGTGTAATTTAAGGTCAGGTAAAATAGAATCCATCCCATGATTATCGATCATTTCGCACGTTTGCTTTTTAAGGCTATCCGACCACATTGGCAATTCTCACGTTGAATCTCTACGGGTCCATTCCCCGCAGCTTGCTGCGTTCTTTGGTAACCCAATACCCCGCAGCTTGCTGCGGGATCGTTTATTGTCTAACGGGTCGGAGCTGAGCGGAATCGGTCTAATGCCGGAAAGCGCGTTGGCGCTTGCAGGTGATTAGGCCGGTTACCGCTCCAGCGAGTTGATAGNNCTCCGACCCGATAAGCGGAGCGCATAGCGCTCCGCTTATCGCTCAAATCAGTCGCGCCAAAAGGCAAAGCGAAGCGGCGCTTTTGGCGTCGACTGGATTTGAATGTTAGGTATCACTATTGGTCAAAATAAACTCTTTTCCTGGAATAGAATGCCCGCTGTTGTCCTCTAACCCCTCAGGAAAACTAAATATCTTGCCGCAAAATACATCATTCGATTTAAAGTATTCTATAAATTCATCGCGTTCACTTTCTGAGAGAATTGATGTATATCCGTTGGCGTTGTTGCATAAATCGAAAAATNNTTGTATTTATGCAACAATGCCATATCCGTTGTGATCTTCAGCAAAAAATGGCTCATCATCATTTTCTTCTATAGACTTGGTCGTTAATTTATACGACGTTGTAAATATGCTGGTTCTAAATTGCTCAACATCAACCTCTTGATTCAGATGGAATCGAACAACTGGGGCGGGATATCCATACAGTTCATCATCCTCAAACCAGTAACCATAATCCTCACCTTCGATATGTGTGATTCCGTCATATAGAATTTCAATGCCTATAATCTTGGCTTCTTGATTCTCAATCCATTTGTTCCGGTTCCCAACAAATGCTCAGCGATAGGCATGTTCGTAAATCGCGCGGCTCATTTTTCGAAAACTGAGAAATATCTGGTATTTCTCCTTCTCCCTTCGTCAAAGGAAATCTTACAGTAATGTCGTCGCTCATAGTCATGGTAATCTCCTTAATATTGAAACCTAACGCTTCACACCAGCGGCGTAGCGAAGCGTAGTCCGCTGGATGTGATTGTTATGCTATCAGATCTTCTGCCTGTAAAAATTCAAAAAATTTGTCCAAAATTTTGTTATTGCGGTCAATTACTTGTTTCTCTTCAAATTCATCGTAACCGATGAGTTCGGCTATTTCGGCGACTTTACTCGGATCTTTGTAATTACCACGACGCTGTGCACCAATGTAAATTTTCTTCTTATCATCGAATCGGTAGTCTGACGCTTTAATATTTATACTACTTTCCAGCAATACTTTATTTCCCAATGAATCAAGATTATTTTCAGTTTTAAGTCCGCCCTCCATTTCTTGCCGCTTTTTAGAATAGATATGCTCCAAATGAAAAATTTCATTCAAACCTAGAAGGTTTTGATTTGGAAAAGTAAAGGCGTACCAAGTAATCATTGAGCGTGTTGCACCCCTCTGATTAGTGAAAACATAATTTTCAAAAGAAGTGCGTGCTTGTGCTTTGTTAAATTTGTATTTAGAAAATGTTGCATCACCGCCTTTTACAATACTAACCATTTCATCATATACAGGTGTACGCAATGCATTAACTCCAGGGTTGGTAATAGCGTAAGCAAAAATGAAAGCGGTTATTTTATCCAAAAATGTGCAGAACTTTACGTCCTCAAGCATTCCATCATCGGTTCTATTTTGCAAAAAATATACTGATGTTATGTGCTGCCACATACCATTCGGTGCATAATTAAGCACAAAAAACTTCTTGAGAACATTATCCGAAAACCGATTTTTGTCTTGATCAGCCACACTTTCCCAAAACAAAGCAAGGGCTTTCAGCTCATCAATGGTATGAGATTGTTTCAGATACTGATATTTATTACGCTCATAAAATTTTCGCAGAGCTTCAGTTGTTGAGCTTTTATTCCCTTCTTTCGCACGTAAAAAATACATATAACGCGCAAATAGCTCATCCATCGGTGTGCCAGTAATTGGCTTGAAAACTGAAGTTGTTATTTCTTCCAGCTTTTTCCACTCAGCAATAAATTCATCTTTATTACCGGTGGAACCATAATATTTATAAAATTGAGCTTTGAAAATATCTGCATCTGATAGCGGAAGCCCACGATCATTAAGAGTAGAGAAAATGCGAAGAGCAGTGTCCTGTGACTCAGCCTCAATAGGAAGAAGGATGCAATTACCCAAAATACGGGCGGGCAAATAAGGGAAATAAGCTGGAAAAGTCTGTAAAAAATCATCAATTTTTTTCTGGAAAAATTGATAGTTTAAAACATATTGGCTCTTACTACCTTGTTTAACTATTCCTGTACGAAGCAGTTCAAGAAATTCTTCCTTATCACTATCAGTCGCTACTTCAGAATCAATTTTAAGTGTATTTTTATCGGCGTTATCGAACTCATTAGTTTTCCAAATACACTTTTCAATACGAGCGTGGGTACTTTTTGAGTTGCTGTCCTGCATATTAGCGAATTTGTCATAAAAAGCCCGCAAAAGAAGCATAAGCGTTGTTAGTCGCTGCTGACCATCAATAACCTCTGATTTACCGTCTTCGTTTTTATAGGTAACAATAGAGCCAAGAAAATACTCTTCATTTTTATCAAATTCATCGCAATTGTTATCAGGGAATGAGAATGAAAAAATATCATCCCAAAGGGTTTGGCATTGTTCTTCATTCCATGCATAAGGGCGCTGATAGTCGGGAATAAGAAAATCTGTTCTTTTATCCGAAAACAGATCGATAATTGCTTTCTGATCTACATGTAGTTTTGACATTTCTTACCCTATTGTTGAGAAGCATAACGACCTACTTCACCTGCCTCGCGACGCGGGGTCAGGTGCAAGCCCCAGTTAGGCTAGTTAAATTGTGTTGCTTAACTTAAGCAGATCCATTGCTTCCTCCATTACTTTTCCCACCAGTTAGTATAGCAATAGCTACGGCACCAACAATTGCAAATGCACCACCTATAAACTCCACCCACTTTTTATTCTTATGTGATTTATTTGATTTGCAAGCAGGGCATAAATCTTTTTCTTCTTGTTCCAGAGAACGTCCACACTCTTGACAACTGTTCATTTTAATTCTCCAATAGTTCGATGGGCTTTAGTTCTATCTCAATACAATCAAATTCACCATTTGCAAGCAAATTGCATCTATTGATTTGATTAATAAAGACAGGAACATCTTTTAAGAAACTCATCCATGATGCTTCAGGAGGTGTATTTCCTTTGCCTTTAAACGGCACTAATCGTGCTTTTTTGACGGCATTTTCAATCCCGCAAGACTGAAGATTTGAAAGGTTTTTTATTAAAGTTGATGCTGCTGCCTTTGGCTCATTTATCACTATAAAGCATTCAGATAAGGTCTTAATTCCAAGAAGACATGCTTTAAATGACTCTTCTGCAAGTCCGAACTTTTCGGACGCAATTTTTGCTTTATTTGTAAACCAATTATCCCAAAAACTGATTTTAGCATCCGGTGCTTCTTCTATTTCATTTCTTAATAATCGGACTGTTTTTTCAATACCATTATTTAGTGTTTGTATAGCATGTTCAATTGCTCTTGATTGTCGTTCAAAATCTTGCATTTCCATTGCTTGATTATATTGACTTACACCAGACATAATTTCAGCTATATTATTATCATGAAGCCTACTAATTATTCTTGATATTCCTTCTTCTATGCGATTTAGCTGCATAGCTATGCTTACCAGAAGTATCTGAGAACCTATTGCTGTTGCAGCCTTTATAAAAGATGGTTGAATAGCTTGAAATTTTGCGTGTTCTATGATTTTCCCATCTTTATAAAACACACCTTTTATATTGCCAGCAGCATCTTTAAAAAGTTTTCCTCCCTCTGGCGTATAAACAAGTTTATACACGGTATCTTGACTCAACTGCCTTGCAATTTCAGGTATACCAGAAATACACCTTAACTCTTTAAAAATGTTATTTCTTTTCAAAGAGTCTTGATATTTTGAATCTGCATTCTCAGATAAAAGATTGATGAAGAGAGGTGTGCATTGTGCTGGCATATCTGACATTTTTGTCACCATAATTGTTTGTAGGCTTGTTTACCTAACGGGGCGGCGGATAAGCNNGTCCGCACTACAAGTGATTATATGGCTCCGTATAACTCCACTGCGGTGGAGTTATACGGCAAAGCACGACCCACCGAATCATTTCAGACGGACCGTTTTCCTGAAGGATCGCCGTGCGTCGGTCTAATAGACTTTCTGTCACGAAACGTCCCGAGTTTTCCA
>DINP01000129.1 GCA_002426025.1 Bacteroidales bacterium UBA5537 | reverse complement strand
GCCCTGGTAGCTGATGCATTTCCCAACTCTGTTATCTGCATGAAATCAGATGCCGGTATAAACAGAGCAGAAAGCAGCACTGGTTTGAATGAAAAAAATACCCAAACGGGATTAACCCTGACGGGAGATAAAAACAGCATTATTCAAACCATTGATCTGAACACAGTTATGTCATGCGAAGGAGGAGATATGACTCACATGCAGGGCGTGGCCAATGTTGCCGGAGCGAGTGGTGTGAGTGTAAATATCAACGATGTTACCGTGCCTGAAAGTGGCGAACTGAAAGGAGCCGATTATTGCAAAGCTATGAAGAAGACCCTTGAGGTGCTGAATTATGCTCATGCCAACAACCTGCCGGTGGTAATTAATATGTCGATGGGCGGATTTGACAATGTAGAGGGTGACAATTACTGGTATTATAGGCGGTACATTACTATGTTCCAGGCCATTGAAATGAAGACACCGCATCTGCTCGACAATGCTGTGTTGCTGATGTCGGCAGGCGATACCAACATCAACGAAACCGATGATCTCGAATACCTTCATGCCGAATTCCCCGGTTCACCTGTGTGGGGTCATATCTATATGGTTGGATCGCAGGAGGCTCCTTTAGGATGCGGAATGGGCTATGCTGACAGAGGCACCGCGAATTATCTGAGTGCACCGGCCTGTGATGTCACGATTCCGGGATTCGCTTGTCCCGGCACAGGCAATTCATTTGCGGTACCCAGAATATCTAATCTGGTAGCACAGACGTTTGAAATGCTTAAGCAAGCAGATATTGAAGTGAAGATTCCTGATATTACGACTGCATTATTCACTTATCAGGCCGAACACAACGGACAGCTACCAACTGCCACTCAGTTGTTTAACATTTTTGCAGGCACCGGGCCCCAAGTAGATTACACCGGCAAATGGAGCGGAACCTTCTATTATAAGGCCGAAATACCGCAGCAATCGGGCCCACCGCAGGTTGTTAATACCAGTTTTATTCTCACCATAACCCTACAGCCGAACGTTGTTACACCCGGTTACCCTCATTTGATGAAAATTTCAGCTGTTACCTGTAGTGATGCTTCATTCGGAGCCACTATGGCAGTAACCCCCGACCCGCAGATTAGTATGGCGTTTCTGCCGGCAAACTATGGGTCGGTATCTGATGTGGGTATGGGAATTATTATCAAATTCCCTAACGGTTCCTATATCGCCACTAAAAATACAGCAGGAGCTTATACCATCAGCGCAGATGGCCAGAAAATTGAAAACACTGCTGCAGTCGCCAACACCGCCTTTTTAGCAAATGGCACAAGCGGAAACAGCAATGACCCCGGCAGTGGCCCCGGCGGCTACGCCTTTAACTGGTGTACGTTTAAAAGCTGGTCGCTGGTCAGGTTATGAACGGCGGAGTTTATATCACTATTTGATGCCATGAATTTACTTGATGATATATCTCTGTGGATTGGAATTGACATTTCGTTTATAAAACGAACGAAGCATCAAGCCTGTACTTCTCAATCTACCAGATGAGAGCCGTCGTTACTCACACTATGCGACACCAAAAGACTGCCTAAATTCCACTTTAACTCCCATCGGAATTCACTTTTTTGAAAATTGACAGCAGAAGAATAAATTCTGTTTTCCCACCTAAGCCCAGCTGATAGACCGGTAAGGAGTTGAAGTAAATACCAAAAGAAAGTAGTTGGTTCACTTTCTGTAAGTCAATTCAAGCCTACTTATGATCTATCTTCCCCCTTTTCATTATACATTTGCGTTAAAAATTATAGCATGTCAGAGATTTTTAATAATGATGCAGAGCGCATGGACGCGCTGATTGAGCTTTGCCAGGGCCTTGTTAAGGGTGGAAAAGGCAAGGTGCTGGTTGAAAAGCACAGAGTTGTTATTGATACCGTTACACCATGGGAAACAATGGCTGTCCTCGACAAAATGCTGATTGATGGATTCCCCTTTGATGAATTGAAAGCCGGGGTTGGGAAAATTATCAATATATTTTTCAAATCGCTCAATACCTACCATTGGGAAAAGCCAGCCCAGGGCCATTACCTCTATTATATGATGCTTGAAAATCAGCATGTTAAAGTCTTGATGAATAGACTGAGGACTGTAACAAAACAACTTTTTCATGGCAACGCCGACGATAGCTCAGAATTGATCGCAACAATGCGGGAACTGATTGTTCAATTGCAACAATATGATCTGCATTATATCAAGAAGGAGAATATTTTGTTCCCTTACATTGAGCAGACTTTCCCTCAATACCGATGCCTGCAGGTAATGTGGGCGTTTCACGATGATTTCAGAAAAAGTTTGAAGGAAATTGACGAACTGTTGCGTTCTGACACACCCTCGCTTAACGTTTTGAATAAAGAACTGGGTAAATTGTTTTTTGTCGTATTGCCAATTATTTTTAGGGAAGAGCAGATTGTATTCCCGATTGCATTACAGGCTGTTCCTGAAAAAGAATGGGCTAAAATGCTGCATCAAAGCAGTGAAATAGGCTGGTGTTATATTGAGCCGCCAAAACCGGTAAAAGGTGAACTTGCAAGTGAACTTTTTATGGATGATAAAATTGATATGGGCAGCGGATTTCTGTTACCTGATCAACTGAAGCTGATGCTCAATACCTTGCCCCTGGATATAACCTTTATTGATGAGCATGACGAGGTGTGCTACTTCTCTGTGGGTAAAGAACGAATCTTTCCCAGAGTAAATGCGATTATCGGGCGTAAGGTTCAGAACTGCCACCCGGCTGACAGCGTTCATGTGGTTAACCAGATTATTGATGCTTTCAGGAAAGGGAAAAAGGATCATGCCGATTTCTGGATACAGATGAAAGCCCGATTCATTCATATACGATATTTTGCCGTTCGGAATGATAGCGGTGAATACAAAGGAACTATAGAAATGAGTCAAGATATAACCAAGATCAAATTTCTAGAAGGAGATAGGAAATTGTTAAATTGGGATTTAAAATAATAAAGGTACTATCTCAATCTAAAAATGAACTGATTCTTATGACAAATAACTTAGAGAATCGTTTTATTTCAATAATTAAAATTTACTGCTTTTTAGTCAAAGGTACGTTTGAAAATTCAAGCCAGTTGTTTACATCTGTTAATTTGCTTTCCCAATCGTCAGGGTAAAGTTCCTTAATCGTTTGTTCAAATATACTAGGATTGTTGTATAGTTCAGTAAACAGAAACCAAACTGGATTACCCATTGCTTCCTGAGGCATATAAGAGGCCAATTTAGTAGTTAAAATTATATCAATAACCAATTTGACGACTTTAGCGTAAAGTTTGTCCTTTGAACGGAAATAATAATGTATAGCTGATTTGTTTACGCCTGCTTTGCTCGCAATTTGTGGAAGTTTAGTTCCATAATACCCAAATACAAGAAAGATGCTATACGCTGCGTGTATAATCTTGTCTTCTGTACTTATCTCATTTTTCTTCATTAGTTTAATTTGTTTAATTATATATTACATTCAAAATTGGCTGTGACTAAAAACGCAACTTTTCCGTCATTAATCCAAACCGTATTAAATCCAGCATATGGCCGAAGTACATATTGTAATAATCAGAGCCATGGTAATACTGCACAAACAGCCCGATATCCTCAAGGAATTTGGGATGATAGTATAATGTAAGCCGCACATTAAGTCTGTCAGCCGAAATACCAGCCCAATCCTTTACATCGCCAAACATCCATGTTGCTTCCCCTTTTAAAGATAAATCTGCATTCTTTTTGGGAGCCAAGTTATTGCCAGCAGGTAATTTAAATATTGAAACAGAATTATTCCATCGAAACCTGCTATAAATCCCTTCAAGCTCAGTACTTATCCATGCTTTGGGATGGATTTCCAATGATGTTTTGAAAAACTGGTGCGCATTGAAGCGGGAGTTGATGTTTGTTTTTATTAAGCCAGCTTCTAAATAATTTGTTGCGAAGTTTCCTGACAATAAATTCACCTCTCCATTTTCTAAAAAGAAATCACCGTCCTGACCGTTGGAATGGTGCGCCAGGCGACCAAACAGACTTAGATTATTGATCTTTTTGTTTCCGGCAACCATGTAATAAATAGTAACCTGAGGGATATAGCTTGGCGTTTTGACGGGATATGATTTCTCCTGATACATCCGTACGATAATTTGCGGTGTAAGTACACCCATAAGTTGTGAGTTCTTACTTTTTCGGATGTAAAAATTCGGGATTACATTTCCCTCGAACCAAAGGGATTCAATATTACCAATATCGGTGGGAAAGGTAATATAGCTGTTGCCCTGATTTACCTGGGATATCAGGCTTAACTCCGCTCCTAATTGAGAATTGCTGCCCTGACTAAAACCCGGAGTAATAAATCTTATTGAAATCAGGATCAGTATCAAATACCTTTTCATTTCATTGGCTAAAAGTAAATTATGTGAATTGATATCTCTTTGTCGGACAGCAAGTTGAATGATGCTTTTGAAAATTCGGGTCTGTTGGTGATGCCTACCGATTCATAATTGGAGAAGCCAATTCCCTCTTTTGGGAAAATCAGGCCCTTCTTAATTTTACCATCATTATTTTCATCGTGAAGGATATTCACTGCATACTTCCCAACCGGCAGATTTTCGAATGTCATTATTGCCGCTCCATTCACAATTTTACCCGTAAGCTTTCTGTAATACTTTTGATAGTGTTCATCAGGAAATGCATCTTCCCTGTTGTACAAAGCAAAAAGTACAGTTCCTGTTGAATTGCGGAGCCCTTTAACCTCAACTGTTAAATCGGCGTTTTCCTTATCCGGTTCATCGAACGAAGAAAAAAGAAGGATAATTGTTATTATCTGGATTAGATTGAATGCCTGCTTCATATTATTTCTCCTTTCGTTCAGCGAGTTTTTCTTTAGTTTTATCAACCAGGTAATACATCATCGGGACCAGATAAACCGTCAGGATCATGGATGAGAGCAAGCCTCCGATAATAACCCAGGCCAGGCCATTTTTCCATTCGCTGGCAGTACCTTTGGCCAATGCAATAGGCAACATTCCGATTGCCATAGCAAGGGTCGTCATTAAAATGGGGCGCATACGTTCTTTACCTGCCATAATCAATGCTTCTTTGTAATGCATTCCCCTGGCTTTCAACTGGTTTGTGAAGTCCACGATCAGGATGGAATTTTTTGTGACCAGACCCATAAGCATAATTAATCCCAACTGCGCAAACAGCGTGAGATGGTTCAGTGATAAATTCAGGGCAAGAAAGGCGCCTATACCGGCCATCGGTATCGCAAACAGCGCTACAAAAGGATAGATGTAACTGTCGTAAAGTGCGATCATGATTAAGTAAATCAGGATAAAGGATATTAGTAAAACCGAGCCCAGTGCGCCGAAACTTTCATTTTGCGTTTTGATATCAGCGCCCCAGGTTAATTTCACGCCTTCTGGTAAAGGCTGTGTCTTCAGAAAAGCAATAACATCATCGGCCAGTGTGCCCGAAGGCCTTCCCAGCGACTCTGAGGTTAATGTTACAGAAGGTTGTCTGTCGAGCCGCTCTAACATCGAAGGCGAATTATCTTGCCTGACTTCCGCAAATTGGGATACTTCTATAGGCATGTTCATTGGGTTTACGATAGAAAGACGCTGCACATCCCCGTAATTCTTCCGGTCAAATTCATCGAGCCAGACCCTTACCGGATATTCTGTCCCGTTTTCGGTGAGCGAGGCATCATCGTTTCCTGTGAAGGCAGTTCTCAAATTCAAGCCCACGTAAGCCGTGGTCAAACCCAGGCGCTGCATTTTGTCTTTGTCAGGAATTACTTTGTATTCGGGACTTCCCTCCTCTACGGAAAGCAGAACATTATCGGCACCCGGAATTTTCTCAATTTCTGCTTTCAGTCCATACCCTGTTTTCATTACTAAAGTCAGGTCGCTTCCGCTCAGGGTTATTTTGATGGGGGCCTGTTTTGGAAGCAATCCAAGTACCGCCATTGAAAAGTTAACTCCGGGGAACTGTTGTTGTAGTGCTTCACGAAGCGATTTCATAAATGGCTCTGTTTTGATGTCTCTTTCCTTTTCAGGCTTTAACTGTATAGTAAACTCTGAAATATTGGCCGAGCCTACCCCCAGGCTGCCAATGCCTGTACTCGGCCCGGCAACATTGCTAAAAAGGGTTGATACCTCAGGTTGCTGCAGTATAAAGTTCTCGACCTGCTGCGTTCTGATATTGTTTTCCTGAACGGTGGTTGTTTTATCATATTCCAGGTTCAGCCGGAATTTGCCCTGGTCTCCGGTCGACATCATTTCCTTGCCAATGATGCCCTGTTTCATAATCACAACGGTGATGATCAGTAAAAAGACCACGATTCCCGAAAAAGCAAGTTTATGGCTGAGGACCCATAGCAGTTGTTTTCCATACCAATCAATAAAGGTGGTTAATTGCTTTTCGAACCACAGCAGAAAACGGTTTATCAGGTTGGTAGGCTTTAAATCCTCCTTTTTCCCGATTCGTGAAGCCAGCCATGGTACTAACGTGAACCCGACCAGCAAGCTGGTGAGCGTGGAAGTTATAACTACGATAGAAAACTGCTTGAGCATATCGGCAACAAAGACCTGCAGAAACAGAATCGGAAGAAAAACAACCACATCGACCAGCGTAATTGAAATAGCGGAGAAACCGATTTCCATCCGGCCTTCCAGTGCCGCATCCGCTTTGTCTTTTCCCATATCGAGATGCCGCTGAATGTTTTCGAGAATTACAATGGCATCATCTACCAGTATTCCGATAATCAGCGACATGGCCAGCAAGGTCATCAGGTTAAGGGTAAAACCCATCAGCCACATCACGGCAAATGCGGTAATCAGTGAGGTAGGGATGGATATCAATACAATCAGTGAGTTTCTGTAGCTTTTCAGAAATAAAAACATAACCAGTGAAACCAATACTACCGCCAGAATCAGATCATAAACCACCGAGTTTACTGCCGCAATGGTCATATCGGTTGAATCATCGGCTACATCAAACTTTACATCGTATGTTGAGTTGGCACTTTCAATTTGCAAGAGTTTTGCATGAACCAGTTTCGAAACTTCCACCGCATTTGCATCACCTTGTTTCTTCAGCAACAGGCCAATTCCATTCACTCCGTTGTAGCGGCTGACTGAACTTATTTCTTTTACGCCATCTACAACACTGGCAACATCTTTTACATAAACCGGCATTCCCGGTGCAGGCATAGCCACCTGAACATTCATAATATCATCCACCGTGGCAAATTTGCCGGTCAGCCTCACCGAATTGCTCTCTTTTTCAGTTTGAGCTTTACCGGCCGGCAAATCAATACCTGAACGGTTAATAGCTTCGGCTACCTGATAAAGTGATATTTTGTTGAGCCTCAGCTTGTCCTGATCTACCTTCACCTGTATTTCCCGTTCTTCGCCACCCAGGAGCGTAATTTCTGCCACCCCTTTCAATTGCTGAATTTGCGGCAAATAATCATCTTTCATTTTTTGATAAAATTCTGTTGCCGGCAAATTACTGGTTGCACTTATGGATATAATCGGCAAATCGTTTGGCGAAACCTTGCTCATAACCGGACTAAGTATGTCGGCCGGAAGGTCTTTGCGGATATTGTCAATATATCGCTGCGCATCTCGCATGGCTATATTCAGATCTGTTCCATATTTCAGGTTGGCAATAATAACAGAGGCATTGGGCATTGATTTTGTCTCCAGGTAATCAACGCCTTCGAGGTTTGATAAAGCATCCTCTATTTTTCTGGATACAGATGTTTCAACTTCGTTGGGCTCGGCGCCCGGGTACATCGTTTTTATTACCACCACCGGCTGGTTAAAGTCCGGTAACAGTTCATATCCAAGGTTCTGGTAACCGATTATTCCCAACAGGGTGAATACGCTGAAAAGAACGATAATCAGTGAAGGGCGGTCGATTGATATCTTTGTAATGTTCATGATTCCTGATTATTAATTACTGATTGATACATTGGCCCCATCAAACAGGTTGATAAATCCGTTGGTTATGATTACATCCCCTTCGGCCAGGCCACCTGAAACCACCACTTTGTTCTGGAATCTTTCAGCAAGGTTGATATTCTGAAGCCGGGCCCTGCCATCTTTCACGACATAAACCTGTGGTTCAAGGTTGGTTCCTACTATCGCGGAAGCAGGGATAATGATTTGTTTTCCTTCAATATTGCTCTCCAATTGCACTTTGCCAAACATTCCAGATTTCATTTTTAAATCCGGTGTATTTTTCACCGACAATTGTACCGGAAAACTATTGCCCATATTGGCTTTGCTTCCCGCCATAATCAACTTACCCTGTAACTGAGTTTCAGGATATACATCAGCACTAAGCGAAAACTGCTGATTGGGTCTGAACTGGCTCAATGCCTGTTCGGGAACATTTATCGTAAACTTCAGCGTGGAGATATTGGTTATCTGCAATAGCGGAATGCCCGGTGCCGCGAATGCGCCTTCTTCGGTAAGCTTTGCTGTAACGATGCCGCTGAATGGGGCAACAATCTTTGATTTGTTGATTTGCTCAGCCAGGGTGGCTTTCTGCACTTTCGCCGATTTTAATCCCAGAATTGCTTTTTCCAGTTGCACACCCTGAATGGCATCAGCCTCTGCCAGCACTGTATATCGTTTAACATCAGCCTCCAGACCTTCAATCTGAATTTCAACTGATTGCAACTGAAGTTTCAGTAGTGAATTATCCAGAAGGATCAGCGTCTGCCCTCTTGAAACATTACTACCCACATCAACCAGCACAGAGTTAATTTTACCCTGTATCTCAGCGCTGATTCTGGTTTCCTTTTCGGGCTCAAATGTGCCGGCAAACGAATTGCTGTTGGTGACATGCTCTGCACTTAAGGTCAGTGCCTGAACATTGATGGCCTGTTCTTTGTCGTAGCGATAAACCCTATTTTGGGTGGTTTCCTTATTGCTTAACAGACGGATTACGACTACTGCTATTATTGCCAGTGCCGCAACAATGTAAATTATCTTTTTCATGATGTTCGGTTTATAATTATTGATTAACAGGGATTAAATTTCCGGTTACACGTTTGTATTCGAGTTCTGCTTTTCGCAGGTTAACCAGGGCCACTATGTAGTTTTGCTGGGCATCGCGCAGTGAATTATCGGCCAATAGCAAATCGGTTATGCTGGCAAGCCCCTGCTGGTTTTGTAACACGGTGTTCATGTAAATCTTTTGGGCCAGTTCAACCTGGGAGTTTACGGTTACTATGGTTGATTTTGCAATGGCATACTGCATTTTAGCATTGATCAGATCAAGCTCGTTCTTTTCAGTAAGCAGTTCTTTCTGGATATTGATTTTTTCAATTTCAACCTTTTTCGCGGCAATTTTATGATGCGTGATCATTCCGTTAAATAAGGGAACCGTTAGCTGTGCACCTGCATATCCTATGGGGTGAAAATTGAAAAAGCTGTTGCTGCCGGTAGTACCAAATCCATTTGTTCCATATACACCATAAGCATTCAAGGATGGAAGTCTTGAGTTCTTCAGACCACTTAACTCAGCATAACCAAATTCCAGTTTTTTGTCAATCAGCAGTAAATCTGGTATAGGGCGGGATTGAAAACCTGAAATGACATTTGCTTCGTTTTCCAGGGAAACTTCAAGCGAATCTGTAACAGGCTTTCCCATCAGGAACTTAAGCACATTCAACACCTGCCGGTACTGCGACCATACCGTGCTTCTTTGGGTGGTTATCTGTGCTGATTGCAATTTCAGCCTGTCCACATCGGTTCCTTTGGCCAGTTGCTGCTGGTAAATCAGCGAGGTGGTCTGCACCAGCCTGTTGGTATTTACAATGTTACTGTCGAGAAATGCCAGTTGGTTTAACAGAATCTGGGCATTGTAGTATGCATTTGAGACTTCAATAACCACATCTTCATCCGTTTTTACTTTTTGAATATCCGATAACTCAACCGCAATCCGGGTACTTTTTATCGCGCTTAACGCAGCCGGGTTATAAACTGGTAATGCGAACTGCAGGTTGGCATTCATACTTTGCGGAACGCCAAACTGCACTTCCTTGTAGGTGCCTTCTGGTCCACCAAATGCTGCAGCAGGCATCAACTGGTATGGTAGATCCGTGTAATAGCGGTAGTCAGCCAGCCCGTTTAGTTTTGGCATCAGCAGGCTTTTAGCTTCACGGTGCTTTTCATTTGCAATGTTGCCATCCAAAGCCGCGGATTTTATATTCCTGTTAAACTTTAAAGCCGTATCAATGCATTGCTCAAGCGATAAAACCTGAGCATCTATAGAAACGGTTGTAACAAGAATAAGAACAGTTAAAAGAAGCCCTTTGAATCTGGTTCCTGGTTGTTTGTTCATGGGTTTATAATTTTGATTGTTAATTTGCGTTTGTTTTGAAATCCGGCACTTTCTCACCCCGGATCAACCCCATTTCTCTGATCAGATCAGAAGTAATCTTTTGTTCATTCATCAGCAGCCGAAAACTGCCTAAAATCCTGTTTACCAATAGCCAGGTTCTTTTTTCTGTATGAAAGAGCTTTTTGTGTTTACCTTCATTAATTAGTTTCACCAGGTGCATTTCTGCGGATGTTTTGATTCTTTCAATAATTTCGTGTATCTCAGCATCCTTTTCGATTAAATCGTTTGAAAATATCAGAGGAAGGTAAAAAGGCTTTTCGATGAAAAAATTATTAAGCTCACCAAAGAGATTCCTGATTTCCTGATCGGGTGATTGCTTTTGAATATCAGATTCATGTATTATTTTCTGAATTTCTTTTTCCAGACATACAAACAACATGATCAGAACCGAGTTCTCTGACTTGAAATAGAATAAGAGTTCATTCTCAGGAATCCCCATCCTTTTGGCTATTTCTTCAATGCTTAAAGAATTTATTCCGGATTGCAGAATAATTCCGCCAACGGCTTCAATAAGATCTGTCTTTTTAAATTTCATGGCAATATCGTTAGTGAACATTCACACACAATTAGATTCAAATTTTTTTAATTTATTGTTGACTGTTTTTTGACAGTTAAAAACCAAGCCAGTGCAGTGAAAATTGTGGTAACTACAACCCTGAATATTAGTGCCCCAATGGTTTTGGCTTCATAGATGCCGCCTGTGTTAATGTGGATTAACAAGCCTGCAAATGCCAGCACCAGGATGATAACCGATAAGCCTAATATCCTGAATGTCCATATTTTCTTCCAGAGAAAACCATAAGCGCTTAATAGATATATCAGACTGCAGATGAAATTAGCCAATACAATGAATTTGACATAATATCCTTCCCTGGCCCTGATGCCAAACAAATCGAAGATCACCGAACTACTGAGAAACAGGATGAGCAATCCGAAAGCTGCCAGGGCGACCGATGTTGAATAGGTCAATGCTTTTTTCATTTCATCAGGTTTTTATCAGCGTAAGGATCGAAGCGGTCATATTGTCACCACTTCGTTTAATATCAAATGCAAAATTGGCAATCCGCCATTTGAACATCTGAAGTTTGAATGCGCCCATAATGATGTGCATCAGTTCGTCAGTGGTGATGGCATTTGTAAACAGCCCTGTTTGTTGACCTTCCAAAATAACAGGCATCAGGTGTTTTACTTTGACATTCATCAGTTTAAGAATACTCTGGTTAATCAGTTGACTCTCTTCCATAAGCCCATCGGAAAAAACAGCCACCACGAAATGAGGATGTTCATTAAAAAACCTGAACTGCTCCCGGAAGAGCGCTTTAAATCTCTCTTCCGGATCTGAGTGAACTGATAAACCGGAAAGTCGCTCATCAATATCGCTTGCCAGATAGTTAAGCATGGCAACAATAATTTCTTCCTTGCTTGAAAAATGCCGGTAAATGGCGCTTTCCGAAAACTTCATCTCTTTCGCGAGATTTTTTATCGTCAGCCCACTAACACCTGAAGATGTTAGAATTTTTCCTGCTGATTCAATAATTTCAAATTGACGGGCTGTAATTTCCATTTTGATTCTATTGTAATAAGTGTTTTTCCGGTTTAATATTTAACGACATTGATGATTATCTTACAACACCTTGGTTTTACTGACAGGACGCGGTGCTTTTACAACCAGTATGCGAGCCAGGGTATCAGAGCTGTTACTTATATAATGCACAATCTCTGCCGGGCTGTCAACAAGTGTATCTGGCTCACATATTTCACTTTCTTCGCCAATATGAATAACAGGCGTTCCTTCAATTACAAAGAAGAAAACATCAACCGGTGTTTTATGTGGTTTCAGACTTTCGCCTGGCTTCAGTGCTATTAGCATCGCTTGAGCCGATTCTTTATTGTACATCTCCCTCACATCAACATTGTGGGGAGTCTCTTTTACCGGCTGATTGCTGTATTTTTTAATTTTCATGATTTGTTGTTTTAGTGGTTTGATTTAACAAAGTAAGTGAATGTTCGCTCACAAAGATACAACAATCTCTTAACCGAAAGCAAGTTTTTTGTAAAAAAATTAAAGTAAAGTTTTTAATTTATTGATATAGTAGACTATATGAATGATTCTGACAATACAGAAGGCTCGCAAAATCATAGTCTCAACATTGTTGCAATATGGCGAAGCCACTAATTGACGAATTAATTTACGATTTTTGGTTTACGA
>DINP01000116.1:96153-99588 GCA_002426025.1 Bacteroidales bacterium UBA5537 | reverse complement strand
ACACCAGGTAACTTTTAATTCGTGTGGTTATCCTTCTTGAGTTTACATCTATCAGCTTCAGGCTAATGGAAGGGTTGAGACAAAGAAAATGCTGATCGCTAAATAAAAAAGTCACCACAAAGGCGCACTTCTATTGTGATACAATTAAAAGCTATATTATGAAAACGTTACATGGTGTTTTATTACGGAAAATCTTGTTTTTCGTATTGACTACCGGGGCAATGCCAGTGGTTTTTTCTCAGATTGTCCCGGAATGGGTGCATGTTTACAACAACCCCGATAACACTTCCGACAAGGGGAGGGATGTAAAGCTTGATGCAGCAGGCAATGTTTATGTTACAGGCCTCGGATTTAGTACCTTTAAATTCAACCCGTCAGGGGAAGTTATTTGGTCCAATCGCCATACTGGTGATGCCGTTGCCATTGCCGTGGATGATGATGGCAATGTTTATGCTACGGGATCAATTGATGCCGGTTTCATCAGACTGGATTATGCAACGGTAAAGTATAATTCACAGGGTGCTGAACAATGGTTTTCAACATATGGGTACATTAATTTTGATAATCCCCAGGATGATTATGCAAGTTCCATAGCTGTTGACCATATTGGGAATGTTTATGTTACCGGGGCTAGCGAACCCTACGCCTGGTGCGATTATGCGACCATTAAATACGGTCCGGGAGGTGACACTTTGTGGGTGCGCCGCTTTGGTAGTTGGAGCGATGACAAGGCTACCGCTATTGCAGTGGATGAGGCTGGCAATGTTTATGTAACGGGCTATACTGAAAATGGTCCTGACCGTTACAATATTGGGACAATAAAATATACCCCGGCCGGTGATACTGCCTGGGTGCGGACTTACAATGGACCCGGAAACGATGATGATATACCAACAGATCTGGCTGTTGATGCCCTGGGCAATGTCTATGTTACAGGTTATAGCTGGGGAATTTACAATGATTTTATTACCCTGAAATACGATGCATCAGGCGTGCTTTTGTGGGCTTCACGATACAATGGTCCCGTGAATTCGCACGATAAAGCCCAGGCTCTCGCTGTTGACAACAATGGCAATGTTTACGTAACAGGTGAAAGCGGCGGCCTTGAAGTTAATTATGATTTTACTACCATTAAATACAATGCCGATGGTCAAGCCCAGTGGGTTTCGAGGTACAGCGGACCTGCAGCTTTGAACGATTATGCTACCGGACTTGCCCTTGATGCCTCCGGTAATGTTTATGTAACCGGGTATTCTGAAAATGCACCTGCACCATACATTTCAAGTACCGACTTTGCAACGGTTAAATACGACAATAATGGCAATGAATTATGGTCGCACCGATACAATGGCCCGGGGAATTTCCATGATAAACCAGCCGCAATTGCAGCGGACGAATCGGGAAATGTGTATGTAACCGGAAGCAGCGAATATTATGATAATTATCCGAATTATTTCGACTGTGTAACTATTAAATATGCTAACCTAAATGGTATTGATGATAATGATGAGGAGCCATATAAAATCTTTCCAAACCCTGCTTCTGTGGCGTTTCGGGTTTCAGGTTACGGGTTTCAAATTAATATTAATAGGCTTGAAATAATTGATGTATATGGAAAAATAGTAAAATCCTTTACAGGGAATTTCAAGACTGAAGAAATGGAATTCGATGTTAGCCAGTTGCCTTCGGGATTGTACTTCTGTAAATTTTATTCTGAAAATACAAATTTCACAAAGAAATTACTCATTCAAAAATAATAAGCATGAAAAAACATCTATTGTTTTGCTCGTTATTTATGCTCTGTGGAGCAGCCTTTTCGCAGGTTTCATTAACAGTGAATGTGCCGGTTGCCGGTGGGCTATACGGTGCCATGACCGCTGAACAGCGTAATACAGTTACCGACCTTACCATTACAGGATGGTTAAATGCAACCGATTTTGTTACACTCCGTGATAACATGCCTGTACTTGCTGTGCTTGAACTCAGTGGCAGCAGCATAGTTGCCTATTCGGGCAGCGGTGGACCTGGTGGCGCCGGCCAAGGCTATTATCCTGCTAATGAGATTCCATACAGCGCATTCTGGCACAACGGCGGAAAAACTACCCTTACAGCAACCATTTTACCTCAAACACTTCATTCCGTTGGCTCCCATGCTTTCCAGGGATGTACCGGTTTGCTCGAAGTGAATTTCCCTGCTTCAGTTGATAGTATTAGATATTCAGCGTACAATGGATGTTCAGGATTTGAAACGATAAACATACCATCAACAATTATGTATATCGGGCCTGATGCGTTTGCAAGTTGTGGGGGCAATTTTTATGTGAGTGCCGATAACCCGAATTATTCGGGTTTGGATGGCGTATTATTCAATAAAACACAATCGTTGTTAATTCAGTGCCCGAACTCAAAAACCAGTTACAATATTCCTTCAACGGTTACTGTAATTGGCTGGGATGCATTTATTGGTTGCTCAATGTTGGACTCAGTTAACATATCCACAACGGTAACAACCATCGGACAACATGCATTCACTAACTGCACCAGCCTTACTTCAATTGAACTTCCCTCTTCAATAAGTACAGTTTCATACGGGCTTTTTGCCGGTTGTACCAGCCTGCAATCGGTTTCAATTCCATCCAGCATTGATTCTATTGGAGACCTTTCATTCGCACGATGCAGTTCGCTGGCCGAATTAAACTTGCCTTATTCAATTACATACATAGGAATAATGGCTTTTTGGCAATGTACAGGCTTGACTAGCATTAATTTCCCGCCTCAACTCATATCCATAATGCAACAGGCATTCAACGGATGCACCAGCCTCGATGAAGCCATTCTACCTTCTTCCATGACCATAGTTTCTGTTGGTGCTTTTGCAGGATGCACAGGGTTAAGAAAAGTGGTACTTCCATCAACAATAAACACGATTCAATCTCAGGCATTCTCCAATTGTACTTCCCTTGAAGAATTTCATGCAGATAATCCGCTGCCTGTTGATTTAAGTGCATCGAATAACGTATTTTTAAATGTGCCCACAGCAACTTGTATTTTATATGTCCCGGTTGGTTCAGAAATGCTGTATGAGGTTGCTCCTAAGTGGGAAGATTTCCAAAATATAATTGAGGATCCCACTATTGGAGTTGCAACCTATGAATTAAAACCTTTTAGAGCGTGGGTAAGCAACGGAACTTTGTTTGTGAATGACATCCGTAATGGCGCATGCGTCAGTGTATTTGCGGCGAATGGCGCTCAGATTTATTCAGGGTTGTCTCCGTCTGATAATTTAAACTTAAATCTCCCTGGAAAGGGTATGTACATCGTACGTAGCGAAAATTACTCAGTTAAAGTAGTTAATTGACATTTTGGTGGACCTGGCAAATAGCCCTACAGGATAAGTTTTAGCCAATCCGATTTGGTTTAAAAAAAGTGGAACAC
>DINP01000116.1:0-96095 GCA_002426025.1 Bacteroidales bacterium UBA5537 | reverse complement strand
AATTGCACAATCGGTTCCCCATCAGTGATTTAGTTTGGGAAAAACTACATTTATAAGTGCAAATTCAATTTGCAATTCATGCTATTAACCAAGGATAAGCTATTTTTGCAAGGTTTCAAAGTAATTTAATCTGCTTTTCCATGAAAAAACACCTTGCTGTCTGTTCGCTATTACTAACTACCATATTTGGTTTCGCACAAACCAATCTACCCATTCACCACAATTTATCCGTCCAGATTGTGCCGGAAAAAGCCCGGATTATAGTAACCGATTCCATTTTTAACCTACAGGGCAATGAAGCAATATTCAGCCTCAATGCATCGCTCAGTCCCTCGGTATTGTCGAAAA
This sequence comes from Bacteroidales bacterium UBA5537, assembly GCA_002426025.1. Classification (GTDB taxonomy): domain Bacteria; phylum Bacteroidota; class Bacteroidia; order Bacteroidales; family Lentimicrobiaceae; genus Lentimicrobium. The sequence goes on along the minus strand of DINP01000116.1, from coordinate 95,747 downwards.
GTGCAAGCCTTCAACAAATGGCTTCCGCTGAAAATGCTAAAGATGTAGGCATGGACCGCGACAATGGCGGCAGCGGTNNATCCGATACGAAGGAAATATCAATTTCTCTTTTTCACAAAGCGAGGAGGATTACGCAAGGGGTTTCAGCGAATCGCCGGGAATTATAAGCGATTCAGGCATCTATCTTGCCGGTGCTACCTATTGGGTTCCGGTCTTTGATGAAAAACTGGCTACTTTTAATTTAACAACAACCTTACCTTCCGGCTGGAAAACCGTTTCACAAGGTAAAAGAACGTTTGAAAAGTCCACCAGTGACAATCATTCCGACACATGGGTCTGCAACACGCCTCAGGAGGAAGTTTTCCTGATCGGAGCCCGCTTTCACGAGTATTCGCACAGTATGAACAGCGGAATTGAGGCCATGGCCTTCCTGCGCACACCAGATGAAGCCCTGGCCACCAAATACCTCGATGTTACCGAGCAGTATATGGACATGTACCAAAAGCTGATCGGCCCCTATCCATACACTAAATTTGCCCTTGTCGAAAATTTCTGGGAAACAGGTTATGGTATGCCATCGTTTACGCTTCTGGGCGAAAAAGTTATTCGTTTTCCTTTCATTTTGCACTCCTCTTACCCGCATGAGCTGTTGCACAACTGGTGGGGAAACAGCGTGTATGTTGATTTCGACAAAGGGAACTGGTGCGAAGGGATTACCGCTTACGGAGCGGATCATCTCATCAGCGAACAACGCGGACTGGGCGAAGATTATCGTCGCTCGACCTTGCAAAAATTCACAAATGTGGTGGACGAAAGCAACGACTTTCCGCTGAATAAATTTATTTCACGGCACGATGCTGCCAGCGAAGCCATTGGCTATGGAAAATCGTTGATGATGTGGCACATGCTGAGGCAAAAGCTGGGCGATGAAACCTTTAAGAAAGGCTTTGCCCTTTTTTATGAAAATTTCAAATTTAAAACGGCTTCGTTTGACGATATCCGCACTTCGTTTGAAACAGTTTCAGCAACCGACCTGCAAGATTTTTTCAGTCAATGGATTACCCGCACCGGAGCGCCTGAAATAGCCATCAATGAAGTGAAAGTCAGCAAAGCCGGGGACAAATTCCATGTGATGGTTACCCTTGAACAAACCCAAAAAGCCGATGCTTTTAAGGTAGATGTGCCCATTGCCATTGCGACCGGAAAAGGTCTTGAAACGATCGTCGTAAATATGAAAGACAAAAGGCAGGATTTTGGGTTCGATCTCAGCAACGAACCACTGAAGTTGGCCGTTGACCCGCAGTACGATGTATTCAGGATACTGGACCCGATGGAAGTGCCTCCAACCTGGTCAAAAGTATTGGCAAGCAAGGAAAATCTGGTCGTTTTGCCCTCAAAGGCAGATGATGGGAAAAAACAATTGTATCAGGATTTTATCCGTCAGTGGAAAGCCGTTGACAATGACCAGTTTGAGGTAGTTTTTGACAATGAAATCAGCAGTTTGCCAGCCAATAAAACAAGCTGGATCATAGGTTTTGAAAACAAATTCCTTAACAGGATAAACACAGCAATTTCCGGCTCCCATTCATCGCTACTGGGCGATTCGGTTGTTTATGAAAATAAGGCTGTGGTGAAAGCAAACCACAGTTTTGTTTTAACCGTTTACAACGAAGAAAATACGGAATTCAACCTCGCGTTTATAGCCATTGACAATACCAAAGCAATTGATGGCCTAATCAGGAAATTGCCCCATTACGGCAAATACAGCTACCTGGGTTTCGAGGGTGACGAGCCGGTGAATGTGGCAAAAGGGGAATGGCCGGTGCTGAATTCGCCGCTGACTAAAATTCTGGAAGGTAGCGCGCAGAATGTGAAAATGGTCACGAAAAGAGAACCGCTTGCTACACTGGCACCGCTTTTTTCGGAGCAGCGCATGATGGATCATATTAAATATCTTGCCTCTGAGGAATTAAAAGGACGTGGGTTGGGAACACCTGAACTGGATGCTGCTGCAGATTATATTGCAGGGAAATTCAAAGAATATGGTTTGGAAACCATGGGCAATTCTTACTTCCAGCAATTCTCCCACACTTTCCCCGACAAGGGCGAAGTGCAGATGAAAAATGTGGTGGCCATCATTCCGGGCACCGACCCAAAGTTGAAGGATTCGCCGGTGGTTCTTTCCGCGCATTACGATCATCTGGGTCTGGGTTGGCCCGATGTGCATACTGGCGATGAAGGTAAAATCCATTACGGTGCCGACGACAATGCCAGCGGCGTTTCCATTCTGCTTGAGATGTCTAAATCAATGGCCAAAAACATTCAGCCAAAAAGAACGATTGTTTTTGTTGCTTTTACAGGCGAAGAGGCCGGATTAGTCGGTTCACGCTATTTCGTTAGCCAGGCAAACCAGTATTTTCAGGGTAACATTTTGGCAAACGTTAACTTAGATACCGACGGCAGCTTATTCGATAAAAAACTGCTGGTGCTTAACGGAAATTCGGCCAAAGAATGGAAGTTTGTCTTTATGGGCACCGATTACACCACCGGCGTAAAAAGTGAAGTGATTGCGCAGGAACTGGATGCCAGCGACCAGGTTGCTTTTATTGAAAAGGGCATACCAGCCGTGCAATTGTTTACCGGTGCCACCGAAAATTACCACAAGCCTTCTGATACCTACGATAAAATTGACGGCAAAGGTCTTGTAAAAGTGGCCACTGTCGCCAAAGAGGTGATGGAATACCTTGCCGACCGTGATACACCCTTTGAATTCACCGGCAAAGCAGCGAGCACCGAAACAAGCACAACAGAGAAACCGAAAACCATCCGTAAGGCTTCAACCGGCTCTATCCCCGATTTTTCATTTACAGGCGAAGGTGTTAAAATCGCTTCGGTAAGCAGCGATTCTCCCGGCGAAAAGGCCGGTTTACTGGCCGGTGATATCATTACTTCCATTAATGGTGAAACGGTAAAAACCCTGTCAGAATACTCCAACATACTTAAAAAGTTCCAGCCCGGTGATACAGTCGAACTGGGTATTTTAAGAGAGGAGAAAGCAAAAGTTATTCCCATTACGCTGGGAGAGCGGTAAGATCAGGTTGATGGATTTTAGCATGTAACTAAAATTAACTTTAAAGTTGAGGTCTATAACCCTGACCCGGCGNNGGCGGACTTTTCATAATATCCTTTACCAGCACCTTGCTGTACTGGCTGTTTTCAAACATCAATTCCCTGATATCGTTCAGCATAATCATTCCGAAGAAGTTTTTCTCTTTATCCACCACAGGAAACATATTTCTTTTCGAGCGTATAATCACTTTAATTAAATCTCCAAGTGTGGCATCATGATCAACGGTAAGAATATCTTTTTCGAGTACCTTGCTCAGGTTAATTTTTTCAAGAATGGAGTTGTCTTCAGGCATAGGCTCCGGCTTTTCCTTGCCGAATTTCATCTGCGAAAGCTTGCGGTTATATGCCAGCATAATATCTGCAGATGTGAGTATTCCCAGAATTTCTTGTGATTGTTCGTGATCGTCTACTACCAATAATTCTTCAACATTATTGGCAATCATTATTCTTTGCGCTTTACTGATGGACTCCTGCGGATTTATTTTCAGCACCAGTTTATGCATAAGGTCGCGGGCTGTTTTGGCAGATGCCTGGCTTCCCTGAAGCTCCTGTGTGATATCTGTCATACTAAAAGTGCCAACCATCTCTTCCTGCTCGTTGATTACCGGGAAAATACGCTGGTGTATGCTTCTGATTACTATAAGAATTTCTTCAAATCGCATACTTGCTTTGATTTTAATGAAATGCCTGGTTTTCTTATAGGCTTCAGAAACCAGAACAGTTTCAAAAATATCGGTAGCGTATTCACCCAAATGGGCCTGGGAGTATAATTTCCCGGGCACCTGACTTTGATAAATTGTCCAGCCCCTGGCCAGGAGATATGAAATGGAACAAACCCACATACTTGGCATAAGCAATTCATAATTTCCGGTCAATTCGCTTACCATAATGATTGTGGATAGCGGGGTTTTGGCGGCAGCTGCAAAAAAGCCTGCCATGCCCACAATCGCAAAAGTGGAAGTATGCATGGGTATGCCTGGAAACACAAATTGCATCAGGTAGCCAATGGATGCACCCAGTGTGCCTCCGATTACCATTGAAGGACCAAATACACCTGCACTACCACCCGAACCTATGGTAAATGATGTTGTCAGGATTTTTCCGGCAGCAACCAGTAGCAATACTCCAATCCCTATACGACCAATGCCGTTGCTGAAGATTTCCTGCAAAATGCCATATCCGCCGCCCATCACATCAATAATAAATTTTCGGTCGTCGGTCAACAATATCAGGGCTAAAGCCAGCCCTCCCGTGAGGAATCCGCCAATCGCTGGTTTCAGGAAATTTGAAATCTTCCAGTTGCTGAATAAACTCCGGATACCATAAAATACTTTAACAAAAACAAAGGCTGCGAAAGCCAGTACCAAGGCTTCAATGGTGTAGGGAATCAGTTCAAGTGGATTGGAGAATCCATAATCACCGACATTTGTAAAAATATGATCCCAGCCAAACCTGAAACTATAAACAGAATAAGCAATGATAGACGAAACGGTAGCGGGTAACAGCACTTCCGTTTCCACTTCCTCGGTAATGTAAAGGACTTCAGCTGCAAACAAGGCGCCTGCCAATGGAGCCCTGAAGATGCTTCCGATACCGGCACCCATACCAGCTGCTAGCAGCCAGCGCCGGGTTTTGGTATTCAAATGAAGCCGTGTTGCCAGAAAACTTCCAAAACCGGCTCCGATCTGGGCAATGGGGCCCTCCCGTCCACCTGANNCGGTGGAATGCCTTAATGGCTTCATCGGTGCCATGTCCTTCTGCTTCAGGGGCGAATTTATAAACTAAGAAACCTGCGATAAGTCCACCAAGGGCCGGAACCAGAACGATGAGATAAGGGTTGAATATACCGGGGGAAAACTGAATGAAATCTGTTTCTCCACCGGGCTTAACCGCTTGTATGCCAACCAGGTGAACTAATGCAAATTCCTTGATGATTCCAAGCAGTGTTTGAAAAAGTATGGCACCAAGTCCACTGATAACCCCAACAATTGACCCCAGGAGCAGCCATCTGCCAGCCAGCTTGAAATTAAATTCATCCTGGAATGAGAAGGGTTTTAGTAATGGCATTTCTTCTAAAAAAGCCTAAAGATACAGAATTTTGCCTCATTACGAATTCAGAAACTGCACAAAAAAGCATTCAAATAGACTCTAATAATTAATTGATATTTAACTGAGGACTCCAAGGCAAAGAGATCCAAATTATTTAACAGAAAATAATCCTTACTTTTATTCATTTAAATTCCAACCCTTCTAAATTAATCCTGTCATTATAATAAAAAACCGGGGCCAGCGGCTTGAATCAGGAAATCAACGACATACACAGGCATTTGGTTGAAGCGTGCAAAGCAGGCAACCGGAAAGCATACAACGAGTTGTACAACGCGTATGCAAAGGCTATGTATAATGTTTGTTACCGGATGATGCGTGATGCTGAAGAGGCAAAGGATATGCTTCAGGAAAGTTTTGTGGATGCATTCCATCGTCTTGAATCGTTCCGGTTTGAGTCAACTTTTGGCGCATGGATAAAGAGAATTGCTGTAAATAAATGCATCAACGCACTGGAGAAACGCAAAGTTGTCTGGGTGCAGAATGAAATACCGGAAACGCATTTTATATCCGACGAATATGAAAGCGTTGACGAAGAAGCCTTACGATATAGTGTTGAACGCGTCAAAAATGCTATGGGTCGTTTGCCGGAAGGGGCAAGGGTCATCTTCTCGCTTTACCTAATTGAGGGCTATGATCATACGGAGATAGCTGAGATTCTTAATATTTCGGAATCCACATCAAAAACACAATTTATGCGAGCTCGCAATATGGTGAAGGAAATGCTGATTACGATACCAGGGCAGTAGATAAAAATTTCAAAACGATGAAAGAAGATAAATTGGAACGGTTTGTAAGGGAAAGGGCTAAAGATTTCAACGATCTTGAGCCGCCGGCAATGGCCTGGGATGCCATTGAAAAGGAGCTTCCTGCTGAGAAGAAAAGATTGGTACGCAGGCTTTGGCCGGTAGCCTGGAAAGTAGCCGCTGCAGTATTGATTTTTGCTTCAGCATGGATGCTGAACGATTTCTCTCGGGAAAGAAACCATCCTGATGGCACTGCAGGTTCACATTCTTCAGGTTCAAACATGGCCTTAAATGAGCTTTCNNTTCCTCGAAATGGACAAAAAGAAGGCTGAGTTGAAAAAAGATCTGGCCCAGAGCCATGCAGATGAAAAGGTGATTGAAGCTATAATCCTTTCATACCGGGTGAAACTCGGGATACTTGAAGAGATGCTTGGTGAATTCCGCAAAACAAACGGAGAGGAGTCGGATGCAAAACAAACCAACCTTTAGTCTGAAATACAGAAATAATATCCGGAAAGATGAAAATAAAGAAATTATTCAACAGTATCCTTTTCATTACAGCCCTGCTTGTTGCAGCTCCGTTTGGAGGCCTGGCGCAAACTTTTTCCGAAAAACGGGTGGAGAGCAAAAGTTTCAGGTTGAAGCCGGGAACAATGGTGCAGGTGTACAATAAATACGGAAACGTTAACATCATGCCCTGGGATAAGGATTCGGTGCGCTTTGTGGTAAGTATTGCTGCTCAATCGAAACAGGAGACAAAAATCAGGAAAATATTGTCGTCCATAGATTGTGAGATGATTTCCACCGCGGGTTTTATCAGCGCGAGAACAGTCTTTCACGATAACAGCACTACCTTTTGGAAAGATGTGGTTTCATACGCCGGAAAAGTGATCAATTCTGGTAATAACCTGCAAATTGACTATACGGTGTATATGCCAGTTAATCATCCGCTTAAAGTTGAGAACAAATTTGGAAACATTTACATGGGCAACCACAAAGCAAATGTGGACATTTCACTTTCTAACGGCGATCTTCAGGCAAGGGATTTCCTTGGAAATTTGAAGCTTGATCTCGAGTTTGGTTCCGCCAGCCTTCAGGATATTGAAAAAGCCCAGCTCGACATTAACTATTCCGACCTCAGCCTGCAAAATGTAAAACTATTGACACTTACCAGCCGATCGTCCACTTTCGATTTTGAAAAGGCCTCATCCCTCGAACTTAATTCCACCCGTGACAAAATTAACATCCGTACCTGTGAAACCCTTTCAGGTGATGCTTCCTTTTCGCGCATCAAAATCAATAGCCTTGAAACAAATTGTACCATAACGGCTAAATATGGGGAGTTTAAACTGAATGGTATTAGCCGGAATTTCAGAACTATTTACATAAAAACAGAGTTTACCGATGTACTGCTTGGCATGAATCCGCAGTCGGCTTACAGTGCCGATTTGTTGTATGACGCCAAAACCACCCTCAACATCCCCGGCCAAATCAACGGACAGTTGAAAAAAGAGACCCTTAACCCCAAATACGGCACAATGAAAGCTACCGGCGAGATTGGCAAGGCCGGCTCTTCACAGTTAACGGTTTCACTGAAATCGGGGTCGCTGACTTTGTTAAATAAATAGGTGGCTTTATCCCGGGTGGCTGATATCTTATTGCCAGCCTGCTGGTCTTCTTTCCATGGGACTTTTATCCGTCTATGGTGTGCAAACTAGTGTGCATATGCGTTTCAATTGGGGTTAAACACATAGACACAATAGATAATATAGGAAGTCACATAGAAAAGAATTATGAACCCTATCCCTTCAAATTAGCCGTGACAAGTTGTGCCTATGTGGTTCAAATAAAGTTAAACACATAGACACAATAGATCACATAGGAAGTCACATAGAAAAGAACTATGTGCCCTATCCCGTCAAAATAGCCGGGACAAGTTATGCCTATGTGGTTCAAAAAAAGTTAAACACATAGACACACTAGATAAAGAAGGAAGTCACATAGTAAAAGCTATTGTACTTTACGTGCCTAAGGTGTGTATTCCACCTATTCCAACCGAAAAAACCAATGCTTCTGAAATCGCATGAAGAAATTTTTCAGGAAATCCTTTTCATTTTCCAACCCTTGACGATAATTACTGTCATTAGAAAAGAATCAAAAATCAACAGGAATGAAAACTATTGAAAAAACTCATGTTATAACCAGTGCCACGCTGCTTTTAATCATTGCCTTTATAGTATTTGTTTTGCTTACCCTGGGTTGCACCCGTGAACGGATTGAAGGGAATTATGATCTTGTCACTGAGGAAAGGGCGTCGCAGGAATTCACGCAAGTTTTGTCCAATGGCAGTTTTAACGTTACCATAATACCCGATTTGGTAACCCGGGTAGCTGTTAAAGCAGAAAGCAATATTCTTCCCTACTTATATACCGATTCAGATGGTGACCATATGATCATTGGATTTAAAAACGGGTATAATATCCGTGAGCACTACATGGTGGAAGTTTTTCTGCACACCCCAACATTAAAAAGCATCAGCCTTTCAGGGTCGGGGAGGGTGGAAAGTGGTAAATTCTATGCCAACGATGCATACATAAATCTGTCAGGTTCAGGAAACATAAGCTGTGCGTTTGAAGCAGAAGATTTTCATGCAACAATTTCCGGTTCCGGGAATTTGACCATTGAGGGCTCTGCTAAAAACAGTTATCTGAAAGTGTCGGGATCNNAAGTGTGAGTGATTTCCTTGAGGCATGGATTTCGGGTAGTGGAAAAGTTTATTACCAGGGCGATCCTGATGTGATTACCCACATCAGCGGCTCAGGTAATGTTATCAGGTATTAACCAAATAGCTTGCAAAATTGTTAAAGTAAATCGAAAATCAAAAACACATTTGTAGTGAAAAAATCAATTACGCTTCTGTTTGTTTCTCTTTTGATGATAACTACTGCATTTTGTCAGAATTACGGACAAGCAGTCGGCCTACGTTTGGGCGCGGCCAATGGTATTAGCTACCGCCGCTTTCTGGCTGCTGATATGAGTAGTGAATTTATGTTGCTGGCGCAAAACAAAGGCACAGTGCTCACTTTCCTGATCGAAAAACACCGCCCGGCTCTTCTTTTTGATGATTTGAATATGATGTTCATTTATGGCGTGGGCGTTCATGCCGGTATGGCAAAACGTTATCGCTTACATAATGATTTCAGCAATTATACCTATTATTACGAACGTTACCACACCGTTCAGCTTGGTTTTGATGCTTTTGCTTCACTCGAATACCAGATGCCACGCTTCCCGCTCGCTGTCAGTATCGAATGCAAACCCTACTTCGAATTTTTCGACAAACGTTTTCCGTGTATTCACTTGCCGGTTATTGCCTTCGGGGCGAGATACATATTTTAATTTCTGAAAATTCAACACTTTCCTAACCAAATAAACAAACTGAAAATGAAAAGAATAAGCTTCGTTTTGCTTATTATAGCAACCCTTCTTTCCGGACCCGTTTTTAGTCAGGACACCCTGAGGCTTTTTAGCAACCAGAAAAACAAAGTTCGTAAGGAAAAACCGCAAAACAGATACTATAATGATGGTATTCAAACCCTTACCGGCCCTGGTCGGAAGGTGGGTTTTTACTTTGGGATGAATACCGGTTACACCCGTATTGATGGATATGATGGATTGATAGCTGGGGGCAGCGTGGCCTTGATTGCCAATCATGGTCTCGCGATTGGCTTTTCCGGTAAAGGATTTTTCACCGAACCCTATAAAATAATTTCCGGTTCAAATAAGAGTTATAATTATACAGGCGGTTATGGAGGAATTTTGATTGAACCTATTATCCTTCCGAAATCCCCGGTGCATATTGCTTTACCTGTTTTGCTCGGAGCCGGAGGGGTCGCAAGAAGTTCATGGACCCGATGGAATGATCCATATAACTACAACGATATATGGGTTGAAAATGCGGAAGCTTATCTGATCGCGGAGCCTGGTATTCAGGTTGAAGTGAATGTTGCCCGCTGGATGCGGCTGGCTATGGGTGGAAGCTACCGATTTACCACTTCATTACAACCTTCCGATTTTAAATCTGATCTTCTGAATGGTTTTTCGGGCGAATTGTCGTTTAAATTCGGATTATTCTGAGATAAATCTGGAAAAAAAAACAGGGTGACTTTTCAGTCTACCCTGTTTTTTTGTTTTGGAAGCCAATACTATCTTACAACAGTAAGTTTGCGTGCTTCCGATACTTTATTACCAGCAATAATTCTGTAAGAATACATTCCTGAAGGCAGATTACTCAGATCAATCCGGTTGAGAATGTTATCACCGAGTTTTTGTTGTTTAACCAGATTGCCATTGAGGTTATAAACCTCTATCATTCCTCCGGCAGCCTCTTCCGAAACTTTTAGCCAGGTGTATTCTCTGGCTGGGTTTGGATAGTTCTGTCCATTCATCAGGGTATTCATTGCTTCGGTATATTCTACACCGGTCATTTCGGCAGCAAGCCATTCGCGGCTGAGTGCAATAATTTCATTTCGGACATCAACATTACTTACCATCTCAAGGCCAATTCCGAAGTAGATTGAACGGTAGTTTAGAGCTTCATATTTTATAGCAGCATGTTTGGCAGTAGTGGTATAATTAAAAATAATATCAGCACCGGGTCCTGCATTTATTTCCTCAGGGTACATATTGCCAGCATAAACATCAACTACATTGCTCTGTGCCACAGCGCCAAATACCGGATCAGTAACATTTGCATTTAGCTTATTGTTTGCTGTTGATCCATCCCCAACATATAAGGCATTCAGATAGTTTGTATAGAAGTTTTGGGTAACCGGGGTTCCATTCGATCCATCGGCACCGCTCATAATATCCCAACCTATGTCCTGACCGCCGATAAAGATATTATGGCCGNNGCATTGGTAACTGCATAGGAAGTAATACCAGATGCAGCGAGTCCATCAGTGTAAACCGCCTGATGGGTAACTGATTCCGGTCCACCGGTGCCATTCACAACCAAATCCGTCACTCCTGCAATTACCATAACCCTGAACATTTTCTCGGGAGCTGAAGGATTGTTGACAGATCTCATTCGCAGCACATAACCGGGAAATGCAGCAGTTGTGCCGGCACCAACAACAATACTGATGGTTTTTGGTGTCCCTTTTGTGATATCGATTACAGCAGGACCAGTATATTCATTGCCATCAACAAAGAAAGAAGCCGTCCAGTCTTCTGGTGCATTTTCAGCTTCAAGACTGAATTCAAATGATTCTGTGCCTTCGATATTGCTGTTTGCTTCAATTGTGAAAGTATTTTCGTTACCTGCTTCACTGCTTTTAATGTAGGATTCTTCAGATGTCAGATTGCCTATGAAAAGGTTGGTTCCACCAATTGCATCTACTTCATCACCAGTATATATTTCCTGATGATCACGGGTGACAAAGGCAACTACTTTCATGTTTTCGACAACAGCAGGAACTCCCAAATAATCAGCAGGGACAGTATAAGTGTAAGTTCGGTTTACCAACGAACCTGAAGTGGTTGTGGTAACTTCGTCACCCCATTGTCCGGTTATCATATAGCGTAACATATGCATGTGACGGTAGTTGTTTCCTGCACCGCCGTTGGTTTGTGGTCCATATATGCTATCCTGAATCAGGGCGATATTGATGAAATTGCTTGATGTGGGTGCATCAGAAGTGTAATAGAGTTCGACCTGAACGGTAAGCAACCTCGTTGATGCTTCATATTCAGAACTGATGCCAATATTAACCGGGGAAATTTCCTGCATAACCTGATCGCATGACGCCGCCCATGCACTGCGGCTTAATGCTGTATTTGATCCGGTAAAAACATGGCGGTTAACGGTTCCTGAAGGATATCCGGTTAAACCGGTTTGCCCGGCTATTGCATCGCCAAAAATGGTGCGGTAATCAGGCTCACCGGTTGATGGTGTAGCGAAAGAACCCTGATGCAGAGCAATTACGAAAGCCCTTCCGGGGTTTGCATCAAGAATTGACTGAGCAATAGCGTGTCCATCTGGACAATACTGACAGTGAATACCGGTAAATTCTTCCAGTATTGCATTTTTTGGCATAGGGTCAGTGCTGACAAGTACCTGGGCAGATAGTCCTGATACCAATCCGATACTGAGAACAAAGAGTTTTAATTTTTTGATCATTTTGTTGGTTTTTGTGATTGATAATTTGATTCTTCCTGAAAATGCTTGATTGCAAAAGTGCAAAAATATTCCGTGGGCATTTTAATAAATGACCAATTATTAAGAAAAATTAAAAACTTTCACTGATAAACAGCAGATATTTAGTTGTGGTAATTCTATCCTAATGCAACAATTAATGCACCGGTAACGTAAGCGATTACCCACCAACTGTATGCATAACGCGAATAGAGGTGCAATGATTTGCTAACCGGGCTTGTTGTTTTATTTACCAGCCATGCTTTCCAGAGCAAAATGGCATCAATCAGCATTACTCCAAGAGCAAGATAACCAATTACACCATGAAAGGTAATAAATGAATTTTCAGAACCTATTATCATACAGATAGTTGCTGTAATATCCAGTATTACACCAATAGTCAGGAATGTCAGGACAAACGTTGAAACAATTTTTTTGCGTTGTTCGGTAATAATTGCAACCGAATAGGAAACTAAGGCCAGGTTTACAATAATTACACCTGCTAATAGAATTGAACTCATGGAGTTGTGGATTGAGTTTGGAATTTGATTTTGACATTGCAAAGTAAGCAGAAATTAACTGATCAAAAAAACAGAGATATGGTTTTCATTATTTTGGCTTCATTCAGGAGATATTCTGTTAACTGATTATCATCCCGGTAAGTTATATTCCCCTTATATATTTGATTCCTGATCGTTTTGATTGTATCTTTAGGGGTGCAAAAGTTTCGATGATCTTTGTTTCACTATTGAACCCTACTCTTTCTTTTTGTTCCAACCCGACCTGCACTGTTTGAAACTTTCTCTCTTGACTGCTCTTTACAAATTTGTTTAAGTACACAGGTTATTTTAACAGAGTATTTTAACTATAGTTTTTCCATGAATAATAGATTAAACCAGGACCATTCAGGTGAGGTCTGATGAAATAAAAAATAATCTAAAAACTCAATTTTATGAGGATAAAAATAATTTTGATTGCCTTGCTATCATTGATCTTCATTATTATGACAAAGGGTTATTCTCAGCCTGTTGTTAATGGTTTCAATGTTTACTATGGCAGCCTTCATAATCATTCTAATGTTTCTGATGGACAGGGTACGCCTGACGAAGCTTATGATTACGCAAAAAATGTTGCACAACTTGATTTTTTCGGACTCTCTGATCACGCTAATCTTATGAATGCAGCCGAATGGTTGTTGATTAAGACAACCGCAAATTTGTATAATGAAGACAATATTTTTGCTGCTTTCTATGGCTTTGAATGGACAACTTATTTCAGTTACGGGCATGTTACTATTGTCAATACCGATGATTATTGTTCAAATACTTCACCAACAAATACTTTCAACGGGTTGCTCAATTGGTTAAATGTCCGGAACGGTGCTGCATTTTTCAATCATCCGGGCTGGGATGTATTTGCTTTTAATGAGTTTGATCATTTTACCGATCCACCATCCGAAAAGTTTGTTGGCATCGAACTCTGGAACGACCACGATGGATTTAGCAAATATTATTACAATGATGGATTTTACGGCAATGATGGTAATAAAGGATATTTTGATGAAGCTCTTATCCGGCAATGGAAGATAGGCGCTGCCGGTGGTGATGATAATCACACCGCTACCTGGGGAACGGCCACTCCTTTCAGGATGGGTGTTCTGGCCCAGGCAAAAACCCGTACTGATATTTTCAATGCTATTATGGCCCGAAGATTCTTTTCAACACTCGATAATAACCTGGTGGTATCTTTCCAAATTAACAACAACGAAATGGGTTCCACAATCCCTGGCGGAACATGGGAAACAGTTATAGAAGCTTTTGATAGTGATAATGAGATCATAACTAATGTAGACCTATTTAAGAATGGAGTTTTAATTCAATCCTGGGCACCTGGAATCACACATCCTGAAATTATTACAACTCTTGCTTGTGCTGATGCCGACTACTTTTATACAAAAATTACACAAGCCGATGGGGATGAAGCTATTTCTTCGCCAGTTTTTATTTCAGGTGTTGCTCAAGCTCCGCAAATAGCTATTACTTATCCGGCGAATAATGCTGTTTTTGTTGCCGGATCAGATATTTCCATTGTAGCTGATGCTACAGATACAGATGGAATCATCACAAATGTTGAGTTCTACTATGATGGTTCATTGATTGGTGAGGATAATATTCCTCCTTACACAATTACCTGGACTTCAACTCCTGAAGGGAATTACTTACTTACAGCTATTGCGTACGACGATACCGGACTTGAAACTGTCTCGGAAGGTGTTATGGTTGTAATTGAACCACAAATTCCATTACTTGCTGTTACACCTTCAAATATCATTGTGCCTTCTAATTCTGGCATAACCGAATTTGATGTAACATCCAATATTGATTGGACTGCAGAAAGCAATCAATCTTGGTGTGCGGTAACTTTTTCAGGCTCAGGAAATGGAATAATAACTGCCAGCTTTCAAGAGAATTTAAGCTTGTTTAACAGGATTGCAGAAATAACAGTAACAGCATCTGATTTACTGCCTGTTGTTGTTACAGTTACACAAGAAAGCGCGGCAGAAAAAAATCTAAACCTTTCATTATTGCTTCAGGGATTGTACAATGAATCAGGTACAATGCGCACTGCTAAAGATGAGTCAGGGTTACCTCGATGGGACGAAAATGTTGCTGATAGAATTAGTGTAGCACTGCACAATGGTAATAATTATGAGGAAGTAATATTTGCAGTTTCAGATGTAGATTTACTTATTGATGGTTCAGCAAACATCATTATCCCAGCCATTTATAACGAAAGTTATTATATTGTTATTAGGCACCGGAATAGTATTGAAACCGTGAGTGCTGAGCCTGTTTCATTTTATGGTGCGGCTATAACATATAACTTCAATGTCAATACAAAAGCCTTTGGCAATAATATGGCTATAACTGCGGATGGATGGTGGACAATCTATGGTGGTGATGTGTCGCAGGATGGTATTATTGATACCGGAGATATGACACCTGTTGACAATGCATCACGGATTTTTCTGAGTGGTTATTTGTATCAGGATGTAAACGGGGACGGATTTATTGACACAGCTGATATGACCATTATAGATAATAATGCTTCTCAGTTTATTGGCGCAATGCATCCCTGATTCGTTTTTGAAGAACAGGAATTCAATACTTGGAAATTATCTTCCAACTCTATTTCAGTTGCTTCCTCAATAAATCCAAAGCAGCAAGGGCTGCTCTGCGAATATTTCGGCCACGGTGTTCGCCAAAAGTAAATTTGCGGGTTATGGCTCCTTTCGGACTCAGAACACATATCCAGGTAGTGCCAACCGGTTTGTCCTCTGTTCCTCCATCTGGGCCTGCTATTCCCGACACAGCAATGGCACAGTTTACGTTAAATTGTTTAATCAGTCCTGCAGCCATTTCAAAAACAGTTTCTTCACTTACGGCTCCGCTTTTGGCAATTGTTGCCGGTGATACACCAAGCACATTTTCTTTTATTTCGTTAGAATAGGCAACTACAGATCCTTTAAAGTAAGCCGAACTTCCTGCAATGCCGGTAATAAGATGGGCTATATAGCCTCCGGTGCAGCTTTCTGCAGTAGCCAGCGTAAAGCCATGTTTTTTCAGAAGACTGCCGGTAACCAGTTCTAGAGTATCTTCTCCTTCACCAAAGATCAGATCAGGCACCAAATTGTAAAGCTCTTTAGTGCGGTCATCTATCGTTTCCTCCAACAGTTCACGATCGTTGCCCGTTGCTGTGAGTCTTAATCTGACAATGCCCGGTTGGGGAAGGTAAGCAAGTTTAATAAAGTCAGGTAGGGAGGTTTCCCATTCTTCTATTTTAGCAGCCAGAAATGATTCGCCCACACCGTGTGTAAGAATGGTCTTGTGCACTATGGAGATATGGCTCAGGTTCTGCAGCCTGGGAATAATCTGATCGGTCATCAGCGCTTTCATCTCGAAAGGTACACCCGGCATTGAAATGTAAATCTTATTATCTTTTTCGAACCACATACCTGGCGCTGTTCCATTTATATTCAACAGAGGAGTGCATGACTCGGGTATTTCGGCCTGGGCTCGGTTTAGCGGAGTGATGTTATAACTTCTTATTCTGAAAATCCGCTCTATATTTTCAAATGCTTCCTGGTTGAAAACCAGTTTGGTCCCAAAATACTCGCACAGACTGGTTTTTGTAATATCATCACGGGTTGGGCCAAGTCCACCGGTCATCAGAATCAAATCAGCACGGGTTGAGGCTTCTGTGAGTGTCGTAATTATTCTCAGATGGTTATCAGGAATACTGGTAATCTGAACAACTTTAATTCCGCAAAGGTTTAATTGTTCAGCTATCCAGGCTGAGTTAGTATCTATCACCTGTCCAATCAGCAGTTCGTCACCTATCGTAATTATTTCAGCATTCATAGTAGTTTGAATATAGATGTCCTTTAAAGGAAAAAATACCAATACGTGGTTCATTTAAAATTGCTGCAAATTTAGGTCTTTATTGAGTTCAGTCGGGTGCTTTGATGTTTTATCAGGTAGATTCCGCAGCCTTATTGACATTAACTCCTAATAAAGCTCAAAGTCTAAAGTAAAAAGTAAAAGGAACACTCAGCTATTTTCCCATTATTCCAACATTTTTACCCTGAGCCTGTCTGAATGTTGTCAAACAGGCAGGCAGTTGTCGAAGGGCCAGCAATCCAACATTCCACCCGTTCAATTTCTCAACATTCCACCTATATTTACTAATATTGCAATGCAACCTTATATCCAATGATGCATCTTAAATTTGATCCGGACTCTAAAGCACTTCTGAAGTACTGATGGATGAAAAGCAACTCCTGAAGGATTGCCTTGATGGTAATGTGCATGCTCAGAAGCGCTTGTACGATTTGTATTCCCGGAAAATGTTCGGGGTATGTCTTCGTTATGCTTCGGACTACAACATGGCTGAAGACTTTCTTCAGGAAGGTTTTATCCGTGTATTTATGAAGTTGGGAAGCTATAAGTTTAAAGGTTCTTTCGAGGGTTGGGTGCGCAGGATTATGATCAACACTTCGCTCGAAATACTCAGAAAAAATGATGTGTTGCGCTATAGTGTCGAACTGAATCCATCGCTTGATATGAGCAATGATGAAGAACAGGTTTCTCAAGAGATTGATAGTAGTGTCCTGATGAAGCATATTCAGGAAATGCCTCCTGGGTTCAGAGCTGTTTTTAACCTTTTTGCGATTGAAGAGGTTCCACACAAAGAAATAGGGAAGCTGCTCAATATAAGTGAAGGAACTTCAAAATCTCAATATGCACGGGCAAGGGCCTGGTTGCAAAAACGCCTGTCATCAAACGAATAGAATCAATAATGCAGAGTAAAGAGGATAAAATTAAAGATTTGGCCAAAAATGGGCTAAGTAGCTTTGAAGCAGAGCCTTCTGCCGGGCTATGGACAGCCATTGAAGCCGGAATCCGCCGCCGGAAGCGAATGGTGGTATTCCGCTATATGGCTGTAGCGGCAACAATTCTGTTACTTGCCGGAATTCCTGCTTTGTTTATGTTGACAAACAACAACAAGGATTCACAGCAAACAACCCGGGTGGCTAAGAAAGATATATCTACACCTGCTGTTGAAAATCAAGCCACTCAAGTTCAGGCTGTTTTTCCTGATGATCAGTCGTCAGCAAGAAATAACAATCAAGAACAAACATCAGCATCTGCAAGTATGGGATTTGGATCTAAGTCCAAGGAGTCAAAGCCTGACGCTTTGATTGCCCAAAAGCAGGCAAAAATCAAACAGGAAAAAGATCAACTGATTGAAGATTTAAAAGATGTTCTGGTTACTGAAAATATTGAAATTACCGAAAATTCTCACCAGGCAACCACACCAACCAACCCGCCTGAATCATTGGCAGAGAACCCGGTTAAGTCTGACATTACCGGGCCTGCCGATGTTATTAAGATTGAAACAACTCCAATATCAAAGCCAATACATAAGGGTTCCTGGGACTTGGCCCTGGGTTTTGGTGCAAGTTCCTCTGTATCCATTTCCGATAATAATTCGGCATTGGCTAAAGGGAACTCAAGGTACATGCAGGATGATTTTTCATCGGAAGTAGCAGAAGAAACTGCCTATTTTGAAGATATTGAGAGTACTACACATGCTGCTCCGCTGGTATTTGGCCTTTCAATAAGCCGCAACATAAGCAAACGTTGGAACCTTGAAACCGGATTGGTTTATTCAAGGCTGGGTACCGTAATTCGTGCCTCCGAAATTAATGCCGCTTACAGAGAATATAAAAGTGTGCTAAATTATCTGGGTGTTCCGGTTGGCATTCGTTTCGAGATCCTTAAACGCAAATCATTGGGTATTTATGCCATGCAGTCAGTGGTTTTTGAAAAAGGGGTTTCAAGCAGCAGAACAACAAACATCTATAAGAAAAACACACTATCATCAACCGAAACGGTCAGTTTTCCGGTGAGGGGTATACAGGTTTCATCTATCACGGGAATGGGCGCAGAGGTTGATGTAGTAAAACAGCTTGGTTTTTACGGTCAGGCCGGAGCGCAGGTGTTTTTCCTGAATGCTTCACAACCGTATAATATACGAAGTGCACAAATGGTCTGGCCCTCTTTGCAGCTTGGTTTGCGTTTTCACTTATAAATAGTTGCCTGATTTTGAAATGCATTTATAATTGTATTTTTTTTCAACTGATTTTTTTATACAGAATAAATTAAATAGCCATGAAAACACATTTTCACCACCTGTTTGGATTTTCCTTCATCATACTTTCGTTGATGATATTTTCGGGATGCCAGGACAAGACCTATGAAGAGATTTCCTATAAGGCCAACGTGCCGGTTTACATGGGTTTCGATGAGTTCAGATCGGCGGTTAAAAGCACTTCGGCCCGTTCGTTACAAAATCCTGGGAAAATATACTTTAAGGATAACTACCTTTTTATCAATGAGTTTAACGAAGGTGTTCACGTGGTTGACAACAGCAATCCGGCTTCACCCGTAATCATCAATTTTATTGAAATTCCGGGAAACGTGGATATCGCCATCCGCAACAATGTGCTTTATGCCGATAGCTATATTGACCTTGTAGCAATTGACATCAGCAATCCGGCCAACCCGGTTGAAATTGACAGGGTTGCAGATGCATTCCCCAATGTGCTGCCTCCGCTCGATTATACATTTCCGGTTTACGGACTTGATTTTGCAAAGGGTGTTGTTGTTGGCTGGGAAACCAAAGAAGTTACCGAAGTTGTTGACCAGGGGACAGGGTACAGAAATCAGTACCTCGAATTCGACGGGCTGGGAGTGCCTGCTATCGGTTCAAACGAAGTGAGCATAGGCCCTTCTGCAACTGGAATCAGTGGTTCAATGGCGCGGTTTACCATTAACAGCGATTATATGTATGCTGTTCACAACAATGTGTTGAAGGTTTTCAATATAGCTACAACTCCTGGAATTTCCACTGGGCAGGAGGTTCAACTCGATCGTCAGGTCGAAACCATTTTTCCTTACAACAATAAATTGTTTCTGGGAACAACTACAGGAATGATGGTTTATGATCTTAATTCACCAGCAACCCCAACTTTTGTTTCGGTATTCACTCATATTAATTCCTGCGACCCGGTAGTGGTTGAAGGTAACCTTGCTTATGTAACCCTGCGCTCAGGAACCCAATGCAATGGTTTTACCAATCAGTTGGATGTTGTTGATATTTCATCACTTACGAATCCTTTTCTTGTAAAATCATACCCACTGTTTAATCCGCATGGACTGGGAATTGATAATCATATACTTTTTATCTGCGATGGGGATGCCGGCCTTAAAATCTACGATGCTACCGATCCTATGAATATTCACATGAACCAAATTGCCCATTTTCCAGATATTAAAACCTATGATGTAATTCCGGTCAACGGTTTGCTGATGCTGATAGGGGCAGATGGCATTTATCAATATGACTATTCTGATCTAACCAATATAACACTGATCAGCCAGATTCCTGTAACACTGCCATAATCATGATGATAATAACTGATCTAAAAAAATCCGGTTTTCCACTTTCGGTGATACTGGTGCTACTTATAAGTTTGGTTTTGTCAAAAGATGCTGATGCACAGCACAAAAACAGGGATGCGGTTTATCTGAAATCAGGTTCGGTAATTATCGGCAACGTAATTCAGAACGATAGTCTGGGTGTAATAAAAATCTCAAACGATTGTGGAATCTGGCTGTATAACATTCAGGATGTTGATAGTGTTGGTGTTATTTCAAATGCACAAACCTCAGTCCTGAAACAATCAGGATATTACAATCTCAGTTCGATCGGTTTGATGTTTGGAGAGGGAGCCAATGGTTACCATCCTTTTGCATCACTTACTACGGTTAACGGTTGGCAATTCGGCCAGCGGGTTTTTACCGGAATAGGCCTGGGATATGAATTCTACGAATGGGGCGTTATGCCTGTTTTTGCTGATATTAAATACTTTTTCCACCAGGATGTAGTCACTCCATTTGTATCCTTCAAGGCTGGGTATAGTTTTCCGCTTTCAAAAAGTAAAAACAATTCGGATTTTTACACCCAGTATGGTCAGCGGTATGGTGGTGTGCTTGTTAATCCCGAAGTCGGACTGCTTATTCCGGTTGGTTCTTCCAATGCTGTTTTAATTGGAATCGGATACCAATACCAGGAATTATCCAACAATGAAACTCAGTATAATTGGTATTCCTACGAGAAAAGGGTTTACACCAATTACAACAGGATATCTTTAAGACTTAGTTTCTTAATCCGGTGAGTTTATAGTAGCTTGTTTTTCCCTTGTATTGAGAAACTCAAGGTCAGAAATGAGTAGGGAGTAAGGAGAAAGGAGTGCCCACATGAATAATGAATAGATAATAACGAATAAATCAGAACGCTTTTTCGCTCTTCATGTGGTGACCTCTAGTCGAACCATCGCTCCCTCTCTTTATAGAACGCGGATTACACGCCCGCCTGTCTGCTTGTGCAAACAAGCAGGCAGGGATCTTCGAGCGCTGATATATACGGATTAACCCCGGCATTCATTATTCAATGAGACTTTGGGAATTAGGCATTAGACATTAGAAATTTAATTCTTCTTAGGAATTTCCCAATATTCCAATATTCCACCATTCCAACCTTCCACCTTTTACTTTCCAATCTGGAATCTTATATGAAAAACCAGTTTAATTATTGTGTGTTACTCATGGTTTAATCCTTACCTTTGTTTTGCTTATTTCATAAAGCATAGCTGAATTAGTAATCAACAAAGACTGGATTATGTCGCGCATTGGAGAATCGGAACTTATACTTAACCCCGACGGGAGCGTTTACCATCTTAAACTTCAACCTGACGAGCTGGCCGGTGATATTATTGTTGTCGGTGATCCCGGCCGTGTTGCGAATGTCTCGAAGCATTTCGACAGGATCGAATTAACCCGCCAGAACCGCGAAATTATTACCCACACTGGTTATGTCGGTGAAAAGAGAATTACAGTGCTCTCCACCGGAATGGGAACAGATAATATTGATATTGTTCTTAACGAACTTGATGCCTTAGTAAATATTGACCTTGGTAGAAGAGAGAAAAAATCAGGTCATACCGCACTGAATATTATCCGCCTGGGAACTTCAGGTGCCCTGCAGGCAGGCGTTCCTGTTGATTCTGTGGTTGCATCCACACATGGAATAGGCCTCGATGGAATGCTTTATTACTATAAGAAATTGCCTGAAGTGATTGATGCTGAAATTACGGATGCATTTATTGAACAAACATCATGGCATCCTCATTTCCCTCGTCCTTATGCAGTAGCCTGTTCTCCTGAATTACTCAGGCATGTTGGTGAAGGCTTTTTACATGGAATGACAGCTACTTCACCGGGTTTTTACGGTCCACAAGGCAGGATTCTTAGATTAGAAACCACGCATCCTGATCTTAACCAGGCTATTGCCGGATTTGATTTTAAAGGCCAGAAAATACTCAATTTCGAAATGGAGACTTCAGCTCTTTACGGACTTGGTCTTATGCTCGGTCACAATACACTTACCCTATGCGCCATTATCGCCAATAGGGTGGAAAAAAAGTTCAGCAAAGATTATCATCCGGTAATTGATAAGCTTATTGTGAATGTAATTGATAAGCTTGTAAGCCTGCCATAGCCATAGGTTCAGCCATTGCCAGGCGGACTTTTAAGGTTATAATTTATTCAACAACAGGGTGTTGATAAATACTCTGTACGCTATAGGGGAAATTGCACTTTTTGTATTGTAACTTTGCTCTATGGATTCTACCCATGAATTTGATCCCCAGCTTGAGGCTCTTATCAGTTTGCTCGATGAGCCTGACCACGGTTCTTTTGTTAAAGTGCGCGAGCAGATTTTTGCATATGGTTCCTCTGCTGTCCCTCTGCTGGAAACAGCCTGGGAGAACACTTTTGATAATTCAATCCAGCAACGGATTGAGGATATTATTCATAATATACAGTACGATCAGGTTTTTCTCGACCTTACAAGCTGGGCTCATTATGGTAGCTCCGATCTGCTTGACGCTTTCCTGATCTTTACACGGTATCAGTATCAGAATGTTGATCAGGATGTAATAAGGAAACAGATTGAACTTATTAAGCGTGATATCTGGCTCGAACTCAACGATAATTTAACAGCACTGGAGAAGGTTAAAGTGCTGAATCATATCATTTTTGACCTTCATAGGATGCAGTTGCCAACAAGGCAGGTTTCTGAACCCCGCTATCTATTCCTGAACAATATGCTTGAATCGAGAATGGGCTATTCATTCTCTATTGGAGTGCTTTATACTATTTTGGCCCAAAGCCTCGATTTACCGGTGCATGGGGTTATTCTTCCCGGTGAACGGTACGTTATGGCCTGGCTTGATGCCCCGGGTGCAGTGCCTGATAACTCTGCTAGAGTAATGTTCTATATTAATCCAGAAAACAGGGGAGGGGTGTTTACCCGAAATGAAATTTCAGCCCTGCTGAAAAAACTAAAAATACCTTCTGATGACAAGATATTCAGACCGGTATCTTCAAAAACGATTCTCGATAAACTACTCGAATTGTTGTCCTATCTATATTCTATGACAGGCGAAAGCAAAAGGATTAATGAAATTGAGCACCTGAGGTCAGCGCTTCGATAGAAATTCTGATTTTTCAAGCGATCTAAATTGTGCTTTGCTTGCTTTACAAAGATGGCTGCAAGAATCAAAATGGCCTATTGAGGTCATTTCTTTGACCTGGCTTTATTATTATTGAATTAGTTTCCTGAATTATTGCGGTTGGGCAGGCAAATTTAAGCCATAATAAACCTGC
This sequence comes from Bacteroidales bacterium UBA5537, assembly GCA_002426025.1. Taxonomy (GTDB): domain Bacteria; phylum Bacteroidota; class Bacteroidia; order Bacteroidales; family Lentimicrobiaceae; genus Lentimicrobium. The sequence goes on along the minus strand of DINP01000116.1, from coordinate 72,216 downwards.
TTCAGAGATTATTAAACTCAAATTGCCTCTATATTTATTTGATTCCATAACTTCGCCTCTTATTATTTCATCATACAGAATCTATTTTACCACTTCAGCAATGTTAAAAAAAAAATATTACAATTTTGACGAACTTATTGAGCGTAGCAACACAGCTTCTGTTAAATACGATCTTAGGCAACTCTTCTTTAGTAAAGATGATGTAATTCCCATGTGGGTTGCCGATATGGATTTCCGTACTCCTGATTTTATCATGAACGCCATCCGCAAAAGGGCCAACCATGAAATACTCGGTTATTCTATAAGGCCTGAATCATATTTTACTTCGTTGATTGATTGGCTGAAACGTCGCCACAATTGGGAAATACGAAAGGAATGGATTGCTTTTTCACCGGGCATTGTGCCGGCTGTAAATATGGCCGTGCTCGCATTCAGCAAGCGGCGCGATAAAATTATCATACAGCCACCGGTTTATTTTCCGTTTTTCGATGCGGTTAAAAAGCATGGCAGAAAACTGGTTTCCAATCAGTTGATTATGGAAAATGGCCGCTACCGGATGGATTACGAAAATCTTGAACGGCTTTGTCGCGATGGAGCCAGCATGCTTATTTTAAGCAATCCCCACAATCCGGCTGGTAATGCCTGGATGGCAGAAGAACTTAAGAAAATGGCTGCCATTTGCATCAAATACAATGTGATGATTGTTTCAGATGAAATACATTGCGATCTCGTTAACCGTGGCTATAAACATACAGTATTGGCTTCACTCTCTCCTGAAATTGATGCACAAACTATTACAATGGTTGCGCCAAGCAAAACATTCAATATTGCAGGAATGGCTACTGCATCGGTAATTATAAGTAATCCTTTGCTGATGAAAAAGTTTCGGAAAGTATTGGATGCACTGCATATTGAATTGGGAAATGTTTTTGGAAATGTTGCATCTGAAGCTGCATACACTTATGGGGATGAATGGTTGGAGCAACTGCTTGATTACCTGGATGGAAATATTACTACACTAATTGATTTTGCTGAGAAATATCTTCCGCAGATTAAAGTTATTCGCCCAGAGGCCACTTACATGGCCTGGCTCGATTTTAGTAAAACAGGCATGAATAGCAAAGAATTGAAGGAATTTGTAATTGAAAAAGCCGGACTTGGCCTGAATGAAGGCGTGCAGTTTGGTCCTGGCGGTGAAGGTTATATGCGGATAAATCTTGCCTGTCCACGGGCAACATTGGTAAAGGCATTGGAGCAACTTAAAATGGCTTTTAGCTGATGGCGCAAGGCACAGGGCTAAGTGCTCAGAGCAAGGAACTGAATGGATTTGCGGGTCACTATTAGTTTTTAGTTATTCATTTTTAACTGTTAACTATTCAAGGCACATTCTCTGCAGTTTTGTGAGGCTCCCGGTGTAAACATTCAAATCGACTTCACCTTTGATGCCGTTTATTTTTGCTTTGTCGGTATGTTGCCAGAAATGCCATTTCCGGTGCGAGATGCGTGGTGTCTCCTTGTAGAAATGGGCAATCCACAAGGGGTAGTCTTCAAAATCATCGGCCAGGTATTTATTATAAAAACCCGGACTTGTATAGATTATTGGCTTTACCTTGTAATGATCTTCAATGTGCCGGCACCATTCAAGGGCGCCTTCCACTATTTCTTTTTTTGATCTTCTGTTGCTTACTTCAATATCAAGTACGGGAGGCAGATCGCCCGGCTCTAGTTTTACTTCAGCAATGAAATTTTCGGCTTGTTTTGCAGCATCGCGGCTGGGGTGAAAGAAATGGTAAGCACCCCGCAGAATTCCGGCTTCTTTGGTTTTTTTCCAGTTTCGTTCAAATTGTTTGTCCTGTCTTGTGATTCCTTCTGTCGCCTTTAAAAAAGCAAAACTGATATAGATTCCATTCACGTTCATTGTATCTACCTCTTCCCAGTCAATCCTGCCCTGATGGTGCGAAACGTCAATGCCATGCACTTTGTATCCGCCGGGGATTGGTACCCCGAAATTTTTCAGGTTATGGTATTGTTCGGCGGCTGAAAATGAGAATCCTGACCGGTAAAAAGCTAAAGCATACCGGTATGCAGCCGGGCCGGTCATGATGGCTAAAATCAGCAACAATCCGGCTATCAGGTAAAGGCGGATTGTAGCGATCTTCCTGCGTTTTTTTCTGGGTTTGGGTATCAATGAAAATAAGTTTGACAAGTTCGGCCTGTAGTTCAGAAATATGAGCTAATGTTGCGGCTTTTATTTTTTCAGTTCATAAATTCCCGCAGTCCTTGCCGGGATATTTAACTCGCTGCTGATGGTTAAAATTCGTCCATAAAGTACATCAAGAACGGAAGTATATCCATTGGTACATTCTTTGAAACGATCCATTTTCACGGCCTTTGCTTGTTCATTTCGGTTAATTACAACCATTACCGTTTGCTCACCGGCTGTTCTGAAATAAACATAAATGCCATCTTCGGGGATAAAGTGTTTGAGTTTCCCTTCCGAAACTGCAAGATTTCCTTTGCGCCATTTCAATAGCTTCTGCAGATAATCAAAAATTTCATTCTGCTCATTGTTTCGTCCCTGTCGGGAAAAAGCATTCACTGAATCGCCGGGCCAACCACCCGGAAAATCTTTCCGGATTTCGCCATGTCCTTTGTGTTCCTGTCCATCCATCAGCAACTCGGTTCCATAATAAATCATAGGGATTCCGCGGGTTGTAAGCAAAAAAGTGAGTGCCATTTTCAGGGCTTTAATATCGTTGCCAATAGAGTTAAAATAGCGGTTGAGATCATGATTATCGAGGAAGGTCAGGGTGTAATAAGGATTGGCATATAAAAAATCCTGCGCCAAAACGTAATATAGCCTTGCCATGCCTTCCGACCAGCCCTCATTTTCGGTAAAAGCCTTAGTCATCGCGTTATATAGAGGAAAGTCGGTAACCACCGGCATTCCCGAATTGTAACCATCTCCAACAATAGCATCTTTCTGATAGTAGGCCGTCATTGATTCCTTTTGCAGCCATGCTTCGCCCACCATATTGAAATTCGGATATTCCAGAAATATCCGTCGGGTAAACTCTGCTGTCATCTCTTTGTAGGGATAGGGTTGGGTGTCGAGGCGGATTCCATCAAGACCGGCATATTCAACCCACCAGATACTATTTTGGATCAGATATTCACTGAGTAGCGGGTTCCGCTGATCGAGGTCGGGCATATTGGTGTCGAACCATCCCTGCAACATTCTGCTTCTGTCAGATTCTGAAGCATAAATATCAGTTAAAGATTCAGCTCTGAAATTAGAACGGGTAAACTCAGGAAACTGGTGGATCCAGTTCTTCATTGGTAAATCGTTGATAAACCAATGGTTGATGCCACAATGGTTAAAAACCATATCCATAATTACTTTTAGCCCTTTTTGGTGGGCCTCTTTTACCAGTTCAATATAATCGGCATTTGTACCGTAACGGGGGTCAACTTTATAAAAATCGGTGATGGCATATCCATGATAGGTGTACGCTTTGTTGTTGTTTTCGAGCAATGGATTGATCCAAAGCGAAGTAACACCAAGATCGTTGAAATAGTCAAGGTGTTTCCTTATACCGGCGATATCGCCACCATGCCTGCCCGAAGGATTTGTCCGGTCGGCCTGTTCTATCATGCCCGGCATATTGTCGTTGGAAATATCGCCATTCGAAAAACGATCGGGCATAAGCAGGTAAATTACATCAGCCGGGGTAAATCCTGTGCGATTGGCTGATCCTTGCTGCCGTTGTTTTATTTCATAACGATAGCTATGTACTTTTTTTCCTTTTGAAGTCAGAATAATTTCAAACGTGCCCGGTTTGAGGTTTTTATCAAGAAAAAGTTTCAGAAAGAGATAATTCGGGTTTTCAACACTTATTTGTTCCTGAAGGGTAATTCCCGGGTAATTTATTTCAGCTTTCAGCATTGCTATATTTTTTCCATGAACCAGCAATTGCATTTGCGGATGTTGCATTTCGGCCCACCAGAATGGGGGTTCAACACGCAAGTTATCAGGAGATTGGGCTCTAATATTGCCTGCAACATTAAGAAAAATGATTACAAGAATTATTATAGATATTAGATTTGTGTGGAATAATTTGATTTTAAGCATTGGTGTAAAGTTGAATTTGCAAAATTTAATAAGCCTGCTCAAGGCAGAAAGAGTTTTCAAAAGTACAAAAAGAAACTGCTTCAATCTTGGGAAGCAGTCTTGCCATGGTAAAATGAAGAAGTTATTTATGATGGTTTTGTGATTGTTTTAAAGTATTCAGAAAATTACGCATAAGTTTATCATAATTCCGCCGTTCCTGATAGAATAGGAATTATCTGCTTCATGTTTGAAAATACCTGTAAGGCCATTCTGATAGCGCAGTTCAACATGTAGCGATTCGTTGAATTCTAATCCTGCAGCAACGTTCAGGTTCAGGCCTGTTGATTTATAATAATCATAGTCCTGCGTGTCTACGTCAGATTCTCCATCAACCTCAGCTTTAACTTTCATTTTTGAACGAGCCAGCAATGCAATTCCAGGTCCTCCCAAAATAAATGCCCGCACTCCGTTTTGGCTCAGGTAATATTTGGCCAGTAGGTTGATGTCAATATAGTCAGATTGCATGGTAAGCCATTCCTTAACTGAATATGTATTGGATAACCAGCCGCTGTTATCTGTAAACTTGCCGCTTCCGCTAATTTTAGTTCCTTTCTGGATGTAGTTTATTTCCGTTTGAAGAAAAAACGATTTATCAAGTGGAATCATGACAAAGAAGCCGAAATTATACCCTATCCTGCTTTTATCGGTAAATGAAAAGTCATTGAATCCATTATAAGAACTCATTCCCTGCCCAAGATCTGTAGCAAATTTGTCATCATCGCCCTGCCATGAGGCAAAATTCAGCCCCATGGTCATCCCAATACGGGTCTTTTGGCTGAATGTCAACACAGGAAACAAAAGCAGAAAAGCAACAACAACATTTCTCCACATAAAACATGGATTTTAATTTCTACTTATTTAAAATGCAATTAGCCGCTTCTGACAAATTGTCCTGGAATTTTGAATTAAAGATTTCGAATTCAACAAACATACGGCCATCCCTTTCTGACTGGCTATCACTCAGCTCCTTTACTCCGGAATAATGAATTGCGATACGTTGGATTTGATTTTTGGCAATTTTTGATAATTGTTCACGGTCAATATTATAGTAACATCCAATAGTATATGTCAATGAAAGGCCCATGTATTTTCCGGCAAAATCGCCGCATGGAAACAAGCTTACTTTTTCACCGTTCATAAAATAGAGATCAATTGAATTATCTCTCAGCAATTCGAACCTTGAAGCATAAGTTCTGGTCATGAAGAAGCAGAAGTAAAAGTTTTGTCCTGATTTAGCCATGCAGCTACTGGCGGCATTGGAAAATTTACTGAACAGTGGCTTTAATTTGGTTGCAACATCAATTGACTTATTGCAGGTTTCAGTAACTGCAAATTTATCATTCGGAATTTTGGTTTTAAACTTGCATTGTGCCAAAGTATTTGTGCTGGTTAAAAATGCAAGCAAAATTAATACTGGAATGAAAGTTTTCATTGTTATCCATTTTAAAAGTGGTACACCAGTTGAACTCCGTAATACTTATAACTCAGATTCGGGTTAACTATAATTCGTCCAGACATGGGTTTCTCTGGCATATACAAGCGTTTCCATTTGGGACTTAATGCGCCGATTACCGCACCAATTGCGCCACAACCAACTGTAAACCCAATTACAATGGGAGTATAATCAGCATTGGAATCATCAAGATATGGATCTGTTTTTACCTGCGCTACTGCTAGCAAGCTCGAAAGAAGTCCGATTAGCGCTCCACTTGCGCCATAAATTGCAGCATACGAGCCTTGTTTTACTGAAACTGAATTTACTTCATAGTTCTTAAGCGTTCCATCGGCAGAAGTATTCATGTTATAAAATGCGATCGTAGTGTCATTCAGCAATTGCAAGTTTCTCACTTTAAAGACCATTTTATCCTTCGGATAAACTTTCGCAAATGAATAATTCTTTCCTTTTTCAAGAAAACTAACCTGCGAAAACAATAGGTTTCCTGCGATAAAAAGTAGGACGATAAGATAGATTTTTTTCATAGTCATGGGAATTTAATATTACTGATTAATACAGAATTCTGATCCGGAATTACAAATATTCAAATCGAATTAGTAAAAAGCAATTAATTGCCAACAGTAATTGTATCCAAGTCGGAGAATGTAAGTTTATAGATAGATCAGCGTAAATCAGTTTACCGGGGAATGGGAGAATGAAAAGATTTTCAGGATAAAATTCTAATCCCGGCGATTGTACTTTGAAAGTAGAAGCTGGTTTCTCACCAGCTTTAAGTGAACTTCAAATATAGTGAAGAAATTTCATAAAATCAAGGCTTAAGTCTGTTAATACATCATCGAAGATTTGTAATCACCCTGCTTTGTAGGAGATTGAAAAACTATTATCAGCCTGATGCCCCATAAACTCATATTAATCTTTTTAGTTTAATTTTAAAACTCAAGGTTGTTCCGTTGCGACTGATCAGCAAATTAAGCTTTGTGCCTTCCTTTGTGCTGAGTTTTTGGTTTATATCGCCCAATGTCATTCCGAAAGTCAGATGATCATCAAGCCCTACAAGGATATCTCCTGGCAGTATCCCTGCAATATCTGCAGGCGAGCCTGAAATTATATCGCTCACCTCAAATACATTAAACATATCGCCTTTTGACCTGACCGTCATCCCACTCATATTATACTCAAATGGTTTGCGGAATTTTGATCCTTTTTTCAGGATCATACGCTCGCGTGAATAGTCGAAGGTTACCTTAAAGCGTGATAAAGCACCAGAGCCAAGTGTTCCGTTTCGGTCAAGCTTACGGTCGTTGCCTTCTGGAAGGTAAGCATCAGTAAATGAGGTAATAACATTGTCGAGCCGATAGTTTCCCAGCATAAGCCAGCCGGCCCTCGCGAATCGTCCCTTCATATTTCCGGCCAGCCCTTTGCCTATAATAGCTTCAACCGACTTTTGGGGTTGGTAGTTATCAATTGTTTCGTTTTCAATCAGGAGTGGATGGTTGGCGCCAGAATCAATCAACAGCCACAAGTCCATTATGGTGCCATTGTCAAGCTCTATGCGACTGTTCATGTAAGGCTTCCCATGGCTAATAATGATTGGGATTACCTCAGCCCGATTTGGGATTTTATAAGTTGAAGGTCTTTCAAAAGTGACCTGGTTTTTATCATAGTTGGTTGTTACCATAAGGTTTTTGAACTTCTCGATCCCAATAAGCCCATGAACTTTTGTGCCTATATAACTTTCGAGTGAGAAATAGTCTTCCTTCAACATTATTAGGTTGGTAAAGGCCGGTTGAAGTCCCCTGAATTTAATCTTTACCGGACTGGTAATACATGCTTCAAGAATTTCGATTGTGCCGGGTGCTGTTATTCTGAAATTGCGCAAACAACGATCGGCAAAAAATCCGGCAATATCCATGTCGGTAATAATCACACCTTCCACGCCACTGTCGAGTATAAGCCTTACCGGAATGGAATCGTTTATAACCGTTGTTACTATAATGATGTTGTCGAAATTCTCAAAACTGATTCGTGATTTATCCTTTCCGAGAGGCAGATCAAAATAATTGTACTGGGCTGTTAACGGCATTAAACCCATAAAAAACATGCATGTGATCAACATGCAACGGGTTTTTAATAACCGGTTAATTTGCCTCATAATGCTGGAAAAATACTTTAAAATCGCTTACTAAGATAAAAAACAAATCAGGGGCAACCGACAAAGGCTAATAAAAATTAAATTTGCATTTTAAACCATATTCTGCCACTTTATAAGCAAAGCGATGAATATCAGCCCACTGGAAAGAATAAGAACAGCCTGGCACGAACTATATCCAGAACCGGAGTCCAACGAATTACTCGAAAACCTGCTTTCAGAACTTGAAATTGCCCGAAGTAGCAACAATTTTGGGGCGCAGCCTGAAGGTTGGTATAAGGAGGCAGTGGTTTATGCTTTATATGTTGATTTTTTTGCCCAAACATTTGACGGCCTTATCGGGAAACTCGATCACCTGAAAGAGCTGGGCGCTACCTGTATCTGGTTGTTGCCCATCCTCGATTCCCCGATGCGGGATGCGGGTTTCGATATTCGCGATTACCGTAATATAAGGGCCGATTTACTTGGATTGCCTCAAGATACAAGTGCTGAAGTAAAGCAATTGGCTTTCCGCGATTTCCTTTCCGAAGCCCATGCCCATGGCCTCAGGGTAATTTTTGATATTGCCATGAACCATACTTCCGAAGAGCATCCCTGGTTTGTTGAATCCCGCAAAGGACCTGAAAATCCCTACCGCGATTACTATATCTGGAACAAAGACACAAATAAATACACTGAAACGCGCCTGTTGTTCAAAGGAATGTGCCCGAGCAACTGGGAAAAAGATGGTGAGTGGTATTTCTTTCACCGCTTTTTCGAGTTTCAGCCCGATCTAAATTATAAAAATCCTCAGGTGCTGGTTGAAATCAGCCGTATTTTGCTGTTTTGGCTAAGTCAGGGGCTCGATGGTTTCAGGGCCGATGCAATTCCGTATATCTGGAAAGAGGAGGGCACCGATTGCGAAAACCTGCCGAAAACACATACCGTCATTAAAATTTTCAGAGCGGTGCTCGATTACGTGCGGCCCAACACCCTGTTGCTCGCTGAAGCCTGCCAGCCACCGCATGAAGTAGTGAAGTATTTTGGCTCAGGCGACGAATGCCATGCCGGTTATCATTTTCCGCTTATGCCGATGATTTTTAAGTCACTGGCAGTTCAGGATGCTTCTCCGGTTCAGAACATACTTCATCCCTCTGTAACGCCTGAAATTGCGCGAGAAAATCAGTGGTTTATGTTTCTGAGGTTGCACGATGAGCTTACCCTCGAAATGGTTACAGCCGAGGATAGGGCAATCATTCATGGGCATTACTGCAAAGATCCCCGATGGGATTTCAGGGTTGGCGAAGGTATTTCGGCACGTCTGTCGGAATTGCTCGATCGTGATCCGCAAAAAATCGCACTGGCCTACAGCATAATGCTTACCCTTCCGGGAACACCGATTATCTATTATGGCGATGAATTTGCAAAACTCAACGATGAAGCATTTTACGAAAGTTTCAAACTGGAAACGGGAAAAGACGATACCCGCTACTTTGTTCGTGGACCGCTTGACTGGCGTCAGATTGGCCGGGAATTGAAAAATCCGGATTCATTAACCAGCAAGGTAAACATAGAATTAAGGGTACAATTAGAAGTACGTGCACAGTGGCCGGTTTTTGGCCGTGGTGACAGTCAATGGGCGCCCATCGAAATATCGCCCAGATTAGGAAACGAGAAACCCTTGCTGGCATATTTCAGATCAATGCCAGGGCAAAGAGTGCTGGTGCTGAATAATCTTTCTGACAGGGAAATTACTGTCAAAGCCATTGATGACAACAATACAGAATTTGTGAACCTTTTCAACGGCAGACCTGTTGAAGCACCATTAACCCTGCCACCTTACGGTTATCTGTGGCTTGAAGCATAAATCTAATCAAACCTATAAATGAAAAAAATGTCGAACGCAATCGAAAAGACCAATTTTAGCCTTCCGGGGCAAACCGAACTTTATGTTGGAAAAGTACGCGATGTCTATTTTATTAAGAATGAGCTGCTTATAATGGTAACCACCGACCGTATTTCGGCATTTGATGTGGTACTGCCCAGAGGTATTCCTTACAAAGGACAGGTTTTGAACCAGATTGCCGCTAAATTTCTTGATGCAACGGCCGATATAGTTCCCAACTGGAAAATTGCTACACCCGATCCAATGGTTACCGTTGGCAGGCTTTGTGAACCATTTAAAGTTGAAATGGTTATCCGTGGTTACCTCTCGGGACATGCCTGGCGCGAATATAAAGCTGGAAAAAGATCCATTTGCGGCATTGCCATGCCCGAAGGCATGAAGGAAAATGACCGTTTTCCTGAACCTATTATTACACCTACAACCAAAGCGAGCGTTGGCCACGATGAGGATATTACCCGTGATGAAATTTTGAAAACGGGACTTGTTGATGAGGCTGAATACCTGAAACTGGAGGACTATACCCGAAGATTGTTTCAGCGCGGTACCGAGATAGCAGAAAAAATGGGCCTGATCCTTGTTGATACCAAGTACGAATTTGGTAAAGATGATAATCAGATATTTCTTATTGATGAAATCCATACTCCTGACTCATCGCGTTATTTTTACCGCGAAGGCTATGAGCGTCGTCAGGCTGCCGGTGAAGCGCAGAAGCAACTTTCCAAGGAATTTGTACGCGAATGGCTGATAATGAATAATTTTCAGGGGAAAGAAGGCCAGCAGATTCCAGAAATGACCGATCTATTTGTAAATCAGGTGTCTGAGCGTTATATTGAACTGTATGAAAGCATAACGGGTTCAGCTTTCGAGCGTGCCGATATTTCTAATGTTACCAGCCGCGTTGAGCGTAATATTCTGAAATTTATTACCGCGTATTATAGGTAGATTTTGTTTAGGCTTCTCTATTTTCACTGGCAGTGAAATGGCTTTTGTGAAATCCGCCTTCCTTCTCTAATTCAGTATCTTTGCAAAAAAAATCGAATTTCCTCATTTATTAAGATGATTCAAAAAAAGAAGGAACATCCAAAAGAGAAAGCAAGGCTGCATCCACGAAACAAACATCGCGAGCGCTATGATTTTAAGCAACTGGTTGAAAGTTGCCCAGAATTGGCTCAATTTGTAAAGATGAATATTTACAACGATGAATCTGTTGATTTCGCTGACCCTGAAGCGGTTTTAATGCTGAACAAAGCGTTGTTGAAGCATTTTTACAATATTGATTTTTGGGATATTCCACGCAATTACCTGTGCCCTCCCATTCCCGGAAGGGCAGATTATCTGCATCATATTGCCGATGTTCTGGGCAGTAAGAACTTTGGAAAAATTCCGATGGGCGAAAGCATTAAGTGCCTCGATATTGGTGTTGGTGCTAATTGTGTTTATCCGCTGATTGGGAACAGTGCGTATGGTTGGTCTTTTGTGGGTTCTGATATTGACACGTTTTCTTTGGAATCGGCGCAAAAAATTGTTGATTCAAATCCGGGTTTGGAAGGGAAGATAGAGCTTAGGTTTCAGAAGAATCCGGGCGATGTGTTTTTTGGCGTGATTCAAAAGGACGAGCAATTTGATCTTAGTATCTGCAATCCGCCTTTTCATAGCTCAAAAGAGGAAGCGCAATCAGGAACACTCAGAAAATTGAGCAATCTGAAACAGGAAAAAGTAACTGAACCGGCTTTAAATTTTGGTGGTCAGAATAATGAATTGTGGTGCAAAGGAGGCGAAGAGAAATTTCTGAGTGATATGATTCGCGAAAGCGAAAAGTTTTCGACCTCGTGTTTCTGGTATTCGAGTCTTGTTGCTAAGCAGTCGCACTTAAAGCGTGTGCTCGATTTGCTGCAAAAAGCCAAAGCTGCTGAAGTGAAAACCATTCCTATGGGACAGGGGAACAAATCAAGCCGAATAGTTGCCTGGACTTTTCTTACGCCCGAGCAACAACTGAACTGGGTAAGTTCCAGGTGGAAGGATGCAACTTAAATCTTTATAAAAAACACACCAGTATCCCCTACTTCAGCTAAAAGATAGATTTGGCGGTATAGGTCGTGAACAGTTCCAGTGCTTTCATCCCGGCAAGGGAATTGCCTGCAGGGTTTAATCCCGGCGACCAGACTGCGACGGATAGTTCACCGGGCATAACAGCTACAATGCCTCCGCCAACACCNNCACGACATAGCCAGCGCACATTGATGAAAATAAACATTCAGAACCTCATCAACTTCGTGGTAAATATTGCCGTAGCTTTTCAGGAAATTAGCAAGGGCCGCGTTGCGGTGGCCGGTTTTTTTCTCCGAAGATGCCACTTCCATGTCATAATCAATTTCAGGATTGGCCGAACACAAGCGCACAAAATCGAGTAAATCGCTCAGTGGGTTATGCTTGTCCTGAATTATGCAATCGGTTACAACCAGCGCTCCCGCATTGATGAAAGGGTTGCGGGGATGCCCGTTTTCATATTCAAGCTGCACCAGGGAGTTAAATGGGTTACCTGAAGCCTCGCGCCCGACCCTTTCCCATAGGGCATCGCCAAGCCGCTCCATTGTTATAGCCAGGGTAAATATTTTTGAGATGCTTTGAATGCTGAATTGCTCCGTGGCATCGCCGCATGTAAATAGCTCCCCCCGCGTTGTTATTACAGCCATCCCGAATTTGTCGGGCGATACTCTTGCCAGTGCAGGAATGTAAGAAGCAACGCTGCCCTGTCCCAGCAATGGCTTTACTTCTGTTAGGATGCGGTCTAAAATCTGCTGATAGTTTGTCATTGACATGTTATTAAAAATAGCTGCTGAATTTTATTGAGAATAGTTGCTTTCAACTACAGTAAAAGGGCTCAATAAAATTTAAAGCCTTACAAATTTAGCGGAATATTCTATTTTTGTGGTAACAACGGCTTTTATATGACAACTTCCCGGCAAAACCTGCTTTCACGTAAATTTCATTTTGACGATACGGCATTTACCAGCCTGATGAAAAAGCGAATTTATCACGTTTTGCTTATAGCGAGCAATTACGATTCGTTTGTACTTGAGGGCGATGGGCGTATTGACGAACAGATTTTTATTGAATATGTATCACTCAGTTTAAGATATCCTCCTCAGTTTATTCAGGTTTCATCCGAAAAGGAAGCCCTGGAAACACTTGAAGAACAAAACATTGACCTGATAATCACGATGCTCAGCATGGGCAAGAGTGAAAACTTTGATTCAGCACGACGACTAAAAGAACTATATCCCGATATTCCGATAGTGGTGCTCACTTCCTTTTCGAGGGAAGTTTCGATGACCATGGCCAACGAAGACCTCTCTGCCATTGACTACGTTTTCAGTTGGCTGGGAAATGCCGATATATTGCTGGCTATCATTAAGTTGATTGAGGATAAAATGAATGCTGATCACGATATCCTGGATGTCGGTGTACAGGCTATTTTATTGGTTGAGGACTCTATCCGCTTTTATTCGAGCTATCTGCCCAATATTTATAAAATCATCTTCAAGCAGTCGAAAGCCTTTATGACCGAAGGCATTAACGAGCACCAGATGATGCTGCGCATGCGGGGAAGGCCAAAGATTCTGCTGGCCACCAATTATGAGCAGGCTATTGAATATTACGAAAAGTACAAAAACAACCTTCTCGGGATTATCACCGATACCTCCTATCCGCGCAATGGCAAAGAAGACCCGATGGCAGGAATCAGATTGATTGAAAAGGTAAAAAGAGACGATGAGTTTATCCCTTTGCTGATGCAATCGTCAGATGCCTCTAACCATGCTCTGGCTCGTGAGCGTAGAGCCGGTTTCCTGCACAAACATTCGCAAACACTTTCCATAGAGTTGCGCAATTTTATCATTCAGTATTTTGCTTTTGGCGATTTTGAGTTTCTCGATCCTGACACCAAGGAAGAAGTAGCCAGGGCAGCAGACCTTAAAGCTCTACAGCAACGCATTTTTGAAATCCCCGATAAATCACTTGAGTATCACATTTATCGCAATCATATTTCAAAATGGCTATATGCCCGTGCGCTTTTCCCTCTGGCCGGGCTTTTCCGCGATCTGCGGCCAGGCGATTTTCAGGATCTGGATGAAATCCGTCGCTTTATTTTTGATGCCATCGCTACATTCAGGCTCAATAAAGCAAGGGGAATTATTGCAGAGTTTAACCGAGAGAGTTTTGATGAGTATCTGAGTTTTACACGGGTGGGGCAGGGGTCAATCGGTGGAAAGGCCCGGGGGCTTGCGTTTCTCGATTCAATGATCAAGCGCAATCAATTGCTTGATAAGTGGCCTGATGTTATGGTTACCATTCCGCGTACGGTTGTTCTCGGAGCCGATATTTTTGATGAGTTTATGGAGGATAACCGTCTATATTCTATTGCATTGTCTGGTGCCAGCGACGAGGAAATTCTTGATAGTTTTGTGGCAGCCCGGTTGCCTTTCAGGCTGCATGAGGATCTTTACACATTTATCAGTGTAGTTAAAAAACCAATAGCTGTAAGGTCTTCAAGTATGCTCGAAGATTCTTATTTTCAGCCGTTTGCCGGAATTTACTCAACCTATATGGTTCCGAATTTTGTAAACGACGAGCGTCTGACAATAGAAAATCTCAGTAATGCGATTAAAAGTGTATATGCTTCTGCCTTTTACAAGGATTCCAAAGCATATATGCTTGCTACATCCAATGTAATTGATGAGGAGAAGATGGCCATCGTATTGCAGGAAGTTACCGGTTCGCCTTATGGTGAAAGGTTCTATCCTTCATTTTCGGGAGTTGCACGGTCAATTAATTTCTATCCGATTGATCCCGAAAAGCCTGAAGATGGTATAGCGAATATTGCGCTTGGTTTAGGAAAATATATTGTTGACGGAGGTCTTACACTGAGGTTTTCGCCCCGTTATCCGCGGAAAGTATTACAACTCTCAACTCCTGAACTTGCTTTGCGCGAAACCCAGAAGCATTTCTACGCCCTCGATCTGCGGCCCGGAAGTTTTACCCCGGCTGTTGACGATGCTTGCAATCTTCTGAAACTTAATTTGCCTGATGCTGAAGCTGATGGATCATTGCGAAACATTGCATCAACTTTTGATTATGAAAGTCATATGCTCAGAGAAGGGATGTTGGGAAATGGAAAACGTATTGTCACTTTTTCTAATATTCTTACGCACGATAAGCTTCCTTTAGCCGATATTTTAGCTACCGTTCTTGAAACCGGTCAGCGTGAAATGAATAAACCTGTCGAGATCGAGTTCGCAGTTGAATTGAGCAATTCTAAAGGACAGCCGTCTATGTTTAACCTGCTTCAGATCAGGCCGATAGTTGATAATCGTGAAACTATAGAAGCCCACCTCGAAGAAGTTGAAGAAAAGGATACGCTCATTTATGCTCATTCCGCGCTCGGAAATGGAATAATTCACGATTTATTCGACTTTGTTTATGTGAAACCAGAGTCGTTTAACCCGGCTTCCAATATGGATACAGCTATAAAAGTAGGGGAGTTAAATGATCGTTTTCTGGCAGAAAAGAAAAATTACGTGTTGGTTGGGCCAGGCCGATGGGGCAGTGCCGATCCATGGCTTGGTATCCCGGTTAAATGGCCGCAGATTTCAGCCGCCCGAGTTATAATCGAATCGGGACTTGAGAACTACCGGATTGACCCTAGCCAGGGAACTCACTTTTTTCAAAACCTGACTTCTTTCAGGGTTGGCTATTTTACCATTAACCCTTTTATCAAGGATGGCTTTTATGATCTGGACTTTTTGGGAAGCCAACCTGCGGTTTACGAAGATGAATTTATCAGGCATATCAGGTTCAAATTCCCGATATTGGTTATGATTGATGGTAAGAAAAACCTGGGTGTTGTAATGAAGCCGAAAGAGGTTTAGTGGGTTCTGAGTTCTGCGTTCTGGGTTCAGAGTTCGAGGGAGCGATGGGGCGAAAATAGGCGAGGGAGCGATAAAAGGCGTTCTGGGTTCTGCGTTCTGGGTTCAGAGTTCGAGGGATCGCAAAAGGGCGAGGGAGCGATTGGCTCGGCTTTCATGGTTTCTGAGTTCGAGGGAGCGATGAGGCGAAAAAAGGCGTTCTGGGTTCTGCGTTCAGGGTTCAGAGTTCGAGGGAGCGCAAATAGGCGAGGGCACGATTGGCGGGAGTGTTCTACGTTTACTCTCTTCTCATTACTCACCTCTCATAACTCATCTCTCACAACTCACCTCTTTATAAGCTTAAAAAGCCTGTAAATCAAGAATCCGATTGTAGCGCCAATCACAAACCCGGCAACAACATCGCCCGGATAATGAACCCCGAGGTAAATCCGGCTGTAAGAAATTATTAGCGACCAGCTTATCATCGCGGGAAGCAGCCAACTGAAGCGTTCTCTAAGAATCAGTCCTGAAAAAACAGCTACCCCGGCTGTATTACAGGCGTGAGATGAAACAAACCCGTAACGGCCACCGCAATGCCCGTTTAAAATGCGTACCAGTCCTTCGAGCGCGGGTTCATGGCAGGGTCGTAACCGTTGAAATGTTTCTTTAAATAATTGAACTGAAATCTGATCGGTTAGAGTGATCAGCAGCGCAACAGCCAAAAGAATAAGCCAGAATTTTGTTTTGATTTGAAGTATCATTTGATACAGCAACCATGCATAAAGCGGTATCCATATCAGTTTACTGCTAAGCCAATACATAATGAAATCGAACACCGGCGCGTGCATCCCGTTCAGGGCAAGAAATAGCTTTTGATCGAAACCGATGAGTTGCTCAAGCATTGGTGAAAGGTAAATTTATTGGCTCTGCAATGATTTCCAGATTTCATCCTTCATTTGAGGAATGCCCATACCGTTGAGGGAGGAGATAAATACAACCGGGATATCAGGCATTTTCCGTTTCTGAAGTTTTTTCAGGCTATTGCTGTCGAGCAGGTCGCATTTTGTAATGGCAAGTATCCGGGCTTTGTCTGTAAGCTCAGGATTAAATTGTTCGAGTTCATTCAGCAGAATTTTATACTCTTTTCGGATGTTTTCAGAATTGGCAGGAATCATAAACATGAGGACTGAATTCCGCTCAATATGTCTCAGAAACCTGAGTCCCAGTCCCCGACCTTCCGAAGCGCCTTCGATAATACCAGGAATATCGGCCATGACAAACGAGCGATCGTCGCGGTAAGCAACGATGCCGAGGTTGGGCCTTAAGGTAGTGAATGGATAATCGGCAATTTCGGGTTTGGCGGCAGAAATAACGGACAGAAGCGTAGATTTACCGGCATTCGGAAATCCAACAAGTCCTACGTCTGCAAGTATTTTCAATTCGAGGATTTTCCAGACTTCAAGACCGGGTTCACCGGGTTGGGCAAAGCGTGGTGTTTGGAAAGTTGCAGATTTAAAATGGTCGTTTCCAAGTCCTCCACGACCTCCCGGCAGGATGATAACTGTTTCGCCATCAGCTGTTACTTCGGCTTCCTGCTCCATAGTTTCGGGGTCTTTCACAATAGTACCGAGGGGAACTTCTATAATAATATCCTTTCCAAAGGCTCCAGTGCGGCGGTTATTCCCACCAGAAACGCCATCTCCTGCTTTAAGGTGCTTGGTATATTTAAGGTGAAGCAGTGTCCATAATTGAGCATTGCCTCTGAGTATAATGTGTCCTCCACGACCTCCATCCCCTCCGTCGGGGCCACCGCGTGCATTGCCCCGGGTTCTTAAAAGGTGGGTGGAGCCTGCTCCTCCTTTGCCGGAGCGAAGGTTTAATTTGACGTAATCTACAAAATTTGATGATGACATGGCTGATTTTCCGGATTTTACCGGGCTGCAAAGATAATAAAAACAGCCGGACGAGCCGGCTGTAAACTTTCAATGGCAGTATTGTATTCCTTATCTCAGTATGCGCATCCCTTCCTCTACTTTGATGCAAAGCCTGTTGAAGATATCTTCTTCAACACCTAGCGCATCAATTGAGGCAAATTTCTTTTGCTTATTGTAAAAATCAGCAACCGGAAGGGTTTTCTCTTCGTATTCTTCGAGGCGGTGAATGATCACATCCGTGTTCATATCATAAGCTCTTGCCTGTGGGGTTTTTGCTCTGGCACTCAGTCGTTTGATAGATTCGAGCATCGAAGTGTTCAATTCAATGCAATACGAAACGGAAGAGTCGAGCCGGCGCAGAAGACCATCCAGAATATAAGCCTGAACAATGGTTCGGGGAAAACCTTTAAAAATAAAACCCCTCACGTTTTTGTGCTGAGTAATTTCCTGCTCAATCAGTTGGATAACGATTTCATCCGAAACGAGTTCACCGCCTTCCATAAAGCCTTTCACTTTTTTGCCGATATCTGAACCAGCTNNCCGGTCAGCACAAGGTTAAACCAAACATTCTGAAGCGTTTTGTCAATTGATTCGGTTAACCGCCCAAGAACTTCTGGTATCGGGCCAACGCCCTGAATAGTTATATACTTATCGCGGAATTTGTAAAACTCGGCTACGGGTTTGGTTTTATCTTCGTACTCTTTAAGCCTGTATTCAATTACTTCGGCAGTATCGTCACTACGACCCGATGATTTTCCACGTTCGAGTAAGCGGGCAACCAACTCATCGCGCGGAACTTCGAGGCTTAACATACAGGCCAGCGAGGTGTTCAGTTTCAGCAGCAAACCCTCAAGAATATAGGCCTGAACCAGCGTACGCGGAAATCCGTCGAACAGGATTCCATTGGAATCTGTACTCATGATAATCCGTTTCTCAATCAGCTGAACAATCAGTTCATCTGATACCAGCTGACCACGGTCAATAATGTCTTTTGCTTTTTTACCCAGGTCCGAACCTTCTGAAATTTCCTGTCGGAGCAGGTCGCCGGTCGAGATGTAAGCTAATTTATACTTTTCGATCAATAGTGCCGATTGAGTTCCTTTCCCTGCACCCGGAGGGCCAAATAATGCAATATTAAGCATAGTTAGTAAGTTATATTATTTAAATTTAGGGCTCAATATAAACTGAGTTTGTTGCTTCTTTATCCCACAATTTTATAAATATCGGGCAGATTTCGGGCAAAGCCATCATAGTCGAGACCATAACCCAGAATGAAATCGTTGGGGATTTCGAGTCCGATATAATCAATTTTATAATCAGCCTGAAATGCATTTGGTTTAAACACCAGGGTGGCAATTTTCACATCGGCAGCTTCCTGCTGATGCAGTATATCGAGCATCCGGCGCATGGTGAATCCGGTATCAATAATGTCTTCAATAATAACCACTGTGCGGCCTTTAACTACCTCGTTCAGCCCAATCAATTCATTGATAACCTGCGAACTGCGCGTTCCGGTGTAGGATGAGAGTTTTACAAACGAGATGTTA
The DNA here is from genome assembly GCA_002426025.1 of Bacteroidales bacterium UBA5537. Lineage (GTDB taxonomy): Bacteria > Bacteroidota > Bacteroidia > Bacteroidales > Lentimicrobiaceae > Lentimicrobium. The sequence goes on along the minus strand of DINP01000116.1, from coordinate 53,171 downwards.
TTGTCAATTTTTATCTTCTTCATTAAATCGGAAGCGAACATAAATGCTCCATTGAGAACAACCAGGAATAATGGAACCTTGTCTTTAAGGTCATTATTGATCGCCTTTGCAACTTTTTCAACAACAGCATCAATTTCTTCTGCTTTGATAAAAACCTTGAACTCTTTGTCTTTAACTTTTATTTGATCTTTCATTCGAAGTGGTTTTGTAATTTCCAAAAGTACGACAATTACCCTGATTGCAAAATTCTATGATCAATTAATAGTGCCATTGAGAAGTGGAGTGATTTGTCAAAAAGGGCAGAGTTGAAATAAATGCATACTTTTATTGTAAATGCTGACAAATAATTTTTTCTCAACTCTGTATTTAATGGAAAAATAAACATTGATTTTTTGAAAATTGCTTAACAATACCAAAATGTTTTTGTTTATTTTGCATAAAAAAACAATGATGAATCCCAGGGTAAGCATAATTATGGGCAGCACTTCTGATCTTCCGGTTATGAAGGAAGCTGCAGAAATTCTGAATGAATTTAAAATTCCTTTTGAAATCAATGCATTATCGGCCCATCGCACTCCTGATGAGGTGGAAGCTTTTAGCAAAGCAGCACACAAAAAGGGAATACGGGTTATTATAGCCGGTGCCGGTATGGCAGCACATCTGGCTGGTGTAATCGCTGCAATGACTACAATTCCTGTGATTGGCGTTCCGATCAAGGCATCACTCGATGGGCTCGATTCGCTGTTGGCGATGGTTCAGATGCCTCCCGGAATTCCTGTTGCAACTGTAGCTATAAATGGGGCACGCAATGCAGGAATTCTCGCTGTTCAGATTCTTGCAACCAGCGATGATGAGCTTCAGCAAAAACTGGTCGTTTTTAAATCCGATCTGAAAAAAAAGATAGTTAAAGCCAACGAAGAACTAAGCACTGTAAAATACGAGTTCAGAGTTTGATATTGCCTGTCATTACTCGTAATCGCTATTGCAAATAATTGTCATTGGTTTTTTACACCGGCTTTTTATTTTTTGCTTTCTGAACATTTTCAATTTTAAAATGTCTTTTCAGAAGGCAGCATTACTTTTTTGCTTATTTTTCGGGTAGAAAACAGATTTTCAAACCTAAAAGATGCAGAAAATCTAATATTTAAGTTAATCTCATAATTATTCAATCATGGAGTCAAAGAAAATAATTGTACCGGTAGATTTTACTACAGCATCGGGTAAAGCAATAGCACTGTCTATGGTTATTGCAAAAAGAGCCCATTGTTCAATTACTATTTTCCATGTTCTGAATAATGATTCTCCGCTTAAGAGAAAAACGGAGCCTTCTGAAGTAGAAGATAAACTTCAGGCTCTGGCCGATAAAGTTGGAAACGAAGGAATTAATTGTCAAACTGTTATAGCAAACGGAAATATTTTTGATGAAATCCCGGCAATTGCTAATCAGCTTGAAAATTTCATGCTTGTTATTGGAACACATGGCGTACATGGTATTAAGCAGATTCTTCTCGGAGCCGATATACTGAATATTGTACGCCAGATTTCTATTCCGTGCATGATAGTGCAGGAAGATTTTGTTTATGAAAAATTAAATCCCATCGTTTTTCCTGTTGGTGCGCATAGTGGTTTCAGGCAACTGATTGATGCAACAGCTATGATGGCCCGGCTTTTTGATGCCGAAGTCCATATATATTCTGTTTCCAGGGTTGGAGAACAAATGTCTGACAAGATAAAACAGAATATATTGCTTGCCGAACAAGTGTTTGACGAAAAATCTATCACCTATAAACGCGTAAAGGATGATTCGACCATTGTTTCGGTTGGATATGCCAAACAAACCATTCAATACGCAAATTCGGTCGGAGCCGGGATGATTGCCATTATGTCGGTAAAATCAGCAGAACACTACTATTTTGCCCAGGCCGATAAAGAGAATATGATCAACAACCCCTATAATATCCCGGTAATGTGTTTAAACGGGATTGAAAATAGCTAAGTCGGTAACTATCCTGCTGTTACTTTTTTCTTACCACCATTAATCCGTCCCTAACAGGTAGTAACAGGTGTTCTACGCGCTTATCGTTTGTTATAAACTTATTAAATGCTGCAATGCCGCGGGTTTCTTTGTCGGTTAACGCATCTTCATTCAAAACTTTTCCATACCAGAGAACATTATCCGCGATAATAAATCCCCCGGGGCCAACCATGTCGAACACCAGTTCATAATAATTCACATAATTTTCCTTATCAGCATCTATAAATACCAGATCGAAAGGGCCTTCAAGTTGAGGGATTATATTCAACGCATTGCCCTGATGGGTGATGATTTTATCAGAAAAACCAGATTTATTAATATATTTTTCAGCTATATCAGCAACTTCCGGATTATTGTCAATGGTGTGCAGTTTGCCACCGTCGGCAAGACCCGATGCCAGATAGATGGCTGAATATCCTGTGAAAGTCCCGATTTCAAGAATCAACCTGGGCTTCATCATAAAGCTTATCGCCTGAAGCAGGCGTCCTTGTAAAAGGCCTGATAGCATGCCCGGAGTGGTAACTGCAAGGTTGGTTTCCCTGATCAATTGCTGCATCAGTTCTGGTTCAGGCGAAGTATAGGCTATGGCATACTGCTCATATTCAGGCGTTGTGGTCTGGTATTGAGGGCGTTCAAATAGTTGACTCATTTTCAGCGTTTTTTATAAACCAGCATACTCATTTCTTCAGGTTTAAATACCTGCATGGCGACTTCCTGAATTTCAGCGGCATTCAGTTCATTTATTTTGTTGATGAGCACCTCGTGGGTATCAACTTTATCATATACCAAAATGCTTTTTGCCATCGAAAGTGCATCGTTCAGGTTTGATTCAAACGAAATAGCCAACTGCCCGATAAATTGCTGTTTTGCGGTGTGGAGTTGAAGTACACCTAGTTTCTTATCAAAAAGTTTCTTTAACTCCTGATGAACCAGGCTAATGGCTTTATCCAGAGAACCATTATCTATGCCCAGGTAAATCATAAAGGAGCCTGTTTCTGAATAAGGTGTATAGGCCGATTCGATGTTGTAGGAGATGCCGTTTCGCTCCCTTAGAGCCATACTCAGCCGCGAGTTCATAGCCGGTCCGCCCAAAAGGTTGGTGAGCAATGCCAGGGCTGTTCGTCGCGGATCGGCATATCCGAAAGCAATATTTCCTATGATACAATGCGTTTGAAACACCCTTTTAGGTAAGATTTCCTGTTTTGCAGGAAGCGGTATAAATGCTTGTCGTGGCCTGTTGCGTAAATTCGCAGGGATTTTTCCAAAGGAAGCAGTGACAAGTTTAATCAGGCGCTTAAAAGAAATATTTCCAACCGAGCTGATCACGATCTGATCGGTATTGTAATGCGAGTTTAAAAATGAGATTATGCGTTTACGGTTGATCTTCCTGACTGAAGCCGGTGATCCGAGTATAGGTTTCCCAAGTGGATGGCCTTTGAAAAGCATTTCTTCAAATTCATCAAAAATAAGTTCGGAAGGGGAGTCTTTGTAGGAATTGATTTCGTCGAGTACAACATCTTTTTCCCGTTCAATTTCCTTTTCGGGAAAGGTTGAATTGAAAAGAATATCGGCAAACAGATCAATGGCACGTGGATAGAATGCGTTAAGGAAAGATGCATGAATACACGTCTCTTCCTTGTTAGTGTAAGCGTTCAGATCGGCACCGACATTTTCGAGGTGACCAAGAACCTGGTGCAGCCGGCGTTTTCCGGTTCCTTTAAAAATTACATGCTCAATAAAATGGGCATGCCCCTCTTCTCCTGGCAATTCGTCACGTGAGCCGGTATTAACCATCACGGCGAGATGTCCGACCAGCATATCAGAATGCCGGTGAACAATTCGTATGCCATTGGGAAGGGTATGATTGAGATATTGCATTAACCTGATTTAAAGGCTGCAAAAGTAGGGAAAAATGTCAGATCAGATCAGATCGGGCTTTTAGGCCGGATTTTACTATTGCGCTTCAAGCGGGAATTTTTTTTCAAAAGAAAGCCAGTACAAAGGGTTATAGCCGCGCAACTCTCCTTGTTCTGTGTAGCTCTCAATCAGCGGACAGATTGCAATAACTTTTTTCGTAATATACCCTGTTTCTTCATTCAGGTACCATTCTTCGAGAAAACGTAACCTCGATATATCAGAAAGCTGCAATTCCTTTCTTACAATGGTATCGTATTCTTCGTAAGGTGCATATGCGCGCTGCAAAGTAAGCAACTCATTGCGGCTGCTGCGCTCTTTAAGTTCCTGAACGCTCATCTCTTTGTTCGTCATTACATCATACAGTTTCAGTTTGCCGGCATTTGCCGAATTGATGATTGACTGCACCAGTTTTTCGCGCTTTTGTCCTTCGAGGTTTTGTACCCACCAGGCCAGATCAACCTCAGGTGTTTTAATGGTGACATCGTATTGTATCCTTTGCGTAAGGATTTCACCTTTTTTATTGCCACACGATAAGAAAATAAGTCCGGCTGCTACGAATAATAAGGGGAACAATACTTTTTTCATAATGTTTTATCGGATTGGTTAGTTAATTTGGGCATTTTTTTAGATGCATCAAATTTACAAATAGATATTCTGCTAATGCAAGAAATTTGTTTGATTGGCTCTGTATAGCAAAACTGCCCCCCCCCTGACATATTTTTTCTGCTTCAATATTTGACTGCAAAAATGCTCAGGCAAGCAATTTAATCTTATACCTTTGCATAAGATTCAGACCTTTAATTTTATTGCCGTAAGTGCTATGTCGAGGCAGAGAACAGATGTAAAATCACCAAAGATTAAATCGGAAACTCTTCTGGTTAATATGCTATGGAAACTACGTTTGAAGCCTGAAAATATTGCAGTTACATTGATCCTGATTTTTACCTTCCTGGTTTTTTCCATTTCGTTAAAAAATGAATTTCTGATTGGCTGGGACGATGGGGAATATATTACCAACCCAATAATAAGTGGAGATGGGCCAATAAAAACAGCTGAGATTTTCAGCAGTTTTCACCTGGGCATGTATCAGCCTTTTGCCATTGTTAGTTTTGCACTGAACTATAAAATATCTGGAGATACAGCCTGGCCATACATTCTAACCAATCTTCTGCTGCACCTGCTGAATATACTGCTTGTCTTCCGCCTTGCAAAGCGCTGGATGAAAAGTTATGTACCGGCTACTGTTGTTGCACTGCTTTTTGCCATCCACCCCATGCATGTGGAAGCCGTTGCCTGGATTTCGACCCGAAGCTCAGGGCTGTATTCGTTCTTTTTCCTATTGGGATTGCTTGTATGGGATAAGTATCTGGAAGAAGGATACCGGTCGAAATATTATTTGCTGGCGTTGCTGTTTACTCTGCTGGCACTTTTTTCAAAATCAATGGCAGCCACTTTTCCGCTTATCCTTTTTCTGATGGATTATCTGAAAGGAAGGGAATTCAAATTGAGGCTGATAATTGAAAAACTTCCTTTTCTGGCGTTATCAGTTATTTTTGGAATTGTTGCCATCAAAGCAGCCGCTTCGTTTGGTCACCTCACAGTGCTGGAACAGGATTTTTCACTGGTTCAAAGGTTCTTTCTGATAGTTTATGGAATTGCTTTTTATCTGATAAAACTGCTTTTGCCCACAAACCTTTCGGCAATTTATGCCTTCCCTGAACTTACAAATGGCGGGCTACCCAATTATGTATATAGTGCTGTAGTTTTACCTGTAATCATGGCAGCAGCTATCTGGTTTTCCGGAAAAAATCGCAGAGAATTTATTTTTGCAGGACTATTTTTCTTACTAAGTATTTCAATGGTGCTGCCTCTTTTCTGGTCGCGCATTTTTATCACTGCCGATCGCTACACCTATATTCCTTACATAGGCCTGTTTATGATTGTCGCCAGGTATTTCAATATGCTTACTGAATCGTGGAAGACCATAAACAAATCAAACCGACGAATGCTGATAGCTGCATCGGTATTTATTGTTGCCTTGTTGAGCATTGCCACTTTCAACCGCATCCAGACATGGGAAACCACCCCGACTTTACTGACCGATGTGATTGAAAAGAAACGATCAGATGCTGATATGGCACATGGTTACTTTTACCTGGCAAATTATTATGATGGTGCTGATAATGCTGAAGAAGCCATAAAATATTATGACCTGTCGCTAAGCCGTAACAGCCGCTACTTGCTAGCCCTTAACAACCGTGGCATACTCAAAGGCAAAGCAGGAAATCCGATAGCTGCGATACGCGATTTTGAAGACGCTATTTCAATTAAACCCGATTACGCGGAAGCTTTTTACAACAGGGGTGTGGCACTCTATCAGACCGGTGATCAGAATAGAGCTTGTGAGGATTGGAAAAAGTCACTGAAACTTGGCTTCAAACCAGCAGGAGATGCCTTAACTCAGTATTGCCGCAAAAATGTACTTCCTGATTTTGACAGGGTTGAAGCAGGTGATAAAGAAAATGATTAAAACAAAAAAATATCAAAGTACTTCGTGAAACTAAAACTTACTAAAATGGAACAGAAAGAGATTATCAAATTTATTGCAGGTATCGAGCTGTTTATAAGTCTTGATGAGCATGAAATGCTGCAGGTTGCTGATTCTGTTGAACAGAGAATTTTCGAAGCCGGTGAATACCTTTTTTATGAAAATAGTCCCAGAGAGGCAATCTACCTGATATTTGACGGTGAAGTTGAGTTGTTTAAGAAAACTGCATTTGGTGCTGAAACCAAGTTGAGTTATTTCAGCCGTTATGATTTTCTTGGTGAGGGATCGCTTACGGAAGATTCACCTCACAGCACCAGTGCACGAGCCAAACAAAAAACAATTGCATTGGCTTTGAAAAAGGAATTTTTTGAATCGAATGGCTCTACCTCTCTGAAAATATTTTCAAATATTGCCCGGGTTATTTCGCGCCGGATGCGCCAGGCCAATGCGCGTATGATTAGTTCTGCCGCGCAATATGAGTCGGGACGTACCCGAACCGAACACGATTTGCTGGGGTATCGCGAAGTTCCTTATGAGTACTATTATGGTATCCAGACATTAAGAGCGCTTGAGAACTTTAATATCTCGGGCGTTCAGTTGAACTTTTACCCGGTATTAGCTGAGTCTTTGGCAATGGTAAAACTTGCAGCCGCTAAAGCCAACCATGATCTCGGACTCCTGAGCAAGTCGTTGGCCGATGCAATTGTCAGAGCCAGCAATGAAATTATTAATGGCAAGTATTCATTCCACTTTGTAGTTGATATGATTCAAGGTGGAGCAGGCACTTCGACAAATATGAATGCCAATGAGGTGATTGCAAACCGTGCTCTTGAAATTCTTGGTTATGAGCGAGGTCAGTATGAATATTGTCATCCAAACAATCATGTAAACCTTTCGCAGTCAACAAATGATGCTTATCCTACTGCTATAAAAATTGCCCTGATCAGAAGCAACGAAAAGCTTGTTGCAGTATTGTCAGAATTAATTGCATCTTTCAGGGCTAAAGCCAATGAATTTGCCCATGTGATTAAAATGGGTCGAACTCAGTTACAGGATGCTGTTCCAATGACCATGGGTCAGGAATTTGAGGCTTATGCTGTGATGCTGGAGGAAGAAATTCAACGCTTAAATCAGAATGTAGCCTTGTTTCTTGAGGTGAATATGGGCGGAACAGCAATTGGAACAGGCATTTGCGCTGATCCACGATATAGTGGCCTGGTGATAAATCACCTTCGCGAAATAACTGGTAAACCTGTCGTTCTGGCTACCAATCTGGTTGAAGCTACTCAGGATACAGGCGCATTTATCATGTATTCATCAGCGGTTAAGCGTTTGGCGGTCAAGTTGTCGAAAATATGCAATGATCTGCGTCTGTTATCATCTGGCCCGCGAGCTGGTTTGAATGAAATCAATCTGCCACCAATGCAGCCTGGAAGCACCATCATGCCTGGAAAAGTGAATCCTGTTATTCCTGAAGTTGTAAATCAGATAGCCTTCAAAGTTATTGGAAACGATCTTACAATAACGCTTGCTGCTGAAGCCGGCCAGCTTGAGTTGAATGTGATGGAGCCGATTATTGTTTACAGCCTTTTCGAATCAATTGAAATGCTTAAAAATGGAATGAATACCTTGAATCATCGGTGTATTAAAGGGATTACGGCTAACGAGGAGCATTGCAGAAATATGGTTTATAACAGCATTGGTCTGGTTACTGCCCTGAATCCTGTAATTGGTTATGAAGCTTCAACAAAACTGGCCAAATTAGCCCTTGAAAGCGGCAAGCGGGTTTATGATCTGGTTCTTGATCAGAAATTAATGACAAAAGAAGAGTTGGACGAAGTACTTGATCCTAAAAATATGATTGCTCCCCGGGCTATGACACCACAGGGGTAAATTTGAATCTCAGTTAATTGAAACAGTCAGTTACTTTTGGAATTGTCGTGAAGGGAGGAGTGGCCGTTAATTGCTGATCCGAGCGGATTTGTTTTTAAAAATAATAGAATTAGCTATGCCCATCAAAATCGCATTGATTATTTCGATTATCCTGCAATTTGGGGCTGCCATCATTGCCCTGTCACTTACGAGGCGAACAAAAACCAATGTTGCCTGGTGGCTGATATCCATCGCCTTTTTGCTGATGGCCATCCGAAGGGTTTTCGAGCTGTTTCAGTTACTTGATTCCGAAAGTAAACTGATAACCGGGCTTCTCAGCACCTGGACAGGAGTATTAATCTCCATCCTGATGCTGGTTAGCCTGATTTTCATCAAACAAATTTTTAATATCCAGAAAAGGATGGATGAACTGCGCAAAGAGAGCGAATCGAGGGTTCTATCGGCGATTGTAAGGACTGAGGAGAACGAACGGCTTAATTTTTCGAAAGAATTGCACGATGGGCTGGGGCCACTACTTTCATCGGTAAAAATGGCAATTTCGGCAAGCCGGGGAAAAGATGAAGCTGCGGTTGATGAGAAAGTTATGGCCAATGCTGAAAAACTGATAGATGAATCCATAACATCTCTCAAAGAAATTTCGAACAAACTAAGCCCGCATGTGCTGAATAACTTTGGGCTGAAAAAAGCTGTTAAGTCTTTTATCTCGCGCCTACCGGTTACTGAAAACCCAACCATCAGCCTTGATTCAAATATTGAAGACCACCGCTTCCCTTACAATATAGAAGTAGTGCTTTATCGTGTAATTTGCGAACTGATTACAAATTCATTAAAACATTCCAGGGCAAAAAATGTATTTATATCCCTTATGGAAAAAGATGGTATCATTGCGCTCGATTATCTTGATGATGGGGTCGGCTTCGACAGCGAGATTCCTGAACTGAGTGAGAAGGGATTGGGATTTGCGAATATTAAATCAAGGATTAAATCGTTAAATGGCACCTTTGAAATCTATGCCAGGCAAAATGAGGGTGTAAGGGTCAATATATCAATACTGCTTGCTGCGGGCGGGAAAGTGAAGGTTTAATTTTTAAAATCTAATATCAAATGTCTAATGTCAAAAAATTCAGGATATCAGAATGTGTCCTGCCAATTGGAATCCAAGAGCAGCATCGGAAATTGTTCCGTTCCTCATCCCTTTATCCTAAGAATCAAATAATTAAACCACATGGAACCATTCACCGTATCATTGGTTGACGATCACCGGCTCTTCAGGGAAGGTTTGAGTTTGCTGCTCGGAAACCTTTCCTATATCAGTGAAGTATATGAAGCGGGCGATGGTCATGAATTTCTTGTACAACTGGAGAAGTCCCAGCCTGATCTTGTTTTTATGGATATTAATATGCCCGGGCTTGATGGCATCGAAACCACCCTGAAAGCACTGGAGAAGTATCCGGAACTCAAAATTATCGCCTTGTCAATGTATGCCGATGAGGATTATTACACCCGAATGATTAATGCCGGAGCAAGGGGTTTTATCCTGAAGAACTCAGGGATTCAGGAAGTTGAAGATTGTATCAGGAATGTAATTTCAGGTCACAACTATTTTTCGCCCGAAATTCTCGATGGCATTCTGCGTAATATCAGCCGCAAGTCAAAGCCCGCTAAGACCGGTGAACTCTCCGAACGGGAAGAGGAGGTGCTTTACAGAATTTGCCAGGGGCACTCAAACCAGGAAATCGCCAGCCTGCTTCACATCAGCAAACGCACAGTTGACAAGCACCGCGAGAATCTGTTGCTGAAAACTGATTCAAAAAATACAGCCGGCCTGGTGATGTTTGCGATAAGGAATGGGATTGTAGAGGTGTAAGCATTACTTCTACGCTTTTTTACCTATTATTACGCTTTAGAACCTAATAAAAGGTTACGTTTAAAGACTGTTTTACTATACTAATATGGTTGGTAGTTTTGCCTGAATAACAAAACTCCGCCAATGATAAAATGCAACCCTGCCCTCTGCCTCTTTGGTATTGCGTGCATACTTTTCACTTCGCATCCGGTTTACGCCCAGTTCAGTATAGATGCAAACTTGCGCAACCGTTTTGAAATCCGCGATGGCTATCAGAGACTTGCGTTAAATGGCTCTGAACCGACTTTCCTGATATCGCAGCGAACAAGGCTATCCTTCAGTTATGAAATTAAAAACCTGAAACTGAAGGTATCACCTCAGGATGTCAGGCTGTGGGGCGATCAGACAACACTCAGTTCTACAGGAACAGGCGATAATCCATCGCTCGACCTGCTTGAAGCTTACGCTGAATTGAAACTCGGGAACCATGCCTGGATTTCGGCCGGACGCCAGCAACTGGTGTATGACAGTAAGCGGCTGCTGGGCGATCGAAACTGGAACCAGAATGGCATTGCCTATGATGCACTGGTTTTAAAGTTTGTTTCCGGCAACTGGAAGCTTCATACCGGGGCAGCCTGGAACAACCTGACAGAAACTTTATCCGAAAATCTGTATCCTTCCACAAGAATTAAATCGTTGAATTATCTGTGGTTGAGCCGGAAATTTAACGTTCATTACAGCCTGTCGCTTTTACATATTTCATCTGGATTAACTAAAACAGACACAACCAGTCCGTTGAATTTCAGAAACACAACGGGCCTTTACGGGGCATACAAAAGCAAGGATTTAAGCGTATGGGGGAATGTTTATTACCAATATGGGAAAAATCAGAAAAGCAATAAAGTCAGTGCCTTNNACCGATAAGCTTTTTGATCCCTTGTATGGCAACCGTCACCGTTTTTTTGGTGTGATGGATTATTTCAGATCCTTTGGTTCGAATACCAAACAGGGTGGGCTTGCCGATTACTACTTGTGGCTCGATTATAAATGTTCGCAACAGATAAGCATCCGGAATACTGCCCACTATTTCACTTTGGCTCAAACTAACCCGGCAACCCCGAAAAAAGCAGAACTGGGATTTGAAAACGATATGATTTTCAAATATAGGTTCAATGAATGGGGCGATCTGGAAGGTGGTTATTGCTTTTTTCTGCCCACAGAAACACTAAAATCTATTCAGGATGTTCAGGATAACAGGTTTTCGCAATTTTTCTATCTGCAGTTAACCATAACCCCAAATGTATTCAAACAGACGTCTACACCTGAAAAATAATACAACTCTTATGAAAATTAATAGTTTACTCTGCACCCTGATTGCATCAATTATATTGCTTTCGTGTGCTTCGCAAAAGAAGAAAGATCAGACAATAAGCCTTTCGGGTGCATTTGCACTATACCCTTTGGCTGTAAAATGGACTGAAGAGTATCATAAAATACATCCTGAAATCAGGTTCAATGTATCGGGCGGTGGCGCCGGAAAAGGAATGGCTGATGCATTGGCAGGTGCGGTTGATCTGGGTATGTTCTCCCGCGAAATATCGCAGGAAGAGAAAAATCAGGGAGTTTGGTGGGTCGGGCTTACTATTGATGCCGTGGTGCCAACCATCAGCGATCAGAACCCGTTTCTGAAAACCATCAAAACAAAAGGCCTTTCAAAAGAAGCTTTCACCAATATTTTTATTGGTGGAACGGCAAAAGACTGGGGCGAAGTACTTAAAGTTCCTGAAAAAGGGAAATTGGTTGTTTATACCCGTTCCGATGCCTGTGGAGCAGCTGAAACCTGGGCCAAGTACCTTGGCGGGAAGCAGGAGAATTTACTTGGAATAGGTGTTTACGGTGATCCTGGCTTGGCCGATGCCGTTGTAAAGGATAAATTCGGAATTGGCTTCAACAACACCATTTTTGCTTTCGATATTCAGACCGGCCTGAAACGACCCGGCATCGAGGTAATTCCAATTGATATCAACGGGAACGGGCTAATTGACCCTGATGAGAATTTTTACGATCATTTTGAAAATGTTCTTAAAGCAATTGCCGATGGCATCTATCCTTCGCCACCCGCCCGTGAACTCTATTTTGTATCAAAAGGAAAACCTCAAAAGCAGGCTACTCTCGATTTTATCCGGTGGACACTGACCGATGGGCAGCAGTTTGTGAAAGAGGCCGGATATGTGCCCATTGATCAGGAAAAAATTGATTACTATCTTGAAAAATTAAATTAGCCTATGCAAATCAGGCGGTTTTTCTTCGATAAAATTACCGGATTCTGGATGGTAGCTGCATTGGTTACCATCCTGTTGTTGCCAGTAATAATCGGTATTGGCCTGTATATGAAAGCTTCGCCAATTGTGAGTCAGCAATTGTTTTTCCACCTTATTTTTTCATCAAAATGGGCTCCCTCACTTGGCGAGTTTGGATTCTGGCCGTTTATCGCCGGGTCACTCTATGTTACTTTTCTTTCATTTCTGTTTACAGCGCCTGTGTGTCTGCTGAGTGCAATTTACCTTACGCAGTTTTCGACAAAGCAACTGATAAGAGTAATGCATCCTGTCATTGATGTACTGGCAGGTCTGCCATCGGTAATTTACGGTGTATGGGGCATTCTCGTAATTGTGCCTTTTGTTTCGCGCATCATGGCGCCATTTTTCAATACCACATCCTCCGGATATTCAATACTGGCAGGTGGAATTGTACTAGCTGTGATGTGCATACCCTATACCTTGAATATGCTGATAGAGGTGTTTAACACGGTTCCCAAGGGCCTTAGAGAAGCTTCGCTCTCTCTGGGTGCTACTTTTTGGGAATTGGTAAAACATGTGGTAATCAGAGGGAATTATCCAGGTATTATTTCGGCTTATGGCCTCGGAATTGCAAAAGCCTTTGGCGAAACCATAGCGGTGATGATGGTGGTGGGCAATGTGGTGAAAATTTCTGGCAATCCGTTTGATGCAGCCTATCCCTTGCCGGCACTGATCGCCAATAATTATGGCGAAATGCTTTCCATCCCTATGTACGATTCGGCACTGATGTTCGCAGCTTTTCTGTTGTTGATTATTATACTGATTATCAATCTGTTTTTCAGGTATTTGATTCACAAAACAAAGCGGCAATGAGGCGGATAAAAATTCTGGAAGAAAAATTTTTCGTAATCCTGTCGGCATTTATGACCTACTCGCTTATAGCTGTACTGGGGTTTATTATCCTGGTAATTTTTGTAAAAGGATATTCAGCCCTTGACTGGGATATGGTTCTGAAAACGCCCAAAGGCGGCTACTACTATGGTGGTGAGGGGGGGGTGCTGAATGCCATCGTTGGTTCGGTTTATATCGCGTTTGGCGCAACCTTAATAGCAATTTTTATTGGGATGCCCGCTGCATTGTATATCAATGTTCAGCTCGTTAGGTACAAACGTACACAAAATACTATCCGCTATTTTCTAGATGCCCTTTGGGGGATTCCATCCATAGTTTATGGCGCATTTGGATTTGCACTGATGCTTTTTTTTGGGATGAATGCTTCCCTGTTGGCCGGAATTATTACAGTCGCGCTGTTGATTTCGCCGATAATGGTCCGCACCTTCGATGAGGTTTTAAGCACCATCCCGAAAGGACTGCACGAAGCTTCGCTGGCACTGGGTTCAACCCGAACCGAAACTGCGTTCAAAGTGATGTTCAAGCAAGGTTTTCCGGGATTTATAACTGCTGTTTTACTTTCTTTCGGAAGAGGCATTGGCGATGCTGCTTCAGTGCTGTTTACTGCAGGTTACACCGATCGTGTTCCAACCAATCTTGATGAGCCGGCAGCAACCCTGCCACTGGCAATTTTCTTTCAGTTGGGTTCTCCAATTCCCGAGGTCAGGGACAGGGCATTTGCCTCATCAATTATTCTTACGGTTATAATTCTGATAATCAGCCTAACGGCCAGGTATCTGTCAAAACGATATTCAAAAACAAATCTAAAGTAAGTGACCATGTTCTTAACCGAAACAGAAACGGTATCTCGTCAATCAGATAAACTGACAGTCAAAAATGAGGTTCAGTTGCCCATTTTGAGAGTACAGCACCTGAATGTATTTGCCGCTCAGAATCACATTCTAAAAGATGTGAACCTTGAAATCCCAAGGAATAAAGTTACAGTTCTGCTGGGCCCTTCTGGATGTGGAAAAACTACCCTCCTGAAGTGTATTAACAAGTTGACGGATCTTTACCGGGAGCTTAGGGTTTCGGGGCGTATTTTTATTGAGAGTGAAGATATTCTGCATACTTCGACCAACATTCCTTCCATCAGGCAAAAAATGGGCTTGCTTTCGCAAAGACCTTTCCCTTTGCCGGTTTCCATTTATAAAAATGTTTCCTATGGTCTTAAACTTAAAGGCATACGTGATAAAAAACTGATTGATTTCAGCGTTGAGAAACACTTGCGTGAAGTGGGATTGTGGGAAGAAGTAAAGCATCGCTTGAATGCCCCTGCCACCAGTCTTTCTATCGGTCAGCAACAGCGGCTTTGCCTGGCAAGGGGCCTGGCAGTAAAACCAAGCATTATACTGGCCGATGAGCCTACTTCAGCACTCGATCCGATTTCAAGTAAAATTATCGAAAACCTTTTCAGGGATTTGAAGAAACACTATACCATCATTCTTGTAACGCACGTACTGCGACAAGCCATAAGATTAGCCGATCACGTAATTTTTATGTACGATGGTGAAATCATTGAACAGGGCAGCCCCGAAGAATTATTCGGGAATCCGCAAACGGATAAGTTAAGAGCTTACCTGGTTGATGGGAATTAGAAGGTCGGAGGTCAGAAGTCAGATGTCGGTGGTCAGAGGTCGGAAGTCAGATGTAAGAGATAATTGAGATTGTAAATATTTCTCAATATCCGAATGCTTTGGCTTCAATTTTCTCAGCTACAACCTTCATAACGGCTACATTAATCACTGATGGCTTGCTGTATTCAAAATTGTCGCGTTTGGTGTATTGCTTCATAATAATATTCAGGATGCGCACTTTTTCATCAAAGTCCTCAACGAATTCTACTTTCCCTTGCACCAAAACACTTTTGTAGCGCATCCCGTAGCTGCATGCAACTTTCTCTGATTGTTTGTAGAGCTCATGTGCTGTGCTGAAAGTTATGCACACATCCGGTTTTTGTTTCAGAATTTCTATTTTCCGGCCAACCGGAGCAGAATGCAGATAAACTGTTTTGTTTTCATATCCAAAATTAAAGGGTAATGTATAGGGTAAATTTTCCTGATCAACCATGCCAACATTGCAAACTTCGCAGGATGAAATTATCTCGTTAATGGCTTCAGGAAGGGTAATCATTCTGCTTTTCATAGTTTGGGTTTCAGTTTTTTAGATAATACTGATTGAAAGCTTCTGGCAGTGCCTTCATCGAAATACTGTTTAATTAACGAAAGCAATCAATTTGGGTTGCTTATTGCTCATTCATGTGTTTTGTATTTGAAGGAACCATTGACTCCAGAACTGCAGTAATTACTGAAAGTATAATGCTGAACAACAGGGCATACCAGAATCCATCAACATGGAAACCCCGGAGCAGATTCGATGCCATCATAATTATAGAAGCATTAATTACCATCAGAAAAAGTCCGAATGTCAGTATCGTAAGCGGAATGGTAAACAGAATCAGCAGTGGTTTCACAATGGTATTGAGCAAACCAATTAGCAGTGCGGTAACCAGGGCTGTTAAAAAAGTGTCAATCTTTACTCCTGGAAGTATATATGACGTTATCATCACTGCAATGGTTGATAATAACATCCTAAGCGGAAAGCGCATAAATTCAGTAATTTTTGGTAAACGTTTCAGTGGGACTAAAATAGTAATAAATAGGATTTAATCGCTAAGGCTTGTTAATATTCATAAAGGTTTACCGAAAAAAGCAGACTGCTGCTGAAGTCTTTGTATTTTTCGCGGTAAATAATTCTTGCTCCGGCACTTATTGGTGTGCTGAGGCCGAAAAGATGTAAATCGGCTACCAAATCCAATCCGGTCGAATTGAAATAAGTTGTTGATGTATGACCTGAAGTGCTTGTAAATTCATGGAATATACCAGTCCGGAATCGCTTTATGTATAGTAGTCCTCCGATATTAAAATCCGGATAGAACAGTGGGAGCCGATAAGCAGCTTTCAAACTGATTAATTCGTTACCACTGATCTCAGAATGGTATCCTTTACTGGAGCTTATGATATTTGGAAACCGGTATTGATCGGGATTTGTAGTTTGAAACCCGGCATAAAGCTGAAGGGAGTGATTGGGAAAAAATCCTGGTAAAAAAATCTGTGATTTCACGGCTAAGATATTCCCAGCTTTCAAATCTCCGAAAGGGGTATGTCTGAGTTTTAAATCAAGATTTACCCCGAGTGATGGGGCCAGATCGCGGTAAGCCCTGCGTTTGTATAAGTAACCGAATGTCCGGTAACTTAAACCAGAGAGGATTCCCTTGTAAAAGCTTTCAGGTGTATCATTGTGATGAACAATGTTTGAGAAATTATAAGTGGTTTCTCCATAAATACCCGAGTTTAAACGGCCTTTCGATAAATTCAGTTCCTGTGAAATGCTCAGGTCCAGATTGGTCTCGCTCCATGTAAATCGCTCAGGTGCCTGTCCTTCCTCCAGAATTGCTGCTGAAGCCCTGTTGCCTTGCGACATGGTTGCTTTAATTATTGGAAACCAGCCTTTCCAGGCTATTTCGCTCCTGAACATGCCGGTTTCTTCATCAATATCGTAATCATAACCTGCCGTTATAAAAAGAGTGCTCAACAAATTCTGACTCATTACCGAGGCACCCGGCCGTGCTGTCTCCCCTCCAATATCAACATAAACAGGAGCCCAACTGTGAATGCCAAAAAGATGTGCGGCTTTTTTGTATTCAGTCCTGGTAAATTCTATATCTGGAATCGTATCAGTGAACCTGAAACCTGTTTCTTGCGCAGATAGAGCTTCCGCTAATGGCCATTTATAAGTATCGGCTGGTTTTTCTTTTAAATCTTTCTGTTCATGCAATTTCAGTAATGCAACCCGGTAGCCATTTGATGTGTAATCTGCAAAAAGAAGGTTTTCGCCTGAAACTGACACCTGATCAGCGCCAAAAGTTGCATTTGTAAGTTGATATGTTTTTCTGGTTTCAATATTCAGTTTACACAACTGATTCTTCCCCTCAACTGCTTCTGCAAAGTAAATCTCATTTTCATGAACAAAGGGGTTGCTGATTTCAGTATATGAAAATGGAGTTATTAATTCAGTAATTCCTGACTCTGTTGAAATCATGGCCAGTGCCTTACCTTGATTTCCGGTTGCAACAAAAACCAACTTTTTCCCATCATTTGTCCATACCGGGTGTGCCGCATGTAAGTCTTCAGATAGCTTAATTTCTCTGATCAGTTTATTGTCACGAATCAATGCTATAAAACAGCCACCAGATTCCTGATATCCCACTGCCGCAATCTGAGTGCCATCAGGACTGACAACCGGGGCAAAAAACCGGCCTTTCAACGCAAGTCGTACTGTGTGTTCGTTCTCGGGCTGAAGTAAAACAATATCTGTAAAACCAACTGTTTCCCAGCGAATATGTGGCCTGTATTCAGCCCAGGAGAGGTAGTTGCCATTGTACGAAATAAGTTCGTCCATAATATACCCGGGGGCATGGATTTGCTTCTCAATCCCCTGGCTGTTGATACTGATAATCTTAGGCACTTCTTTTAATGAGGTTTTCAGTGCAACAATAAGCGAATCGTTTATCCTGTATGGATGTTGAAAACTGGTGTAACACTCAGGTTCCTCAGAAAGCCTGATGTGATTAACTTCAGATAGCGTTTTACTGCTCCATAAACTATCGAGTGTTTTTAAACTTTCGTTGTACAGGCCTTTCTTATTCAGACCTGTTTTTTTCTTTAAGCCATAATTAAACGGGGTAATACTCCAGGGCTGCTTTGCCACAGTTTTCATAGCCTCGCTCCAGATTTNNATCCGGAACAAAATCACGGTATGACCCCAGGCTGGCTTTGGCATAGCTGAATGCTCCTTTTTCATCTATTTGCGCGCGTAAGGATTGAGAAAAAGAAGGCACGCGGCCTCTTCCAGAATAGCTGAGCGCGGTTTCTGTAGCTACAGCATCCCCCTCAATAAACCATGAAGGCACGAACAAACCGGTTGAAACCACGGCAGCCTGCTGTCCGAACAAATACCCAAGAAACTTTGTAAATCCTTGATTAAGAGAAGATAATTGAACTATATGGCGGTACTCATGTAGTGCTAGCTGCTGCATCCAGGGCTGTGCATACAATTCCTGGGGAGGAGTGGTTAATACTTCGATACGCCTTGGCGCCCATATTGAGTAAGCATTTGAAACAGCATTTTGGGTGTGTAGAATTATCGGAGTGAGCTTTGGTTTGGCATCTAGTCCTGCAGCAACTGATTTTCCTGAGACACTAAACAGATAAGCAGCTTCTTTTGCTTTTTGATAATAAGTTGAAGGGTAGATAATACTGAAATTACCTGCTTCCAGTTTTTCCCATTTGGTGGAGGCGGGTGATTGTCCTATATCATAATATTGTCCTGATGCAGCCAGGCTGACAAGTGCCAGAACTATAATGAAGAAAATACGGAATTGATTTTTCACTCAATAAAATTTCATGTGATAACTGAGATTCAAACAAAATTCAGGCGATTTTGTAAGAACTGGAATTAAAATTTATTTCCGGATGTTCTCCAGATCAAAATAACTCCATTCAGGGGAATCAGGCGTTGGCGCTGAGATTTTGACATATTCTTTGCTTACCGGATGGACAAATTCAAGATAACGGGCATGAAGGCTGATAGACCCATCGGAATTTGAACGGCGGGCACCATACTTGAGGTCGCCTTTTATAGGGCAACCAATCCCTGAAAGCTGTGCCCTTATCTGGTGATGCCGTCCCGTAATCAGATTTACTTCAATCAGGTGATAGGTTTTGCCCGATGCCAGTAACTTATAATTCAATTCAGCCCTCTTCGATCCTGAGGTACCTTCTTTTACTGAAAAGGATTTATTCTGAGATTCGTTTTTTTTTAAAAAGCTAATCAGCGTGCCATCAACCGGATCAGGTACTTTTTCGACAATCGCCCAGTAAGTTTTGGTAATTTCACGGTCTTTTACCATCATGGTCAGCCGTGTTAACGATTTGGAAGTCCGGGCAAAAATCACAGCACCACTAACCGGCCGGTCGAGGCGATGAACCAGGCCAAGAAATACATCTCCTGGTTTGTTGTATTTATTTTTGATGTATAATTTCAGAATATCAGTTAGTGGCAAATCGCCGGTTTTATCGCCCTGCACAATATCTCCCGGCCGCTTGTTTACAATAAGCAGGTGGTTGTCTTCAAACAAAATCTCAGGAATGCCATCCATTAACGAATACTGCAAATTAACCGATAACTATTAATTCTTAGTTGATAACTAATACTGTTCTCTTTCATTAGGAAAATCAACAGTTTTGGTATCTTTGATATACGCTCTGACCGAACCCTGGATCTCTTCACTAAGATTGTGATACCGCCTCAGGAAACGGGGCGAGAACTCCTGGGTAATCCCCAGCATATCATGTAAAACCAACACCTGACCATCAACTCCAGGGCCTGCACCAATGCCGATTATTGGTATTTTAATTTCACTACTTACCTGTGCCGCCAGTTTGGCAGGTATTTTTTCCAGAACAATCCCGAAACAACCTGCTTTTTCAAGTAGATGCGCATCTTCAACCAGTTTGCGGGCTTCGTTTTCTTCGGTTGCCCGAACCACATAAGTGCCGAATTTATGGATGGATTGCGGGGTAAGCCCAAGATGACCCATAATCGGAATTCCGGCTGACAAAATTCGATCTACAGATTCAAGAATCTCGCGCCCACCTTCCATTTTAACGGCATCGGCCCCCGATTCTTTCATAATTCGGATAGCTGAGCTTAGCGCCTCTTTTGAGTTTCCCTGATAAGTGCCGAACGGCATATCAACAATAACCAGCGCTCTTTTAACAGCCCTAACAACCGATGAACCATGGTAAATCATCTCATTCAACGTAATGGGTAGGGTAGAAGTGTGGCCTGCCATAACATTTGAAGCCGAATCACCAACAAGGATTACGTCTATACCGGCCCTGTCAATCAATCGGGCCATTGAATAATCGTATGCTGTGAGCATAGCGATTTTTTCATTCTTAAGTTTCATTTCCTGTAAAACATGAGTAGTTACTTTACTCACATTGGCAAACTTCGAAATATATGCGTCCATGTTGCGGGTTTCTGTTCCGGAAACGGAAATTGATGGGTAAATTAATTAAGCAGTTTTCATTAAATTCAGACAAAGATACAGATTAATTAATTTCTCTGACGGGACTATATCAGCGAATCATCTCATGCTTCTGATAAGATTTCGCCTTGTTTTTATTTAGCAAACAGATATTAATGTAATTTTGTTCCCGTTACTAATCTTACTGCCATCATTATTATTATGAAACGTCTAATTTTACAGTTGCTTGCTTCCTTGCTTTTATTGACCACATTTACCGGTTGCGAAACCGATTTTGATATTAATGCCGAATGGAAGGACATAACCATTGTTTATGGGCTTATCAGCCAAAACGATTCGGTACACTATATAAAAGTAAACAAAGCGTTTCTGGGCGAAGGCAATGCACTAACTTATGCACAGATTGCTGATTCTAGTAATTATGGCGACAATATTGAGGTTGCCATTACCGAAACAGGATTGAATGGTAGTGTAAGGACTTTTATCTGCGACACTACTACTATTTATAACAAAGAACCCGGTATCTTTTATTATCCCGACCAGGTGGTTTATAAAGCAAATTTCAAAATACCGGATAACTATTCTAAAAATGACTATGTTTATGTTGTAACCATAACAAACAAACTTACCGGAAAGGTTATAAAGGCCCAATCTCGGCTGGTTAAGGACTTTCAGATTGATACTCCGAGGCCTGGTATGCTAAGCATTAATTTTGATGTTGAAAGTAATCAAAAGGTAAAATGGATTTCAGCTAAAGATGGAAAAAGATATAATGTTTCTATAAGGTTCTGGTTCGAAGAAATAAAAATTGGTAATGATACCACTGATCGTTATATAGATTGGGATTTCAGTTCACTGAAATCAAACTCTATTGCCGGAGGAGAGCCGCTTGAACTTATTTATGATCCGACCAACTTCTTCGCTATTTGCCGTAATAACATACCTTATAAGAATACAATCACCGAAGATAGTGTCACTTCAAGATTGGTGAACAGGGTTGAATTCCTGTTTGCCGTTGCAGGAGATGAGTTGAATACCTACATGGAAGTAAATGAGCCATCTTCGGGCATCGTTCAGGAGAAGCCTGAATATACAAATATTGAAAATGGCTTTGGCCTGTTCTCTTGTCGTTATACTAAATCTACCCAGGATTCTTATGCTCCCGGAAAGTTTTTAAAAGTCAGCCCATTGACTGAAGAGCGCTTAATATCTGAAGGAATCAAATTTGTTAAGAAAGAGGGCAATTAAGCTTTTACCTGAAAACCCATATCCTGATTTCTGACGAAATGTCAGAACTCCTGTGTCATATCCTGCCTCCATTCTTTGTCATTATATTATGATAAATACATCTATGTATCTGTAAATTAGCAATTTATCATGATTTTCATTTATTATCCAAGGTTTAACTGAATAAAATGACAGTTATTGGCATAATCATTGACTTAATGCGGAAAAGCAAAAAGAAATTTTAAAATCAAAACAATATGGGTAAAATAATTGGAATTGACCTGGGTACTACCAATTCGTGTGTTGCTGTTATGGAAGGCAATGAACCGGTAGTTATTCCCAACAGTGAAGGTCGCCGCACAACTCCCTCCATCGTTGCATTTACTGATAATGGCGAACGTAAAGTTGGTGATCCAGCTAAAAGACAAGCTATTACAAATCCTGAACGCACGATAAACTCTATTAAAAGGTTTATGGGTGAAACTTTCGACAGGGTCACCAAAGAAACGAACAGGGTTCCTTATAAAGTTGTAAAAGGTGATAACAATACCTCCAGGGTAAAGGTTGATGACCGCCTTTATACACCTCAGGAAATTTCTGCCATGGTGCTTCAGAAAATGAAGAAGACTGCAGAAGATTATCTTGGCCAAACCGTGACCGAAGCGGTAATTACCGTTCCTGCATATTTCAGCGATTCGCAAAGGCACGCCACCAAAGAAGCCGGAGAAATTGCCGGACTTACTGTTAAGCGTATCATCAATGAACCAACTGCAGCAGCATTGGCTTATGGCCTTGATAAGAAAAGCCACGACCTGAAAGTTGCCGTATTTGACCTTGGTGGAGGTACTTTCGATATTTCTATCCTTGAACTTGGTGATGGCGTTTTTGAGGTTAAATCAACCAATGGTGACACCCACCTTGGCGGTGATGACTTTGACCACATGATTATTGACTGGCTTGCTGATGAGTTTAAAAATGACGAAGGTATTGATCTTCGCAAAGACCCAATGGCATTGCAGCGTTTGAAAGAAGCTGCCGAGAAAGCAAAAATTGAACTGTCGAGTTCAACCTCAACCGAAATCAACCTGCCTTACATTATGCCGGTTGATGGAATTCCAAAGCACCTTGTGCGTACACTCTCGCGTTCCAAATTTGAACAGTTGAACGACAAACTGATTCGTGCTACCATTGAGCCTTGCCGCAAAGCACTTAAAGATGCAGGACTTACAGTTTCAGATATAGACGAGGTTATTCTTGTTGGAGGTTCAACCAGGATACCGGCTATACAGAAAGTGGTTGAAGATTTCTTTGGTAAAACCCCTTCTAAAGGAGTTAATCCTGATGAAGTTGTTGCTATTGGTGCTGCAATTCAGGGTGGGGTACTCACCGGTGAAGTAAAAGATGTTTTGCTCCTCGACGTAACTCCGCTTTCATTGGGTATCGAAACCCTGGGTGGCGTAATGACTAAACTAATCGAATCAAACACTACTATTCCTACGCGGAAATCAGAGGTGTTTTCAACGGCCAGTGATAATCAGCCATCGGTTGAAATCCACGTGCTTCAGGGCGAAAGGCCGATGTCGCGCGACAACAAAAGCATCGGACGCTTCCACCTCGATGGAATTCCACCGGCACAGCGTGGCATTCCACAGATCGAAGTAACTTTTGATATTGATGCCAACGGTATTCTCAATGTATCTGCCAAGGATAAAGGAACCGGAAAATCGCAACAGATTCGTATTGAAGCCTCTTCAGGACTTTCTGACGATGAAATCAAACGCATGAAAGATGAAGCTGAAGCAAATGCAGAGACTGACCGCAAAGCCAAAGACGAGGTTGATAAGGTCAACAGTGCCGACTCAATGATATTCCAGACCGAGAAACAGCTTAAAGAATACGGCGATAAATTGCCTGCTGAAAAGAAAGCGCCCATCGAAAAGGCTTTAAGCGATTTGAAAGAGGCACATAAAAACCGTGACNNGCAAGCGAGGAGATGTATAAAGCGACACAAAGCCAGGGTGGACAAGCTGCCGATGGCCAACCACAGGACACCGCTTCCGAAGGCAAAAACCCTGATCAGGAAGTTACCGACGTGGATTTCGAGGAAGTTAAATAACCACTTCTGAATAAAGCTTATTTCAGCATGAAATTTGCATTAAAAAGGCTGCCCTAACCGGTGGCCTTTTTCGTTGATTGAAATCCGGCTTTAGTTATTTTGTAAATTTACACCTTACTGTAGCTTTTAATATGAAACGACTCATCTTCTTTTCCGGACTTCTTTTATTGTTGATTACATCCTTTTATTCTGTAATGGCGCAGTCCAACAGGCCTGTCAGGCTTGAGATTCCTGTTAAAGACGATACGGAAATCTATAAAATTGTTCCCTGTGGTGAAGATGGGGTGATGATAATTTACCTTAGTGCCGAGACCAATGAATCTGGCCAGATGTTATGGATTACAGCTTTTCTCGATAAGAATCTGAAGGAACTATGGCGTAAATCGGTAGGATTGCCTAAAGGATTTGTGCTTTCTGAGGCGATGTTTGCCGACAATCACCTTGTCGGATTCTGGTATTCATACAAAGGTAACGAAAATGAGAATCTTCATGTGGTTGATGTCAATGTTAGTGACTCAACAGTACGGTTAACTTCAACTGCGATTCCACCAAAATCAGATTTATCTCAATTCGGGATGTGTAAATATTATGCGCTTGCCGGATTGAACACAAGGGATGATAAGGCAATTCTCTACAGATATGATCTCATATCAGGTTCAATTACTTCGGCAGAGCAGGATATTGAAGGAAGCGTTGTGATTGAATCAATGAATATTGATGTAGAATCAGGAAATGTATCCACAATCCTGCGGACTACTGGTTCGGCCCGTAAAAGAGCTTATTATCTCGTAAAAGCTGATAGGAACGGGCAAAAACTTAGCGAACTCAAATTAAGTAGGTTAGATGACAATAATATGGTAGGTACCGCTTTTGCCTATAAAATTGACAATACAACAGACCTGATCATCGGTTCTTTCGGAAGAAGTACCCGTATTAAGCTTGTCGAAGGGCACGAAACTACGGGTGTTTCTTCAACCGGATTTTTTTCAGTACTTATTAAGAATAACCAGGAGATAAACACCAACTTCTATGAATTTACCGATTTTCAAAATTTTTACCGTTATCTGCGTAAGCCTTCAGATTTAAGCGTTAGGCGGGGAACAAGCCGCATAGAGCGGGGTAAGGATTATTCCATTGATCATGAGTTGCTTGCACATGATGTTTTTAAATGGAAAGATAATTATGTTTTTATAGCTGAAGCTTATTATCCTGAATACCGTACAGTTACAACCATGGTTTACGATTACTATGGCAGACCTTATCCGTCAACCTATTCCGTGTTTGAAGGGTTCAGGTATCTGACTACCTTTGTTTCAGGTTTTGACTCAACCGGAGCAATGAAATGGAACAATGATCTGGAGTTGCGGAATATCCTGTCACAGGACCTTCGCCAGAAGGTACTCGCCTGGGAAGATACTGATGGTTTGGTTCTATCTTATACCAATGATGCAAAAATTGCTTCAAAAATAATATCCGAAGGCTTGTCATTGGGAAACATATCCTATACCGATATCGCATCATTAAGTTCACGCGATAAAATTTACAGTGATTCAAACAGCAATATTGTAGCCTGGTATGGTAATTATTTTCTCGTATATGGATATCAGAACATCAGAAACAATTACCAAAGCAGCCGGAATGACAAAAACGTATTTTACCTCAATAAAATTGCTTTCCGCTAATCAACTGACTTACCTTTGGTGATTCCATCCGATTTTTTAATTTGATTTTCAAGATAATATCCGAATAGGATATCGTTATATTTTGGCCCTTGCAGGATGGTTTATATAGACTTGTTGACCTTTGACATGGTTATGAGGATAATCATCAGATGCAATTTCATGGCGTTGTGTAATTGAGGAATAAACCACACTTATTGTTTTTTTATTAGACTCTGATATCCAATAGTTCCTTAAAATATTGCGGTATACAAACAACAGATTTTATACCATTTTCTAAAATATGGGCAAAAAAAAGACCGGCTGATTAGCCGGTCTTTTTAGTAAATTCAACGTGTGTTATTTTACAATACTCATAAACTCAGGACTCTTGAAGAATTTGATAAATTCCCTGTCTTCAGCAGCCTGTGCTTTAAGTGAAGGATCTTTAGCAAATGCTTTACCTAAATTATCAACAACCATCTTAACATCAGCAGTGCGGGCAGCAGCTACAGCCATCATATAATAGTTGTGAGCTGATTCAGGAGCACATTTGAGTGAGTTGGAAGCTTCTGTGTATTTGCCTGTCATAATCTGGGCCAGAGCAACATTACTGTTACATTTCTTAGCACCCATTGAGGCGAGAGCTTTGTCGTAATTACTTGTGGCAACTTCAGCAATACCCATGTTGTAACCAACATCAGCACCAAGAGATTTGGCTTTGGTATACTGAGCTTTAGCATTTTTATAATCACCTTTCTTAGATGCTAGTGCACCAAGATTGTTAACCATTGCTTTGTTATTTGGCTCAAGTTGATCGGCTTTGGCCAGATGTGAAGCAGCTTCACCAAGCTGGTTGTTTTCCATCTCAATAACCGCAGCATTGTTAAATCCTTTGTAGCTGTTTGCAAACTGAGTAGTTGCATTTTTGTAGATGGCAAGTTTGGTGCTGTTGTCATTGGTGAGCGTAGCTGCATAGAGCAGTTCTTTCTCATTGAGTTTTGAAGGATCAGAAACTGCGAGGCTGGCAATTTGTTCATCAGTTTTCTTAGGCTCGAAACAGTTTACTTTAATTTCAACCCTACGGAGAGGAGGAAGAATTTCGTCTTCAATCTCTTTGTAAACGATTGCCATGTTACGGATTTCCTGTTCGCGTTTCGCGAGGTCGCTCTGTGAATTAACAACATTGGCAATTATACGTTTGTCGCCAATATTTGAAGCTTCAACAGCCTGCATAAATCCGTTCCAGTCTTCACCATTAGCGTAAGAGTTGAATTTAAGAGTGGCTTCAGGGTCAGGAATGTTGATAACCGGATTCTTTTCTTTGGCCATTTTCTTAAACATTTCAACAACCTGTTTTTTACCTACCTGTGCACGACGCTCAGATAAACCCTGGTTGTAGCTTTCTTCTCCTTCAGGTGATGCCCATGCATTGATATCTATATCGCGGATGGTGTAACCTTGTTTAATAAATTCAGCTAGTTCATCAAGTTTCTGCTTAACCATATTGGTTCTGTTAAGTGGCAGATTCCAGTTAAGGTCATGCATATTTACCTTGAAATAAATTTTTGCGTCTTTGCTTACGATGGTCTCTTTAACATAACCATGATCGGCAATGATGAGATCCTCATCATGCATAACGCGGGTTCCTGTAATAATTACTCCGTCAGCCAATTTGCGTTCTGGAAGGTCAATTACTTTATACTTAACACCAATCTCCTCTGGAGTAGCATTCAGAGAAACCGGTTCTTTAGGAGCGTAAAGTGAAGGAGAAACAACGAGGTCAGAAGCATTCATGCCTGGCTCGTAAGGAATGCAATCAACATAAGTATATGAACCACCAGTTTTGTAGTTAATTACGATGCCATCACCATTAACATCTTCGCCCTGGAAATTAACAGCTTTAAGTTTGCGGGTTGTTCCGGCATACTTAATTTCAGGCTGGAAATTCATGGCAGCTTTTTTAGCAAAATATTTTTCAGGGAAAGATACTTTTACATTTACACAAACGGTGTCTCCAACTCTAACCAAAGGATCAGGAGTAGTTTCGTATTTAACCAATCCGTAATTCTTCTCCATTGATTTCAGATTGGTACTTGATTTAAATTTGTAAGTAGCACCAAGTGTAAGTGTTGAGTAAGCATCATTTTTAGAGTCCTCAGTAATGTCCATGTCATCTTTAAAAGTCAGACGCTCATTAAATTCAAGATTGAGGTCCCATTTTTCAGCAAGGCGCATATTAAGCCCTGCTCCAACTGGCAATCCAATAGAAGTATGTGCTTTTGTTTCAAATGGCGCTGCAGCGGAAGGGCCAAATCTGTCAAGAATCATATCATCTGAGAAACTATCTGTTCCCTGGGTCTGGTACTTAACAGATGAGTAGTTGGAATAAACTCCGCCCGTGAAAACATACAAGTTTAAGAAGCGCTCAGGCTTATAGCCGAAAATCAAGTTGGTAAGACTGGCAGTCAGGTTCAACTGTCCGTCCCATACACTTGATGACATACGTTGCATAATATCATCATTTGTACTCACGACCCAACCATTGTTGAATAAACCGCGAACACCAAATACAGGACTGAATTGATAACCAGCGCCAAATCCATAAAAGAAATTTACCTTGTTATTGAATAAATTATCCTTATTCAGGTCGCCGTAGAATTGAGAAATTCCCCCGCTTGCTTGCAAGAAAAAATACTTGTCGAACGAAGAATTGGTTGTACTCTTCACTTCACCTGTTTCCTGTCCTGAAACAAAAACAGGAGAAACTCCTATCATTAGGATAAGAAGCAGCAGAATGGATTTGTAGCTTACTTTTTTCATACTTTTTAAATTAAGATTATCAGTTTTCAGTTGTTTTACTTGTTTAACTTGTCAGGTCTTTAAAACTTTGGACAAATATAGGGCAGTTTTCTTTGTTTATCAAAAAAAATGCAGCCTAAATGTGCCTTATTTGATTTTTTTTTACTTGCGTTAGTTCATTTGTGTCAATTTTTTTTCTTTCGATAAACAGTGATAAGGATACGATTGTTTAATACAACAGCCCTATTTCAGCTACATTATAATCATTATAAATAGGAATAGTAATGGGATTCCCGGTAGGTAATTTATTGAAAATTTTGTAATGTGAAGATTAACAGATAGATACGTTTTTCAATATTTTAATATTCTGCCAGATATTATAATTATCGCGTCATTTTTTTAAAAAATTCCCAAAGCACTATCCCAGCTGAAACGGACACATTAAGCGAATGTTTAGTACCTGTCTGGGGTATTTCGAGACAAAAATCTGACGAGTGAATTATATCATCTTCTATCCCGTGAACTTCATTTCCGAATACAAGGGCGAACTTATCAGGTAATTCTGGAGTAAAATTATTAATCATCAGGCTGCCAGTTGCCTGCTCTATGGCTACAATTTTATATCCAGCAGCTTTTAACTCCAGAATTGACTCAGCCGTTGTGCTGAAATATTTCCAATCAACAGATTCTGTTGCACCCAGTGCAGTTTTATGTATCTCGCGGTTTGGCGGTGTGGCTGTTATCCCGCAAAGGTGAATCGCCTCAAGTCTGAATGCATCTGCAGTTCTGAATACTGATCCAATATTATGCTGGCTTCTGACATTGTCAAGCACTATTACCACCGGAAGTTTCTGGGCTTCTTTAAAATCCGCCACACTCAACCGCTTTATTTCGTCTGTGCTTAGTTTTTTCATTATTTCTGCATTTATTTGATTTGCAAAGTTAATAAGTCTCTTTCATAGATTTTTGGGTTTAGTTTTCAGGAAACTGTCTATTTTTGTTTCAAATCAAATTCGAGATAAGTTGGCTAAAGAAAAAGGTGAAGTTGTTGAAACTCCCCTGATGAAGCAGTACAACACGATCAAGGCAAAGTATCCCGATGCCTTGCTATTGTTCAGGGTAGGCGATTTTTATGAAACTTTCGGACAGGATGCCATTCTTACTTCCGAAATATTGGGAATTGTGCTTACGCGCAGGGCAAATGGTGCTGCGGCATATATTGAACTGGCCGGGTTTCCGCATCATTCGCTTGATACTTATCTGCCAAAAATGGTCAGGGCAGGGCATCGGGTGGCCATCTGCGATCAGCTTGAAGACCCAAAACTTACCAAGAAAATAGTCAAACGAGGTGTTACCGAATTGGTTACACCCGGTGTATCTTACAACGATAAAGTTCTCGAAAACAAGCAGAATAACTTTCTGGCGAGTGTTCATCTGCAGCCTAAAAACAGCGGCATCGCGTTTCTCGATATTTCTACGGGTGAATTTCTGGTTTCTCAGGGAAGCAACGAATATATTGATAAGCTATTGCAGACATTCAGGCCAAGCGAAGTTATTATTCAGAAATCAAAAAGAAAGGAATTTCAAAGCTTCTTCGGTGAAAAATTTTACATCAACACATTCGACGATTGGGTTTTTACAATTGATTTTGGTAACGATCTCCTTTTAAAACATTTCAATACTGCTTCACTTAAAGGTTTTGGTGTCAGTGATCTGACAGGAGGCATAGTCGCGGCAGGTGCAGCGCTTCATTACCTGGCTGAAACCCAGCACGATAAAGTTGGCCATATTTGCCAGTTGTCGCGTATTGAGGAAGATCATTTTGTATGGTTAGACAAGTTTACCATCAGGAATCTTGAGATTCTCGGATCGGCCAACGAAGAGGCTGCTACCCTGGTAAATGTGATGGACAGCACCATTTCGCCAATGGGTTCACGCATGATGCGCCGCTGGTTAGTGATGCCGCTTAAGGATAAACAACCTGTGAACGAACGGCTTGATACGGTTGACTTTTTTGTTCACTATGAAAAAGTTGCCGAGAACCTTCGCCAGCAAATCAGATTAATTGGCGATCTTGAACGGATTATCTCAAAAGTAGCAACAGGCCGGATCAATCCGCGCGAAGTGGTTCAGTTAAAAAGAGCGCTTCAAACCATTGGGCCTGTGAAAGAAATATGCAACAATTCAGGAATAACATCCATGCAATTGATGGCCGATCAATTGAATCCCTGCTCACTGATGACCGGTAAGATTGAACGGGAACTTAATGCCGATCCCCCGGTAACCGTCAACAAGGGCAATGTGATTGCAAAAGGTATTTCCGAAGAACTAGATGAATTGCGTGATCTGGCGCACTCAGGTAAAGATTATCTGATTAAAGTGCAGCAAAGAGAATCGGAGCGAACCGGAATACCTTCATTAAAAATAGCTTACAACAACGTTTTCGGGTATTATCTTGAAGTTACCAATACCCACAAAGACAAGGTTCCACCTGAATGGGAGCGTAAGCAAACTTTGGTTAACTGTGAGAGATACATTACCCCCGAACTAAAAACCTATGAAGAGAAAATTCTGAATGCCGAAGGAAGGATACTCGAACTGGAGACTACCTTGTATAATGATTTGGTTCTGAGCCTGCACGATTACATTAGCCTTGTCCAGACAAACGCTTTGATAATTGCTCGTCTCGATTGTCTTTTGTCTTTTGCTAAAGTTTCTGTTACAAACAATTATGTCAGGCCGCAAATCAACGATGGGTTCGCACTTAAAATCACCGGAGGGCGGCATCCTGTAATTGAGAAAAACCTTGCCATTGGAGAAAAGTATATTGCAAACGATGTATTTCTTGATGATCAGTCGCAGCAGATTATTATTATTACCGGCCCTAATATGTCGGGGAAATCTGCTTTGCTCAGGCAAACGGCACTTATCGTGTTGATGGCACAGGCTGGATGTTTTGTGCCGGCCGATGCTGCAGAAATCGGACTGGTTGATAAAATATTTACCCGGGTTGGCGCTTCAGATAATATATCATCGGGCGAATCAACTTTTATGGTTGAGATGAACGAAACAGCCAGTATTCTTAATAATATATCGAACCGTAGCCTTATTTTGCTCGATGAGATTGGACGTGGAACCAGCACCTATGATGGGATCAGCATAGCATGGGCGATTTCAGAATTTCTGCACGAGCACCCATTGTTTAAACCAAAAGTGCTGTTTGCAACCCATTATCACGAGTTGAATGAAATGGCTTCTTCGATGCATCGGATCAAAAACTTCCATATTTCCGTAAAAGAAGCCGGGAATAAAGTTATCTTTATGCGTAAACTCGAACCGGGTGGCAGCGAACACAGTTTCGGGATACATGTTGCGCGCATGGCTGGTATGCCCCAAACGGTGCTTGAAAGGGCGAACGAATTGCTCGGCGTTCTTGAAACCACGCATGGTGGAGGGCAGTTGCAAAGTGCAAAGGGAAAGAAAAAGCAGTCAAAGAATACATCTGATCCCTATCAGTTGAGTTTTATACAATTGAATGATCCACTGCTGGAACAGATTAGGGAAGATATTCTGGATACTGATATTAACACACTTACACCGGTTGAAGCCCTTATGAAGCTGAATGAGATTAAAAAACTTTTAAAAAAAGCGTGAAATAATTTGGCAAAATGAAATCAGGTTGTATATTTGCACCCGCTAAAGCAATAAGCGAAAGTAGCTCAGTTGGTAGAGCATGACCTTGCCAAGGTCAGGGTCGCGGGTTCGAGTCCCGTCTTTCGCTCGAACCCCGGAACTCCGGGGTTTTTTTATCCACCCAGTATTGCCCGAGTGGTGGAATTGGTAGACACGAAGGACTTAAAATCCTTTGGCCATCGCGGCCGTGCCGGTTCAAGTCCGGCCTCGGGTACTGGTTATAAAATCCCTGTTTTGCAGGGATTTTTTTTTCCATCTTTATACTTGACTCCTCTTTATTATCCTGTAATAAAAAGATTTTCACAAACCATTGTTAAGAACTCCCCGCTAAGTTACACAATGGCTGGTTAATATTGCTATATATTTGCATATAATGGATAATTGTACCTTAGAGGCATAAGGGCAATATTGAAAACAATTTTGCTTTTAGCACACTTTTTGATGATTTTTGAAGTTAATAACCAAAATAACCCAAAACAATGATGAAAAATAGGTTAGTAAGTGCCGCCTGCATCCAAAGCAGGCTAAAATTTGCAGTTATGATGCTGCTTGTTGTTTCACTCGGAGCAGGTTTTAGTTCCTGTACCAGTCAGAAAAAACTTGCAAAAAAGAAAGCAGCCCAGGAACTTGCCGAAAAAACAGCCAAAGCAAAAACCGATCTTCTGGCCATAATTAATGATAATGGTAAAATGACGCTGGAAGAGAAGGAGTTTAAACTTGCTGCTGTAAAAAGATTAAAGCTTGAAGATCAAGAAATTAAGGATCTAATTATTCAGGCAGAAGAAAAGCTGGCTGCTGAAAGGTCGGTACTTGAAAAGAAAAAAGAAGAAGAACGCCTGATGCGCGAAAAAGAAGCAAGGGAGCGGGAGTTGCGCGAGAGCGGGCCTTACCGTAATATCAACCTATCGCTTGATGCCGTTGCAAATGCAGGGGATGTTAGTGTAGCCAATATGAAAATTAGGGAAGCTATGGCCAGTTTTGCCAGCGAAGATGTTCCGGTTTTGATTCTGATCAGTAGCGATGGCGACATCAAAGATTATGACAGACCTACGACCATCAAAAAATATCTTGAATTCATCAAAGACCAAAAGAAATCACCCAACAAGGTGTTGAACGCGGTTTTTGATTCAAATGGAAAAATCAAAGAACTTGAACTGATTAAAAAGTAACCGACCATGACAAAATTTAAAGTATTACTGGCAGCTCTTGCCATCCTGATAACAGGAACCGGGCTGATGGCTCAGGACGAGATTAGTCCTTCGCGCAAGCAGGCAATTGATTCCCTGGCTCTCGAAAAAGTCCGTGATTTAAGTAAGTATATCAGTATTGTGGGGAATAAAGACACACCCTGGTCTGAAGCAAACCGAGTGATTGAACGTACACAAGAATTGTTTGCCGATGGCGCTCTGATGGGTGTTTCAACCCTCGGACGCGAAGAGATCAATTATTACGGCATTCGCGAGTACCTCGAAAGACTGATGGCACTGAATTATGATAAAGTAAATATTCAATGGTATAACATACAATATATCAGCGATCTGGAGCGTCAGCCCGATGGCCGTTACGTTGGTGTAATCACCATTTACCAGCGGTTTGAAGGAACCACCAAAGAGGGACTTCGCTATGTGGATGTTACCAAAAAAGATGTAACGGTTTACGTAGAGCGTAAAACTACCCAGATTTCAGGCCGGATTATCGGCTTCTGGGATGTATTGCTTGGCGATATAAGGGTATCTGAAACGAAACCAGGTTAATAGCCTTCTGCAAAGTAAGTAAAACTCTGGCTGCTACCTTTATCCATTAAAGGGTGTAGCCAGAGTTTGTTGATATTTGGATTTTACTTCCCGATAAACCTTTTAGTTAATGAATAAAGTTCACTGGCTTGTTTTTACAGCAATTCTTCTCCTGACTCCAGGTCTGAAAGCTCAGTCATTTAATTCTTTACTTGGCGACGAGAGCATACTTTATGCTCAAACCAAGCAGATGAATCAGTTTTTCAGGCGATTCAATGCCGAAGAAAGCTCTGCCGGCGACCGTTTTTATCCCGGTGATAAAGACTACCGGAATGCTTTTCTGCGCAAGCGATACCTGAACATACTCTTCGATAATCAAAATGCTTCAATTACTGACCCATTGAAGGATAAGTTTATTGATGATGTCTTAAATCCCGTAGCTCCTGCCTACCTCGATTTTCATGCAGGACAATGGTTTGCAGAAGTAACCACTAAATTTTTGTATCAGGGCAAAGAAGAGCCTGTTACGCTATTTATGAAACTCGAAAAGGAAAACCTGGGTTATAAATGGGTCATTTCAAATGTTTATTTCCGGCATTTCCAGTTAATGTTTCACAATCTTGATAATGGCAGCCAGCGCTTTCTGCATCCGCTCAGCCATGAGCTTGATTTTATGAATCTTGTAAAGGTTTTTAAAGATAAGGAGTTTGTTGAGCAATATACAGCCAGTGATTATCATCCAGATTACCTTACTTTATTTTTATACGAGTTTAAGAAAGGGAATCTGCTTTTTAAGACGGTTAACAATGTTAAATTTCACTTCTTCCAGGTTCCTGGCTGGTACTTTGAAGTTTCTGATTTCAATCGTTCAGGTACAAACTCAGGCTGGTTGATATCCAGCTTGTTACAGGTTAATGAAAGCGATAAGGAACTGCTGTTAAAATATCTTTACCATGAATAAATATTTATTTTTCGCGATAATATTTCTCGGTGCGACAATCACCGTTTGCTTTGGTCAATCGCAAACAGTTCAACCATCCTCCAAAACCGTGCTTACTGCTGAAGACACTGCCTCTTACAAGAAGCAGGCTGCGCAACTGGTTTCATTTATGGAATTTGCTTTCAATACCCTTGGAAGTAAAAAGTCGGAATATAAAGAGAAAGACATTATTATAAACCAATCATACGTTAAGTTTTTTAAGGATGCAAAAGTTCAGATTGAGGACGACCTGCTTGAAAACCGAGATGTAGTTACCAATAAGGATGTACAGGCTTATCTCAAGGATATTGACTTCTTTTTTACTGATGTGGCGTTTAAATTTACTATTGAAGAAATAACACAGGAATTAAACGAAAAAGGGGAGATATTCTTCAAGGTTAAAACCAGCCGCAATCTTAAAGGTGTTAGTATTGAAGGGAAACAGATCAACAATAACAAACCGCGTTTTATTGAGATCAACCTCGACGATGCTAAACGTGAACTAAAGATTGTAAGTATTTACACAACCCGCACCGGCGAAGAGCAGGAAATTATCTCTTGGTGGAACGACCTGGATCGAGGATGGAGAAATTATTTTTCTGCAAATACGGTTGTTGCCGATTCAATTCCATTAAAAAATATTGTGGGTCTGGGTAAGGATTTTTTGATGATTTCATCTGATAAACAAACTGAAGCCGGAATTCCTTCTGTAGCTGACACCATTCGGGTTATGGCAAATACGGCCACTGTTTTTTCTGAGATCAGGAGAATAATCCGTTCCGAACAGATTGATATAACAGGTGTAAAAGGAATTTTTTCATTAGAGCCGCTGAGTGTCTTTACTTCATTGAAGCATCTGATAATTACCGGGGCAACTGTTACAGGTCTTGAGCCGATCCGTAACCTGTCGAAGCTTGAAACGCTGAAAGCATCAAACAGTAAGATTGCCAGCCTGGCGCCTCTGCAGTATAGTTCAAGCCTGAGAAATCTTGATATAGCTTCAACCTTTATTACGGATTTGAGCCCCGTTGTAAACTTTAACCAACTTGAAATTCTTGATATCTCCGGTATTCAGACTGATAACCTGGCAGCCTTATCGGATCTTGTCAACATCCGGCAATTGCGTATGAACCAATCGGCCGTAAGGTCGTTGGATGGGATTGAAAATCTTCAGGCAATTGAAATATTTGAACTATCCGGAACTTCAATCACCGACCTGACCCCGGTTGGTAAACTTGGGAATCTAAAGAGACTCAGTTTTGATAAAACATATATTTCTGATCTAAAGCCATTGGCCGGTTTGAAATTTCTGGAGTACGTTTACTTTGACAATACATCGGTGAGCGATATCAGTCCACTTGAAAACATTGCTTCGTTAAAAGCGGTGTATTGCGATAAAACCATGATCAAACAGGCTCAGGCAATGGCATTTCATCAAAAAAGGCCCGATGTAAAAGTGATTTACGAATCTGAGGAGCTTACCGCCTGGTGGAATATGCTGCCGGAACACTGGAAGTTGGTTTTCAAGGCTATGGTTAAGCTTGATAATGTGCCCGACAAAGAACAGCTTCATGAATTAACCAATCTGAAGAAGCTTGATATTTCAGGCAACAGCTTGATAAAGGACCTGAGCCCGCTGCGCAAACTTCAGTCACTTGAACTATTGAATGCTTCTAAAACCGGAATTAACGAAGTTATGCCTGTAAGGGATTTGATGAACCTTCAGACTCTTATTATTTCAAATTGTGGAATTCTTGATCTGTCTCCGGTTTCAGGTTTGAATAACCTCCAGGTACTTGATATATCATCAACAAAAATCTCAGACCTGACTGCCATTGCCGGATTGCGAAACCTGAGGCGGGTATCGCTGAATAATTGCGCGCTTGCAGATATTTCGCCAATTTACAAACTCAAACGACTAGAACTCATATATGCAGAAGGTGTAAGTGCAATTTCCGGAGCAATCAGCCAGTTATGGGATAGCATTCCTGAGGTATTGGTTATTTATCAAACCCAAAAATTAAACGATTGGTGGACTGGGTTAAACGATGCATGGAAAAACGCCTTCAATAAATTTGAGCCTCTGGGTGGAACATTAACTACAGAATATCTGCACAGTATAGCTTCGTTGAAAGAACTTGATCTCAGCGAAAGTAAAAATATTTCTGATTTGCAGCCGCTCAGAATGCTTGTCAGGCTTGAAAAACTGAATATTTCACGGCTAGCGGTTTCCGATCTTTTGCCTTTGGTTTCTTCTTCGCGTTTGAAAGATTTTAACTGCTCTAATACACCGGTAACAGATATCTCTCCACTTACCGGCCATCGTAAAATGATCAGTCTTAATATCTCAAACACTCAAATAAACAACATAGATGTAATTGAGGGTTTTGCTGATCTTAAAATTCTTGATATTTCGGGTACCCAGGTTGCCCGCTTAAACCCGGTTGCCTTATGCACGAAACTTGAACAACTCGACTGCTACAATACCAGGATCAGCAACATAAAACCTCTGGATGATTTGAAATCTTTGAATCTTCTGCGCATATACAATACCCGTGTTTCGGAAAAGAATATTGGTAAACTCAAAGCTGCAAATCCAAAACTTGAAGTGGTTTACTATTAATGGAAAGAGAG
This sequence comes from Bacteroidales bacterium UBA5537, assembly GCA_002426025.1. Lineage (GTDB taxonomy): Bacteria > Bacteroidota > Bacteroidia > Bacteroidales > Lentimicrobiaceae > Lentimicrobium. The sequence goes on along the minus strand of DINP01000116.1, from coordinate 15,725 downwards.
CGCAAAACGAATGATTAATAATTATTTAAACACCAGCTTTTCCCATCCCAAACAATCTTGTCAGACAAACTACCCGTACTTCTTGAGTTTTTAACGATGGTATGCGTAGAGTCGGCCAGTTTCTCAAATTGTTTAAATTCGGGTTTAATCAGCATTTGGTCATAATGTTTTAGTAAAACAAACAGGCCAGGTTTCACCACTTTTCTTAAGCTACGCGATTCACAAATAATAGGACTATCTGCGCCAACCTTTAAAAGAAATTCACTCATAGCCTCTCCAAGTAAATGATCGGGTGTTTCAATGTAAAACACTTTTTCTGCACCGGCCAGCAGCATCCGAGAAGTGTCTTTTCTGCCATCAATAACGGTTTCTTCTATGATGCTGTACTGTTGCAGGTTGAAACTTTCATGGCTGCCATGAAAAGTTTCTTCACCTGGCTTGATGCTGGTAACTTTCAGCCCGATAATTTTTTCATTGGCGCAGTACTTTTCAATCAGTTTAAGAGCCAGAGTAGTTTTGCCCACGTTTCGCGATGATCCACCGATTATAATCAGGTTTGGAAGAAGTGGCAGCGATTTCATACAACTTACTTATCTAATAACCTCAACCGATGATGCTTTAAAACATGCCCATGCTTTCATGCCGGGGATCAGTTCCATTTTTTCGAGCGATTCACGGGTAATCCGGGCAAAAATATCTATTGAGCCATGGATGCAGATTTCAAATCCATCCCGCGAAGGGTTAATATTGCTTATAAATCCAGAGATGTTATTTACTGTGCTCATGTGTGGTTCGTCGGTAGAAACGATCACATATTTGCTCCGGATTAAAATATTGGCAGGGCCGTTTTTATAAGTGTCATTCAGTTTAATTTCAACCAACTCCTGATTGTTATCATCAGAAATAATCCGGGCAGAATCATCAAAAATAGTTGCCTTAAAAAAATTATGTTCTCCGGTGAAGCCGGCTGCGAAGCCTGTTTTTGGATTGGTAAGGATTTCAGAAGGGTTCCCAGATTGAACGATCTTACCGTCTTCAATGACGCCTATGGTTGTAGCAAGAGCGATTGCTTCTTCAAAGTCATGCGTAACATGCAGTATAGGCAGGCCTTGCTGATTTAGCTCCCGCAAGAGTCCACGCAGTTCCGATTTCATTGGTGTATCCACCGCCGATAATGGTTCGTCGAGCAACAGCATCAATGGGTCAGATGCAAGCGTTCGGGCAAGAGCTACGCGTTGTAATTCGCCACCGGACAGCACCGTAGGCTTTTGATCGAGCAGGTGGTCAATACTCATTTGTGCTGCAAGTTGCAGAATCCTGGTTTTAGAATCTCTGTTCTTTAAGTTCTTCAGCGCATAGGCGATATTCTGCTTCACAGTCATGTGTGGAAAAATAGCCGGGGTCTGAAATATCAAACCGGTTCTACGTTTGTCAACTGAAAGGTTGGTGATCTCATTTTGATTTAAGAAAATATGGCCGGAATCAGGCATTTCCAGACCTGCAATTATTTCAAGTAATAATGATTTTCCAGCGCCCGATGCCCCTAATAAAATGTAATAATCATTTCCCGAAACAGTCAGGTTAATATCACTGATGCTGAACCGGCCAAATGATTTGTTCAGATGTTTAATTTCTAGCATTTTCCGGATCTTTGGAGAGCAATCTCATTAAAAGAAAAAATACAACCGACAGTACAATCATAATAACTGCCACTGGTCTGGCATACTGAAGCCCGAAGGAGCTGAAACGCTCATATATCAGCACGGGAGCAACCATGGGATGGTAGGCAATGATTACCACCGCACCGAATTCACTCATTCCGCGGGCAAACATCATTACACTTCCCGATACAATCTGACGCATTGCAAGTGGAACCGAGATTGTAAAGAAAACCCTCGCCGGGCTCGCCCCCAGGTTAAGTGCAGCTTTTTCGAGCCTGACCGGAACAGAAGCAAACCCATCCCTTGCTGAATTTATCAGGAATGGAAGACTCACAAATGCCATTGCGATGATAATTCCTGAAGGATGCCCAATAAAATCCACTCCAAAGGAGGATGCTATCCTGCCTAAAGCTGAATCGCGCGATATAACGCCAAGCAGGGCTATTCCGGCTGCTGTGTGTGGGATAACAATCGGCAGGTCAATGATTCCTGAAACGAGCCGTTTTAAAACAAATTTCTTCCTGGCAAGTATCCATGCAAATGGGAGCGAAAGAACCGCAAAGATCAGCGTGGCTGAAATTGATGCAAATACTGTTAGCCAGATACTTCCTGTTACTTCCGTGTCGGAAACAGCCTCAGCAAGATCATTGAATTCAGTTGATAACACAATGCCGGCAAGGGGTGCAATGATAAAAAGCAAAACGATTGCACCAAACAGGTTAGCCAGTAAATAAAAAGTCCGGTGCCGCATAGATAGTTGCTTATCTCAGGTTTCGAGCAAAAGTACTATTTTCTGTGTTTTAGTCTAGCCGGTGAATTTATATTTGTTTAAACTGATAATAAAGCGATGTAGCTGAAACTATATGTGGTATTCTTTGTTTTTTTGTAAATTTGTTAAGTATTTCCTTACCAACTTCATTTAATATGTCGCAAAAAGTTGCATTGATTACAGGGGTTACCGGACAAGATGGTGCCTATCTGGCTGAATTTCTTTTACGCAAAGGTTACATTGTTCACGGGCTAAAACGTAGGAGTTCATTATTCAATACCAATCGCATTGATCATCTTTATCAGGATCCTCATATAGAAAACCGGAATTTTGTATTGCATTACGGCGATATGACCGATTCGTCTAATCTAACTCGGATTATCCAGGAGGTTCAGCCTGATGAAATATATAACCTTGCTGCGATGTCGCATGTTAAAGTCAGCTTCGACTCGCCCGAATATACTGCCAACGCCGATGGAATTGGCACCCTTCGCCTGCTCGAAGCAGTCAGATTGCTTGGCCTGATCAAGAAAACAAAAATTTACCAGGCATCAACCAGCGAGTTGTACGGATTGGTTCAGGAAGTTCCGCAATCCGAGAAAACGCCTTTTTATCCCAGAAGCCCCTATGCCGTTGCCAAGATGTATGCATACTGGATAACAGTAAACTACCGGGAAGCATACGGAGTTTTTGCATCGAATGGAATTTTGTTTAATCACGAATCGCCGATTCGTGGAGAAACATTTGTTACCCGTAAAATCACCATGGCTGTTTCGCGTATCGCTTTGGGGATGCAGGATAAACTTTTCCTGGGCAACCTTTCAGCCAAGCGTGATTGGGGCCATGCAAAGGATTATGTTAAGGCGATGTATCTGATTCTTCAGCAGGATAAACCTGATGATTTTGTAATTGCCACCGGTGTTACAACCGAAGTAAGGGATTTTGTGAGAATGGCATTCAATGAAGTCGGCATCGAACTCGAATTCAAAGGGGAGGGGATTGATGAAAAAGCATGTGTTAAAGCCTGTAATAATCCTGAATATCAGGTTAAGATAGGGCAGGAGGTACTCGCTGTTGATCCACGTTATTTCAGGCCAACTGAAGTTGAATTGCTGATTGGAGATCCAACCAAATCGAAGACTGTACTGGGATGGGAACCTGAGTATGATCTTAATGGTTTGGTTAAAGATATGATGGAAGGTGATTTGCATCTGATGAAAAAGGATAAATATCTGAAAGAAGGCGGTTACAGCATTCTGAGTTATTTTGAATAAACCGAAATAAGTAAAGCATAAGTTTTGATGAATAAAGACAGCAAAGTATTCGTGGCCGGGCACCGGGGCCTGGTTGGTAGTGCTATAATGAAAAATCTGCTAAAGAAAGGCTATTCTAATATTCTGACCCGAACCTATTCAGAATTGGACCTAACTGATCAGCACGCTGTTGCCGGTTTCTTTGCAGAAAACCAGCCTGAATATGTCATACTTGCAGCTGCCAAAGTTGGGGGTATTATGGCCAACAGTACCTTCAGAGCCGATTTTATCTATGAGAATATCCAGATTCAAAGCAATGTAATTCATCAGTCATATCTGTATAAGGTTAAAAAATTGTTGTTTCTGGGCAGTAGTTGTGTTTATCCGAAAAATGCCCCGCAACCNNGAGTCGTACAACCTTCAGTACGGAACCAATTTTATCTCGGTTATGCCAACAAATCTTTATGGATATAATGATAATTACCATCTCGACAATTCGCATGTTTTACCTGCACTAATGAGGAAAATGCACCTGAGTAAGTATATTGACGAAGGTGATATGCAGGCTGTGCGTAAGGATATTGCAAAATATGGCGCTAATGAAATTACCGCTCAGTCAACTGAAGCTGAAATTCTGGGCTATCTGAATAAACATGGAATCTCTGTTGTTCATCAGTCAGGCAGCAAAACTGTTAAACTTGAACTTTGGGGATCGGGCAGTCCTTTGCGTGAATTTTTATGGAGCGATGATATGGCTGATGCCTGCGTTTTTTTAATGGAGCACCGCGATTTTACGGATATTATTGAAAGTATGAATCTTACTGCCGATAGTGAAATCCGTAATTGCCATATCAACATCGGTACAGGTAAAGAAATCACCATCAGGGAACTGGCCTTTATGATTAAAGACATTGTTGGTTTCAAAGGTGAGATTGGTTTTGATAAGACCAAACCCGATGGTACACCGCGTAAACTGCTTAATATTTCAAAACTCAGATCACTTGGGTGGGTAAGCAACATGGAACTTGCTGATGGTTTGAAAGAGATACACAGCCAGTATTAATTCTCTATCTGATAAAAAAAGAGGGAGGATGACCCCGTGCCAACCTCCCAAACCAAGTTAACCATTCCTGGTTTTTTTCTTTATTGTTTTATAAGCTTGCTTACAGTGTGCTTTTGTGCATTCTGCGCATGCATTAAATATACGCCAGCAGGTAAGCCGCTAAGGTCTACTCTGTTCAGCATTCCTGAGAAACCTTCTTCCCTGACTTTTTTACCAGTCATATCAGTAATTACGAGTGATGTTTCTTCGGTGGTATCTTCTTCAAGTTTTATGTTGAATATGCCATCAGATGAAGGGTTCGGATAAACTTTCATAAGAAGGTTAAGTCTGTCAGGTCCGGCTTCTGCTGTCATTTCTTCTGTATCCTTGTTTCTGGTTACGTTTATGGTCATATAGCCGTTGGTTGAATAGCCTGGTGAACCATTATCGCGAACTCTTACAGTAAGCACAAATGAACCGTTAGAATTTAACAATGCCGTAGAATTAGCCACTGTTATCATTCCTGAGAGCATATCTATCGCAAAAGCCCCACCCTGATTTCCCTGCATTATAAAATATCGGAGAATCTGTCCCTGGTCGGGATCGCTTGCAATTACCTGTCCTACTTCAGTTCCATTTGGAGCAGTCTGATTTACTGTGAATGACTGATTTTCAACAACCGGTGCTTCGTTCATATCTTTCAGATTGATCGTTATAATCTGCTCAGAATATGCATTGTGGTTATCCACAACTCTTACCGTAAGGTAAAAAACCGGATTAACTTCAAAATTCAAGGCTGCTGAATTGTTTACAAAAATTCTTCCTGTGTAGGCTTGCATCCAGAAGGCATCTTCCGTATTGCCATCCATAAGGTAAAACTGGAAAGTATCACCCGGGTCCTGATCTGAACCAATAACCCTGCACACATAGCGGCCATTGGGAATGTTTTCCTTGGCGAGATATGTTTGTGGAAGCATAACTGGTGCATCATTTACATTGTTGATGTTGATGGTAATTGGTGCCTGTGACCAGAGTACCGGGCTTCCATTATCAGAAACAAGAACAAGTAAAGTAAATTGTGTATTTGATTCATAATCAATTGCATTGGCATTGTTTACGCTCAAGATGCCGTTGGGCGAAATTGCAAAAGCATCACCCATATTTCCAGTAACAATAATGTAATTCAATGTCTGACCTGGATCGGGATCAGTCGCCAGTATGGTTCCTACGACTGTTCCTGCCGGCACATTTTCATTGATAGTGAATGTTTGGGAAAGGATCTCAGGTGCTGTATTCTGAGTGTTTAATGTGATTGTTATTGTTGCATTTGCTGAGAGAATAGGGTTTCCATTGTCTTCAACTTTAACTATCAGACTAAACATTGGATTTGTTAATGGATTCAATGAATTGCTATTCAATACATACAAATCGCCGGTAGTTGCATCAAGGCCCCAGGCTCCGTCCGAGTTTCCTGAAAGAATTGTATAAGTGAGATCCTGATTGAAATCCGGATCTGTCGCTATGACTGTGCCTACAATTGTTCCGTTGGTTGCAAAAGCTGAAGCAATAAAGCTTTGGTTTTCTACAACCGGTAGTTCATTTACATCATTCAACTGGATTAGACTATTGGTTTCTGACCATTTTACAGGTGAGCCATTGTCAGTTGCTCTGATGGTTAATGTATATTGGCTGCAGTTTTCAAAGCAAATATTATTATTAACGGTAATTTCTCCGGTTGATGTTGAAATTGAGAATGCATTATTGGTGTTGCCATTAGTAAAACTGTATGTTAATGTCTGGCCGGCATCCGGATCGGTTGCTATCACTGTTCCGACAGTGGTTCCAATGGCAACATGTTCATTAATATTTAAGTTTGTATTCCCGGCAAAAGATGGGTTTTCATTGATGTCATTCAAAACTACATTTACCAGGGCAGAAGCCGATAACTGTGGTTGTCCGTTATCTGAAACTGTTACAGAAAGTTGGAATTGCGGATTGTCTTCAAAATTTATAAGTGATGCATTAGCAATACTCAATATGCCATTATTCCCGAGAAGGAATGCTCCTGAAGAATTGCCTGATGTGATGACGAAACTCAGGTTTTGTCCCGGATCAGGATCAGTAGCAGCAATAATACCAACTATTAAACCTTGAGGTGAATTTTCATTAATCGTAAAAGACTGGTTAACGATGGTTGGAGCAGTATTTACCATAGTAACCGATATGGTAATATTCCCGTAAGAGTATAATACCGGAGAGCCATTGTCCATAACCCTTATAGTGAGCTCGAAAACAGGATTGGTTATGTAATTTATCGCACTGCTGTTAGTAACGATGATTGCACCTGTAGTACCATTTATTCCAAATGCATTATTGGTATTACCCGATGAAATATAATAGCTAAGCGACTGGTTAAAATCGGGATCTGTTGCTTCTACAGTTCCAACTACTGTTCCTGCAGGAGTATATCCCTCAACTACAAAAGTCTGATTGTTGATAACAGGATTCTCATTCACATCTGTTAATGTTATGTGAACTGCACCTTCATCGTAAAGAGCAGGCGACCCATTATCTGTTGCCCTTATTGTCAGATTGTATTCACCACATGCTTCAAAACAAACAGTTCCCAATACGCTTAATACACCGGTTGATGGTGCGATTACAAAAGAGTTGTTTGTATTTCCTGCAACAATACTGTATGTCAATGATTGGCCATTATCAGGGTCAGATGCCTGAACATTACCTGCTACAGTGCCCGTAGGTACATGCTCGGCAAGTGTGAAGGCTTGATTTGCCGCTACACTGGGCACTTCATTAACATTGTTAACCATAATGGTTATATTTGTTGAGGAAGCCAATTGAGGGATTCCATTGTCAGAAACCTGTATCAGCAATTGATAGGATGATTGATTTTCAAAATTGAGCATTTGAGCATTTGCAACAGAAATTAAACCCGAACTGCTCATCAGGAATGTATTGCCTGTGTTTCCGGAAATCAATGAATAAGTGAGTGTCTGTCCGGGATCGGGATCAGTTGCAATGACCTGACCAACGCTTGTACCCTGAGGGCTGTTTTCATTAATTGCAAAGGATTGGTTTGCAATAACAGGAGCATTGTTTGTCGGAGTAATATTAACAGTTATTGTTGCGAATGAAGATAACACCGGGCTTCCGTTGTCCTGTACTCTGACTGTAAGAGTAAATACAGGATTGGTAATGTAGTTTATAACTGAACTATTGGCAACGGTTAATGTGCCGGTTGAAGCATTAATCGAGAATGCAGTATTTGGATTGCCTGCTGTGATTGAATAGCTAAGCGTTTGGTTGTTATCCGGATCAGTAGCTACAACAACACCCGCCATTGTGCCATTTGGTGAATTGCTTGGAACGGCAAAAGATTGATTTGAAATTACCGGGTTCTCATTAAGGTTGGTAATGTTTATCTGTGCTGTGGCTGTTGTGTTCAAACCGGGTGTGCCGTTATCCTGTGCCCTGATAATCAGTTGGAAATTTTGCTGACTTTCATAATCCAGAGCAACCGCATTGTTTACAATGATTTGCCCTGTTGATGCGTTAATTGCAAACGCATTATTGGTATTTCCTGATTGAATGGAATAGGTGATAGTCTGTCCCTGATCAGGGTCAGTTGCTATCATTGTTCCAACCTGAGTTCCATTAGCTGAATTCTCGTTTATTGAAAATGTTTGCCCGTTCATCTGAGGGGCTTCATTTACATTGGTTACATTGACTGTGACTATTGCACTGGCAGTGAGGCTTCCTGTGCCGTTATCCTGTACCTGGACAGATAACTGAAACGAAGTGGTTGACTCATAATTCACTGCTGCTGTATTGGCGACAATCAATGCACCGGTTGATGAATTCAGACTGAAAGCGTTACTGCTGTTTCCCCCAGTAATTGTATAACTAATTGTTTGACCGGCATCTGGGTCAGAAGCAATCACTTGCCCAACGAGTGTCCCATTTGGTGTATTCTCAGCTATGCTGAAAATTTGATTTGAGATGGTTGGTGGCTGGTTGCCTGTGGTTGCAATGAATTCATGAATTCCGATATCGGGGCCACTTGCCTGTGGCACTGAAGTGCCAAAAAAGTCAGTAGTTAAACCAACATCATTTCCCGTATTTATACAGGGTGAATTTGATTGTACACAGAAGTCGCCTATTGTCGGATTAACAAAAGATGGATTGGCGACAAATGAATTTATATCATTGCCTGTTGCGCTCTGCCACGAAGCCAGTGTTCCATAGCTATTGATAAAACTCGACTGCTGAACATTGAAGTTATTGTGGTTAGACGTAACCAAAGCATTGGTTGTAACAAAAGCCCTGGCACTACTACCAACTATGTAGAATGCATTGTTTCTGCAAATAAATGATGAAGGATTCGATGCTGTATTTATTGCAACACCAAAACTTGAATTGTCATAAAAAACATTATTATAACAGGTAAGTGTTGTTTGTGTAAGCGAGCTTGGCAAAAGGCTTATGCCGATACTATTACCTATAAATTTATTGTAATGAACCTGCAAATCATGCACATAGGAATAAATCCCATAACTGCCCTGCTGAAGAACATTTTTTCTTACATGGATAGTCCCGGTGGTATGCCATAGATAAATACAACTGGTTGACCCCTTTATTCCAGTCATTGTATTTCCTTCTATCGTACCGCCATAGTATTCTCCGACAACTATTAGGCAGAATTTGTTACCCATGCTGCTGTGATCCAGTATGTTATCATGGATATTAATTGTCAGTGCATTCGCAGTTGTTGGATTCCCGACAATTTGTATACAATCTCCTGCTGAATAGCTCTGATCAGGGTTAACCAGATATTTTCTGTTAACGTCATAAATAAGACAATGTCCAACTTCGATATCCTTCATGTCTTTCAAGTACATTCCATCATCCCCTGTTTCATGGATAATGGTCCTCAGGATACGGTTTCCAAGCATACCAACAGTCACTCCCATGTTTACGCCGTATTGACATGTGTGAAGGTGGCAACTATCTATCAGGTTATTTGCTGAAGAACCATCAATGCCAATAGCAATTGGGCCTAAAACACCCACAGTAGAAGTGATCTCAATATCACGTATTATACAATTGGTAGAACTGGTTAATCTTACAATTCTTGCTGATGATGAGGTGCTAATAATTACTGGTTTTGGACCACTTCCATAAGCTCCAATTGTGATATTACTCTTATTGGTGAGTGTAATGCCACCTGCGGTTGTAAAAGTTGTTCCTCTTTTCTGTAAATATGAATTGCCATTAGTAAAAGTCACATTGTTCCATGAATTATATGGATTTGAAATTGTCCCATCCTGATTTGCTGCCGTATTGGTTGGATCAATATAAACAGTCGTTTGAGCGGACAAATTGAGCTGAACTATCAGAAAAATCACTAATACGCCTGCTGCACGAAGTCCTGTAAAGCCAGTAAAAAGCCTGGCTACTGATAACAATGAACTTTTCATCTTTCTTATCTGTTAGTTTTGTTAGTAATTGTAGTTTTTGCCTTTCAATAGGCTGGATTTCCGATCAGATTACTTCTGAACTTTGATCATAGTATTATCAATAAATATGGAAAAGGTAATCCCTGATTTGTCATTTATTTTTACTTTAGAATGATTTTTAATTAATAATTCGGCCTGTAATCTAATTCAGACAATTATTTAAACCTATTGATTTACAAGTTTATAAATATTCCTGCCTGAAAAATATTCCCTTTGGCTAAATGAAATCAGAGATTTTACTTAGTTTTTACAAATGTATATTGGGTGCATGTAAAATTGTATTGATAAAAAAACAGCGACTACATTTTGTAGCCGCTGTTTTCATTTTCCAAATTTAAATGGGTTAATTTTTAATGAGCTTATATGGATAGCTTTTATGCTCGATGGCTACCTTTAAAAGGTAGATGCCATCTGCTTGATCAGACAAGTCAATCTCTGTTCCTGATGCGGAAGTAATTTTTTGAACATTGATAAGTTTTCCTGATGTATTGAAAATCTGAAGATCTGCATTTCCGTTAAATGAATCGGATTTCAGTTTGAATATTCCATTCGGTGAAGGATTAGGGTAAATTATAAAGGAAGGGTTGAGCTCTTCATCAATTACTTGTGAATCTAAAAGGGCTGCTTCTTGTTTATTCCTGATCACATCAACCCTGATTATGCCGGTAGAATACAAAGAAGGAACGCCATTGTCCTGAATTCTGACAGTAAGATAAAATACCGGATTTGTATTTGCATTCAGGGCCTGACTGTTGGTTACATTTAACGCACCATTGGCAGCATTTAGATAAAACGCATTGGATATGTTTCCTGAAAGAATTTGATAGGTAACGGATTGCCCAATATCTGGATCTGAGCCTGTAACTATGCCAACAAAGGATCCATTGTATGCAAATTCAGGAACAGTAAACGAACTTTCATTCATAACCGGAGGCTCATTCAGATTATTTATATTTATTGTAATAATTGCTTCTGACCATAATGAACCTGATCCGTTGTCGGTAACCCTTACTGTTAGTGAAAACGACTGGATGTATTCGTAATTTAGTGCCATTACATTGTTAACCAACACATTCCCGGTTGACGGATTGATTGAGAAAGCATAATTTGTATTTCCTCCTGTTATGCTATAGGTTATTGTTTGTCCGGCGTCGGGGTCCGAAGCAACTACACTTCCTATCAGTGTTCCATAAGCTAAATTCTCATTTGCATTAAAAATTTGATTAGCGATTACTGGTGACTGATTTCCTTGCTGAACAATAACTACCGTTACAATTGCCTGCGACCACAAGACAGGAGACCCATTGTCTGTTATTCTTACAACTAATGCTACTGTTCCTGCACTTAGGGAAGCGGAGTTTGCAACTGTGAGGTTTCCATTAGTTGGATTAAGAGAAAACAGATTACTGTTATTCCCTGAAATTATTTGATAGGTGATTGATTGTCCTATATCCGGGTCGCGACCCGAAATCTGACCAACCAGGGTGCCATTGGGTGTAAAAGCATTAATTTCAAAAGTACATTCGTTAATTATAGGGGCTTCATTAAGGTTGTTAACATTAACATTTATAATTGCTTCTGACCATAGCGACCCGGGCCCGTTGTCAGTTGCTCTTATAGTTAAGGCAAAGGATTGAATATACTCGTAATTAAGCACCATGGAGTTATTCACACTCAGGTTTCCTGTATATTGGTTCAATGTGAATGCATTGTTGGTATTGCCGCTGATTATGCTAAAGGTAACTGACTGTCCCTGATCAGGGTCTGATGCTATAACAGCTCCAACAAGTGTTCCGGTAGGGACATTCTCATCAATTGAAAAACTCTGATTTGAAATAACAGGCGATTGATTGCCATTTTGGGTAATAATAATTGAGATTGCTGCCTGTGACCAAAGTGAAGGAGTTCCATTGTCTGTCCCCCGCACTGTTAAAATAACAGTGCTTGGAATGAGGGCTGCTGTATTGACTACGGTAATATTTCCATTCGAACCATTAATCGAGAATTGTCCCAAATTATTTCCTGATATTATCTGGTAGGTAATACTTTGACCAAAATCGGGATCAGCTCCACTTACTGTTCCTACAAAAGTCCCATTTGGAGCATTTTGCGCAATTGTGAAAGTGCTTTCATTGATAACCGGTGGCTCATTTATATTTATAAGATTTATAGTTATTGAAGCTTGCGACCAAAGCGGACCAGTCCCATTGTCGGTAACTCTTACGGTTAAGGAGAAGGTCTGAATATATTCGTAGTTAAGAATCAGTGGGTTATTGACAGTCAGACTGCCGGTCAATAAATTGATTGCAAATGCATTATTGGTATTTCCTGCAGTAATTGTATAGGAAAGTGTTTGTCCTGAATTTGGGTCAGAGGCTACCACAGTTCCGATTAATGTTCCGTATTGCGTATTCTCGTTTAACGAAAAAATCTGATTTGAAATTACAGGAGCCAGATTAATTTGCTGAGTAATATTAATCGTGATAACAGCCTGTGAATATAGGCTGGGATTTCCATTATCTGTCACCCTGACGGTTAGCAAAAATGTAGAATTCGTCATCCCGGCTGAATTAAAAACGCTGAGATTTCCATTGGTTGTATTTATTGAAAAGGCAGTATTTGAATTTCCAGAGATGATAGAGTATGAAAGTATTTGTCCTGCATTGGGGTCTGTTGCTACGATAGTGCCGACAATAGTACCGTTTGGCGAATTTTGAGCTACATTAAACGATTGGTTGGCAATTACCGGAGGTTGGTTAGCCGCTGGGTTAACAGTGATTGTTACAGTTGCGGCTGACCATAATATCGGGCTTCCATTGTCGGTTGCTCTGACGGTCAGGTTGTAAGATCCGGCTGATAATCCAGTGGAATTAGCAACTGTAATGTTGCCAGAAGTTGAATTAATGTAAAAAACATTATTGGTGTTTCCAGCAGTGATTGAGAAACTGAGAGATTGTCCCTGATCTGGATCAGATGCTGAAACTGTCCCCACAATTGTTCCGTTTGAGGCATTTTGAACCACCGAAAATCCCTGATTCGAGATAACAGGGTTTTCATTTACATTATTCAGGTTAACTGTAACTGTTGCCTGCGACCATAAGAACCCTGATCCGTTATCGGTAACCCTGACAGTAAGTGGAAATGAGGAAGTGACTTCATAATTTAATGCCTGACTGTTAGCTACTATAATTGCTCCAGAAGCAGCATTGACAGAAAAGGCATTGTTTGTATTCCCTCCGGTAATTGAGAATGTAAGCACCTGTCCAGAATTCGGATCACTTGCAACAACGTTCCCTACAGTTGTTCCATTGGCGCTGTTCTCATTTATCTGAAAAATCTGATTGTTGATTGACGGAGGTAAATTGGTTCCTCCCTGAGTGCTCGTATATTCATGCAACCCGATATCTGGAATATTTTGTTGTGGAACCTGGGTGCCAAAGTAATCATATTGTAAATTAACATTTGTACCTGTATTGATACAGGGTGATCCTGTTTGAAGGCAAAAGTCTTTGATAGCCGGGTTTACAAACATTGGGTTTCCAACAAAAGAGTTAAGATCATTACCCGTTGCTGAACGCCAGGATGCCAGGGTACTGTAACTGTTTATAAATCCGTTTTGCTGAATGTTGAAGTTATTATAGTTAGACGTAACTGCGTTTGAATTGGTCGAATATGCTTTACCTGAAGTTCCGGTCAGGAAGAATGCATTGTTCTTTGAAACCAGCGAAGAAGTTGAAGTAGTAATTGAGATACAGGCTGAATTTATGTTATAGAAAACATTGTTAAGGGCTGTGAGTGTTGTTTGGGCAACATAACTTGGCAATATAAAGATGCCTAATGAATTGTTTATAATTTTATTGTAATTTACCTGAAGATCATGAACATATGAGTAGATTGCATAAGAACCATTTTGAAGTGTGTTCTTTGAAACGTTTACTGTTCCGGTTGAATGCCATAGATACATGCAACTGGTTGAACTGCTTCCCGTCATTGTGTTTCCAATAATATCACCTGAGTAATATTCGCCCACAACGATGAGACAGAATTTGTTACCCATACTGCTATGGTCAAGCACGTTATCATGAATATTAATTGTAAGTGCATTGGCAAGTGTAGGGTTGCCTACTATTTGAATGCAGTCTCCGGCTGAATAGCTTTGGTCGGGATTAATAAGGTATTTTTTGTTTACATCATAGATGTGACAAAACCCTACCTCAATATCTTTCATGTCTTTGAGGTACATTCCATCATCACCAGTGTTGTGAATGATTGTCCGCATGATCCGGTTTCCCATCATTCCAACATTGGTTCCTATATTAACCCCATACTCGCAATTGTGAAGCAGGCAACTATCAATAAGATTGTTGGCTGATGAACCATCTATACCGATCGCAATTGGACCAAGAACCCCAACAGTCGATGTAATTTCCAGATCACGTACAATGCAATTGGTGGAATTCGTGATTCTGATAACCCTTGCCGTAGCAGAAGTGCTTATAATTTTGGGTTTTGCTCCTGACCCATAAGCGCCAAGTGTGATGTTATTTTTGGCCGTAAGTGATATTCCACCTGCCATTGTATAGGTTGTGCCACGTTTTTGCAAATAGATATTTCCATTGGTTAGCGTGAACTGGTTCCATGAATTATACGGATTTGTAATTGACCCATTTTGATTTGAAGCCGTATTGGTTGGGTCAATGTATATTGTGGCACTAAATAATAGTGAAGTGTAAAAAACTACCAATAAGATGGTGAGTATAATGAACCGGAATTTAATTCGGTATTCTGTGTTGGTATCAACAAATGCTTTTTCCCTCATTTTTAACTTAAGTGTTAAGTTTATCCCTTTTTAGTTAGTGTTGTAGAATTGTACGAGTGGGTTAATATTGCTGGATTAGCTGGTTGATCTATCCCCGGCTAAACTTATTAATTAGCATGTTGAATGATTTCCCCCTCATTCGAATTTCCTGTTAAGCTTTTTATTTCATCCCTGATCTTAACTGGTTATCATCAATAATGAAAAATTATGCCACTGCTTTTAGAACCTCTTCAGGTTATTATCTCATTTATCAACAGGCTATGGAGTGCATGCTGGGCAAAGGATTGGGAATATGACGAAGGTTATACAAATGATAATTTATAATATTTCTTAATAAGTATCCGGGCGTTAATTTTATTTCCTTCCCCGTATTGGGGAATTTGTCCACAAAAAAAGCCTTCCTTTTCCGGAAAGCTTTTTTTGTGTTACGAAAGATTCTACTTTTTCTTCTTTGTGCTTAAACTATTGGTTTTTGTTTTATGTCTACGTTTAGGCTTTAAATGATCGAGCCATGTTTTTTTCTTTTCTTCAGCATAATAGGTGTATTCATATCCGTAGTCATACGACATGCCTCTTGCCTTTACATCATTGATTACAATACTGACATGTGGTATGTTTTTCTGAAGCATGTGCTTGATGTTATT
>DINP01000013.1 GCA_002426025.1 Bacteroidales bacterium UBA5537 | reverse complement strand
TACAGCTTTACAAACTGGACAGAAGCAGGCAATGTAGTTTCAACCAATGCAAGTTATACCTTTAATGTAAGCAGCAACCGAACACTGGTTGCTAATTTTCTACCTTTGGAATATACCATCTCGGTTTCATCCAACCCACCATCGGCAGGTTCGGTTACAGGTGGAGGCTCGTATGCATTTGGTTCACAGGCCACTGTAACTGCATCAGCCAACACAGGATGGAATTTCACCAACTGGACAGAAAATGGAAATGTAGTTACTTCCAATGTTACATACACTTTCACAGTTAATGGAAACAGAACCTTAGTTGCCAATTACACCCAACAGATTGTTCAATACACAATTACGACTTCTGCAAATCCCGTTCCAGGAGGATCAACCACTGGTGGCGGGGTTTTCAATGCCGGTGAACAGGTTACAGTAAATGCTTCGCCAAATACCGGCTGGGTATTTGTTAACTGGACAGATGGTGGAACTCCGGTTTCAACCGACCTGACTTATTCATTTACAGCCACTTCTGACCGTGATCTGATAGCGAACTTTACACAGCAGACGATCCAATATACCATTACAACAGCATCCAGTCCTGTATCAGGTGGTTCAACAACAGGTGATGGATTGTATGATGCCGGTAGCCTGGTAACGGTAACTGCTTCGCCAAACTCTGGCCGGGCATTTATAAACTGGACGGAAAACAACACCCAGGTCTCGCCAAATCAAAGCTTTACCTTCACTGCCACATCAAACCGCAGCCTGGTTGCCAATTTTGCGGAGCAATATACAATTACATCTGCAGCGAATCCCGCGGCAGGCGGCTATACAACCGGAAATGGAATTTATACACAGGGCGAAACAGTTACGCTGCAGGCTTATGCAAACAGTGGCTATGTGTTCCAACACTGGACCGAAAATGGGAATATTGTCTCAACCCAGCAGAATTATTCATTTACAGCTACAGCAAATCAAGATTTTGAAGCTTCATTCTTCATCCCGGTTGGAATAGAGAAAAATAACCTTAAAGGTTTTGAGATTTATCCAAATCCAACAACCGGTATTGTTACAGTTGAGACTTCTAACCTGCTAGGCTCGCTCATAGAAAAAATAAGCGTGATAAGCATTACTGGCAAAGAGCTGTTATACATCGAAGGATCAACCCCGGTCGAGAAGATAAGGCTTGATTTGTCGCAGTTTCCTGAAGGGCTTTACTTTTTCAGGATAAAGTCTCAAAACCAAAAGGAGTCAATTGTTAAAGTAATTATTGAACGATAAAAAAGCTATTATCAGCGTTTATGGCAGGAGGAAATCTTCTGCCATTTTTTTTTGAAAAAATTCCAGTCAGATTTATAGCCCTGTTTCAAGCAAAAAATAAACCCATTTATACCAATTAAATACTGAACAAAAGCCCTACGGAATTGTTGTTTATGCAGATAATTTAGTTTCGTTTTATCAAGCTTTTTCACAAATAAAAATCCAAACGCTAACCAATGCCTCATTACCACACTCTCGGACAAATTCCGCCAAAGCGACACACCCAATTCCGGAAGCCTGACGGCAGCCTTTATTCAGAGCAACTCGTTTCAACAGAAGGGTTTTCCGATGCTTACTCCCTCACCTATCATCAATATCCGCCAACATTGGTCAGGTCAATTGACAAACCGATTGACACAAAACCCGAAATAGCCATAGCCAACAATATGCAGCACCGTAGTTATCAAGGGTTTAAGGTAAAACCTACTGACGACTACCTGCAAAGCCGTGTTCCTGTTATGGTTAACAGTGATCTCTGTATTTTGCTGGCGGCACCCAGAAATTCAATGAAAGATTACTTTTTCAAGAATTCACAGGCGACTGAAATGATCTTTGTGCATGAAGGAAGCGGTACACTGAAAACCATGTATGGTGAAATAGCTTTTGGCTATGGCGATCACCTGATTATTCCCCGCGGAATAATTTACCAGATGCACTTTAACACGCCGGATAACCGCTTGTTTATCGTTGAATCATACAGCCCCATCCGTTTCCCGAAAAAATATGTAAACAAGTTGGGACAACTTGAAGAACATGCGCCATTTTATGAACGCGATATCCGCAAACCTCAAAATCTGGTAACCCACGATGAAAAGGGCGATTTTGTGGTAATGGTCAAAAAGGATGATCAATTATTTCCCTATCATTATGCCAATCACCCATTCGATGTAATTGGCTGGGATGGTTATCATTACCCTTACGCTTTATCAATTCACGATTTCGAGCCCATTACCGGGCGCATTCACCAGCCACCGCCTGTACATCAGACCTTCGAGGGCCACAATTATGTGATGTGCGCTTTTGTTCCGAGGCTTTACGACTATCATCCGCAGTCAATTCCGGTTCCTTACAACCATAGCAATGTTGATTCCGACGAAGTACTTTATTACGTTGACGGTGACTTTATGAGCCGAAAGCATGTTGAAAGAGGGCAAATAACACTACACCCGCTGGGCATTCCACATGGGCCACATCCGGGAACGGTTGAAAAAAGCCTGGGAGCAAAAGAGACAAAAGAATTAGCCGTAATGGTTGATACTTTTAAACCTTTATGGATTACCCGGCAAGCCATGGAAATTGAAGATCCGGATTATCACAAATCGTGGATTGAATAGTTTTCCAACTATCTTACTTTCCTTCAGACTGTTAAAAAGAAAAAATAATTTAAAACCGGCTTCATATCAAGCCGAAAAATCACAAAAAAATGGATCAAAAAGAAGATTTCCTGCCAATCAATGGCACCGATTATGTTGAATTTTATGTAGGAAATGCCAAACAGGCTGCATATTATTATCAGACGGCCTTTGGGTTTCAACCACTGGCTTATGCCGGACTTGAAACCGGGCTTCAGGATCGCACCTCTTATGTGCTGGTGCAGAATAAAATCCGGTTTGTTTTCACCTCTTCTTTAGTTGCCGATAGCAAAATAGGACTCCATGCAATGAAGCATGGCGACGGAGTTAAGGTGGTTGCCCTTTGGGTTGATGATGCACGTAAATCGTGGCAGGAAACCACTTCCCGTGGTGCTGTTTCGTACTTTGAGCCACGTGTTGAAAAAGATGCAAATGGCGAAGTTGTAATGTCAGGCATCCATACCTATGGCGAAACAGTCCATATTTTTGTTGAGCGAACCAACTATAAAGGTCCTTTCCTTCCGGGATATATGGCCTGGAATCCGGAATACCGCACTAAAGATGTTGGCCTTAATTATGTTGACCATATGGTAGGCAACGTTGGCTGGAACGAAATGAACAAATGGGTTGATTTTTATGCCAACACCATGGGTTTCAAACAACTTGTTTCATTCGACGACAAAGATATTTCTACAGAATATACCGCGCTGATGAGCAAGGTAATGAGCAATGGAAACGGAAGGATTAAATTTCCGATAAATGAACCCGCTGAAGGAAAAAAACGCTCTCAAATAGAAGAATACCTCGACTTTTATGGAACCAGTGGGGTTCAGCATGTGGCAATGGCTACTGACAATATTCTGGAAACAGTTTCAGAGTTACGCCGCAGGGGAATTGAATTCCTGACGGTCCCCGGCTCCTATTACGATACTGTTCTGGATCGGGTAGGTGAAATTGATGAAGAACTTATTGCGCTTAAAGAACTTGGCATTCTCGTTGACAGGGATGATGAAGGTTATCTGCTCCAGATTTTTACAAAACCTGTTGAGGATCGCCCAACAGTGTTTTATGAGATTATTCAACGTAAAGGTGCGAAATCGTTTGGCAAAGGAAACTTCAAGGCCTTATTCGAAGCCATTGAACTTGAACAGGGAAAACGGGGNNAACAAAAAATACAGTTTCCTGGATTGATGTAGCTGCCAACAGCGATTTTCCGCTTCAGAACCTCCCATTCGGAATTGCCCGGCTTTCGCCTGATAAAAGTGTGACCGTTTCCAGGATCGGAGACGTCGTTATCAATCTTGAAATGCTTCAGAAACTGCATGTTTTCGACAATTTGGGTTTCGATTTCGGAAGCGTTTTCAGCCAACCGGTGTTGAATGATTTTATTGACCTTGGGCAAGCGGCCCATAAAGCAGTTAGAGCAAAGTTGATGGAGGTATTTGATGCTTCCTTTGCAGATGCTGAATTGATTACCAAAATTAAAGCTACCGCGCTTTTCGCCATAAGCGATGCAAACATGCAAATGCCGGTAAAGGTTACCGATTATACCGACTTTTATTCGAGTATTGAACATGCAACGAATGTAGGAATGATGTTCCGCGATCCGGCCAACGCACTTTTACCCAACTGGCGGCACCTTCCGGTGGGCTATCATGGCAGGGCTTCTTCAATCGTGGTTTCTGGAACCAACATCCACCGGCCAAAAGGGCAAACGATGCCGCAGGGAGCAGACAAACCTGTTTTCGGGCCGAGTAAAATGTTTGATTTTGAACTGGAAATGGCTTTTGTAGTTGGCCGTTCAACCAATCTTGGCGATAGTGTTAAAGTTTCTGAAGCTGAAGACTATATTTTCGGTTTTCTGCTTTTCAACGATTTGTCGGCCAGAGATATACAAGCGTGGGAATATGTTCCCTTAGGCCCTTTCCTGTCGAAGAATTTCGGCTCGGTTGTTTCGCCCTGGATTGTAACCCTCGATGCGCTTGAGCCCTTCAGGGTTAAAGGTCCAAATCAGGAACCTGAAGTGCTTCCCTATCTCAAAACCGAAGGAGAGAGAAATTTTGATATCAATCTTGAAGTTCTGATTAAACCAGAAAGTGGGACTGAAAACCTCGTCTGCAGGTCTAATTTCAAATATATGTACTGGAATATAAACCAGCAACTGGCACATCATACAGTAAACGGCTGCAACATTAATGTCGGCGATCTTTATGCATCGGGCACTATCAGCGGGCCAGATCAGGGTTCTTATGGATCAATGCTGGAGTTAACGTGGCGGGGAACCAGACCAATTAAGCTGAGCGATCAGACAGAGCGAAAGTTTATTAATGATCACGACAGCCTGATTATCAGAGGATACAGTGAAAAGAACGGACTGCGGATCGGTTTTGGCGAGTGTATTACTACTATACTTCCCGCAACCTAACAAACTGAAATTATGTTTAAAACGATAGATCCATCCAAAATACCCCATTCAGAACTTCACAGGCTGATGCTTGGAGCGATTGCCCCAAGGCCAATAGCGTTTGCCAGTACGATAGATGCCGATGGCAGGCCTAACCTCTCCCCTTTCAGCTTTTTCAATGCCTTTGGGGTAAACCCCAGCACGATAATTTTCAGTCCATCTCGCCGGGGCCGCGACAATACCACCAAAGACACTTTTGATAACATTAAGCAGGTGCCCGAAGTTGTTATCAATGCTGTGACTTACGGCATGGTAGAGCAGGTTAGTCTGGCAAGTACCGAGTTCCCGAAAGGGGTTAACGAGTTCGAAAAATCGGGGTTTACACCCCTTGCTTCCAAAAAAGTAAGGCCTTTCAGGGTAAAAGAATCCCCAGTTCAATGGGAATGCAGGGTGCGTGATTTGATTGAAACCGGCAAAGGCGGAGGTGCTGCTAATCTGGTTATTTGCGAAGTTCTTGCCGTACATTTAAACGAAGAAATACTGACTATTGACGGGCTGATTGACACCCAGAGAATTGATCTGGTTGGCCGGATGGGCGGCGACTACTATGTGAGGGCGAATAGAAATGCCTTGTTTGAAGTCGAAAAGCCTCTGCAAAAACCTGCTATCGGGATAGATGCGCTGCCACAGCATTTACGAAACAGCCCGCTGCTTACCGGAAACGAACTGGGACGATTAGGCTCAGTTGAATTTCCTCCTTCTATCGAAGAAATTGCCTTGGTTGCAAAACTTGATGCCATCAGGGAAATAATTGAGAATCAAGTTCTGACTACTGAAGCAAAACTCGAAAAACTGCATGGGTACATCCGCCTGATGCTGGCCGAAGGCAGAAAAAAAGAGGCACTGGCAATTGGCTACCTGATTTAATATTCTTGTCATTATTTTATAAGATTAAAAAAATGAAAACCCTGCTTGTTTCCAGGCAGGGTTTTCTTCACTTTCACACAAATAAAACGTTGATCAGCTCACAACTTCTGATATTCAAACGTTGGATAACCTTTTTTACCAAGGTTATTATAGAAATCAATAAATCTTAACTTGAAGAAATAACCATCAGCACTTTTAATGATATAGCCCATTTCAGGCCGGGCTATATAAGTAACATTACCAGAAGATACATCGCCAACCACCTGCTTCCAGTCATAGCCAATTACATCGCGTTTATTGGAAAGCAGCAGTCCTTCTGCAAAATTGCGGTCAATTGACTCAAAAGGTGTAATGGAATCCATTACGGCTGAAACCAGGGAATCGTTTATCAGAACGCCGGTTACCAGGTATGGATAAGGTTCTCCATCATCGGTAAAAAGCAAGGTAGTATATTGGGTAAACTGAAGGTCCCAGGCTGTTTTGACAGGCTCATGCGGGCTTGCATTCTGCCCGTCGTCAAACGACATCGTTACATAGCGGTAGGCACTATCTTTACTGAAGGCAAATGTCCGTTCGCCGGTATTATCCAGTCCGGCAATTTTTATACTCACTACTTTTGTAAGGGTATTGATCAGCGGCTGAATTTTCAGATAACCGGCAGGGAGCCCATCAGCATCAATGCCAAGGTCAACCAACAGTACTTCGTTCAATCCAACCGGACCGTTAACAGTTGTTTCCCACCACTTCCCAATGGCATTCCCGGCAGGGTCGGCGGTTGATTCATCAAACCTCCATTCAAAACCTTCGGTAGTATAAACCGCTTCAAAAAAATCGGAACCGGTATGTGCCACCTTCATAAAACGGGAAGTATTTAATATTAATGTGTAATCATTTTCTTTGCAACTAAGGCCAATATCCCAGGTGTTTCTGAAGCCTGTGCCCACCACCTCGCCTGAATTGAGGTTAAAATAGCTTTGAATACTGTAATCAGGCTGCATTTCAATAACCTGGGTGATTACATCGCCCGGACGGGAAGGTATAACGCGCTCATCTTCCTTAAAGCAGGATGTAAGTAGAACTACCAAGGGTAGCAGAAGACCGGTGAGCCGCCTATTTCTTTTCATCACGCCAGATTGAGAAATTAATTTTAGCAAAAAAAGTCCGACCCCATGCAATCGGGAAATCGCCACCCGAGTGGACAGAGCCACTGTTACCTGAAGGGGTGCTTGAATTGATACTGGTAACATCAAAAAGATTTTTGGCACCAATCGTCAGCGTAATCCGGTCATCCATAAAGGACTTATAAACACTGATATCCAAATTGTTGTAAGCGTCAACTTTTCCTTCAGTAACTTCACCGGCATCGCTGACATTAAAGCGTGGCACCTTTCCAGTGTATTTGTAATATGCAGAAAAACTCATATTCTTCTTATCAAGCATATAGGTTACTTCTGTGGTAATTTCGGGCGACCAGCTAAACTTTAACCGGGTTTCAGCATCTGAAAAAGTACTCTGCGTACCGGTATGCCCGTATCCCAAACGTGCATCAAATGCAGGAAACAGGGTTGCCCTTATTTGAGCTGAATAGCCCCTGGTGCGGTAATGGTCAACATTAACATAGGTATAAGATCCGTCTTGCATTGAAGCAAGGGTAATAATGTTTGAGACATTATTGAGGAAAAGATTGACTTCAGCTTCAGCAGCATATTTAGTTTTTTCAATTTTATGAAGATATTGAAACTGAAGGTGCTGTGATTTTTCAGGCGTAAGCTCTGTATTGCCATAAATTTTATGATTAACATCAACAAAAGACATATACAGTTCCTTAATTGAAGGAGCCCTGAAGCCCGAGGAATAAGAAGTTCTGAAACTTGATCCATGGAATGGACCGGTTTTAACATGCAATGCATAAATAAGCGGGGAATCAAATCTAGAGTTATATGCAAGGCGAAGGCCCGGTTGAAACGACAAATAGTCTATCGGATGGTATTGCAAGCTAAAGAACCCGGCCAGATCGGTAATTGACTGGGTTTTACCACCAACCCTGTCGCCATCGGCCCACTCAGCGTTCAGGTCATATCCTGCCTGAAAACCCAATATTCCGGTTGCACCTCGATAGGTGTACATTCCCCTCGACATCCATGAGCCAAACCTGGTAGTGTCGGAACTAACCTTTGTCTTTTCAAGAACAGTAAGATCATTGTAATAAAGAGTACGGATACGGCTATAATAGGAGTAGGAATTACTTGCTGTGAAATGATTACAGCCTTTGGTTGCAAAATTAACTGTGGCTGTATAACGATCCGTATTAAAATCGTTGTCGAATGCTTTTTCAAAATAGAGAGGCAGAAGATCGCCATTGCTCTTTAACAGTTCATCAAACAGACTTAACCGTGTCTTGATATTAAACTTTTTGAGATACAGGTTATAATCAGCATCCAGGTTTACCTGCCTTCTGGGCTTCCATTCAGGCTGACGGCCAGTATTGTTACCATCAAATCCATCAAAAAAATTGCGCCCGGCCTGAAATGAAAAGCCATGAATTCCCTTTTTCAATCCGAATCCACCATCGAAATTATAAACCCCGACTGATTCGGTGTAAGCGCTTGCATTGGCCGAAATACGTTTGGTATCATTTTCTTTTGGGATGATGTTAATTACACCGGCCAACGCATTACTTCCGTAAATAACCGACATCGGCCCTTCTATCATTTCAACCTGCTGTACATTTTGAAGATTAACCTGGCTCAGGTCAATAACCCCGTTCAAACGTCCGATTACCGGCACTCCGTCTACCAGAATTTTCACATTTTCGCCCGATAGGCCCTGAATACTGATTCCTGTGCCCACTGCCCCATCCTGCGACAACCTCACGTTCAACTGATTTCTCATCAAACCGGCAAGGTTGTATGCAGCCTTTTTCTTAATCTGCATTGAATTAATCACATTAATTTTATACAGGGAACGATCGGCACTTACCGGGCTGTACTGGGCAGTAACAACCATTTCGTCGAAGGTTGTTACTGAAGGCATGAGTTTAATAACCGGCTCACAACCCGGAAGGAGTGTGTCGTTGAAACTCTGATATCCCACAAAGGTAATTTTCACTTCAACCGGCGCAGTTACAGTTAAGCCGGTTAAGCCATTTACATCACTTACAAAATACTTCGATTGTGAAGACCCAAGCGGGGTAACCTTTAAATGTGCAAATGCAACCGGTTCACCCGATGTATAATCGAGAATTTTTAATTCTGCATTCTGCCCTGAAACAGACAGCATCAGAAATAATAATCCGGTTGCAATTGCAAATTTCAGATAATTGATCATTTTACCAGCATCACTTTGTATGATGAAATCTGTCCGTTATTATTTGCTTTAAGAATATAGGTTCCAGGCATAAATCCACTCACATCCAGTTTAGCAGATTGATTACCACTTAATGTCCATTCGCGCAATATTCTACCGCTGAGGTCGAAAAGAGCAGCAGAGCCAAAAACTGAAGTGTTTGAGAAAGTCAAATGAATTTTGTCAACAGCCGGGTTTGGGTAAACACTCATCCCGTTAGCTGCTGGTTCGCTGATACCTAATGCGGATAGTAATGTTGTGTTGAAAGTTGCGATACCTGTTGAAGAGCCGGAAAAACTATCGAATACAAGTTTATAAACCCCACCATCCTGAGCTTTTACAAAAAACAGTAAAGAATCTTCAATCATATACTGAAATGAGCCCATATCGAAATATTTCCAGTCATGACCAATAATATCCCTGCCCGTTTCAAAATCCAGAGTTGTCCAATCGGTAAATGCCGGGGCAGCTTTCTCGATGCGTGCCCCATCAACATTGGGGTTGAGTAAAACGCCAACAACCGGATAAGGAGTATTCTGTACAACGCCCATATACTTGGTAAAAAGAATATCCCAATCGGCGGAAGCCGGTTCACGGTCAACAATTCCATTAGTAAATGAATAAGCCATAAATACCTTACTGTTTTCAGGATTTACATCAAGGGTAAGATTTTGTTCATTAGTTCCGTCGAGCAGCGCATACCTTATCTGATATTGGTTCAGACTCGAAAACTTACGAACTATGTTCAGTTTTCTGTAAACTCCATCAGGGGTTTTTACAAGGAAAAGTGAATCGCCTACAACATCATGCGTTGTTGAACTGTATATACCCCAACCATAATCGGGATGGCCTTTCTGGTTGCGGTTAAAAGCACCGTTTTCCCATTCAGAAGGATCGTTGTACATTTTCGTCCAGAAACTCATACCGATTGTGTCAAATGTATCCCAACCATCAGCGGCTGCATCAGGATAAGTGTAGAGTTCTACACCGGCACCGTCATTAATGATAATGCCCGCGCTCCAGGCGCTGGTATAGAATGCGATATCCCAAACATTACGCGGAGATGTTTTTACAACACCGTTGGAGAATGAGTAAAATACTTCATTGGCATACCCGGGACCCATTTCAATCGAGCCAGGGGTTTGAGCCTGAAGCTGCCTGAAATTAAAGACCACAAGTATTGCAAATGACATCAAAGCAATAGTAATTTTAGTTTTCATAGAAATTCCTGTTTTTTCGACGGATTTTGCGTCGCAGTTGTCCAAAACGGAAGCATGTAAGTACAACTTCTCCTAAAAGGACTTCTGAAGTGAATAAAATGTTGATTTAATGATATCAGCCAGAAAATGACTGATAAAAGAAAGCTATCAGGCTAAGGGAGGAGCCCTTAAACCATAAAGGAGAGGGATTTCTGCTTTGGGGGCAGTTTCGGTATCCATCCCTGAAATCTCTGAAACAACAAGGAGCGATGGAGCTGGCAAAATCATTTCAGTAATATCTCCAACTGAATTGTGCTGCACCAAATATACAGGCATATCGACAGAAGCCTGAATGGTTTCCTCACGTTTGCAGAGGATGCCCTGGGTCATCAGGGTGCGGCCAAAAATATGATGCTGGTGAAAATTGATGATTGAACCCAGATAAATCCAAAAAACAACAAATGCAGTTGCCAGAATGGCAATCTTCAAATGCTTTTCGTTTCTTGTAGTGTAGTTCATCTATCTGCCTTCAGGTAGTAAAATTACTCCTTGATATAAAACATGGCAAATATAATATATATCCGGCTTATGGGTTAAAAAAAGTGCAAAATCTGCGCAATGTCATCATTTTAATGAACATTTGTTCATAATGCCTGTGCATATAATCTCAGATCAAATTGATGAAAATACAGAAAACCCATACGGAAGTAGCAATTGACTCACATTGTAATCAAGGAAAGATTGGCTATACCTTTTTTAATTATTATTTCCACAAAGCACCAATCCATCACTGACCACACTTGAAAGTCCGGGGCTTGAGGCTCGGATTGACTCAAGCTGGGTTGCTACTTTATTTACTAATCCAGTGGCATCTTTACGGCTTTTCAGGAAATCGTGTAATTCAAGCAGCAGCAACCATTCCATTGGAAATTCGGCTATAATCTGCCTGAAAAACCCCTCTGTATCTGACAATTCTTCTTTACCACTTCTTGCATCACGAAGCTGCTGATACATGCTGTGACGTTTTAGATCAGAAACATTGTAAACAATTTTATGGGTACGCTCAGCAGGCGCTTCAAAATTAAAACCAAAAGCATCCGCATCAGCCGGGCCCTGATAAGCTGAAACAACTTCTTCGCCAACTGCCATATCGTACTTGCCCCAATCGGGCCTGAAAAGGATTTCACCTTTATAGGTCACCGTGCAATCAGTAAAACTGAAAAGAATATTTTTCCCTTTGTGGGTCCTGACATAATCAAAAATTCCACTAACCTGAACACCACTTTCAAAAACCAATTGCTGACGAACACCGGGCTGAAATCCGGCATCATCAAGTTCGCCTTCACTCATCGTCTGCAGCGAAAATCCACCGGCCTGCAACCGCCCGACAGGCGAACCGAACCCATGGGCATGAAACCGCTTACTATGCATTGGTAGCTCACGGTTACCGGCGCACAAACTTGTAGGTCCAACCGTTTTCAGATAAATTACATCCCTATCATTATAAATGCAGTCTTTGAATGTGCCACTAATCTGCAGGCCTGAACTCAGTTCAACAGTTGCCGTATTACCTGAACCTTCGGCCCGGTGAACAGCAATGGAACCGCCTTCGCGCAAAGCCATTTTATTGGCAAACTCATTTAATACACTGTTCAGGTGTTTAAAATCTGGTGTCACAAACAATTGAGGTTGCTGTGTAGTGATGTCAAAGCCATAATTCACCGCATCAATTGAATAGGGAAGTTTTTTAACAACAGGCTTCATGCAGTTCATACTTTCGCCAATAGATGATAGCAATCCTGCTCCGTAAATTTTGAAATTATCAAGATTACCAATTAATCCATACTCTACGGTCCACCAGTGAAGGTTTCGAATCATTGCCATTTCGCTCGGCTGACCCATATTCCTGTCCAACTCGGCCAGACGGATTTCTGCTTCATCAATATCACTTTTGGGAGTATAGGGGTCAGCTTTAAGAATTGAAAGATGCCTGATAGCTTCGTATAATTCGTAATCTCGTGCCGACGAAAAGGCTTTTGAACCTATTTCACCAAAAAACCTAAGGTAGTCAGCATATTCAGGATCAGCAATAATCGGAGCATGACCCGCCGCTTCGTGGATAATGTCGGGAGCCGGAGTGTATTCAATCTGATCGAGCGGCCTGATATCGACAGCAATAACAAGAACCTTGTATGCCTGAAACTCCATAAAGGCAGAAGGCGGAATAAATCCATCAACAGCTACAGCAGCCCAGCCAATTTCCCTCAAAATCCGGTTCATGCCATACATATGCGGAATCGCATCAATACTGATACCGGTTCTGCGCAGACCCTCGAGGTAAGAACCATGTGCAACTTTACTAAGGTGCTTTATGTTGCGGCGCATAACATATCGCCAGATTGCATGATCAAGCGCGGTGTAAGAAAAATAAGGCTGGTCTATTATAAGGCCCATCAGGTGCCTCGGAAGTTTATCCAGTACTTCATTAGATTCCATAAACAGTATGTTTACTTTTGCAGAATGGCTTTGGGCTTCAGTAATTATTTTTTAATACCGATTTAAAACAAAAAGTCATCCAGAAAATTATCAAAAAATATCGCTGCTTCTAATAATAACAACAACATGCGCCCTAAAGTTTATATAGCCATCCCTGTTTTGAATGAATTTGACAATCTTCCCGGTCTGATCGACGATTTAAACGCACAGCAGGTAGTAACCTGGGAGGCAGTTTTCTGCATAAACCAGCCTGATGAATGGTGGGGAAATAGTGAAAAGAGAGCTCTTTGTGAGAACAACCAGGCTTCAATAAAATGGCTTACGGCGCTTGACCAAGAAAATATTCACATTATTGACAAAAGCAGCCCCGGTAAAGGATGGATTGGCAAAAACCACGGGGTTGGCTGGGCGCGGAAAACAGCCATGGATGCAGTTTCAGTTAAAGCGGAAAATGACGATCTGATCCTTAGTATGGATGCTGACACCCGTTATCCTCCGGAATATTTAACCTCCGTTATTGAAGCATTCAACCGGCATAAAACGGCTTCAGGCATGTCTGCACCTTATTATCACCCCCTTACGGGCGATGAAGTTACTGACCGATGCATCCTTCGCTACGAAATTTATATGCGCAATTATGCCTTAAATATGTTTTTGATCAATAACCCTTATGCATTTTCAGCTATCGGATCAGGCATGGCGTGCAAAGCCGCGGATTATCGCAAAGTTGGAGGAATGACTCCAAAAATGAGCGGTGAAGATTTCTATTTTGTCCAGAAATTAAGAAAATCAGGAAATATTATTGTGGACAGCAATACATATATATATCCGGCTTCAAGGTTTTCAGACAGGGTTTATTTCGGAACCGGACCAGCGATGATAAAAGGGCGGGCTGGCAACTGGGAAAGTTACCCCATTTATCACAACGATGCTTTTCAGCTGATAAAGCAAACTTATGATGCTTTTGATAGTTTATTCATTGAAGATATCCCTTCACCGATGGATACCTTCTTGTCTTCGGTTACCAGGGGCGAACCGGTATGGCAGCCTTTGCGCGAAAATTCAGCTACAGCCGATAACTTTAAAAAAGCCTGTATGCAAAGGGTGGATGCGCTCAGGATTCTTCAGTTTCTAAAAGAGACGAATGCAGATTACCCATTGCGCAACGAGCAGCGACTGAATGCATTCCTATCAGGTCAGTTTGAATCTGGAAAGGACTTGAATCAAATCCTTACTGATCTTGATTTTGAGAAGACTTCTGTTGGCGACCTAAACATGATAAGGAACTTTATGGCTCAACAGGAACTGAAACTGCAAAAAGAAAAAGGAGTTGTATGAAAAAAAAGCCAAACATTGTGATCCTCGGGCCAACAGCTACCGGAAAAACCCGGCTGGCGGCCCTTACCGCCTCACTGGTTAACGGCGAGGTAATATCGGCCGATTCAAGGCAGGTCTATCGCGGAATGGACCAGGGCACTGGAAAAGACCTGGTGGATTATGTTGTAAATGGTGAAATAATTCCTTGTCACCTGGTTGATATTGCTGAAGCCGGAACTAAATACAATATATTTGATTACCAGCTCGATTTTACGCTTGCTGCACAGGATATTCATTCAAGAAATAAAACAATTGTTGTTTGTGGTGGAAGTGGCATGTACCTCGAAGCAGCACTGGGCTTATATCATCTGACAGAAGCTCCGGTTGACGAGCAGTTCAGGGCCGATGCCGAGCAGCTTCCCGATGAAGCACTGTTTCACATGCTTGCCTCTCTCAGGCCACTGCACAATACGACAGATACGCTGGACCGGAACAGGTTAATCCGTGCTGTTGAAGTTGCAAGGGCAGAGTTTAGTGCGAAGCAACAAAACGGGAAAAGCCATCAATCACTCGTAAATATCGATAACAGCCTGATTTTTGGCGTTGCCTACCCAAGGCAAACCATAAGGCAGCGGATTACAACGCGACTTGAGTCGAGGTTGAACCAGGGAATGTTGAATGAAGTTAAGTCATTATTAAACAATGGCATAAAACCAGAAGATTTGATTTATTATGGACTCGAATACAAATATATCACACTTCATCTGACCGGAAAAATAAGTAAAGATGAAATGTTCAGCCAGCTTAATACTGCCATTCACCAGTTCGCCAAGCGTCAGATGACCTGGTTCAGAAGAATGGAGAAAAAAGGCATACCGATCACCTGGCTGGAAGGAAGCATTGGCGCTGAAATAAACGCACTTTACATCAAAGACATCTTCGAAAAATATTAATTCTAAGTGGAAAATTGTTTTAAACATTTAAGAACATTCCTTGTTTATAGTTTGAATTAAAAAGTTAAACGAACACTATCTATTGCCATCAGTTGTATGAAAAAATCCATATTTTCCCTATTCCTGTTCTTTGCCCTTGCTCAATTAATGGCGCAAACCGGCACTATCAGAGGCCGTGTTTTCAATGAAAAAAGCAATGAGCCCTTACCATTCACCAATATCATCATTTTCGGCACCAGCATAGGTTCAACTTCCGATCTTGATGGCAATTTCGTATTCACGGGAATTATGCCAGGTTTCATCAAACTGGCTGCTACATCGGTAGGCTTCGAGCCCCATGTGAGCGAGGAATTTCAGGTTACCAACTCCAAAACAGTATTTATTGATATCCCGATGCGTGAAACCAGCATTCAGTTGGAACAGGTGGTGGTAAAGGCATCCCCTTTCCGCAAAACTGAAGAGAGTCCTGTTTCAATGAGAACGCTTGGAATTGGAGATATTGAGAAAAATCCGGGCGCTAACCGCGACATAAGTAAAGTAATTCAGGCTTTACCGGGTGTTGCTTCTACTGTTTCGTTCCGCAACGATATTATTGTGAGAGGCGGCGGCCCAAGCGAAAACCGCTTTTATCTCGATGGCATTGAAATCCCCAACCTCAATCACTTTGCCACACAAGGAGCTTCGGGCGGGCCAGTAGGCATAATCAATGTTGATTTTATAAGGGAGGTAGATTTCTACTCCGGTGCCTTTCCGGCCAACCGTGGAAATGCCCTGAGTTCTATACTCGAAATGAGGCAGATTGATGGCAATAAAGAACGCCTTGTGTTTAAAGGTTCATTTGGGGCATCCGATCTTTCACTTACGCTGAATGGCCCGTTAAGCGATAAAACTACCTTTATGGTTTCTGCCCGACGATCATACCTGCAGTTTCTTTTCGATTTAATCGGCCTGCCTTTTCTGCCAACTTACAACGATTTTCAATTTAAAGTTAAAACGCGTTTTGACCTTAAGAATGAGCTTACTGTGCTTGGAATTGGTGCCCTCGATCAGTTCAGGCTAAACACCGGACTGAAAGATCCAACCGAAGATCAGCAATACATTCTCAACTACCTTCCGGTGAATGAACAATGGAACTATGCCATAGGGGCAGTTTACAAGCATTTCCGAACCAACTCTTTCGACACCTGGGTTTTCAGTCGCAATATGCTCAATAATGTGGCCTACAAATACGAAAACAATGATGAGAACAGGGCAAAAACACTCGATTATTCATCCCAGGAGATGGAAAACAAGTTCCGCTACGAAAACTCCGGCAGGGTAAAGGAATTCAAATTAATCGCCGGCGCTGGTGGAGAATACGCCCGTTTTACCACAAACACTTTCCAGAATGTATTTATTCCACTAGCCGACGATACCCTTCGCACGGTAAATTACGGATCGGAAATTGATCTGTTTAAATACCATATTTTCGGGCAACTCAGCCGTAATTTCTTCAACGACCGGATGATCCTTTCTTTCGGACTGCGCACCGATGGAAATACCTATTCTCAAAACATGTCGAACCCGCTGAACCAACTATCTCCCAGGTTCAGCGCAGCCTGGGCACTTACCGATAAGTTTTTCCTGAATTTCAATTCCGGCAGGTATTTTCAGCAGCCTTCCTACACTACGCTTGGTTTCAGAAATAACGATGGGGTGCTGGTTAACAAGGAAAATAATCTGAAATACATTTCAACGAATCATTTGGTTGCAGGAGTTGAATATCGCCGGAGCGAAGAGGCTAAATTTACCATAGAGGCCTTTTATAAACAGTATGGCAACTATCCGGTTTCGGTCAACGATTCCATCTCTCTTGCCAACAAAGGCGGTGATTTTGGGGTGTTTGGCAACGAAGAGGTTACTTCAACCGGATCAGGACGTTCATATGGAATTGAAGCCTATGTGCGCGACCGCATCCTTAACAAATACAATCTGATCCTCTCCTACACTTACGTGAGAAGTGAGTTTAAGGATTACAACGACAGTTTTATTCCTTCATCGTGGGACAACCGCCACCTGGTAAATCTGACGCTTTCTCGTGAATTTAAAAAGAACTGGAATGTTGGTGCAAAATGGCGGTTTGTGGGCGGTTCGCCCTACACCCCCTGGGATACCGACCGTTCGTCACTTAAATCTGCCTGGGATGCACGCAACCAGGGTTATATTGATTACAGCAGTTTCAATTCACTGCGTACCGAAAACTTCCACCAACTCGATCTGAGGATCGACAAACAGTATTTTTTCAAGAAATGGTCGCTCAATCTGTATGTTGATATCCAGAATCTTTATAACTTTAAGCAGGATGGAATTCCGAATCTGCTCATCCAAACCGATGACTTTGGCAATAGCATAACCGATCCAGCTGATCCTTCAAGATATCTGCTTAAGGAAATTGCAAATCCGTCGGGAACCGTTTTGCCGACTATTGGTATAATTGTTGAAATTTAAACAGCCGGTATTATGAAAACGAAACAATTAACTTCCACAATAAAAAATTTACTTGCGGTTCTTTTTATTCTGATAATTACAGCACCGCAATCACCAACCCACGCCCAGCCATTGCTTAATGATTCAGGGAATGGCGATATGGAAAAAGTAACAACCAATATTGATGGTGCAGGCATTGAACTGATACTCGAATTCAGGAAAGGACCAGAGCACAATCATCCTCTGATGGCTGTGTGGATCGAAGACCTTGACGGAAATTACCTTCAGACTCTTTATGTCGCCCAATCAATTGCCAAAGGCGTTTTTGCTTACGGAGATAAATCAGGCGGGACATGGCAGCCCGGAGAAATAATGAGGCCTGCAGCGCTTCCCTATTGGTCGCATAAGCGCAATGTTTTGAACGACAAGGGTAACTATATGCCCCGAAAAGGTTTCGAGGTACCCGATGCTTATTCAGGGGCAACACCAAAAGCCGATTTCAGGCTGGATACCCGAACTGATTCACCGATTGGCAAAAAATTCAGGGTGTTGCTCGAAATAAATCAGTCGTGGGATTGGAACAACTACTGGACCAATAATAAATATCCGGATGACAATGAATACAAAACCTCATCGCAACCGGCTGTGGTTTATGCTGTTGAAATTGATCCGGCAAAAACGGGGGTAGCGTATAAGCTTATGCCAATTGGCCGAAGCCATCATGCAGGAAGTGACGGGAAGCTCTACAATGATCTTGAAACACTTACCACTGCTCTGAAAATAGCTTCTGACATCCAGATTACCCTGGTACCTGGAAAGTAAGCTGTTAGTCGTGCGATTTGTCGCCCAGCAATGGCACAAAACGAAAACGGCCATGATAACTGACCTTAAGGCTGCCGTCAGCGNNGGAATGTAAGGAGCTCCGGCGGTAACTATTATCTTATCGAAAGGGGCAAAGGCCGGCAATCCATTATAACCATCCCCAAAAAACACCTTAACTGCAAATCCCATCCTGGGCAGATACTCTTTAGCTTTTGAAAAGAGAACTCTTTGCCGCTCAATAGAAAAAACCTTTGCACCCATCTGGTAAAGTATACTGGCCTGGTAACCCGAACCTGTTCCCACTTCGAGCACTTTGTCACCCTTTTTTATGTGGAGTAATTCAGTTTGAAAAGCAACGGTATAAGGCTGCGAAATGGTTTGGCCGGCCCCAATCGGAAAAGCCTTGTCTTCATAGGCAAATTCAAGGAAGCCTGAATCAAAAAAAAGGTGACGTGGAACCGCTTCTACCGCCTTAAGCACCTTCTCGTCTTTAATTCCCTTCTGGCGAATACTTTCTACCAACTTCTTTCTCAAACCTTTGTGACGGAAAGTATCCGCAAATTTTGTATCAGTCATGCAGTGTGATGAATGTTTCCATTTTTGTGGCTAAATTACTAATTTCGCAAAGTTTTAAAACCAGCCACCGATTAAATAAACTACTTATGCTCAGAATAGGCGTACTTGGCGCAGGCCATCTTGGAAAAATCCATATCAAATGTATCAAGCAAATTGCTAAATATGAGCTTGTTGGCTTTTATGATGCCGACGCAGAAAATGCCCTCAGGGTTGAAAAAGAACTTGATGTACGCCGTTTCGACGGAATTGATGAATTGATTGATCAGGTAGATGTGGTTGATATTGTCACCCCTACCCTGTCACATTTCGATTGTGCCACACGCTCGTTGCGCAAATTCCGTCACGTTTTTATAGAGAAGCCGATAGTAACTACCCCACAGGAAGCACTCGACCTGATAAAACTAGCAAATGAAGCCAATGTAAAAGTTCAGGTCGGCCATGTCGAGCGGTTCAATCCTGCATTTATAGCGGCAGCGCCTTACCTCGACAAGCCGATGTTTATCGAAACTCACCGCCTGGCCATGTTTAACCCCCGTGGAACGGATGTACCTGTAATTCTCGATCTGATGATTCACGATCTTGACATAGTTTTGAGTGTAGTGAAATCGGAAATTAAAAAAATAAGTGCCAGCGGTGTTTCGGTCGTTAGTGACACTCCTGACATTGCCAATGCACGTGTTGAGTTTGCCAACGGATGTGTTGCCAATCTTACTGCTTCGCGCATCTCGATGAAAAACATGCGCAAATCACGCTTCTTCCAGCGCGACGCTTATATATCTGTTGATTTTCTTGATAAAACAGCAGAAATTATCCGCATGAAAACTGTTGATCCGGATAATGCAGATCCGTTGGCCATGATTCTCGACCTTGGCCCTGATAAACAACCCAAACAAATCCTTTTCGACAAACCCGAAATTACCCCTATCAACGCTATCCTTACAGAGCTCGAAAGCTTTGCCGATGCCATCAACACCAATTCGGTCCCTTCTGTTACCATTAATGATGGTTATGCTGCGCTTGACCTGGCTTACCGGATAATTGATAAAATGAATAACGCTGCTAATCTGGGCTAAATCAACAAATTCCGGAAATTTTAATTTATTTTTTCAATAATCGCATTTTTTTGACAATAAATTGTCCGGGGAAGCGTTGATTTTACATTCAATTAAGGGCGGTGAAAAGGAACCAAATATGAGGATTGTTACAAATTTATTTAAAAGCATTCTCGGAATTGCATTAACTGCCACTTTAACAAGCGGTTGCGACAAGAACGACACCGATCTGATACCCTCCTATCTTTTTATTGATAGCATCAGCCTAAGCACAACATACGAACAAGGTTCATCCTCTCAAAAAATATCAGATGCCTGGGTTTATGTTGACGAAACCCTTATTGGTGCATTTGA
Source organism: Bacteroidales bacterium UBA5537 (assembly GCA_002426025.1). Taxonomy (GTDB): domain Bacteria; phylum Bacteroidota; class Bacteroidia; order Bacteroidales; family Lentimicrobiaceae; genus Lentimicrobium. Next base: position 18,269 of record DINP01000013.1, on the reverse strand, counting down.
ACTACCCGCCACGGTTCCCATTCTTAAAGATGGTCTTCAGAATGTAACCATCAGGCCTGGTATTAAATTAAACGGTATCGCCAACACACGAAGCATTTATCCGTTTTATGCTGACATCAAACGAAATTTATTACTCACAAAAGATAGCATTACCAATTTTAGTAATGCAGTTACAACCTACAAACAGAATGTAATATTTCCATGGATTGAGAATTTTGATTTCTCAGGTGTTACGCTTGATACCACCCGCAAGAGTACAGTAGGTATCGGAAAAACAAACGATCAGTCTCTGATTTTCCATAAAGCAGGGGAAGATAATGCCTATTCATGCTTTATCAGGATGAGCGCTGATTCGGCAACTTTTGAGGCAACTTCAACCCAATCGTACAACCTTCCGGGAAATGGTGCATCTATATTCCTGGAGATGAATTATAACACCAATCACAGTCTGGTAGTCGGGGTCTTTTACACTGCTTCGGGTATCAGGGTGCAAAGGCCATTGCTGGTTCTTAATAAAACTGAGGGCTGGAACAAGGTGTACGTAAATCTATCGGTTCCGAAATACGATACACCTTCCGCAACTGATTTTCAGATATTCTTTGGTGCCCAAAAAGAAGAAGGCACTGAAGATGCATTGATTTATCTCGATAATTTGAAACTGGTTCATTTTAATACTGTGAAATGAATAAAACACTACAGGTAACTAAATATGTAATTGCAGATTTGCTTTCAGCCATCCTGGCCTGGGGAGCATTCTTTGTGTATCGCAAGTATTCTGTAGATCCAAACGTTTTTGACCATCCTGAAGTAATTACCACCGACTCAAACCTGCTTTACGGTCTGGTATTTATCCCTTTATTCTGGCTGTGTCTTTACATAATGATGGGCACTTACCGCCGCATCTACCGCAAATCGAGGATGAAAGAGCTGGGACAAACTCTTCTGATAACCCTCATCGGCGTAATTATCCTCTTTTTTGCCCTTATTCTCGACGATACCATTGTTTCATACCGCAATTATTATCAGTCAGTAATGGTTCTTTTCGGCCTGCATTTTATACCCACCTATCTTTTCAGGCTGATACTTACCTCAATTACCGCTTACCGCATTCATCATAAAACTATAGGATTCAATACGATTATTGTTGGCAGCAACGGAAATGCAATTTCAATATACAATGAGATTGAAAATCAGGAAAAATCAAGCGGAAACCAGTTTATTGGCTTTGTGAATGCCGCAGATTACAAAGATTATAAGCTTGAGAAATTCCTTACCCACCTGGGGCAAATCAACGAATTGAAAACCATTATAAAGGAGCACAACGTGGAGGAAGTCATTATAGCCATCGAGCGTTCGGAGGTAAAAACCATCGAACAGATCATTACTGAAGTGGAAGACACCAACGTAGTAATTAAGGTAATTCCTGATATGCAGGATTATCTGCTCGGCACTATACGATCAAGCTCTATTTTCCATGCACCTCTGCTTCAGATTTCACCCGATCTGATGCCCGCCTGGCAACAGTCGCTGAAACGAATTATTGATATTGTGGTTTCAATCATTGCCATGATAATTCTTATTCCGGCTTATGTTGGAGTAGCTCTGGCAATTAAATTTACCTCAAAAGGGCCTGTTCTTTATAAGCAACAACGCATGGGAATTCATGGCAAACCCTTCAGAATGATAAAGTTCAGAAGCATGTACTGCAATGCTGAAGGAAACGGAGTGCCACAGCTTTCGTCGAAAGAAGACCCTCGCATAACGCCGGTTGGCCGCTTCCTGCGCAAAGTCAGGCTCGATGAGATTCCTCAGTTCTGGTCGGTATTGATCGGCGATATGTCGCTGGTTGGTCCACGCCCTGAACGCCAGTATTTTATTGATCAGATCGTGCAAAGGGCACCCCATTACCGCCTGCTGCAAAAGGTTAAACCCGGTATCACCTCATGGGGACAGGTTAAGTACGGTTATGCCGAAAATGTAGATGAGATGGTCGAGCGCCTCAAATTCGACATTTTATATATTGAGAATATGTCGCTGGCGATGGATTTTAAGATTCTTATTTATACTGTCTTGATTGTTGCCCAGGGACGAGGCAAATAGCGCAAAAGCGATTCATTCCGGGTTCTTAGTTCAATCCCTTTACTGTTGTTTAATGACCTTCATTCGTTCAAGAGTTCAATCGCTCCGCGGTTCTAGTGTTTTGCGTTATTTGTTATTCGTAATTAATGATTATCTCCTTACTCATTTCTCACTTCTAAAATATTAATTGTTACCTGTTAACTATTCACTATTCTCAGATCAGCCCGTTTTCAATCATCTGTACAATGGTTTCTATATCTTTATCTTTTCCTTCAGGATCATATTCTTCCTTCAGATTATAGCCAAACAGGCGGCTGAGATTTTGCCAGAAAAAAGCTGCAAAACTTCCTCTTAACTCCTTTACAATATGATAGGTTGGGGTTCCGGTTTCGCGGTCAACAAGCTTTAAAAGGATGCGGCCCTGGGTAAAGGTGAGGGATTTCAGTTCCTCACCAAATTCGGCTTTCAACTCCTCTTCGGCCATCTTATAAAGCTTTTTTTGCTCTTTATCTGTGAGGCCGGCCATCAACTGATCGTATTTCTGAAGTTTGATACCGGCTAACTTGGCGTAGGGATAAACTTTTTTCACATTCCGCGCCAGGCGGTCGAATCTGCGCTGATCAGACGGGGTTCGATAAATAATGTAGCCTTTTATCCTGACTTCCGGCAGATACATCATTGGTATCGTGTCGCCATCCTCAATCCGGGCCTTAACGACAATAACGTCATAATCCTGTGAAAATACCGGAAGAATGAGGCCTGCATACGCAAGCAGAATAACAATCAGGCGCTTCATGCCTTACTTACTTTTAGTTCAATTCAACCAATATATGCAAATACAATGCCGGATAGAATAACGCAACATAGTCTAATTTGTTTTACNNCTGTCGGTTTCACAAATCCAGGAAATACAAGCACAGAATACCCACATCCAAATGACAAATTGAATCTGTAAGATTGTAAATGAAATTCAATTGAATCAGGCAACGCGCAGCCTTGTCATATTTGCTTTACCCAGTTTTTCTTTGGCATAGTCGCGGGTTACTTTTAATTCCCGTTTACCTGTTCCTGACGGAAGTTCAAACATTGCATCTATCAGTATGGCTTCCATCATCGAGCGGAGTCCACGGGCACCAAGTTTAAACTCAATAGCTTTTTCAACAATATATTCAAGCACCTGCTCGTCGAAGCTGAGTTTGATTTCGTCCAACTCAAACAGGCGGATAAACTGCTTAACCAATGAGTTTTTAGGCTCGGTAAGAATCTGGCGCAACACTTTGGCATCGAGCGGACTGAGGTATGTAACCACAGGCAGACGACCAACCAGCTCAGGGATAAGTCCAAAGCTTTTCAAATCCTGCGGGGCTATGTATTGCAAAAGGTTGCTGCGGTCAATAACCTCCTGATCCTTACTTGCATAGCCGATAGCATGGGCCTGCATACGCGATGCTATTTTCTTTTCAATACCATCAAAAGCACCACCTGCAACAAAAAGTATATTCTGAGTATTGATCTGAATCATGCGTTGCTCAGGGTGCTTGCGACCACCCTGAGGCGGAACATTCACTACGGTACCTTCAAGCAGTTTGAGCATTGCCTGCTGCACGCCTTCACCGGAAACATCGCGGGTTATACTCGGATTATCACTTTTGCGGGCGATTTTGTCAATCTCATCAATAAAAACAATACCCTTTTCGGCAGCAGCCACGTCGTAATCGGCCGATTGTAGCAGGCGAGAGAGAATACTCTCAACATCCTCACCAACATAACCAGCTTCGGTCAACACTGTAGCATCAGCAATACAGAAAGGGACATGCAGCAATTTTGCAATGGTACGAGCAAGCAGTGTTTTTCCGGTTCCGGTCTCCCCTACCAGAATAATATTCGATTTTTCTATCTCAACATCATCCTTGGTTACAGTTTGCCCTATACGCTTATAATGATTGTAAACGGCAACCGACAATACTTTTTTGGCATCATCCTGACCAATTACATACTGATCGAGGTATTGCTTGATCTCAAAAGGCTTGTGTAACTTAACTTTTGAAAAATCCTTACCGGTAGATGCTGTTGACCGTATTTCTTCCTTCAGGATATCCTGGGCCTGCTCAACACATAAGTCGCAGATATGGGCATCCAAACCGGCAATAAGCATATTGGTTTCGCCGCGCGGCCTTCCGCAAAACGAGCATCTTTCTTCTTTCTTGGGCATATTGTACTGAAATCAGTTCATTATTAATCAACTACTTAATAAAAAGTAAGTTGCTACCGGATTGATCATCATCTTTAATTGAAGATCTATTTTCCGATCAACAAAGTTACATAAAAACACCGCTGTTTGCTTAAAAAAGCCACTTACAATACATATCTAACAACATATCAATGCATTACACTTAAATATCTGGTCAGAATCGCAATTAAGAAAAGCAGACAGGGATACGAAATACGGTATCCCTGTCTGAATATTTGTAAAACTATGAATGAATTATTTGTTTCCGCGCACAAGCACTTCATCAATCATTCCATAGGCTTTTGCTTCTTCTGCTGTCATCCAGTAATCGCGGTCTGAATCCTTTTCAATTTTCTTGAAAGTCTGGTTTGAATGCTGAGCGATTATATCGTACAGCTCTTTCTTCAGTTTCAGGATTTCGCGGGTAGTGATTTCGATATCGGAAGCCTGTCCCTGTGCACCACCCATTGGCTGATGAATAAGAATGCGAGAATGTTTAAGCGCGGTCCGCTTGTTCTCAGCACCTGCGCATAGCAATACAGCGCCCATGGAAGCGGCCATTCCGGTGCAGATCGTGGCCACATCGGGTGAGATATATTGCATGGTATCGTAGATCCCAAGTCCGGCATATACCGAACCACCGGGAGTATTCAGATAGATCTGAATGTCTTTTTTCGGATCAACCGATTCGAGGAAAAGCAGTTGGGCCTGGATAATGTTGGCTACATAATCGTCAATGGGAACACCCAAAAAGATGATCCTGTCCATCATCAAACGCGAGAACACATCCATGGTGGCAATGTTCAACTGACGCTCTTCGATAATGGTGGGAGAGATGTAACCATTCACAGCCGAGGTAAACCTATCGAGTGTAAGACTGCTGATGCCGCGGTGACCCATGGCATATTTTCTGAATTCGTTTTGCATGGTATTGAGATTTAATTTATGTCAAATTTACAGGTTTTCATCAAAATGCCCCAAAGTTAGGGAGAAATATCTTGAAATGAATCATGTCATATTTTATGCCATTCCAATGATCAGTTATGATTTTATAAATAATTGTCACTTTCCTGCTGGCTATTATCTTGTGTCTCACACTAAAACATCTCCAGAAATGTGATGAAAATAAAAAAAGCCCGCAACAAATATGCAGGCTTCAATTTTGTGGAAATAGTAATTCTATTTTTCAGCAGCCAGTTTGGCAAACTCTTCGTAAGAAACCGATTTTTCTTTAGGTTCCATCTTCTCTTTCATCAGTTTAAGCAGTTTCTGCTCGAAAAGCTGATCGTTAATACGGCGTACATCTTCTTTGTTTTTCATAAATGAATCTACGATGCTGTCAATACGCATTTTCGTATCATCGTCCATTTCAGAACTGCCAGGCCTGTTGAAGTAGCCACGGAAAACATCTTTAATTTCTTCTTCCGAAACATTAACATCGTGCTCGCGGATAAGACGGTTTTCAATAAGTTGCCAGCGCATCGAATTTGCATATTCATCGTAATGCTGTTCAATATCTTCGGCTGACATTTTGTCCTGGTTTACATCAATCAACCAGCGTTTCAGGAATTCATCAGGCAACTGAATGGCCGCTTTTTCGATCAGCTGTTTAACTGCATCGTTGAAGAATTTGCGGTCGCTTTCTCCGACAAACGACTGTGAAGCGTCCTTTTTAATCTGTTCAATCAGGCCTTCTTTAGATGTAATTTCTAAACCGGGATAAACCTTCTCAAAGAAATCTGCATTCATTTCAGCAGGAACCATGTGGCTTATGCTGGTAACAGTAAAGTTAAAATCCGATTCCAGCTCTTCTGCCTGCTCTTTTGTAATACCAAGCATGGCAGCTACATCTGTTGCATTTCCCGAAGCTTTTTTGGGATTTATCTTAACCACTTCGCCAGGTTTCAACCCGGTGAATGAAGCAACAATAGCCTCATCCTTAAAAAGTTCCGGATTGATTGATCCGGTGCTGCTGATGCCACCTTCTTTAACATTTCCATCGGCATCCAGTTCGGCAAAGTCGCCTTTAAGCAGGTCGCCTTTTTCCGAAACTTCTACTTCGGTGAGCTCGCCGTTGCGACGAAGCATATCTTCCAGGTATTTATTTGCAATTTCGTCAGACACTTCAATTTTGTGATAAATCACACCTGATTTGCCATCCAGTGCCAGTTCAAACTGAGGACTGAGGCCCAGATCAAAATAAAAACTCAAATCACCCGGCTCATTCCAGTCAATCTGAGGGGTTTTATCAACATTGGCCAAAGGATTGCCCAAAATATCCAACTTCTGCTCTTTGATAAAGTTCTCAAGAGATTCGCCAAGCATTTTGTTGATTTCATCAGCAGTAACAGCCTGTCCATACATTTTTTTGGTTAGTCCGAAAGGAACTTTACCAGGCCTGAATCCGGGCATAGAGGCTCTGCGCTGATAGTCCTTCAGCACTTTCATTACTTTTTCTTCATAATCTGAAGGAGTAAGCTCAATTTTAACGGTAGCGGTCAGATCGCCGGTGTTCTGCAGTTCAATATTCATTGGAAGAATGTATAATTATATTGTTGTTAATTCATTTTCAGCACACTAACACTAAAATAGTGTGTTAGCCGATTGAGGGCGCAAAGGTAGAAGTTTTTTTGAAATAATTTCCTTTTGAAAGGCTTAAGAATGGAAATACCGTGAACTCTTTTGCTGAAATCAATATAAAGAAGTCAGCAATTTGATCAAAAATAAATCTTTTACCAAAGAGCAGTAATAAGCTGAATTTTATGAACTGAACATTTTATCAGGCCAACTGTTTAGAATCATTACAAATAATCAAAAAAGCCCAAATACGATCCGGGCTGCAGATTATACTTCCCTCATAAAGTTGCTGAAGAGCTAAAACCACACTTAAGTGTGACTTTTCAGTCTATAAAAATCATTTTTACTTCTTTTAAGCATATTGGCATTATTTCCAATTAGGGAACAATATGCAATCAGTGCTTCAATAATTGCTTATGAAGGGCTTTTGTAGAGAATGTATTTTTCTGTTTGATGCAATAAAGAATTTTAANNCTGTTTCAATTTCACAATTAATAACACCTAACCCATGAAAAAAGCCTTTACGCTCAGCATTCTTCTTATGTCGGTTTCCCTGATTTTCGCCCAGCCAATCCTGGTCAGCGACAGTCTGCATACCGGCTCAGCTTTCAACCTTTATTCATTAAGCAATGTGAATACGGCTAACCTTGTTGCCTCGGGAGCAAATGTAACCTGGGATATCAGCAGTGCGACGGCCACACTGGCAGGAACTGCTGAATTCCTTGATATGGATGAAACTCCTTACGCGCTTGAATATCCTGCAGCTAATTTCGCCATGAAATTCAGCATCACGGGAATGCCTGATTCTTATAGTCTGTTTAATCATACATCCACCGTTCTCGAAGAAGTTGCCAACAATGTAGGAACCAGCGGACCGGTTTCCTTCCTGAATTACAGAACTTCTCTTGTCTTTCCTTTTACTTTCAACCTGATAAATACTGATTCCTATCAGAAGGAAAATCAGAATGTAAAAACGATCATCAATAATTATGATGGTTATGGTGATTTTATAACAAACACCTCTACAAACAACAACGTTGTAAGGATAAATATCAACGATGAGGGAAATCAGTCGATTGGCTTCTGGAGTTCATCACCACTGGCTCCTGTTTTCCAGGCAAGCAGCGGAGGATTTATTTTATGGAAACTTACCTCTACTACAACCGGGATAAAGGAAAAATATGTTAACCGTCTATTTGATTTGTACCCCAACCCGGCAACCTCCGAATTGCATATTGTAAATAAAGAACTCATCTCCAGGCTAGATATATATAGTATTGATGGGAAATTTCAATTCTCTACTACAAGCGCTGTCATTGATATTTCGGGTCTGACACCTGGTGTTTATGTTGTAAAGGCGACCTCAAAAACCGGAAGCATTTCACAACGGTTTATCAGGGAATAGGATTTATAGGCCACTTAAGCTTAACAAGAAACTATTTCTTACTATTTAAAAGAGAGCAGTCATTCAAAACGGGACTCAACCAATGATGTTCCCTGAGGCAAGTACACTATCTCATGCATAAACTCTTCTTTCAGACAACCTCCTCAAAACCGGAGGAGGCTCTGAAAGAACGAAGTTACTATCCATCGGCGACAATCCGTTTAAAACTGTGTCTTAAGGGGTGCGATATGGGGTTGGTTCACGGTTCATGCGTTTTCCCTGATTAATTCTCCCTATTTTCTCATTTCCCATCTTCTTAGTGCTCATCTTCTCATCTCTCCTAACTCATTTCTCATTTCTTTTTAAGACCAATTACAAATACGGATGCTAAACCAAATAAAATTCCGTTTATCCTTGCTATTCGTGATTTATTGATGTAGGTTTGTGTTGTACTTTACCTGAAATTTCTTTGAAAGACATTTGTTATCCCATAAAACTTTCCGGGCCGGTGTTTTAAAGTTCTGGCACTCCCCCGGATCGCAATTAACTAATTCAGAACTTTTTACCTTTAATAATTAGCTTATGGAATTAAAGGAGTTCTTTAAACCCAATGATGAGGTTTTAGAAAAAATGGATTTGTTGATGCAGACGTTTAAAACCGATGACGCTGTGACCCAGGATGCCGATCTTCAAAAAGAAGACTGCACCGGATGCTGGGGCGGAACCTGCGCCAACGGCATAACAGGCTAAGGCATCAAGCAGAATAGTACAGACTTTTATTTTTTTGCTTTGCGGATCAGTTTCTCCGTATTGTATTGAAGTTCTATTGTCTGTACTATTTTTTTTTATTTAAAAATATTTCGGACCGACCTATGCACCGGAACGGATTGCCTTACCAATAACCCCTCTCCTTTTCCAACTTTCTGCCATGTCTGCTGCTGAGAATCCGACAAACCACACCTTCCAGCTTTGCCTTATTGTTACTGAAAAGTGCAACCTGAATTGCTCCTATTGTTTCTGCGACAAAACGCTGAATAAATCAATGGATTTAGAAACAGCTTGTAAAGAGATTGATAAGGCTTTCGCTGAAAACGGGGAAACTGATAATGAACTGAATATCCTGCTGATGGGTGGCGAACCATTTATTGAGTTTTATCTGATAAGGCAGATAGTTGACTACGTAAGATCAGATTATAAAAACCGAAAAGTGGTGTTTAAGGCTGTAACCAATGGCACCATGGTACATGGTGAAATTCAGGACTGGCTGCTGGCCAACAGTGATATTTTCAAAGTGGAACTCAGCCTCGATGGCTTTGAAGCCGATCATAACAAATTCAGAAGCAACTCTTACAGCCAGATAGATTTCTCTTTTTTCAGCAACTTATCAAAGTCCGTGGTAAGTACCGTGATTATCCCCGAAACACTCGGAAAATTATCTGGCAATATTATTTTTCTTTCCGAAAAGGGATATACCATCAAGAGTGTTATTGCCGATGGGGTTGATTGGTCGGCAGAGGCAAATGCAGAGGTCCTGGCAAAGCAATTGATGCTGCTTATTGAATATTACCTGAAGCACCCACAGAAATATCCATTCAATCTTTTGTCGTTGGCCACTTATTGTGTTGACAGCAGCTTTAGCCTACCAAAATGTAGTCCGGGATTTAGTTCCAAGGCTGTTGCTGCCGATGGCAGCGAACTTGCCTGTCATCGCTGCAGCGCATATTACAATACAGGTGAGTGGAAAATCCCTGCTGAAGATATTGACCTTAAAGAGATTGAATACCTGAATGATGCCTGTAAGAATTGTTGCGTTAAAGATATCTGCAATACCTGCCCTGCCAGCATTGCATCGGTGAGAAACCATAAGGAGCAAAGCGAAATGAGTTGCCGCTTTTCTAAAATCCTGTTTTATGCCAATGCCTATTTCCACATTCGTCTTCTGACCGAATGCCCCGATCATATTTTCTTCAAAAACAGAGACACAAAGCAAAAGAGGGCCATGCTGAATGGTTCGCAGTATATTCTCAAACATCTGAACCCTGAAGTTGCGTTTTAGGAATTGAATTTAGTATGGATAAATGAACAAATGCAAGAAAGATGGAAATCAACCAGATTACAGATAAGATAATGGGCTGTGCGATAGAGGTTCACAGGAATCTCGGACCGGGTTTACTGGAATCAGCCTATGAAGAGTGCCTGGAATTTGAGTTGAATCGTGCCGGATTATTTACCCAAAGGCAACTTGCTGTTCCGGTGGTTTATAAGGACATCAGGCTTGATTGCGGATACAGGATAGATCTTCTGGTAGAAAATGCTGTAATTATTGAATTAAAGACAGTGGATGCATTCGCACCGGTTCATGAGGCGCAGATTCTGACATATATGAAATTTGCGTCCAAAGAAATCGGCTTGCTGATGAATTTTAATGTGACTCTGCTAAAGAATGGAGTTAAACGATACAGGCTTTAATTTCTAAAAAAAGAGTTTCAGAGAGATACATAGGGATGTGAGGTGTTACAAAAAGAGTTTCACAAAGATACACGGAGGTCTCACAGAGGGACACAGAGAAAGGAGTGGGAACATTAAAAGAAAAAAGAGTTTCAAGGAGATATACGGAGGTCTCATGGAAGGACACGGAGAGAAAAAACCTCTGTGGTTCTCTGTGTCTTATCTGTGGAACTCTGTGCAATAACCTTTTAATTTTACTGAGCTACATGGAGAAGGATGTAAAATTCCAAATAATGCAAAACAATACAAAATCAGCATGAGAGGCGAATCGAAAAGAAGCAGGGAAATATTTGTGATGCTTACCAACCAGTGTAACCTGGCTTGCAGCTATTGCTACGAAAGCGTGAAGAACAAGCAGGTTATTGTCCCTGAAGAGATTAAAAAAGTAATAACCGCCGATATTGAAGCCAGCCGTGCCGCCACCAGCGAGTATTTCCTGATTTTCCACGGTGGGGAGCCTTTTCTGGCATTCAATGAAATGAAAGAACTTTCAGAATGGGCATGGAATACCTTTCCCGGACTGAAAATTATCTGTATGGTAACGACAAATGGCACCCTGTTAACATCAGAAATCAGAACATGGCTAACCCAAAACAAGCTCCGTTTTGTGCCCATCCTGAGTATTGACGGAGCAAGAGAATCGCATAACCTGAACCGCTCTAACTCCTTCGATCTGATTGACCGCAACTTCTTCCGCGATACCTGGCCATGGCAGGCAGTAAAAATGACTATTGCCCCCAATGTGCTGAATAAAATGTTCGATAATTATCTTGCTCTCACAAAGGAGGGTTTTATAGTTAATCCTAGCCTGGCAAAGGAAGTTGCCTGGAATGCTGAGAGAGACCTTCCCGTTTTTGCTGCTGAAATGAAGAAATTCGCCGACTATTTTATTTCCCATCCCGAAAAGATACCCTGCGAACTAATCAATATCCCCATGCAGAATTTCTCACCCGATGTTACAGTGCCACACAACAGAGCCTGTGGTGCCGGGGAAAATATTGTGGCTTTTGATGTAAATGGGAACAGCTTTCCATGCCACGCCTTTATCGGCAACCCAAACCAGACTTACAACAATGAAAGCATGAATGAGATATTTGAGCAGCTATGCAAAAACGATGGACTACTGCTTTCAAGCGGATGCGATGGATGCTTTATATTCTCCTATTGTTCGCCCTGCTATGGACTTAACTACACAGCCAGAGGTGAAATGGGCGCCTTCGATCCCGTGATGTGCAGATTCAATAAAGTACGTGTGCTGGCAGCTGCCGATATGTTTTCGCGCATGCTGACCTCACCCGATAAATACAAAGTACTTGACGGCAAATCGCCTGACAATCTGCGCCTTATCCTCTCGGGAATTAAAGCAGTATTTGAAAATGTAAACCCCTGATATATTTATGGAATCTGAGGCAAAGCCATGACATCGGGCGTTACATAAATTGTGCGCCCGGCGGCATCTTTAACTGCCTGAAGAATCTGCCGGCGATTGCGGGTAGGATCATAGGAGATATGCACCCAGCGGAAACCAAACTCATCAATCATCTGGTCGAAAGGCAATTCCAGTTCTTTAATTTTCCTGAAAAGGAATTCATTACCATTTGTAAAATCAACAATATCAGCCGCATGACCGGTCATATGCTGACTGTTTCTGGCACCTCCAATTGAGCGGTTGAGCGAGGGACAGCGGTAGCCACTGTTTATTGAAATGGCTGTTCCCATCGCATCCCGTAAAGGTTGTAATATATTGACAACCAACGCCCTGAGGTTTTCAACTATTTCGACAGGCGGATTGTACTGCTCTTCATCGAACCTGCGGTGCGAGGTAAGCAACAATTCATGCAAAGAGAAATTGTCTGTAAACTGAATGTTATTGATCATGGTAAGGGGTTTTAGTGGTTAAACGCTTTTACATAAAAAAAATAATATTGAGAATTAAAACTTCAGCTAGTGCATCATCGGTCAGACCTATCTGCGAAAGCAAAAGCGATTATTTTATTACCATCAGGCAGTACCAACTTTTTGCTTTTTCCGGCGCTGATACATTCCCAGGAAAAAAGTGAGGACCGGTGTTATTACGGCACCAAAAGCCCACTCGGGATTGGTACTGAACAGCATTACGGAATTGTGAACAAACAGAAAAGGGTCAACGTTAACATCGAGCAGATATGTTTTTGTAAATGCAAAGTCCTGATTACCATCTTCGTCATATACAATTACCTTCAGAAACAGTTCCTGACGTTTTTCGGAGGCCACAGGTTAACCTTCCATTGCCAGCCTTCCATTTTGTTGGTAACAAGCTGCTTGTCGTTGCCGTGTACCTTTTTAATTTCGAAGCGCTCGTTTGAAGCCTCATCCAACCGCAATTCAATAAATTTATAGAAAGCGATCTTTTCGATCAGCAGGTTATTGTCGCTCAGGGTGACATTATCTGCATCACGCTCAACCTTTTTTATCCGTTCAATCATACGGGCTTTAATCTGCTCGTCGGATATTACATCGGCAATAAAACCAATGGCTGTATAGGTTTCCTTATACGTCATTTTCAAAGGACAATAAAACGCCACTTTCCCCGAAGCAACCTCAAGCCTGGTATTGGAAACGGTATCGGATTTCATCAATACCGACCTTTTGTATGAGGTTTTCGGTGCTATATCCTGCAAATATCTGTCATCAGGCACCACCAATTCAGCCATGACATTGTTCTGAATCCTGTCGATTTCATAAACTGCCTGATTATAATTTTCTGTCATTTTGTTGTATTCCTCATACAGCAAACTTCTATCATTCCTGATTTCATCGGCAAGAACTGCCAAACTATCCCGTTGCCCGGATATCAGCTTAGAGTTTGAATCACATTCCAACAGCCTGCTTTCCATGTTTCGGTGCTGTTGAACTGAAACACAGGACTGTAGTAATAGTATGAGAATTAAAATTACAGGAAGATTGAAATGCTTCATCAGACTGGTTTAGGTTTAACAATCAGGCCAACATTTGATTTCTGACCCTTCTAAAAATGATGTGTTATGATTATTGTATAATTTATCAACTATAATCAACAGATTCAGTCAATTAACGATAGCATAACAGTGCGCGGGAAAGCCTGGTTATAAATTTTGGGTTGTTTAACAAATGTTTAACACTTTATTCGCAATTCCCGGCAGGCAAGGATGATGTTCGGGGTTCAATCGCTGCGCGGTTCAAGGGTTCNNCGCGGTTCAAGGGTTCAATGCCCTTCGGGCGTTCAAAAGTTCTAAGTACCAGGTTCTGAGTTAGCATCTGGTATAACATTGAAAGCCGGTGCAAATCCGTGTTAATCCCTGTCTGCTTGTTTGCACAAGCAGACAGGCATGCGTTTCATCCGTGTTCTAAATAATGTATTTTGTGTTCAACAGTTCTATCGCTGCGCGGTTCAAAAGTTCAATGTTCAAACTAACAACTCACAACTCATTTCTCATCTCTAATTTATATATCCGTTCAAATCTATGCTTTCTTGTTTGCACCAGCAGTCAGGCAGGCGCGTTATCAGCGTTCTATCAACCAAATGAGATAGTGAGTTCAAAAGTTAAATGGCTTCGCCGCTCAGCTAATACAATTACTACAATCAAAATACCTATGAATACTGATTTATAGGCATACTTATCGGTATTATTTTTACATCGGCGCAATATAAAATCAAATGTACCCCGAACCAATAGTTTACTATGAAAAAAATTCTTTATTTCCTGCCGGTATTCCTGTTTGTAATAATGGCAACTTCATCCTGCCAAAAGGAAAAACAAACGGATGATCATACTGTAATACCTTCCGACAGCGGTAAATACATCGTTTCCTATCCGGATTCACGACTGGTTACAAACCTTAACGCTTATCGTTTCGAAGGCGCATTTGGTACCAATGAACCAGTTGCATGGCCCTACCTTTGGGTTCAGTTTGCCGATGATTACAACGACAGCACCCGGGTAGTAGTGCTTAACCAGAATAAGGCCAAGACAATTACAAAACATTTTGTTGCCAATATCCGTAATGGAATTCTTACCCGCAAATATGACCATGGCTCTTTTCCTAACGATGTATCAAACTCTATGTCGTTTGCCTTTGAGCACAACAGTTTTCTGTTATTCTGGTACGATAAAGTGAATAGTACCATTACCCAGACAGCCACAATTTTTGGCCTTAACTCGCAGGTTTCGCAAATATTTACCGGCATGCAGCAGCAGTTCAGCTATCAGTTTATGAACCGCTACCTTATCCGCTATATCAGCGGAATCAGCCTTTGGCCCTTTCAGCATGCAAACTGGACCGACGAAACCCAATTTGTTGCTACCAGCGAGCTGAGTGCCCCTAAAGCCATTGGGCATTGGTTCGACGATACCTGGTCAACCTTCCCCTATGATGTGGTACACAATATGTATTCGGGATTTTTCCAGTCGACCAACGAGGCTACTTATGTGGGTATTGCCAAAGGAAGCACCAACCTCGATACCATTGTGCTCAACCACAATCCTCCTGACTGGTATAATGCACAGCTGTGCGGGGCTTTTCTCGACAAGGATGCCGATACCCTATATCTTGCAACCCTGGTGAATATACCCAACACTGCCCAGATTGAAGCCAGCCTTTACCGACTCGAAACAGGAACAAATCAGATGACTACACTATATTCCGGACTGAGCTTTCCTTATCAGACACTCAGGTTCCGTAAAGGAAAATTCTATGCTACCGATCCGGCGAACGGCAATAAAATAATTATTAACAAAAACGGGCAACAGGAGGTATTTTTACGACCCGTTTCAGGCAATGGGGAACAGCTTCTGTTTTCGAAAAATAAAATCTATGCAATTGTGTATGATTCAAATGGCCTTAGAGCTGAAGTATATTCAAAGCCATATTAAAAGCAGATTTGCTGGTATCGTGTTAAAAAAAAGGCCGGTGGTAATTAACCCCGGCCCTTTGCTTTTATGCTCAATAAATCAATGCTTAGAGAGCGTCCCTCAAACCTTTACCAGGCTTGAATTTTGGAGCTTTAGAAGCTTTAATCTGAAGTGGTGCACCAGTCTGTGGGTTGCGGCCGGTACGTGCAGCTCTTGCGGCTACTGAAAACGATCCAAAACCTGCTATATCAACACTATTTCCTTTTTTAAGCTCTTTGCCAACGGTTTCGTGATAACAATCAATGGCTTCTTTGGCCTGAACCTTGGTTAAACCGGCACCTTTTGCAATGGCATCAATTAATTCTGATTTGTTCATAATACTTGATTTTAAGTTGTGAATAATTTTTTTCCGTTCAATATTTTGAATTCGCTAAAATAGAACAGTTTTCTCAGGTAGTTGTTTGCAAATGCAGGTNNCAATACCCTGGAATCCAAAATTTTAAATTCCTTTTCTTTAATCCTTTTAACCAATTCGGGGCAATCTTTAAAGTAATCTGAAGCCAATTTCCTGAATGTTCCATTCTCATTTATGGTTATGCTCTCAGAATATGAGCCCAGAAAAGTCGCTACTTTTTCATCAGGACGTTTTACCAAAAGGAAAATTTCTCCCGCAGAGTGAGGGCCTCCGATACTTATCATTTCCAAATGACCTTTCTTGTTAATTTTATACTTGGTGGTAAAAACATAGAGCGTCGCATAGCCTTTTTCTACTGTCAGAATCCAGACTTCAGTGGTTTTAGAACTTAATAACCGGCGGATGCGTTCCCTTGAAAATTCATAAGACCCACCATCATCTAAGTTAACTATTACCTTCGCCAATTTATCAGAAGGGTATGAAACTTTATCTGCCTTTTCAGACAGGCGGGTCTCTATCCGCTTGTCAGTGGGGCCCGACGGAATTTTCAACAGACATTCCAGTTTTTTACCATTTTTAAATTCAATCGTGCCCTGAACATAATTTTGGGCAGTTAATAATGCCGGGATAAACAGCAGGATAAAGAGCATCTTCTTCATAATGAAATAGTTTTGTGAATATAATTTGTGATAAACAGGGTATTTAATAATAAAATAAGCCATATCAATTAAAGGCATCCAAAGATATTGATATCTTTTTCTTTTCAAAAGGAAAAAAGAACAGGCATTAAGCTGTTTTTACCGGATGTTATTTGCGCCTTAGCAAATAGATATATCTATAAAATTGCTGACTAATGCTGTCGGTCTGTTTAGATTTTTTCTTGCTTTCGCAGAAGGATAGAATCTGATGCCCATGAAAAAAAATCCGATGCCTATGAAATTAATAACTATTAAAAACGCCTTCGCCCGGCAAATGTATAAGTGCCCGTATCTTTTTATCAGGCGTAGGTGTTTGATGAATAAGTGTGGGTATTTTGAGGAAATAGGTACAATAAAATTTATTAGCTTTGTTCTATGGCTGATGTCCATTCACCTTCTGTCAGAAGTTATATTTTGAGCAGGAATGAAGGTAAAACTATGAGGAATAAAATAAAATAACAGCTATTTATTGTCACTTGATAATTCATTTGGGGATAATTTAATGGAGTCTCAAATCATTTTCCTTATAATCTTTTTCTTTTTCTCTATCGTGATCCCCCGTTTGATATTCATTTATAAACGTAATCGTCGGAGAGACTACTACCGCAATGTATATCTGAAATCCGATGAATGGAAGCGTAAGCGATACGTGGTGCTCAAAAGAGATAATTGGCGTTGTGTCTATTGCGGGGCTCCTGCAACACAAGTCCACCATAAGAAATATGCTAAAAGGAATATTGGAAGAGAGCCAATCAGTTGGCTGGTATCAGTCTGTAACTCTTGTCACGACTCACGACATAAATAGAGAATTCTCCGGGTTCCGGAGTAGGAAAGTTGGATATTATTGGATAAAGCGTTCATTGTTGTGATATATCAGGAAAGCGGGATCTGGCAAAAATCGGCTTGGCAAAAGCATAGGTTTATTATTGTACTTGAGAAAGTTATCAGCGATTGCTTGATTTCCGGATTGTCTCAAGAGAACAGGTGAGATTTTTATCTGATAATCAGGAGAAATTGTAATTAGTCCATATTCGAAGGCTTTATCATGAAGCGCATTCAGACACATACCATTCTGTGGATTTAACCTGTTGGCATCATCAAGTTTCCACGGGCGGATATGACTGGCAATCAGTAATTCGGGTTGGTGTATACCTGTAATGCAACATGAATTGTTATAAGAAGCTAAGATGGTTTTCCGAAAAAAGCCCTGATTTACGCGAATCTTTACTATCGCTTCACGTTCTTTACCTTTAAGAGTTTCAGGCATATCAGATAAATCAATAATAGATTCAATTGCAATACCCTTGTATTTTGCCAGTATCAATTCACTCTCAAAGCCCAGTTTCTCCCAGTTACCATGAAATTCAGCCCAGACTCTTTCTTCACCTTTGGCTCCATGTTTTAGCCCGGTAACATTTCTAGCCTGTAAATCAGGATCAAGCCTCGCAAAATTGGCAAGCTTTCTGGATACCGCACCATTTGTACTGTGCCTATCCCCATTTTCAGA
>DINP01000020.1 GCA_002426025.1 Bacteroidales bacterium UBA5537 | reverse complement strand
GACTGGAATTCTTCTTCAATTTCTGTTAAAATTCTTTCTTTTTCAGTGCTGAATAAACTATCCTGAATGGTTTTGTGCTTTATCAGGTAATTGTAGGAAGATTTGTAATTATTATTGTCGTGGTAGATTTCCGATAAAACTTTATAAACATGACTCACCAGGTTCGGATTATCAATACTTAATGCCATATTGAGTGCCTCAAGGGCGATTTCTGCAGCATCGTTTTTCTTTTGCTTGCTGTGAGTTTGGGCTAACTGCAGTCTGGTAATTATAATGCCGGTTTTTTCTTCAAGGGCAGTAAAATTTCTGAGTGCAATATCCAGTGCCTCTTCAGCTTCACGGTAGTGCCCCAGTTTGGTCTGAATGTTAGCAATGTTGTATTGTGAAGCGGCAACAGCCCTGTCCAGATTAAGGCGTGTTCTTATTTCCAAAGCTTGCTGGTGATGCATAAGCGAAGAATCAAGCTTACCTATTTTTTCGTAAGTAAAGCCCATACAGGTGAGAATGTTTGATATTCCTTTCTGATCATTAATTGCTTCTTTAATTGAAATCGCCTTTTTAAAATATCCCAGTGCTTTTTCAATATCATTCCGGTTCAACAGCACAACGCCGATACTCCCATAGTAAGAAGAAATGTGCTTTTTATTTCCTGTTTTTTCTGCTATTTTAATGGCCTCCTGATACATTTCAAGCGCACGGATATAATCGCCCCTGATTTTAAATATTTCGCCTTTCCCGAAATAAACAAAGGAAAGGTCATCAAATTCTTTGGTGTTTTCGAGGATGGTCTTTGCTCTATCAAAGTATTTCAGCCCAAGGCGATAATCGTCTTTATAATAATACACACGCCCCTGCCACAGCATACTTTTTCCCATGCCAATGTTGTATTTTGATGCCGTTGAGATGGTATATGCTTCCTGCAGATATTCAAGTGCTTTATCGTTATCAAGACTGCAATAGTGCTCACCCAGCCTTATCAGAACATTTGCCTTTGCAGTATCGTCAGCCATGCTGGCAAGTTGATTCTCAAGTTCAAGTAGCTGGTTATCTGCAGAAACAGGATAATGAAGAATACAAAGGGCAAAGAGAACCAGGTATCTGAACAATACAAAGGGAATGTTTAAGGAATTGGCCAGTCCTATCACAATTTCGGAAATAGGTTATTATCTGATAGTTACAAATATAATAAAAATGTAGCACACACAAAGCCGTATTTCCTAATTAGTGAAATACCTATTATTAGAGCGAAGCGGGACTTAATTTGTATACTTCACTTTCTTGAAAACTTATAGCCCCTAGTAATTCCTGAATAATTAATCAACTGATCTGGACTTGCTTGTCAGATTTGTTTCTTTATTCTGTGGCGAAAATGATCCTGTATCAGGTACCTTCCCTTTTTTGTCAATTCACCGGATAAGCGTAACTTCGCGGAAAATAACAATCCATGAATTTTGTTGAAGAATTGACCTGGCGCGGTATGGTGCATACCATTATGCCCGGTACCGAAGAGATATTGCAGAAAGAAATGATATCGGCCTACGTGGGCATTGATCCTACTGCCGACTCCCTTCATATTGGCCATCTTGTTGGTGTAATGATGCTGAAGCATCTTCAGCAAAGCGGGCACAAACCCATTGTGCTGGTTGGTGGTGCTACCGGTATGATCGGTGATCCTTCGGGAAAATCGGAAGAACGCAACCTGCTCGACGAAGCCACCCTGCGTCACAACCAGGAAGGTTTGAAAACCCAGTTGATGAAACTGCTCGATTTTGAAACCGACGCACCAAACAAGGCAGAGCTGGTAAATAACTACGACTGGATGAAGGATTTCTCCTTCCTTAGTTTTATCCGCGATGTGGGTAAGCACATCACAGTGAACTATATGATGGCCAAGGATTCGGTGAAGAAACGTCTGACCGGTGAAGCCGGCGATGGCATGTCGTTTACCGAATTCACCTATCAGTTGGTTCAGGGCTATGATTTCCTGCACCTTTATCAGCACAACAACTGCAAGTTACAGATGGGTGGCTCTGACCAATGGGGAAACATTACAACCGGCACCGAACTGATTCGTCGCAAAACCGGCGGCGAGGCTTTTGCCCTTACCTGTCCCCTGATTACCAAAGCCGATGGCGGCAAATTCGGCAAAACCGAGTCGGGCAATGTTTGGCTAGATCCGGCAAGGACCTCGCCTTACAAATTCTACCAGTTCTGGGTCAATACTTCCGATGCCGATGCCGAAAAATACATCCGTATTTTCACTCTTTTCGGGAAGCAAGAGATTGAAGCAATGATTGCTGAACATCAGTCAGCACCACATTTGCGCGTGTTGCAGAAAGCTTTGGCACAGGACCTTACCATCAGGGTGCACTCAGAGGCTGATTATATATCGGCAGTAGAAGCTTCAGAAATCCTTTTCGGGAAAGGTACTGCCGAGGCATTACACAAACTGGATGAAGACACATTACTCTCTGTTTTCGAAGGCGTTCCACAATTTGAAATCAGTTTGGATGAACTGAAACAGGGCATTGGCATTGTAGAGCTGGTTGCAGAAAAAACAGCCATTTTCTCATCCAAAGGCGAAGCCCGCCGTATGTTAAAAGATGGCGGGGTGCAGGTAAACAAAGCTAAAGTAGCGGAAGATTTTGTTGCAAACCACACCAACCTGCTCAGTGGCAAATACCTTCTGGCCCAGAAAGGGAAGAAGAATTATTATTTGCTGATAGCCAGATAGTTTGATTTCGGATTTCGGATTGGCGATTTCGGATTTGTGAGGTCGGAGGTCAGACAATAAACAAATTGTAATTGACTGAATATTAGAAATTGGAAATTAATTCTTCCCCCATGTCTTCCCGTCTCCGTGTCTCCTTGTCCCAATCCATTCGGAGACCATCTTCAAACATTCATATCGTGTTATTCATACTTCCTTGCTACATTTGCAATCTATGTTTGCAGTAATTGATGTTGAAACCACCGGCGGAAGTTTTGTTAATGAAAGGTTGACAGAGATTGCTATATACCTGCACGACGGAACACGAATTGTTGATGAATTCAGTACCCTGCTAAATCCGGAACAGCCAATTCCATACATGATAACACGCATAACAGGCATCAGCAATGAAATGGTTGCCAATGCCCCGAGGTTTTGCGAAGTTGCCCGAAAAATAGTTGAAATGACCGAAGGGGCTACGTTTGTAGGGCACAATGCGGCTTTTGACTATAATTTTATCAGGCACGAATTCAAACGGCTTGGATATAATTATAAGCGACAAACCATCTGCACCGTTAAGCTCAGCCGCAAACTGATTCCCGGTAAACAATCCTACAGTCTGGGAAAACTATGCCAGGAATTAGGAATAATCATCGAAAACCGTCACCGTGCAGCTGGGGATGCATTAGCTACAACCCGATTGCTCGAATTATTACTACATGTTGACCGGCCTGCAATAGAGCAACAATCAAACCTTAAAATTCCTGATATAATCAAAGAGGTTCCTGAAGAAACCGGAGTGTATTATCTTCACAACGAAGAGGGTAGAACCATTTATATAGGCAAGAGTAATAATATGTTTGAACGGCTGATTCAGCATTTTCGCAATAACGATACGGTTAAGGCTGTTGAAATGCGCAACAGGGTGGCTTCAGTAAGCTATGAACCTACCGGAAGCGAGTTGATTGCACTTCTGCTGGAGTCTGATGAAATTAAGAAGCACAAGCCACTTTATAATCGTTCCCAGCGACGCTCAGTTTTCAGTTCGGGTTTGTACCAGTATGTTGACGAACAAGGTTATCACCGGCTCTATATCGGGCAAAATCTGAACGGGAAGCAGCCGGTAGCGACCTTCAATAGCATTGAACATGCGCGCAAATACCTCTACGGCCTTGTTGAAAAATTCAAACTTTGCCAGAAGCTGTGCGGACTTTATGAAACCAGCGGTTCCTGTTTTCATTACGGAATAAAACAGTGCCATGGTGCATGTATCGGTAAAGAATCACCTGATCAATACAACCGCAGGGTTGAAGCTTCAATTAAACAGTCTGGTTTTAATCATCCCGATTTTTATATACTAGGCGATGGCCGGCATCCCGAAGAGGTAGCTGTGGTTAAGGTCTCAGGCGGACGATACAGTGGATTTGGATATACCGATATTTCGGATCAGGGAATAGAAAGTCTGGATAATTGTATTAAATNNCCCCGAACCAGAATTATTAAAATTCAGAACAACATCTTAACCTGATACCATACCTAGTATGCGAAAAACAATGTATTGTACTGCATTAATAGCATTTACAACTGTGGTACTTAGTAGTTGTGCTACCCTTAAGGTTGATAAACCAGCAGAAGTTTATTCCCGCGCCGATGTTGAATTGCAGCCATCAATGATTGGGCTGACGGTAGAAGCAAAGCTAAGCGATATTCAGAAAGTGCTGAATCAGCAGTTTAGCGGGCTGGTATATGAGGACAACAGCCTTGATGACAACGGCGGGGATAATATTATGGTTAAGGCATGGAAACAGGGCGACATTAAGCTGGCCATGAAAGATAACGTGATTATTTACCGTGTTCCACTCAATTTATGGATAAAGGCGGGATTTAAAACCACAAAACTGGGCCTCACCCTTTCCGATTACAGGGAAGTGACGGGTGCGCTTGCGCTGATGTTCCGCACCAACGTTGACATTAACCCCGATTGGTCGGTAAGTACTGAAACATCAACCACTGGTTACGAATGGCTTACTGAGCCGGTTGTGAAAGTGGCTGGTTTTAGTATTCCGGTAAAGTTTGTGGCCGATCTTATCCTTCAGGACAACCTGAAAACAATGAGCAAAGCGATTGACGAAAGCATCAAAGATTACCTTGACCTGAAGCCATACGCGCAGGAAGCCTGGAAAGCATTAAATCAGCCCATCAGCCTGAGCGATGAATATAAATTATGGTTGAAAATTAAACCATCACAATTTTATGCATCGCCTCTTACTTCAAACAATGGCATTATCCGTCAGCAGAGTGGGGTGAAATCGGTAATTGAATTGGTGGTGGGACAGAAGCCAAATGTTTTATCATCAGGACCATTACCCAATCTTTCGATAAGTAATGAGCCCAAAGACAATGCAATTGTAAATGTTTCGGTTGATGTGCCATTCGATGAAATAAATGCACAGGCATCGAAGTACCTTAAAGGACAAACTTTTACACAAGGAAAACGCAAAGTAAAGGTTGAATCAGTAAATATATACGGCAGCAATGGTAAACTGGTAGCCGAAACCAAGCTGTCGGGCAGCCTGAACGGAACCATTTACTTTTCAGGTATTCCGGCTTTTAATCCCCAGGATTCAACTTTATATATCAAAGATTTTGATTTTGATATCTCAACTAAAAGCTTTCTGGTAAAATCTGCTGCCTGGATTTATCAGGGCGGGTTCCGAAATATGATTGCCAAACAGATGGTGTGGNNTTCAATTCACATGCACAATTTTTCCTGAACCCGAAATATGGCTGTCAATTGTTGGGTATCCGCGATAGTATATACTTCCGCTTCCGCTGATATTTGCCTTCAGGTAATCGGCCACACTTATTTCAACCCTGCCCGAACCACTTATTTCAATATCTGAAGTGTCGCTAAGCAAATTATAACTATAGATATCTCCTGATCCTGAAACCGTGTATTCTTCAGCAATGCAGGTTCCCTCAATCCACATTTTACCGCTTCCGGAAATAGAAGCTCTTACGAGATTTGCAACTACAGCTACATCAACATTGCCCGAGCCGGAAATACTGATATCAAAATCATCTGTTACAATCTGGGTTTCAGCGTATAGATTTACCGATCCCGAAAGCCTGATGGTATTGTACATTGCTGATGAGATATAAATAACAATAGGCTCGTGACTGCCAAGACCAGCCCCGTCTTCAAGTTTAATAACCAGTTCGCTGCCACTTACATACGTTTCAATGGCCTCAAGAACATTAGCCTGTGCTTCAATGGTAAGATCCCTTACCTGACTCTGGTAAATATAAACATCAGCAGGAACTGAAACCGAAATATTTCTGTGAATGGGCACAACCCTGGTTTCGCTTATAACCGGACCACTTCCGTTGATATTGTTCCAGTTGTCTTTCTCACAGGAAGAAAACAGAAGTATAAATATAAGCAATGGTAAAATAGCGCGTAAATTTTTTATTGGTTTCATAACGGAGAATTTTAGGTTGGTTAGCTGAGTTTTTGGTATGAANNACAAACTGATCGGCATAATAGCGGGCTGTCAGTTTTTCGCCTGTAGCATTTTCGATCATGGTATTCCAGTAAAGGCTGGCTCCCGGCATAAAAACCTTCTCGGTCAGGAATTTTCCGGCTTCTTTGTTTCCATAGAAACTCTGGTTGCGGAAGTCATCTGATTTCACAATATTTTCAGTAATGTAATGGTTTAATTGTGAAGCGAGCAATTCGCCAAGCAGGTAATTGTGGTAGTAGCAAGGCACTGTTGCTATGTGGATTTTGCTTGCCCAGTCAGGTTCATTGCGGCCTTCTGGTCGTTTTATCATCTGATATTTTTCTACCAGGTCCCACCAGAGTTTGTTAAGATCATGATCGGGATTTTCATACATAGCTTTCTCGAAGCGGTACATTACCTGCGCCCATCGGCTAAAAGTAAGTTGTTCAAGCCTGAGTGTCTGATAGCTTTCATTTGCGATTTTCGCCTTTTCCGCATCATCAATCAGGTTCATATCTTTCATCCATTGTGGATTGGATCCCATACGCCCAAAGAGCATGGCAATTGCTTCGGTTGTAAACGTATGAGCCGGATTCCGCAAACTGAATGGCAGGTTGCGGTCAATATATTTATCATAAACCCCGTGGCCGAATTCATGCATCATGGTGTTCATCCAGCTATAATTGGGTTTAATATTGCAAAGAACGCGTACATCGCCGGCATTGTCAATATCAATGCAATAGGCGTGCTGATTTTTCCCGGGTTTTTCATACAAATCGCTGTTGGCCATCATATCGCTGATATCGAGTCCGATACTTGCGTAGTAATTTTCCGTAAGCTTCTCTAAATCCTGATCTTTATAATATTTATCGAGGTCAACACTGTAAATAGCAGGCGCCTCCTGGAAAAAACGGTTTTGGTAATGCCAGGGCATCAACTCTGATTTGCTGATGTTCAGACGTTTAGAGAGATAGGTGTCAATCTCATCTTTGAGGTCCGCAAAAGCATCCCTTGTCAGGTTATCCAATTCATCAAACAGTACGCTGATCTCTTCTGGGTCTTGCTCACCCAATTCAAGTGTCATGGAATGGAAGTTCTTGAATCCAAGCTTTCTGGCCATCTCATTCCTGTGTTTAACCAGCTTTATGATGTCATCCGAAACAAGTGAGCCTATTTTTTTATGTCCTTCCCATGTCGCCTGAAGAACAGCGCTGTTTTTTGATGTTTTTAAAACTTCTTCTACATCATTATCACTCAATTGTACTCCATTCAATTCGGTTCTGAAATTTGAATATTTTTTCTCAATTTCAGTTTCCATTTTAATTTTTTTGGCCAGCATAGCCGTATCAATCTGGTTACCCAGATATTGGGTGTAGAGAACGTCCAACTGCCGCTTTTGAATAGGATCTGTTATCGTATTTGATTCCCTGATTTTTTTGAGCCTTTCAAAATCGTCCTTGTTGGTAAATATGCTATTGAGTTGCAGCTGAAGCTTCTCCGAAACAGCATAATCTTCGTCTTTGCCCGATATAGAGGCATTCCAATAGGCCGTATAAGCCTCTTTCTGAAGAGGTTTTATCCGGGCTTCCCAATTGGCAACAAAATCTTTCAATTCTTTTTCCATCTTTTTATTTTGATTCGAACAACCACTCATAATTAATGCAGCGGCAGTAATAGCAAGCATGTGATTAAAAAGTTTTTTCATTGCAGAGAGTTTTATTTTTCATGATGAATGTCCTATTTGTAATCCAGTTACATCATTAATATCTGTTAACTGTTAATTCTTCACTATTAACTATTGAAGGCTCCACTCAGCGCCATCTTTCGTGTCTTTCACGCTGATACCAACTCTGGTAAGTTCGTCGCGGATTTTATCGGCAGTAGCAAAATCTTTGGCCGTTTTAGCATTCTTGCGCAA
>DINP01000007.1:4160-13714 GCA_002426025.1 Bacteroidales bacterium UBA5537 | reverse complement strand
ACTATTTATACTCCTTTACCTCAACTTCACCTTTCAGCACCATCAAGCCATTGATAGCCAGTGCGCGCATTTCATCTTCACCCGGATATATATGTACCGGTCCGATTTTATAAACGCGTTCAATCACCTGATTTACAAACCATTTGCCATGGGCAATTCCACCGGTAATCAGGATGCCATCAACTTCGCCTTTGAGAACTGTACTCATGGCACCAATCATCTTAGCAACCTGGTATGCCATAGCTTCAAAAATGAACTTGGCATATTCATCACCGGCTTCGGCCCGTTTTTCAACATCAAAAGCGCTATTGGTTCCAAGAAAAGCGGTCATACCACCTTTTCCTTTTATCATATGTAGAAGTTCCTGCTGGGTAAATTTCCCGCTGAAACACATTCTCACCAGATCGCCCGATGGTAAGGTGCCACTGCGTTCGGGCGAAAAAGGCCCTTCACCATCAAGTCCCTGGTTTACATCTATTACACGTCCTTTCTGATGTGCGCCAACGGTAATTCCACCACCAAGATGAACCACGATCAGGTTCATATCTTCATACTTCCGCATGATGGATTTGGCATGTTGGCGAGCTGTAGCTTTTTGGTTGAGGGCATGGAAAATAGATTTTCGCTGAAACTCAGGGTGACCTGATACGCGGGCAATCGGATCGAGTTCATCAACAACTACAGGATCAGCTATAAAGGCGCGGGCATTGGGCAGGCTTTTGGCAATGTCATCAGCAATAAATCCGCCAAGGTTGCTGGCATGTTCGCCCATTGGGCTATTGGCCATGTCGTGTTTCATGGCATCATTTACTTCATAAACGCCTGATGGAATTGGTTTTGTAAGTCCACCACGACCGACCACGGCACGAATGCTTTCCATTTCAATACCGGCTTCCTCAAGTTGTTTATAGATGATTTCTTTGCGGAAAGCGTACTGATCGGTTATCTTTTCAAATTTCGAGAGTTCTTCTGATGAATGAGAAATGGTACGGACAAAAATCGGGTTTGCGCCATTGAAAACGGCAATTTTTGTTGTTGTTGATCCCGGATTTATGGCCAGTATGCGGAGTTCTTCCATTTAAATTAGTTTCAAAAAAGGTGATTACTTCGCGATAAGGGCTGCCAATGCGATGCTGTATAATTTGGTTTGGGCGCTGTCGCCACGTGATGAAAGTATGCAGGGAACGCGTCCACCGGCAACAAAGGCGCCTAATTCGGCTCCGGCAAGTTTTGTGTTTGTTTTGTAGAAAATATTTCCGGCTTCAATATTTGGGAAGAGCAGACAGTCTGCATCACCTGCTACCGGACCGCTCAGTTTTTTTATCTCAGCCGATTCTTTATCAATGGCAGCATCAAGCGCAAGAGGGCCATCCACATAGGCTCCGTTTATCTGACCCCGATCGGCCATTTTTGATAATAATGCAGCATCAACGCAAGAAGGCATACCAGCTAAAACCTGCTCAGAAGCTGTAACTACCGCTACTTTAGGTTTCTCAATACCGAGGGCTTTTGCCGTGTTTATAAGATAATTTAAAATCGCAACTTTTTGCTTGAACTCAGGTAACGGGATAATTGCCACATCGCCAACAACAAGCAATTTATGATACAGCGGATTTTCGAGAACTGTAACATGGCTAAGCACTGCACCCGGATCCATCAGACCGGTTTCCTTGTTCAGGATGGCTTTCATATATTTATCGGTACTCACCAAACCTTTCATCAGCAGGTCGCCTTCGCCGCTATTAACAAGTTTTACTGCAACTGTAGCCGCTTTTGCTTCATTTGGTTCATGAACCATTTTGAATTTGCCGGCATCAACACCCAATTCGGCGCAAACCTTGCGCATGGTTGCTTCATCGCCAACAAGAATGGCATCAATTATTCCTTTATCAACAGCCTCGCTAACAGCTTCAATTGTGTGAGAATCATTTGCATAAGCCGCGACCAGCTTTTTTTTGGTTTTAGATTTTAAGACCTCAAACATCTGGTCCAGTTTGGTAATTGCCATATTTTCTTCGGGATTGGTTTTTATAGATTTGATTAATTAAATATCTTGATATTGCGATACTTGCAATGCATTTTCTGCCTGCAAAATTATCAATTAAGCGCAAATAATTTTCAAAATAATTCATTCTGATGTAATATTTATTGCATCTGACAAAACATTATTAGTTCTGACATACATCCGGCATTCATTTTCCTTTCGTTAACTTTGCCACACAAATTATACTTTATGGGGAAGCGTTTAATGTACCTGATGCCTGTGATATCGGGCCTGATTCTGGCTTCGGCCTGGCCTGCCGGCGGCTTCCCGCCTTTGCTTTTCATCGGGCTTGTCCCGGTTTTGTTTGTTGAAGATTACCTACTGCAAAACAGGCAAAAGCACAGCACTTTTCACGTTTTTTTCAGGGTTTTTCCGGCATTTGTTGTATGGAATGCATTGACTACCTGGTGGATTTACAATTCAACCCTGTTCGGGGCGGTTGTGGCTACTTTGGTTAATGCTATCTGTATGTCGTTGGTTTTCTGGCTGTTTCATTTCACAAGGCGCAACCTTAAAAATCCTGACCAGGGCTATCTAAGCCTGATCTTCATCTGGATTTCATATGAATTTCTGCATCACCACTGGGACTTAAACTGGCCCTGGATGAGCCTGGGTAATGGATTTTCAGCCTGGCCGTCGTGGATGCAGTGGTATGAATTTACCGGAATGTTCGGCGGTTCTCTTTGGGTGCTGATCGTTAATATCATGATCTTTAAACTGATAAAGGGAATGATGGAAGAGAAACTTTCCCGGATTCCAGTCAGGCAGATGTTTGGTATTGCAGCTATGATCCTTGTTCCGGTTACGGTTTCATGGATCATGTATTTTTCCTACGCCGAGAAACCTGCACCGGTTGATGTGGTTGTGGTTCAGCCAAATATTGATCCTTATGAAGAGCAATATGAATTGCCCGCTTCCGAAGTAATTGAAAATGCTTCGAAACTTGCCGAAAAACTTGCCGACAGTCTTACCAATTTTATTGTTTTTCCTGAATCTATGGTGCAGCCCAATTGGTCTTCGGGTCAGATGATCTGGGAAAACGACATAGAAACCAATCCGACCATTCTTCAGTTCCGGAAACGGTTGGTTGATAAATTCCCTCAGGTAGGACTGGTTGTTGGCTATTCGACCTATCGTTCTTATTCTGAGGGTGAACCCATTTCGGCTACAGCAAGGGAATATAGTAACGGTGGCGGGTTTTACGATGCTTATAACACAGCGCTACTTATCCGTAAAACGCCCGATTTGCAGCGAACACACAAATCAAAACTTACGCCCGGTGTTGAACTGATGCCTTTTCCGTGGCTGCTGAAACCACTTGGTGATTTCGCTCTTGATTTGGGTGGAACGGTTGGTCAGCTGGGCGCAGATGCCGAGCGAACACCATATACCATCAACGACACCTTGAAAATTGCCCCGGTAATTTGCTATGAATCGGCTTATGGTGAATTCGTGGCCGGTTTTGTGCGCAATGGAGCAAATATGATTTTTATTATAACCAACGATGGCTGGTGGGGCAATACCGCTGGTCACCGTCAACATATGCTATTTTCATCGGTAAGGGCTATTGAAACCCGGCGAAGCATTGCGCGTTCGGCAAATACCGGCACATCTTGCTTTGTTAATCAGCGCGGCGATGTATTTCAGGCGACCAGGTACTGGGAACCGGCAGTTATCAGGCAAAAAATCAATGCCAATAATAAAATCACATTTTATGTCCGCTATGGCGATTATATTGCACGGGCTTCAATATTTGGTATGGTAATTTTTCTTTTAATCGCAATCAGCCAGCGCTTGCAAAGAAAAAAGACAATCTAAAACATTTATATTTCTAAATATATTATTTTAGCATTTCAGTATTTTGGGTGCCTCCAAAGCGAAAACGGAAGTGCCCTTTTTATACTTTTCCAAAGTGCGAGTCAATAAATTTCCGGATGACCCAAGTATTATCCTCTGCTTTTTGTTTTTAAAGGCTTTTAATTTTTATTTTAGCAATACTTAAAATCCAGCCCTATGAATTTTGAATTTACCGAAGAACAAGTCATGATTCAGCAGTCTGCCCGTGATTATGCGCAGCGCGAATTAATTAAAGATGTAATTGAACGCGACACCCACGCTATTTACCCTACCGAACACGTTAAAGCTTTGTCGGAACTTGGTTTCATGGGTATGCTGGTTGATCCGAAATACGATGGTGGCGGTATGGATACCGTTTCCTATGTTCTGGCGATGGAGGAAATCTCAAAAGTTGATTCTTCAGTCAGTGTTATTATGTCGGTCAACAATTCACTGGTTTGCTACGGCATAGAATTATTCGGTACCGAAGCGCAAAAGGAAAAATTCCTGAAACCTCTGGCCCGTGGCGAAAAAATTGGTGCATTCCTGCTTTCGGAACCTGAAGCGGGTTCTGATGCTACTTCACAGCGTACAACAGCAGAAGACAAGGGCGATTACTATCTTGTAAACGGAACTAAAAACTGGATAACCAATGGTAATTCAGCAGGCACCTATCTGGTAATAGCGCAAACTCATCCCGAAAAGAAACACAAAGGTATCAATGTATTGATAGTTGATCGCAATTCACCGGGAATAACCATCGGGCCTCACGAAGACAAAATGGGAATGCGCAGTTCAGATACCCATTCAGTGATGTTCAACGATGTGAAAGTGCCAAAAGAAAACCGCATTGGTGAAGATGGATTCGGGTTTAAATTTGCCATGAAAACTCTTGAAGGTGGCCGAATTGGTATTGCTGCCCAAGCACTTGGAATTGCTTCCGGAGCATTCGAGAGAGCTGTAAAGTATTCTAAAGAACGCAAGGCATTTGGCACCGAAATTTCAAACCACCAGTCGGTTGCTTTCAAACTGGCTGATATGGCTGTAAAAATTGAGAATGCACGTAACCTTTGCCTGAAAGCAGCCTGGTTGAAAGATCAGGACAAACCTTATGGATATGCCAGCGCAATGGCCAAATACTATGCTGCTGAAATTGCCATGGAAGTTACTACCGAAGCCGTTCAGATTTTTGGCGGCTATGGTTATGTAAAGGAGTATCATGTTGAACGCCTGATGCGCGAAGCAAAACTTACACAGATATATGAAGGCACTTCTGAAATTCAACAGATTGTTATTTCTCGGCAGGTGCTGAATGATTATTAGAATTCCCGAACCTTACAAAAAAAGCCCCGGCAATTTGCCGGGGCTTTTTGTTAATGGGATGATCAGTGATCAAACAAGGCTTATTTGATAAACTTTCGTTGAACCGGTGCTTTTCCTTCGGAACTTATCCTGAGCAGGTAAATTCCTTTGATCAGATCGCCGGTTGCCACACTGATGCGATTGCCACCATTTGATGTAGTGAGTGATTCACTACTGATAATGCGTCCTTGCAAATCAATGATTTCGGCTTTAAGCTTACCGGTAGTTGAACTATTCAGTTCAAGCCAGAGGGTTTCACCCACCGGGTTCGGGTATGGGTTTCCGGCTTCAAGTGCTGGCAGTCCCGCTTCATTCTGACCAAGCACTGAAATAGCGGTACCGTTTACCACAAAGTTTATGGTTACAACGGTTGAATTTCCGGCAAGGATTACCACAACCGTTTCGGTGATTTTGCCCGTCATTTCAGCATGAATTGTATATTCACCGTAAGGCAGATTGCTGAATTCAAACAAGCCATCAGCATCCGAGAAGGTGTAAGCAATTGGAAGGCCGGTACTGTTGAACAGGATGATCTCTACATTGGCGGCAGGATTTCCAGATTTAAATGTTCCGCCCCAATTGATGGTGCCGCTGATGCTGGCGTTACCCGGGGTGAAACTTACCGATGAAACCAGACTGATTGGATACCAGCCATTGGGTTCGCCTGTTGCAACAATGGTTGCACCCTGCCAGGTGAGTGAGCTGGTGTAGTAAGTAGGCAGATAGTCGAAGAAATTGGATGAGCCGGGAGTGAGCATCGCGTAAATATAGTACGACCCGGCAGGGATGCCAACAAAGTTGTAGGTTCCGGCCGAATCAATCATTGTTTCAGCAAAGTAGTAATTATTTGCACCAATCAGCCAGACTGTTCCCTGATCTGCAAGAGTATTTCCCGCAATCACATTGCCCGATAGGGTAAAATCGCCCATCACTTCACCGGCATAAATTTCCATGCAATAGGTGCTTTGACAGTTTCCTAAACTATCCCAAATGGTAAGACAGGCATTGTAGATGCCGGGACTAGCATACGCATGTACCGGATTGGGTTCCATTGATCCGGTTCCATCACCAAATGCCCATTGTTGGCTGGTGTAACCGGGAGTTGAGGTATTAATAAAGAGGTAGTTTAGTGAAGTAGCCAACGAATCTCCCGGATATGCAAAGAATGATGCCTGGCAGTTTGGCTGAACAGCGTTCACCCAAATTTCCATACAGGTTTGGTCCCAGCAGTTGTTCAGACTGTCGCCAATGGTAAGACAGGCCATATAGATACCAGATGCGAAGTAAGTATGCGTTGGATTTGCTTCGGATGATTGTCCGCCATCGCCAAAATCCCAGAAAATGTAGCTGTGGTCTCCCATGGATAAGTCTTCAAAATAATAAGTATATCCTGAACTATCGGCCATCGCTGACATCTCTGCCTGACACGAAGACCCGCCGCCAGGGAATATAATCTGACAACTGGTACTTGTACAGGTATCGGTCACTGGGTCGTTGGCAATGGTAGTAAGGCAAACATTGAAAACAGTACCCGCAAACTGGAAAGTATGTGTAACCTGCTGGCCTGTAGCTGTTGAGCCATCACCAAAATCCCAGTAATAATCAGCCGGGACACCGGACATCACATATCCTGAAAAAGAATACGTATTGCCATCGTTGGTATAGGCTTCAAAATAGTTTTCGCAGGGAGAGGGGATGTAGATATAAACCTCCTGGCAAGAAGTATAGGTGCAGGATTGTCCATCGGGACCTGTTCCTGTTGTGGTGAGACAAACAGTGTAAATTTCATTTGGGTTGGCAAAGGAGTGCCATACAGTTTGGCCGGTTGCGGTAGTTCCATCGCCAAATTCCCAGAACCATGATTCAATCTGGGTGTTGTTGGCCCAGCCTTCAAAGGTAAAGCCTGTATTGAGCGAATCGGGATAATACCAGAAGAAACTCTCGCAAGGTGTTGGAATATAGGCAAATACATCCTGGCATGAGATTGCTGTACACGTTACTCCGCCAGGGCCGATACCGGTTGTGTTAAGGCAAACATTGTGTACAACATTTGTATCGGCAAACACATGATAAACAGATTGTCCGGTAGCCGTAGTTCCATCGCCGAAATCCCACATCCAGGTGTCCACAGGGCTATTCATTGCCCAGCCTTCAAACAGATAGCCATTCCCCGAGGAATCGGCAGTGTACCAGAAATAATTCACACAGGAATCGGGCTGGATAAACCCTGTCTCAACCGGCAAACAAAAACTGCTGTAGCATGTGCTGTCGTCGCTGCTGATGTAAAGGCATACATTGTAAATGCCTGATTCGTCGAATGTATGAATGGGATTCTGCTCTGTGGAAAAATTATTGTCACCAAAATCCCAATGCCATGAATTAATGGTAGCGCCAGGCATAGTATAACTGTCATCAATAAAGGCAATGCTCAGCATATCGTTTGAGGCTGGTTGATAAAAGAACGATGCAGTGCATCCTGTTGCCGGATTTCCACAAATACTGAAGTCAATAGTTAACTGTTGGAGCCCCGGATAAAACCCGGCGGTATTGCTTACCATCTGGCCATTACAGTCAATGGTGCTGACAACGATTTGCCCCTGGGTAACGCCTGCCATGTAAGGAATCTGATCGCTATAAAATCCGGAAGAATCAGTAAATACCTGATTTGTATAGCCGGGGAAATTGATGCTGTCAACGGAAATATACATGGGCTGACCGGCAACTGGAATGCCGGTTTCCTGATTTATAACATGCCCGGTCAAAGTAACGTAAGGTTGTTGAGCAAAGACCATTGATACGGCCATTGTTATCAAAAACAGTAAAGCAAGTAGTTTTTTCATGGGTTTTACTTTTTTTTTGGTTGATTGCAAAATTCGGATTCGTTCATATAAAAGACACCTTCAAATGAAAAGGTTGCCTGTGATCTCAGATTTTTGAAAACTTTTTTGTCAGAAGAATGGCTCCCTGGGCTGATTTCAAAGCAATCAGGTAAAATCCGGGTTTCAGGGAAGAAACGTTTATAGTCAGTTTATTTTCTCCGTTTGGGCAGAAGTGAGTTTCACTCAGGCAAATAATTCCCGTAGCGGTATAAACTTCAGAAACAAGCGTGGTTTGCCGGTCAAGGTTGAAGCTTAAGTTGATGTTGTCCGTGGCCGGATTTGGGAAAAGCTTCACTGCGTTCACAAATGAATCTGTATCGTCAATATTATATACATTGGATGATGATATATTCAACTGAAGCAGCATTGCCTGATTATCAACTTCGGTAAGGTTTACCGCAAGTGCATCGCTGTACTTTCCGGCAATTTCAGCCCTGAGCGTGTATGCTCCCAACGGAACGCCCGAAAACATGAAGTTTCCCAGCGTATCGGTATGGCTCAGCGACACGATATTGCCATCACGAAGCAGATAAATGATCCTCTCCGTCAAATCAACCAGTGAATTGTCTATACAAACCACCTGCCCGCTAATCAGGCCCGGACCGTTTTCCATCGTAGGCAAAGCTGACATCACCACATCGGCATCAAAAACATCGCCACCCGATAGACTAAACGACTGTGCCTGTTGCCAGTAAGGCACATCGCCCGAATATGCCGGCATAAAGGAAGTGTAGGCATTCGATTCCGGCGTAAGATCGGCCTGTACCACATATTCGCCTTCCATTACATCAATAAAAAAGTAGTAGCCATATTCCCAGAAATTCGCCCTCGCTACTTCCGTAAGGCGGTTTCCCGATTTCTTGAATAATCTGACCAGGGCTGTATCACCGGTAAAATCGGGATTGTTAATCGGGAAATTTCCGGCAAATACCTGTCCGCCAAGATTGTGATAGGCTGGCGTAATGATCGATTTACATACTGAACTTGAGCAATATCCGGTATTCCCCTGACCGCTGATAGTAAGGCAGACATCGTAGGTTCCACTATCGGCAAAGGTGTGATCAGGATTCCTGATAAATGATGTGGTTCCATCGCCAAAATCCCAATACCAGCTGCTGATATTAATTCCCGTGGAGCTATCTATGAACCAATAATGATTTGTATTTCCCGGAACAGAATCAACCAGAAAGTTAAAATCTGCCTGGCAGGCTGAAATGGTATCACCAACGGTGATATACAAACACATAACATCCTGGCATCCGGTCAGATTGCTGATAATGGCCAGGCAAACATGATAAATTCCGGCCTGCTCCCAGGTATGTAACGGATTGGTTTCATAAGAGAATGGAGTTCCGTCACCAAAATCCCAGATCACCTGATCGGGCTGGCCGGTTGACAGGTTGGTAAAAGCATAGGTTAGCCCCTGAACCTGA
>DINP01000007.1:0-3851 GCA_002426025.1 Bacteroidales bacterium UBA5537 | reverse complement strand
AAAATCAGCCTGAAACTGAGTCTGATTTCCAATAGGGAAAACCTGCTGCAGAACCTGCAGGTTGCAGTCAGTTACCGAAACGGTGAGTAATGAAACTGAATCGCCAGGCAGTAATACAAATTCTGAATTGTAAACCCCATTTTGATTGGTAATAACTACAACTGAAACTCCGTTGTCCAATTCAAGAGTCACTTCCTTCTGGCCAACAGGCAAACCGTTTTCAACAGAAGTAACCTGCCCCAGAACAAATATCATCTGCTGCGAGTTCCCATATATGGCAAAACTTATCAGCAGCGTTAATGTCAGTATTATTTTGAGTTTCATAATGCGTAGTTTTAAAATCTGTAAAGCAATCCGGCTCTGATGCCGATGCTTTGCGGTTTGGTTTGATAGCCCTGGTAAACCGGGCGGAGATACGTTTTGTAGGTTGGTTCAAGCTGCAGGGTGAGCTTTTGTGAAAGATGCAGCCCTATACCCAATGCCGCAGCTATCTGCCAGTTGGTCGAAACTCTCGAAGGACTTAGTTGGTCAATAGATTGCAGGTTTGCATTTTCGCGGATGAAGTTGATTCCGGGTTCACTGGAATTGAGCATAACTGAAAATATAGGCCCAGCTTTAATGCTGAGTGTGAACAGGCGATTGTTGTAAAAATGGTAACCGGCCATCAGCGGAATCTGCAAGTAAGTGTAGCGGTTGACTGTTTTGGTTTCCATATGGTGATCAATGGAATCAAATACGCCCTGCACTTCTGTATTGAATTGAATCGAACCATAATTATTAGGATCAAGGCTAAATGAAACCACCTTATTATAGTAGCCGATGCTATCGAAGGAGTTGTAGTTGACAAGAAAACGCCCATTATCGTCGCTCAGGCAAACAGCAGCGCCGGTTTCGAGCAGCCAGGGCCCCCTGAAAGTGGAAAGGCTGAGGCCAAGCGCACGGCTTTCCTTCGTGTGATTGTTTCCGTAATCAATGCGGTCCCAGGCAGCGTAAACCCCACCAATTAGCGGAATATCCGTCTTGCTGTGGAGTGATGGTTTGCCAGATTGGCGGTATTTTTCGTTGAACACGGATGTTGCCGAAACAGGGATAAACACAATGGATTGGGAAATCAGCCATTGGGTAAAATCGGTCCGTAGATCAGTTATTAAAGCGGAATTTTCATTCGTTGCAGATAAAGGTTCCTTATAAATAGATTCAACAGCAGTATTTTTCACTGTTCCTTTGTTTTTCACGATGCTGTTTTCGTTGGCATCCGCAAAGGGTACTGAAACTATTTTTAAAATTGTTTCTGTCTTTTGAGGCTGCTGTTTAGCAGTTTCAAGGTTGGTTTCCCCTGTTATTTCAGTGGATATTGCTGATTTTGTTTCAGCTTTTGCTGATTTGGTTGATGTTACAATGGGTTGATTGTTGTCAATAACGGGTGCTTCTGTTTGTTGAATCGTATTAAGATCTTCCTGAACGGGATTGTTGTGCCCGCTGAAATACCACAACAACGCTATACCGGTAAGCACCACGGCTGCAACACCAATCAGCACAATTCGGCCAATGTTTCTCGCCGGACTGACTGTCCCAGGAGTGGAAACCGTGAGGCCGGCCCCGATTTTTTCCCACATTTCAGGTGGAGGGGCAGGCTTGAAATCGCCCAGCCCTTCGCTGAAAAGTTGATCAATGTTTTTTCGTTCGTCTTTCATGACTTCACGCTTATATTTTTAGTGGCCAATTCGGCCTCAACCATTTGTCTCAGTTTGTTCCGGGCCTTCATCAACTGAGTTTTCGAGGTGCTTTCGCTAATGCCCAGCATTTCAGCAATTTGCTGATGTGGCAGGCTTTCGAAAACAAACAGGTTAAAAACCAGTTGGTAACCTTCGGGCAATGCCTGTATCATTTTAAGCAGGGTGTCCTGTGAGATGCCACTTGCCGGAAAGGTTTCCGGTTCATCATCAGGCATTTCATCAGGAGCTTCGGCATAAGCGCTTACAAACAAATGCTTAAGGTTGTCGCGCCTGAAATTTAAAGCCTGGTTTACCACCAACCGCTTCAACCAACCTTCAAAAGAACCTTTAAATCCAAAGGAACCCAGCTTCGCAAAAATCTTAATAAATGACTCCTGCAACAGGTCTTCAGCTTCATCCCGGTTGCGTGAATAGCGGAGACAAATACCAAACAGCACCCCCGAAAAACGCTGGTACAATTCGTATTGTGCCTGCTTATCGCCTGATAAACAGTCTTTTATTAATTTATCATCACTTCGCATTCATTCCCTTGTATTGAAACAGACACTGAAACACAGGCATGGTTGCCTGTGCAGGTGAAATAAAGATACCAATAAATTGAAATTACCAGGGCGGGCTGAATGCTTGCATTGTTTAGAATAATGCAAACAGATATAAAGGCGAATGGGCAAATTAACTTGAAAATTTTTTTAATACAAGATAGCATTTGCCGGTTAATCCAAATACCTAAGTTCAGAAGGATTATTTTATCCATAACTTTGCCCCTTCAAAGAGCGAAACATGAAACGAATTGCCATTTTTGCATCGGGCAGTGGGAGCAATGCCGAATATATTGCCAATTATTTTTCGAAAAGTAACCTGGCCAGGGTTGAAGCCATTTATTGCAACAATCCCAAAGCATTTGTGAAGCAACGGGCCGAAAGACTAAATATTCCATTTGTACTTTTCGATCGCGAACAGTTTTATGCTTCTGATTCGGTATTGCGCGATTTACAGGCTCGAAAAACAGATCTGATTGTTCTGGCCGGGTTTCTATGGCTTATCCCGGGTAATATCAACAAGGCTTTTCACGATAGCATTGTTAATATTCATCCAGCCTTATTGCCGAAATATGGCGGAAAGGGCATGTATGGCCTGAATGTGCATGAAGCGGTGATTGATGGCGGAGATACGGAATCGGGTATCAGCATTCACCTGATTGATGAAGTTTACGACAAAGGGAAAATTCTGTTGCAGGTAAAATGCCCGGTTTTGCCCGGCGATACTCCCGAAATTCTTGCCGAAAGGGTGCATCAATTGGAGTATCAGCACTATCCCGTGGTAATTCAGCAGTTGCTTGAAGCAGAAGGGGCTTAAAGCTATAAGCCTTGCCACGCAGGCAAAATGCTGTATTTCAAATCATTGTTGTCCGGGTAAAATCTTATATCGTCCCTACGGGACTGTCCCGTTAGGGATATAATATTAGTAGAATAAAAAGTAACCCCTCCACAATAAAGTCCCATAGGGACGATATATATTAAGCTTTATAGCATGTTCAATCAAATTTAACCTGACAACAGTGATTTCAAATAGCTTTTACAGAATAAAAAAACCTTCCGGTAACTATTACCGGAAGGTTATGAGCCATTGTAATCAGAAATACTAATTACCTGATTTCAATTTGTTTGGCTGGTTTCACTTTTGCCTCTTCCTTTTTCGGGATGGTAATATTGAGCACGCCATTGCTGTGATTGGCAGCAATTTTATCGGCTTCGACTGTGCCCGGCAAACTGAATGAGCGACGGAACGATGAATAGCTGAATTCGCGGCGCATATAGCGCTCCTCTTTTTGCTCGTTGGTATCCTCTTTTTCCGACGAAATGGTCAGCACATTGTTTTCGAGATTGATTTTAAAATCATTTTTTTCCAAACCGGGGGCTGCAACTTCAATCCTGAAATCGTCCTTGCCTTCAACTAT
Organism: Bacteroidales bacterium UBA5537; assembly: GCA_002426025.1. Classification (GTDB taxonomy): domain Bacteria; phylum Bacteroidota; class Bacteroidia; order Bacteroidales; family Lentimicrobiaceae; genus Lentimicrobium. The sequence continues at coordinate 158 of DINP01000007.1, read as the reverse complement.
ATTTACCGAAGGCATATTAATTCCAGTCTGGAACTCAAACATACCGGGAAGAAAATCACGGCCAAAAAATTCATCCACAATGCTTGGGAAGAAATCTCTGTTTTTTAAGATCGGTAACATGGCTTTATCCTCCATATTTAAGTTAAACATTTGGTTTC
>DINP01000094.1 GCA_002426025.1 Bacteroidales bacterium UBA5537 | reverse complement strand
ATATGCTATTCGTGAAAGTCCCTTGCAATTGCAAGAATAGTCGAACCGGTGTTTCCCGAAAAGGAAATACCGTTTTTTTTTATGAAATCGAAGTGTAGCTATTCTTCCGATTTACGGTTGTTGATCGCATCCCGCAAATACGAGGCCTTCTCGTATTCTTCCTTGGCAATGGCCTCATTCATCATCTCTTCAAGCTCCTCGATGGTAAATTTATCGAGATCGTATTCATCTGAGTGGCTCAAACCTCCGGTCGCGAGATCGTCAATGTCGGGTTCTTCATCTATTGAAACCCCGGCCCCCGTGAGTACTGCTTCATAAGTATATATCGGGCAATTGAACCTGACTGCCAACGCTATGGCATCGGATGTACGCGAATCAATCTCGCGAACCTCTTTACCATCATCGCATAAAAGGGTAGCATAGAAAATACCCTGAGCAAATTTGCTTATAATAACCTCCTGAAAAGTAATGTTAAAGGTATCGGCAAAGTTTTTAAACAGGTCGTGGGTTAAAGGGCGGGGAATTTTTATCTGTTCAATATGAAACAGTATTGCCTGAGCTTCAAAACCATTGATCAGAATAGGCAGTCTCCGCTTTCCATCAACTTCACCCAGAATAAGGGTATAGGCACCACTTTGTGATTGGCTGTTGATCATACCTAACAATTTCAGTGGTATCTTTTCCATTAATGCTTTCGGGCTTTGTTGAAGCCTCAAAATTAAAAATAATAATTTCTTTGGAGGCATCCGCAACGATTAATTTTTTTTTCAACATTTTTTCGACAATACCGCTTACTTCCAAAAATATCGCAAACGATTGCGAAATCAGGCATATACATGCAGAAAACTACATTTATATACTATTTAAAATAGCCGGAAACTGCGGCTGATTGGCTGTTCTCATTCCACGACAACGCCAATGACTTTTGCAGATTCTATTTACTTCTCTATCTTTGTAAAATATAAGTATCCACCATTTGTAAATTAATCACACCGTTTATGAAGAGAATCCTTACCATGCTGGCGATTGCATTATTGCCGGCAATTTCAAAAGCAAGCGAAGCCGACCTCGTAATTCCGGAAGGAATAAAAGACCAACCCCTGCTCTATTGGGGTTTTCTTATAACTTTTGCAGGGTTTATGTTCGGCCTTTACCAGTTTTTAAAGGTGAAAAAGATCAGGGCACACCAGTCAATGCTCGATGTTGCCCACGTTATCTATGAAACCGGGAAGACCTACCTCATACAACAGGGCAAATTCCTGGCCATTTTGTTTTTATTCATCGGTTCAGCAGTAGCCTTCTATTTTGGATTCCTTTCAGAAGCCCATTTTGGATTTGGCGGCGTTATGATGATTATCGGCTGGACAGTGATTGGTATTCTCGGCTCATACAGTGTTGCATGGTTTGGTATCAGAATGAACACCCTGGCCAATTCGCGTATGGCATTTGCTTCTCTCGAAAGAAAACCTATAAAACTGCTGAATATTCCATTGAATGCGGGAATGAGTATCGGTGTTGTGCTGATTTCGCTCGAACTCATCATGATGCTTATCATCCTCCTTTTTGTTCCGGGCGAATATGCCGGAGCAAGCTTTATCGGGTTTGCCATTGGTGAATCACTGGGTGCTTCCGTACTTAGGATTGCCGGTGGTATTTTTACCAAAATCGCAGATATTGGTTCTGACCTGATGAAAGTGATCTTTAAAATTGGTGAAGACGATCCCCGTAACCCCGGAACCATTGCCGACTGTGTTGGTGATAACGCAGGCGACAGTGTTGGACCAACCGCCGATGGTTTTGAAACCTATGGNNGTTGTTACTTTTATTATCAGTTACCTCACCATCAGCGACCTGCCGAATAACCTCTGGGTTACACTTTCGGTTATTATCAGTGCCGGTACCCTCGGTGCAGCCTTGATTCCGGAATTTACCAAACTATTTACCAGCCCAAAATCCACACACGTTAATGAAGTGGTAGAGGCCAGTAAAAAAGGAGGTGCATCCCTCAATATCCTTTCGGGATTGGTTGCCGGTAACTTCAGTGCTTTCTGGATGGGTATGGTTTTCTTTCTACTGATGTTTGTTGCATACTATGCCAGCACATTCGGACTGGGCGATTTCATGATCTACCCCTCCATCTTCGCTTTTGGCCTTGTTGCATTTGGTATGCTTGGCATGGGCCCGGTTACCATCGCGGTTGATAGCTACGGACCTGTTACCGACAATGCTCAGTCAATTTATGAGCTTTCGCTGATAGAGGAAGATATGGCGCAGAAAACTATTGAAATTGAACGCGATTTTGGCTTTAAGCCCGATTTCGAGAAATCGAAGTATTACCTCGAAGCCAATGACGGTGCCGGAAATACATTTAAGGCCACAGCTAAACCCGTTTTAATCGGAACCGCCGTTGTTGGTGCCACTACGATGATTTTCTCGCTGATCCTTGTGATCAAGAAAACGCTTGGCGTTGAGCCGGAGCAGATTCTGAACCTGCTTAACCCTTACTCTATTTTGGGATTCTTGCTTGGAGGTGCGGTAATTTACTGGTTTACCGGAGCCTCAATTCAGGCAGTTACGACCGGTGCCGGGCGCGCAGTTGAGTTTATCAAGAAAAACATCAACCTTGATCCGAATGCGCCGAAAAAAGCGGATGTAGAAAAATCGAGACAGGTTGTTCAGATTTGCACGGTTTATGCCCAGAAAGGAATGTGGAACATCTTTATAGCCATCTTCTCGTTCGCACTGGCATTTGCCTTCCTTTCTTCACCTACCGGGCTAAAACCAGGTATGGATGCAGCCATGACGCTGAATTATTCTTTGCCCGTTTCAATGTTCGTGAGTTACCTTATTTCAATCGCTTTCTTCGGACTTTTCCAGGCAGTGTTTATGGCGAATGCCGGTGGATCGTGGGACAATGCCAAAAAGGTAATTGAAGTTGATATGAAGGAAAAAGGAACCGAATTACATGCAGCTTCCGTAGTAGGCGATACTGTTGGTGATCCTTTTAAAGACACCTCATCAGTAGCCCTTAACCCAATTATTAAGTTTACCACCCTGTTTGGGTTGCTGGCAATGGAAATTGCACTGGCCGAACATTTCAGACCTATAGCGCACTACATCGGATTTTTCTTCCTGGCTACAGCCTTGATTTTCGTTTGGAGATCGTTCTATAAAATGCGGATCAACGAATAAGGTGTTTTCCGATATGTACATTTTAAAACCTTCCGGGATGATTTTCCCGGGAGGTTTTTTATTTTCGGGTTGAGAACCCGACAATCAATCGTCAAAAATATCACATGTAGAATAATACATATCTCTGTTTTTCAGCAATATAAATCTAAAAAAGAAACCCGGCCAAATTTTTCATGGTTGGTGTAAATCTTTATCTTTGCCACAATTATTTTAAGACCTTACAACCTTTAAATACTATACATCCTCATGTCGAAACTCACCAACAATTTCATTAACCGCCATAATGGCCCCAGAGATACTGAGGTCAGTGAGATGCTTAAATCAATCGGTGCCGAAACGCTTGACACACTGATAAATGAAACCGTTCCTTCATCCATCAGGTTGCCGAAAGCGCTTAACCTGCCCGAAGCAATGAACGAATACGAATACCTGAGCCATCTGAAACATCTCGGTTCGAAAAACAAACTGTTTAAATCGTATATCGGGATGGGGTACTACAATTGTATCACCCCCGGTGTCATTCAGCGCAACATTCTTGAAAATCCGGGTTGGTACACCTCTTACACCCCTTACCAGGCCGAAATTTCGCAAGGAAGGCTTGAAGCTTTGCTGATTTATCAAACCATGATCAGTGACCTTACCGGGATGCCACTGGCCAACGCCTCACTGCTCGACGAAGGTACTTCCGCCGCTGAAGCGATGATTATGCTGTTTAACTCTCGTTCGCGTGAAGCAGTAAAATCAGGTGCCAACCGTTTCTTTGTTTCGGACAAGCTGTTCCCACAAACCATAGATGTACTGGTAACCCGAGCCGAGCCGCTTGGCATCAGCATTGAAACAGGTGACTGGCAAACCATTGAGTTTGACAATACCTGGTTCGGATCAATTATTCAATACCCTGATGAACTTGGTGAGATTCACGATTACAGCGGTTTTGTGGCCAAAGCACATGAACATGGTGTTTTGGTAGCAGTTGCTGCCGACCTTATGAGCCTTGCACTTATAACACCTCCGGGTGAATGGGGTGCCGATGTTGTGGTTGGAACCAACCAACGCTTCGGACTCCCGATGGGTTTCGGTGGACCACATGCCGGTTATTTTGCTACCCGTGAAGAATATAAACGCAACCTTCCGGGCCGAATTATCGGTGTTTCGGTTGATGCACAGGGTAACCGCGCACTGCGTATGGCCCTGCAAACCCGAGAGCAACATATCAAACGCGAACGCGCTACCTCGAATATCTGCACAGCACAGGCACTGCTCGCAATTATGAGCGGTATGTATGGCGTATATCATGGCCCTAAAGGCATTCATCAGATTGCTGAACGCATTAATATACTGACAGGGGTACTGGCAACCGAAGTTTTAAAATACGGCTACACGCAGCTTAACAGCACCTATTTTGATACTGTTCGCATTCAGGTTCCTGAAAACGTGCGCATGACCGATTTCAGGAAACTGGCGCTTGAAAACGAGGTTAACTTCCGCTATATCAGCGAAAGGGTAATTGGAATCAGCATTGATGAAACCACTAACCTTGAGAATGTTAACACTCTGGTTAATATTTTTGCATCTGCAGCCAAGAAACAGTTTGTCGATTATGTCTGCATTCCCGAAGATTGCTGCCGNNATTCATCCCTTTGTTCCTGAAGAGCAGGTTGAAGGGTATCAACTGATGATCCGCGATCTGGATAAAACCCTGAGTGAGATTACCGGATTTTCTGGTATGTCGTTTCAGCCAAATTCTGGCGCCGCAGGCGAATATACCGGGCTGCTTGTTATCAGAGCTTACCACCTGAGTCGTGGTGATGCGCACCGCAATGTTTGTCTGATTCCCGCTTCGGCGCATGGAACTAACCCCGCCAGCGCTGCTATGGCAGGAATGACTATTGTGGTGGTGAAAACCGATGCCAATGGCAATATAGATATGGCTGATCTGAAAGAGAAAGCCGAGAAGTACAAGGAGACTCTTTCGTGCTGTATGGTTACCTATCCTTCGACACACGGTGTTTTTGAAGAAGGTATTGTTGATCTGATTAAGATTATTCACGAGAATGGCGGACAGGTTTATATGGATGGAGCCAATATGAACGCCCAGGTTGGCCTTACCAGCCCCGGATTTATCGGAGCCGATGTATGCCATTTGAACCTTCATAAGACCTTTGCCATTCCTCACGGCGGCGGTGGCCCCGGTGTTGGACCTATTGGCGTTGCCAAACATCTGAAAGCTTTCCTGCCGGGTCATAAACTGGTAAAAACAGGCGGCGAAACAGCTATATCTGCAGTTTCTGCTGCTCCTTACGGTAGCGCTTCTATTTTGCCCATTACTTACGGCTATATTAAGTTGCTTGGTGGCGAAGGCCTTACACAGGCTACCAAACTGGCTATTCTGAATGCCAATTACCTGAAAACCAAACTTGAAGGACATTATAAGGTGCTTTATACCGGCAACAATGGCAGGGTTGCACACGAGATGATTCTCGATTGCAATGAGTTTACCAAAACTGCCGACCTGCAGGTGATTGACCTTGCCAAACGACTGATGGACTATGGCTTCCACGCGCCTACTGTTGCTTTCCCGGTACACGGCACCCTGATGGTTGAACCAACCGAAAGTGAGCCGCTTGAAGAACTTAACCGCTTTGTTGATGCCATGATTGGTATCCGTAAAGAGATTGATGAGATTGTTGAAGGCAAGGCCGACAGGCAGGTGAATGTAATTAAGAAAGCGCCACATACCCTTTGTATGGTTGCCAACGACAGCTGGGAATTCCCCTATAGCCGCGAAAAAGCAGCTTTCCCGGTTGAATGTGATAAAACCGATAAGTACTGGCCATCAGTAACCCGTATTGATGATGCATTTGGCGACCGCAACCTGGTTTGCTCCTGTGCACCGATTTCGGCTTACGCTGAAGAAGGTAAATAGATTTATTTTCTGATTTGGAAAAGCGCCTGAGTTGTGGGCGCTTTTTTTTATGGGTTCTTGCGAGGTCGTCGCTTGGAGCGATGACCTTGTCTAATTTTTAGTTTTGTTTCTCTTAGGGGGTTTCTGTACTTTTTGCTCTTAAGAAACAC
>DINP01000019.1 GCA_002426025.1 Bacteroidales bacterium UBA5537 | reverse complement strand
AATTTACGATTTTTGGTTTACGATTTACGATTGATCACCGTAAATAATTCCCTTCGATAAAAACCGGCCTGTTAGTCAACAGTCAGACAGTCTCAAGGTAAAAATGCCAAATATGCGCATTATACTATCCGCTGTGATCAATTTCAGGGCTTTCTTGCTTTACTTATTTTCACTTCTTCCCACCTTCTCTTCTTTTAAGAAATTTCTTCTTTCTCCTTGTCTACCCTTCCCCTAGTCACCTTGTCTGTTATGGTGGTCTCAACTTGGTTCCACAAGGTACTCACCAACCGCCGCTCGACCATCTTCCCATCTTCCCATTTTCGCTCCATCGCTCCATCGTTCACTCTTAAATTCGCTCTATCTCCGGATCACTCCATTACAACTACTTTCTCTCTCAGAAATCCCTTTTCAGTAAGTGCTTCAAGATAATAGATACCCGGGATCAGTTTGTTAGTGAGGTTAAAATTGAGGGTATTTATGCCTTTGTTAAGGGTTTCTGAGGGAAACTCTTTCATCAGGCGGCCGCTCAGATCAAGCATGCGGAAGCTTGCTGTTGTTGATATGTCGCTGATAATCCTTACCTGAAAACTACCTTTGTTTGGATTAGGATAGATAAGGAATGAAGCAGGCAATAGTTCGGGGTTGACAACAGCCACGCTGGTGGTATCGTAACCGCCCGAGATACATCTGAGGAGACCGTTTCTGTCGCCAAACAATACTTCACGTGTTCCATCACCCACAATATCATCAATCGCATTGAGGGCATCAACAGCGGCATAGGCCGGAGTGGTGCTGAGGATCAGCCCATCCGAACCGTCGAGGTAATAAGCATTGTTGTTCTGATATAATGTTCCAATGGCGACATCGTTGGTGCCATCCCAGGTTACATCACCAACATTGGCTACACACCAAGATTTATCGGAAAGCGGTTTCGTCCATATACTGGTGCAGGTAAGTCCATCTACTATCACCGCATTGGTTCCGCTGTGTGCAACCAGAATATCGCGGTAGCCGTCTTTATTGGCATCCCCTATATCAACCAATCTTAGCACCAGCACCGAACCGAGGTTATACTGATGGATGAGGCTGCCGATAGCTCCATTGATCATTACAAGTTTTCCGCTGAAATCGCCGGCAGCTATATCCCTTCGGCCATCGCCGGTAATATCGTCGATCTGCATAAGGCCCCAAACCGAACTGCCTGGGGTTATATAGATCCAGTAAATGGAACCATCAACTCCATTTAGGGCATAAACGCGGCCAACCGTTTCGTTCTGGTTGGATGCACCCGCAATCACATCGGGCAGTGCATCGCCGTTAATATCTTCAACCCCGATAACTGAGAATGCCGGCCCTTCAGTATCGTGTTCCCATAGTGAAATACCGGTAAGTCCATTGAGGCAATAAACCCGGGTAGGGCCGGTATCGTTACCATCGTCGCCGGTAGCTGCAAGCACATCGGGTATTCCATCGCCGTTGTAATCGAAGCGGCTGTCAACCTGGTAAACCCATCCCCCATCGCCATATTCGTGGGTATCGTGTTTCCATAGCTGCTGGCCGGTTTTTCCCGATAAGGCAATTATTGATTCATCGCCCCCGGCTGTGCCAATAATCACATCCTTGAAACCATCGTTATTTATATCGCTGATTTCTGAGATGCAGTTCTGCTGATAAATAGGACCTGAGTATATCTCCTTTTCCCAGAGGACATCTCCTTCGCCCGAGGCATTACCATTAAAGCAGCGGACAAAGTAATCTTCTGAGCCAACAACCACTTCCATTACGCCATCGCCGGTTATATCGCTGATTGGCAGAATGCTCTTGGGACTATTGTCGAAGCCTTCGTTTATTTCATAAGTCCAAAGGGTTGTTCCAATGGGATAGTTTGTGACTTCTCCTGATCCGCTAAGTCCGAAAAGAACAGTTTCCTGTCCGGGNNCCATCGTTGGTAACCGGAAGGTTCCAGCGCGAATAAGCACCTGCCCTCTTTTGCCCGTAGCTATGGCTGAGGGCCGGAAGTGAAATATGAGGACTTTGATAAACACCATTACCAAGCAGGGTAAGTGTAACCTGCGGGTGAATGGGATCGTTTGAACTTAATACAACCGTGGTATTTAATGCAATTGGTGCAGTTGGAGAATATTTCAAGGGAATGGTAAGGCTGTTACCCGGAGCGATTGTCTGAGGAGTTGTAAATGTGGTGGTTACAGGCTGTCCTGCCGGGATAGAAACATTGGTAATCGTGAGGTTGGCAGTTCCGGTATTCTGCACCTGACAATTCCAGGTGGCAAAATAGCCAATGGACACNNCCTGAAAGATTTACCTTATATAGAGTGCTGTTGCCTCCCAAAGGCCCATCGCAATACCAGAGGTAAGTGCCATCAAAGACGACCCCCGAAGGCCTTTGCCCGGCTGAAGCATGGCTTTCGATAAGGGTGCCGTCGGTAGCCACTTTGTAGAGCATATTCGCATTGTAATCGGCTATCCAGAGGTCGCTGCCCTGCTTGCAGATATCCCAGGGCTGGTTTGCCGGTGGGGTAAACTGTGAGATAACAGCTCCGGTACTTGTAAGATTATATACCGTTCCCGGATCGTTGTAATAAGTGCATACCCACCAGGTGTTATTGTCCCAGGCAATGCCCGACATATAATGGTCGGGAAGCGGCAGAGTAGAGACGGTAGAGCCTGAAAGTGTAAATTCAAGCGCGTTAGCCGGTGATGATGAAGATGAGGGCTGATCAATGGTGACCAGATTGGGGCTTTTGTAGGTAAGGCCATAAGAGTCACCAAAGGTTCCGGTACATTGCAGCGAATTGCCACCATTTGAAGGGTCGAATCTGTGCACATTCTGACCGTTGGCCCCATAAATACCAAAATAAATATAATTACCATCCCAGGCCAGCCCTGAAGCCTTTCCGGGAATGGTATATGAAGCCACAATAGCCCATCCATCAGGTGTATAAGCCGGACTCTGAGCAAGCAAAAGCTCAGGAATTGAAATCAGAAATAACAAAATTACAGAAATGAGGGTTGTTGTTCTTTTCATGATAATTGTATTTTGGGTGACAAAATTCACCTTAAAATTAAACAATTATCTGAATTACGGACAAATTACCGATACTAACAGGCCATGAGGCCTGCCTAAAACACAGTTTCGGCTAGCAACAAGCATTTACATTTCAGAAAAAGGAATGGAAATAAAATGTGATTGGGGTATTTTGCAGAAGGAGCTAACGCTTTCGCCTTTCGTTGTATCTTTCGATAATTTCAGCTTCGCGGCTCTTATCATCAATATAAATGGTGGTTTTTCCGCCATCGAGAACAACAGGGTACTTACCTTTGATAGATCCGCAGGTAGCAGAAATCTGAGGTGTGATTGACTGAACGGTTTTGTGATTATTCCCTGAAAGGGGCTTGTTTTTTCTCATTATAGTTATTTATCCCGGCAAGGTAAGCATTAATAATCAATAAAATAGGTTTTATTCTTAAAAAGATGCTAATTTATTTTACAAAGCATGAAAATGAAACACTGCAAAAGGCCTTGAAAGATTTTGACAGAGACTATGCGCGTGATTTGTTGAAATCAACTAAATTATAATTAGCAATTTTACGAAAAGGTAAATGAAAGAGGTGTTATGGTTTTAATGCTGTATCTTCGTATTTTTACCGCTTCTGAATACGTATAAGTTATCGCCCAAATTATGAAATGGCATCACAGGTGTCTTTCTTCAATCCTGTTCGCGTTTGCTAAACTGGCAAGTTATCTGCCTTTGGGTTTCTTGTATTTTAAGGTATCTATCCTTCGGTTTTTCGCTGAACGGGTTTTCAGATACCGCTACCAGGTGATCGTACAGAACCTTTCGCGCTCGTTTCCTGAAAAGAACTATCATGAAATAAAGGTACTGGCGCATCAGTTTTACAGGCATTTTTTTGAAATCTTTGCTGAAGTTATCAAGGGTATGTCGTTTAGCACGGATGAAGCCAGAAACCGTTTCAAAATTGAAAACCCTGAGTTAATACAGGAGTTCCACGCGAAAGGGATCAGTGTAATTGCCCTCGGCGGACACAGGGGAAACTGGGAGTGGATCAGTTTCGCCTCATTGTTTTCAACATATAGCACTTATACGCTCTACAAACCGCTATCGAGCTCTGTAATGGACCACCTGGTAAACCGGATACGCGGCCGTTTTGGCATTAAGTTACTGGCAATGAACCAGGCCGGCCGGTTTATCCTCAGCAAAAAAGATTCACCTGCCCTCTACTTTTTCGTAGGCGATCAGTCACCATCGCATAAAGATCCTGAATATAGTTTCGATTTTCTGAACCAGCCCAGCCTGCTGTTTACCGGCGGCGCCAAACTTGCAAGGGCTACTAAATCAGCGGTGGTTTATGTAGCCATCAACAAAGTTAAAAGAGGATACTATTCGGTTAAATATTCGATTATAGCTGAACCACACGAAAATAAAAATGAGCAGGAAATTCTGAGCAGCTATGCTAAAATGCTCGAAGATGATATCCGCCTTCAGCCCGCTTATTGGCTTTGGTCGCACAAAAGATGGAAACATAAGGCAACGAATAGTTAATAGTTTAGGGGGTTCTGCGCTCTGCGTTCTGCGTTCCGGAGTATATCGCTGCGCGGTTCAAGGGTTNNACTCCCTACTCACTACTCACTACTTTTCACTTTTCAACTATTAACTGTTAGTTACTAATTATTATCTATCTAACTTTGAACCAGTTGACACTAGCTTTCTCTTCAAAGCCCAGGCTTTTAAAAAGATTCAACGAGCTTGAATTGGTAGGTTCGATATGAGCAAATACAGGACAATTCTTTTCCCTGACTTTGCCAGCCATTGCCTGTATAAGTATTTTCGCATAGCCCTTGCGGCGATAGTCATCCAGCACATGCAACATACCTACCGATCCATCATCATGGGTCATAATCCAGGCAACGGGATTCCCTTTTTCCTTTATGCAAAAACCACCACCAAGCTCAAAGCGTTTGGTCAGATAAGCCAAAGACAGAAATTGCTGGTACTTTGAGTTTGCAAAAACAACAGGCAGATGTTCAATTTGCAAAGGTTCTGCAAGCCCGTTTTCTGAATATGGTGATACTCTGTCCTGAAATAGCCTTAAACAGCCAATAGACCAGGCGATGCGATGGTTTTGCTGAATGTATTCAAAAACAGCCGGGTCAGAAATTACCAGATACTGCCCTCCCCTGTGCTCTTTCAGATAACTATCTATAAACTGCGGGCTGCTGTTGTAGCTGAAATGGCACCACTGCTCGTCCGACTGATACCGGCACATCAGCATCTCACCCTGCTGTTCGACCTTAAGCAGTGGATAATCACCATCCATGCACAACATTGCAATATTCTGATCCTGATGGATCTGCAGTAAACGCTTCTGCGGTTCAGTCAGCATATTCTGATGATTAGAATATTATTTCTATAAAACAACAAATCGCCCCCTCTGTTAAGCACTGATTGTCAATTATTAACTATTATCTGTTAACTATTAACTAACTAACCCAGCCACTCCTTAAACCGACTCACTTTATCGCGGCTGACAAAAACTTCTTTACCGGCAACCGGATGCAACTCAATTTTGAGACGGCTTTTGGGGTAGATATGCACATTTTTAATTGAACTCATCTTTACCAGAAACTGCCTGTTTAACCTGAAAAACTCTTTGGGATTAAGCTGTCCGCACAAATCGTCGAGGCTGAAATCAATAGGGTACTGATGGTTGTCGTTTACCACCATAAATGTAATGCCTTCCTCTGAATAAAACCAGGCAATCTCATCAATAGAATAACTCTTGATTTTTTGACCCACGGTTATTGAAAACCTCTCTTTGTATGAAGGCGCTCCGGTTGTGATCATTTTGAAAAGCGCCTCCATATCTGGCTGTTTTACCGTTGTATATTCGCGGTACTTTTCGAGACTTCGCGCCAGTTCTTCCTGCACGATGGGCTTTAGCAGGTAGTCAATGCTACGCATTTTAAAAGCCCTGATGGCATATTCATCGAAAGCTGTAGTGAAAATAATCGGAGAATCAACTTTAACTTTTTCAAAAATATTGAAGCTCAGGTCGTCCTCGAGATGAATATCGAGAAAAATAAGATCGGGCGATGGATGACCTTTAAACCATGCAACTGCTTCTTCAACCGATTCAAGTTTGGCTAAAACCTCTGTGTCGGGAGCACATTCTTTAATCAGGCTTTCGAGCCGGCGGGCTGCAAGTTCTTCATCTTCAATAATAACTACTTTCATAACTGAGGGCATTTGGGTTTATTTTTAATTTGCGGATGCAAAAAATTGATAAAGCACAGGAATTACAACAAAGGTACTTTTACAACAAAGCTATCCCCTTCAACACCTGAAACAGTTTTGCGATCGGTAAAAAAAGCATAGCGGCTGGCAATGTTTTCGAGACCCACGCCTGTTGACTGAACATACGACTCGCGCAACTGAAGATTGTTCTTAACAACCAGATAATCTGCTTCGCTGAAAACATCAACCTGCAGAGGTTGTTTCCTGGAAAAAGTGTTGTGTTTTATCGCATTCTCAATCAGCAACTGTAACGCGAGTGGTACCACTTTTAACTGAAGTTTGTCATCCGTAAGGTTTATTACCACCTTCATCTTGCCCGAAAACCTGATGTCGAGCAGAAAAGTGTAGGCTTTCAGAAAATCCAATTCCGTTTCGAGGCTCACCAGGTCTTTCTCCTTATTTTCAAGCACATAGCGATATACCATTGACAATTGAATGGTAAACTGTTCGGCAAGTTCAGGCTCTATCTTGATAAGAGAAGTAAGTACATTCAGGCTGTTGAATAAAAAGTGCGGGTTCACCTGGCTGCGCAGCGTTTCGAACTGCGATTGCAGATTCTCCTTCTGCAACTGAAGCAGCTCGTTTTTACGGGTTTCAAGTTCAACTGAATAGGTTTGCACTTTGATTTTGGATTCAGAGTAATTGCGTTC